>CALEKY010000056.1 GCA_937902995.1 uncultured Sinobacteraceae bacterium
GAACATCCCGAGGCGTCGGACCCCAGGGCAAATGAGCGGCGCATTATACACAGGCGGTACGGGCCGAACGGCGCCCATCGGGGGTCAACGGTGGACCCCGGTCGGCGGCAAAGCCCAAGGGGGTGCATCCAATAGGTACACTGGGCGCCCGCGCTGACCGCAGCGCGTCGTACAGGTGAATGCATGCTTTGGAGCGAGATCGGGGTCATCTTCCTGCTGGTGCTTTTGAATGGATTCTTCTCCCTATCGGAGATGGCGCTGGTCTCCTCGAAACGCACGCGTCTGCAGACGCTCGCCGAGCAGGGTCGCTCGGGCGCGAAATCCGCCCTCGCGCTCTTGGAAGATCCGACGACCTTTCTGTCCGCGATCCAGATCGGGATCACATTGATCGGCCTCGTCACCGGCGTGTACAGCGGCGCAAGACTCGCCGAGCCCCTTGCCAATGCGCTGCTGCCGCTCGGCGTACCGGAGCGCTACGCCACTGAAATCTCCTTCGTCGTCGTCGTCATTCTGGTGACGTACGTATCGCTGATCGCCGGCGAGCTCGTCCCGAAAAGAGTCGCGCTCTCGCATGCCGAGACGCTCGCCGTCTTCGTCGCGCCGATCATGCGCGTGTTCGCCAGGATCATGGCACCGGGCGTGTGGTTGCTGCGGTCGTCCGTGAACCTGGTGCTGAAGATCCTGCCCGTTTCGTCCGCACCTCAAGCGGCTGTGACCGAAGACGATTTGCGCGCGCTCGTCGCCGAAGGCACGCGCGCGGGCGTATTCCTCGCCTCCGAACGCCGGCTGCTGGAAGGCGTGCTGGCGCTCGCCGACCGCAAAGTCGGCTCGATCATGATTCCTCGGCAGGACGTCATTTGGCTCGATCTCGACAAACCGCTCGAGACGATCTGGCATCAGGCCAAGGAGAGCGGCCATGCGCGATTCCTCGTCGCCCGCGGCAAGCTCGACAACCTGCTCGGCATGATCACGCTCGCGAACCTGAGCGAAGCCATGCGCCGCGGCCACTTGGATCCCGAACGCGATCTCGAGCCGCCGTTGCACATTCCCGATTCCATTTCGGTGCTGCAGCTGCTCGATCAGTTCCAGCGCTCGAGCACGCACCTGGCCATCGTCACCGACGAATACGGCGACATCGAAGGCATCACCACGCCGATCGACATCCTGAAAGCGATTGCCGGCGAGCTACCCGACCTCGGCAGCCGCGAACGGCCAGAAGCCCAGTTACGCGAGGACGGCAGTTGGATCATCGACGGCCACATGCCGATCGAAGACCTTCAGCGACGTCTCGGACGTCGCGACATGGCCGGCCGCGACTATCACACCGTCGCCGGTTTCGTCCTCGCCCGCCTCGGGCGCATTCCCAAACCCGGCGACACCCTCACGTGGCGCGATCTCAAGATCGAGATCGTGGACATGGATGGGGTGAGGATTGATAAGGTGCTGCTATCGAATGCAGGAAAGGAAGCCGGAGCGTGAGTGGTGAGTTGTGAGTAGTGAGTGGCGAGGCGCGTAGCGCCTCCTTCCCTTTTCCCTTTTCCCCTTTCCCCTTTCCCTTTTCCCTTTTCCCTACTTCTGGTGCTGCTGCAACCACTCCTTCCATATTGCGAGTGAGACGGCGAGCAGCACGGGACCGATGAACAGACCAACGAGGCCGAAGGCGAGCACGCCGCCGAGGACGCCGAACACGACCAGCAGGAAAGGCATGCGCGTGGCATTCGAAATGACGAGCGGGCGCACGATGTTGTCCACCCAGCTCACGAGCAACATGCCCCACAACAACAAGCCGACGCCTTGCCAGATGTGATTGGTGAGCAAGAGCCAAATACCGAGGCTGCCCCACACCATCGGCGCACCGAACGGCACGAGCGCCACGAGCGCGGTGAGCGCTCCGAGCAATACCGGTGCGTGCACGCCGAACAACGCATAACCGACGCCGGCCACCGCACCCTGCGCCAATGCACCCAACATCAGTGCATACACGACGGCCTGCGTCGTCGAGCCGACGGCATCCAAGTAGTCTTTCACGGTCGGGCCCAGGATGCCTTCGAGAATGGCTCGTGCTTCTCGCAGCAGACGCGGTCCGTCGCGCAACAGGAAGAACAGCGAAAGCACGGCGAAGAACAGCTTCGCAATGTTGCGCCCTACACCGCCGATCAGGCGCGTGATCTCGATCGACGACTCTTCCATCAGCACGATGAACTGCTGACTGATCGTCTTGGGATCGGCAGCGAGCTGATCCAGAAGCTCCTGCAGCCATGGACCGACGCCAGGCAGCTCGCGCAGCGGCTCGGGTAACTGCGAGTGCGAGGCCAAGAAATTCTGAACTGCGTGATACGCGGAAACCGCTTCGACCCGCAGCAGCAGCACCATCCAAATGAGCGGCACGATGATGATGACCGTGACCAGCAGCGTCGTCGCCAACGACGCCACGGTGGCCCGGTCCCGGCACAGCCGCAACATGCGCAAGTGTGCGGGCCATGCCACGTAAGCGAGGATCGCGCCCCAGATCAGCGGCACCAGGAACGGCCGCACGACGCTGAACGTCAGCAACAGAATGCCGAGAATGAGGCCGGCGACCAGCAAGCGCCGGAACCAAGGTGCGGTCGGAAGGTCTGCAAGCATGCGTATGGTTAGCGCACGGCTATGCGCCGTGGTTTGGAAGTGCGCGGCATATTACCGTTGGCGCGCCGAATCGTCCCTAGCCAATTGGTGTCGCGCCGGCACATTCGGGATCAACCGTTCTCCTGAACTGGCTCCCTAGATGCGTAGAACTCCTTGACGAACGAGGCGAAACGCCGCCCGGCGATCGCCTCCCGCATCTTGCGCATTAATTCGAGGTAATAGTGCAGGTTGTGGATCGTGCCGAGCCTCGCTCCGAGGATCTCGTTGCACCGATCGAGATGACGCAGGTACGCGCGCGTATAGTGCCTGCACGTGTAGCAGTTGCACGCAGGATCGAGCGGGTTCGTATCGGCTTCGTACCGAGCATTGCGGATCTTCACTACACCCGTCGACGTGAACAAATGCCCGTTGCGGGCATGACGGGTGGGCATCACGCAATCGAACATGTCGATCCCGCGACGAACCGACTCGACCAGGTCCTCCGGCGTTCCGACGCCCATCAGATAGCGCGGCCGGTCGCTCGGCAACGCAGGTTCGATCGTCTCGAGAATGTGCTCGCGCTCTTCTTTCGGTTCGCCGACTGCGAGCCCCCCGACGGCATAGCCGTGGAAACCGATGTCGAGCAGACTGGCGATCGATGCCCGCCGCAGGTCGGGATACATCCCGCCTTGTACGATGCCGAACAGCGCCCGCCGATTCTCGAGCCGATCGAATTCTTCGCGGCTGCGCTTCGCCCATCGCAAGGACAGCTCCATCGAGCGTCGCGCTTCCTCGTGCGTCGCCGGATAGGGCGTGCATTCGTCGAAGATCATCACGATGTCGGAGTCGAGATCCCGCTGCACTTGCATGGAGCGCTCCGGCGTCAACAAGACGAGATCGCCGTTGACCGGCGAGCGAAAGCTCACGCCCTCCTCCGTGATCTTGCGCAGCGTGGCGAGGCTGAACACCTGAAAGCCGCCCGAATCCGTGAGGATGGGGCCGTCCCAATGCATGAAACGATGCAAGCCGCCGTGGGCGCGCATCACTTCCATGCCGGGACGCAACATCAAATGAAACGTGTTGCCGAGGATGATCTGCGCACCGACGTCCCTCAGCTCCTCGGGCGTCATCGCTTTGACGGTTCCGTAGGTCCCGACGGGCATGAACGCCGGCGTTTCGACGATGCCCCGGTCGAACGTGATTCGACCGCGGCGCGCGCGCCCGTCGGTTGCGAGGAGCTCGAAATGCATGCTGGGTCCGTGAATCGAAGTGCAGGGATGCTAGGGCGTATAGCGTAACAGCAAGCGCTTGCGGGGACGTTGCCTTCAGCCGCGCGCTTCAGCCAGGTCTGCGTTCGAGAAACATGGCGTCGCCGTAGCTGAAAAATCGGTAGCGCTGTGTCACGGCATGGCGATAGGCATTCATCACGTTCTCGTATCCGCCGAACGCGCACACGAGCATCAACAGCGTGGATTCCGGTAAATGAAAGTTCGTGAGCAATGCATCGACGACTTTGAATCGGAAACCCGGCGTGATGAACAAGCGTGTCTCGCCCGAGAACGGCGCGAGCCCGCCCTCGGCCGCAGCCGTTTCGAGACTGCGCACGACCGTCGTGCCCACCGCAACGACTCGACCGCCGCGCTCGCGCGTCTCGCGCACCGCTTCGCACGTGCGCGCGCTGACGCTGGCGCGCTCGGCGTGCATTCGATGTTCGCGTAAATCGTCGACTCGCACCGGCTGGAACGTTCCGGCACCGACGTGCAACGTCACGTGCTCGATCCGCACGCCGATGGCCCGGCATTTCTCGAGCATCGCCGCATCGAAATGCAGCCCTGCGGTCGGCGCCGCCACTGCGCCCGGCTCGCGCGCAAACACGGTCTGATACCGGCTGACGTCTTCGTCATCGGCGCTGCGCTTGATGTACGGCGGTAACGGCATGGCGCCATGGGCCGAAAAGTATTCGAGCGGATCGGCGGACAGCTCGAGCTCGAACAAATTGTCTTGCCGGCGGATGAACGTTGCCGTTGCGCCACCCGGCAACGCAACCGGCGCCTCGCGCCGCAGCGGTTTGCTCGCATGCACGTGCGCAAGAATGCGGCGCCCCTCGAGAATGCGCTCGAGCAGGATTTCCACCTGACCGCCCGTGGGCTTGATGCCGATCACCCGCGCGGGGATCACGCGCGTATCGTTCAGGACGAGCAGATCGTGAGGCCGAAGCAGTTCGGGCAATTCGGCGAACGACTTGTCTTCGATCGCGCCCGAAGCGGTGTTCAGATACAGGAGCCGGCTCGCCGTCCGTTCGGCCGGCGGGCGTTGCGCAATCAGCTCAAGGGGCAGTTCGTAAGCAAAATCGGCGCGGCGCATATTGGCGGGCAGCAAAGCCAGGGCGCGCCAGTGTAGTCATGTGCGCCAGCATGACCAACGTGCGCGCCCTGGTTCGCAAGTCGTCAGACCGCCTCGGTCCGCAGATCGATCGGACGCCCCGGCGTCGGCGGCGGTGGCAGATCGGTCTGAGGTTGCAGGCGGAATCGCACACCTTCGCCGCGACCGCCGACGTCTTCAGGGATCGTGATTTCGATCGTCATGCGCTTTTTCATGCGCATCACGGTCATCTTCAGTTTCTCGCCCGGCCGATACGAGCCGAGGATTTGCAGCGCATGCGAAACGCTCCTCGGCACTCGATTATCGATGTCGAGGATGACGTCGCCCTCCTCGATCTGCAGCCGCGAATCGTTCGGCGCGCGCACGACGAGCAGCCCCTGATCGGTGCCGAAGTACTGTCCGAGCTTCGGCGTGAGCGCGACGAGCTCCGCTGAGCCGAGACCTCGAGGTGACCGTAGGAACTCGATCGCCGGCAAGTGATGCAACTCGCGGGTGAGCGGCGCCAACGCAAAGCGGTCTGCACGCCCTGCCACGACCGTCGCGGTCGCCGCCTTGCCGTCCCGCAAGTAGCGCACCTTCAACTTCTCGTCCGGCTCGACGTCGCGCATGAACGCGAGCAGTTTCTCGTGCGGCATTTGCGAGCCTTCCTTTTTCAACGACTGCCCGTTGATCTCGATCAACACATCGCCGGCCTTCAAACCCGCTTCTGCTGCCGGCCCGCCCGGACTGACACTGAGAATCTCGACGCCGTCCTCGCGTCCCTCGTCGCGTGAACGGATCGCGATACCGAGCGTTGCGCGCGACATCCGCCGGGAAATAATCGTGCTCACGTGCGGCATGACATCGGACGACAGCGACATGCTGAGCTCCGCAACTTCGCGAGCCGCATCTTCCAGACGTTTGCGCGCTGCTTCGAGCTTGCGCTCTTGCTCTGCTGCCGTTTTCTCCGGCTCGGCCGCGAGCGTCGGCTGCGCCATTGCGACCAACGACGCGAGCACCGCACCGGCAACGAACCGCATCGCCCGCGAATGCGGCGCCCTCATCGACCTACTCATAGAACTCCTCCACCAATCGAGTTAGAAGCTGTTCGGCACGGACTCGGCGTACCGCACCTTGACCAACGAATCCATCAACTCCACGCGCTGGCTCCACAGGCGTTGAGCCTGACGCCGATCGAGCCCCACTTCGGCACCGTGCGCGAGCTGCCAATCGAGCCACTGAATGCCCTGTTCGAGCGAGTCCACGGTGACCGCGGTCGACACGCGCTCGACCTGCGGACGCGCGGGTAGCGCTTCGAGGAGAGCTTCGAGCTCGCGCGACTGCGCAATCAGCGCGTCGAGCTCGACGAGCTCCGCACTTGGCGAATCGCCGGCATCGGCGAACGGCTGCGGTGCAAGGCGGTCCCGATCCAATTCGACGACGGCGATCGCGCCGAACACCACGCACGCAAGCGCCGCCGCAACAGCCAACGCGAACTTTCGTTTGTTCTGAGGCCGCGCGGCACGCGCTTCGATCTGCGGCCAGAAATCGCGCGGCGGATCGATTGCGGAGAGCGAGCTCAATTCGTCGCGCATGCGCGCCAGACGCGCCGCTTCGGCAAGGCACGTCGGGCACTGAGCGACGTGTGCGCTGACAGCCGCGTCGACGGGCGCGCCGTCGCGCAAGCTCAACAATTGGTCGAGGCGGGCATGCATGACACTGACTCGGATCTGGATTCCAAGAGCTCGCGCAGACGCCGATGTGCGCGAGAAAGCTGCGATTTCGAGAATGCGATCGTTCGCCCCAGGGCTTTGGCGATCTCGCCATGCGTATAGCCCTCGACGTCGTGGAGCCAAACGACGGTTCTGGCGAGCGGCGGAAGCAAAGCCAGCGCGCGTTCGAGATCCGCTTGTGCGGCCGCCTCCAGATCGGCGGACGGACCGTCATCGGAGAGCACGGGAGGTGCCGTTTCGGTATCTGCGTCGAGCCAGAGGAGGCTGCGATGCCAAGGCGAGCGCAGATACATCAGGCACTTGCTCACCGCGATCGAGCGCACCCAGCCGCTGAAGGAACCTTCGCCGGAGAAGCTGCCGATGCTGCGCAGGATTTCGACGAAGACTTCTTGGAAGAGCTCGTCGGCGACCGCGCTGCGCGGAATCAAGCGCCGAACCAACGTGTACACGGGGCGCTCGTAGGTCCGATAGATCGCCTCGTGGGCGCGACGGTCGCCCGCCGCTGCGGCGCGGATCGTTTCGGAAGGCAGCTCTATTCCGTAGAAGTGCGACATCGACCGGTTAGATGCGCCAGGGGATCGAAAGGTCGCAATCGTCGAGCGGCGTCCTTCCGGCCCATCCGTCGGGTCGATCGATGCCGATCGACTTCCGAGTTTGCATCGACCTCCCTATACTTGCGCCCCCTACCCCGACGGCTCCGTTCGGGCGCACACATCTGCCGGTGTGGCGGAATTGGTAGACGCAGCAGACTCAAAATCTGCCATGGGCAACCATGTGTCGGTTCGACTCCGACCACCGGCACCACCTCCGATTCGATCGTCGAGCACCGCGCAAGCTCCGGCGGTTGCGATCCGCCGCTGCGCTATGCTTCTGACCGATGAAGTTCTGTTCCAATTGCGGTCACGCAGTCACCACGAAGATTCCTGACGGGGATCACCTGCCTCGATACGTCTGCGAGGCATGCGGCTCGATCCACTACGAGAATCCTCGGATCATCGCCGGCTGTATTCCCGAGTGGCAGGGAAAAATCCTGCTCTGCCGTCGCGCGATCGAGCCTCGCCGCGGTTACTGGACCGTGCCGGCGGGATTCATGGAGAACGGCGAAGCCGTGCAGGACGCCGCGGCTCGCGAGGCGCAGGAAGAAGCGCTCGCGGACGTGGAGATCGGCTCTCTCGTGTCCATCGTCAACGTCATTCGAGCGCATCAGGTCCACATCATTTTTCGCGCGCGGCTGCGTAACGGCGAATTCGGCATCGGGCCGGAAAGCCTCGAGGTCGGGCTCTACGACGAGCAGGACATTCCCTGGTCGGAGATAGCGTTCCTGAGCGTGGAGTTCGCCCTGCGGCGCTATCTCGAGGATCGTCGCACGCAGCAAGAACGCACGCATTTTCGCGACATCGATTGGCAGGACGGGAAGCTCGTGCTGCGCGATCGTTAGAAGTCCCTAGCAAATCGTTCTAACCGCTCACTCGCGACTGCCGCCCCGTTTTGGCACAATGCGCCGCCGCAAAGCGGCCCGCCGTCTACTGGAGCGATCCGATGACCTTCGTCGTCACAGAAAACTGCATCAAGTGCAAGTACACCGACTGCGTGGAGGTGTGCCCCGTCGATTGTTTCCATGAAGGGCCGAACTTCCTCGTCATCGATCCCGACGAGTGCATCGATTGCACGCTCTGCGAGCCCGAATGCCCTGCCGAAGCGATCTTCTCCGAGGAAGAGCTGCCTGCAGGCCAGGAGCATTTCAAGCAACTGAACGCCGAGCTGGCCAAGGCTTGGCCGGTGATCACGGAACGCAAGGCACCGCCGCCGGATGCGAAAGAATGGGACGGCAAGCCCGACAAGCTAAAGCTCCTCGAGCGATAGCTCGTCCGAGCCCCGCTCAAATGAAAAGGCCCGCTCGAAAGCGGGCCTTTTTTCGTTTCTGCGCGAGTTTCGCTACTGCTTGGCGGCCCCCGCGAGGTCGTTCAATTCCTGCAGCAGCCGATCGGGAGGCAAGTAACCGCCGATGTAGTCGCCGCTCGCCGTGAAGATCGCCGGCGTGCCTCGAACGCCCATCTCTGCGCCGAGCTCATACTGCTTCGCGACCGGCGTGGCGCATTTCTCCGCCTTGACGTCGCGGCCGAGCTTCGCCTGCGTAATCGCAGTCTGACGATCCTTCGAGCACCAGACCGCTTCCATCTTCGCCCAGTCCGCTGTGCCCGGGCCCGCTCTCGGATAGGCCATGTAGCGCACGCGCACGCCGAGCTTGTTGATCTGCTCGATTTCGGAGTGAAGCTTGCGGCAATAGCCGCACTCGACGTCGGTGAAGACCGTGATCGTGTGCTTCGCCTTCTGCGGCCCGAACACGATCATTTCGCGCTCATCCAGCTTCGCGAGCAGCTTTCTGCGCGTTTCGGCACGCCCCGCTTCGGTCAGGTTCTCGCGCGCATCGATATCGAACAGATCGCCGGTGATCAGATACCGCGCATCGGCCGTGACGTAGGCGACCTCGCCGTGAAGCCGCAGCTCATAGATGCCTTTGATGGGCGTGGGGAATACGTTCTCCGGCTTCGCGTCCGGAAACTTCTTCGCGATTTCCACCCGCGGATCGACGTTCTTGGCCGGTTCGGCGGCGCTTGCGACCGCAGCGACGGCCATCAGCACCACGAAACAGAGTTTTCTCATGGTCACTCCTGTAGGCGCCCATGGGCGCGATCCATCATTCGAGCCGGACTCGCGCGGGCAGTTCCAAGAAAGTCTAGCAGACCGGGGCAGCCGACCTAGGCGTGCCGGCAAAAATCGACATTCAGCAGGAAGGAATCCGCGCGGATCAACCGCGGGGATGATGCTGCGAGTGCAAATCCTTCATGCGCTCGCGAGCGACGTGCGTGTAGATCTGCGTGGTCGACAAGTCGCTGTGTCCGAGCAGCATTTGGACGACGCGCAAATCCGCCCCGTGATTGAGGAGGTGCGTCGCGAACGCGTGCCGCAGCGTGTGCGGCGACAGCGCCTTTTGCACGCCCGCCTTCTGGGCGTAGCGCTTGATGATGTGCCAGAACGCCTGGCGCGTCATCCGGTCGCCGCGCCGCGTCGGGAACAGGTATTCGGTCTGACGCTCGAGCAGGATCTCGAGGCGCGCACCGTTCGTGAAGCGTTGCAGCCAACCGACCGCCTCTTCGCCGAGCGGAATCAAGCGCTCGCGATCGCCTTTGCCGACGATGCGGATGACGCCCTGGTTGAGGTTGACTTGACTGGATTTCAGATTGACGAGCTCCGACACCCGCAAGCCCGTGGCATACAGGACCTCGAGCATCGTTCGGTCGCGATTGCCGAGCGGATCGTTGACCTCCGGTGCCGCAAGCAGGGCCTCGACTTCCTCTTCGGTCAGCGATTTCGGCAGCGAGCGCCCGATCTTGGGCATGGCGATCTGCGCGGTCGGATCTTCCTTGAGCACACCTTCGCGCACGAGGTAACGATAGTAACGGCGGAAGCTCGACAGTTGGCGCGCAGTCGACCGCGGCCGCGCGCCAGACTCGACCCGCCAGGCGATGAACGCAAGCAGATCGGCACGCTTGGCCGTCAACGTCGAACCGCCGCGCTGCTGCAACCAACGATCGAGCGCGGTGAGGTCCGCTCGGTAAGCCGACAAGGTATTCGGCGACAGCCCGCGCTCCATCCACACGGCATCGAGAAAACGATCGATCGCCGCGGCAGAGGGAGTTTCCGGCGTGTCTTCGCCGCTCCTCGAGTAAACTGACGCTTTCGTAACTGTGCTCATCGAATGTCGCAATGGCGCATTCCGGGCGGATCGATCCCTGCGACCCTATCCGTAAATGCAATGTCGGCAGTATGCGGAGGGGGTCCGAGAGGGGGCGTGACAGTTATCACAGAACCCCGGTGGGGATTACATAAAGAGAACCAGTTCACAGAAAATCGGCTGTAAGGCGGCGGCCCAAAGCACCGCTCACGGCCGACAGTGTTGATACGGACAACGACGACTTTGCAACTTCTATCGCGCTTAGGGCATGCAATTTACGGCGTCTATGCCGTCCTGGTGTTTCTCCTGCTCGGCTCGATCGCGCTCATCCTCGTCACGCTGGTTCCCGGCCTCGGCATGAACCGCCGCCGCGCGGTCGCCCATTACATGGCGCAGGCATTCTTCCACTGCGCTGGCATGCGCGTGAAAGTCACCGGCGAGGAATTGCTGCCGTCGACGCCGTGCGTCGTCGTCGCCAATCACGCGAGCTATATCGACGGCATCGTGCTCAAAGCATTTCTGCCCGCGCGATTCAGCTTCGTGATCAAGAAAGAAGTGACGAAGGTGCCGCTTGCGGGGCTCCTGTTGAAACGCATCGGCTCGGAATTCGTCGATCGTTTCAATCGTCATGCCGGCGCCATGGATGCACGGCGGCTCATGAAGGCGGCCGATGCCGGACAGTCGCTGGTGTTCTTTCCGGAAGGCACGTTCGTCGAACGCCCGGGCGTAGGTAAGTTCCACACCGGCGCATTTGCGATTGCAGCGCGCGTTGGGCTCCCTGTCGTGCCGGTCGCCATTCGCGGCACGCGTTATATCCTGCCGAGCAGCCGCTACTTGCCGAGGTTCGGCCGAATCGAAATCGACATCTTGCCGCCGCTGCCGGTCGGTACGACCGACGCTGCCAACGTGCTCGCCATACGCGATCAGGCGCGAGCGCGAATCGTCAGTGCGCTCGGCGAACCGGATCTGGCACACGACGACGGCGTGGCAGCAATCGCAGCGCGTAAATCGCCGCCCTCCGCGCGCCTATAATGGCGCGCATACCCGCTTTACAGGATCGCCCGATGAATCTGTTCGACATGTTGGGCCAGCACGGCCATGAGCAGGTTGTCTTCTTTCAGCATCGCGAATCGGGTTTGAAGTGCGTGATCGCCATTCACAGCACCTTGCTCGGTCCGGCGTTGGGCGGCTTGCGCATGTGGCCGTACGTCAGCGAGGCCGACGCGCTGCGCGACGTGCTCCGTCAATCGAGGAGCATGACGTACAAGGCAGCGATTGCCGGACTGAATCTCGGCGGCGGCAAGGCCGTCATCATCGGCAACCCGGAAACCGACAAATCGGAAGCCCTGCTGCGCGCGCTCGGCCGATACATCGATTCGCTCGGCGGACGTTTCATCGTCTCGGAAGACGTGGGAACGAATGTCGAAGACATGGAAATGATCCGCTACGAGACGCGCCATGTGGTCGGCGTCCATCAAGTGAACGGCGGCAGCGGCGATCCGGCACGCTTCACGGCACTCGGCACGCTGCACGGCATCCGCGCTTGTCTCGAGTTCAAGTACGGACACAGCGATTTCCGACAGATCAGCTTTGCAGTTCAAGGCGCCGGTCAAGTCGGCTATCACCTCGTGAAGTCGTTGCGTGAAGCCGGAGCCAAAGTCTTCGTCACCGATATCAACGAGCAGCGCGTCGAAGCATTGGTGGACGAATACGGCGCCGAAGCAGTGCCGATGTCGCAGATCTACGATGTCGAAGCGACGGTGTTCTCGCCTTGCGCGCTCGGCGGCGTCTTGAACGAGGACACGATTCCGCGCTTGCGCTGCGAGATCGTCGCGGGCGGCGCGAACAATCAACTCGAATCCGAAGAGCTCGGCACGGAGCTCGATCGTCGCGGAATCCTGTACGCGCCAGACTACGCAATCAACGCAGGCGGGCTGATGAACAGCGCAAGCGAACTGCAGGGATACAATGAGGAACGCGCGTTACAAAGCGTCGGACGGATCTACGGCATCATCAAGCGCATCCTCGAGCTCTCGAGCCGCGAAGGCATCCCGACGCTGCAAGCCGCCAACCGTCTCGCGCAGCAGCGCATCGATTCGCTGAGCCACGTGAAATTGCCGTACTGCGGCGGGAAAACGTCTTGAGTGTTGCCACTCACGGCCACATTCGGGTACAAGCCCAGCCCCTGTTTCGGCCTTCGCCGTTAGAGAGTCCATTGCCATGACCGAAGAAGTTTTCATCGCCGCTGCGCGGCGCACGCCCATCGGCGCATTCCAAGGCGTATTGAGCCCGTTGACTGCTCCTCAGCTCGGTGCGGTTGCCGCGCAAGCAGCGCTCAAGGACAGCGAGGTTTCCGCCGACGCGATCGAAGAGACGATTTTCGGATGCGTATTGATGGCCGGGATCGGCCAGGCACCTGCGCGTCAAGCCGCCCTCGCCGCCGGCGTTCCTCAGCACGTCCCGGCGACGACGGTCAACAAGATGTGCGGATCCGGTTTGAAAGCCATCATGCTCGCCGCGGATCAGATCCGTGCCGGTTCCGCGCATGCAATTCTCGCCGGCGGCATCGAATCCATGACGAACGCACCGTATCTGTTGCCCAAAGCGCGCGGTGGCTATCGCATGGGTCATGGCGAGATCATCGACCACATGTTCTACGACGGTCTGCAAAGTCCGTTTGACGGCAAGTTGATGGGGCATTTCGCCGATCAGACGGCGAAGAAATACAACTTCACACGCGAGCAACAGGATGCGTTCGCCGCCGAATCCGTGCGGCGCGCAGTTGCTGCATCTCAAGGCAAGGCATTCGAGAGAGAAATCGCGCCGGTCACAGTGAAGGATCGCAAGGGTGAGCGCGTCATCGATCAGGACGAAACGCCGTTCACGTGCGACATCGCGAAAATCCCCAACTTGAAGCCGGCTTTCAATAAAGACGGCACGGTGACGGCAGCAAGCTCATCGTCGATTTCCGACGGCGCGGCGGCCGCGATCGTCGTGAGCAGTTCGTTCGCAACGCGCCACAATCTGAAACCGCTCGCGCGTATCGTCGGCTATGCGAGCCATGCGCAAGCGCCGGAATGGTTCACGACCGCACCCGTCGGCGCATTGAAGACCCTGCTCGCAAAGGTCGGCTGGCGTGCCGATCAGGTGGATCTGTACGAGATCAACGAAGCCTTCGCATGCGTCGCGATGGCTGCGATCCACGACCTCGAGCTCGATCATGCGAAGGTCAACGTCAATGGCGGTGCCTGCGCGCTCGGGCATCCGATCGGGGCCACCGGCGCCCGCATCGTCACGACGCTCGTGCACGCGCTCAAGGCACGCGGCCTCAAGCGCGGTATCGCAGGCCTCTGCATCGGCGGCGGCGAAGCGGTCGCGATCGCCGTCGAAATCGTCTGACAGCGTTCGGAATCGGATCGCGCGAGCCCAAGCTCGCGCGATCCCCGCCAACAGCTACCTGCAGCCTGTCGCCTGTAGCCTGTTGACTGTTCTCACATCGATACCAACGTATCCGGCGCGATTCCCGCGACTTCATAACCTCGCTTGAAGTCGCGTACGTGCTTCGCCATCCATTTGCGAGCTTCGTTCGCATCTTTGTCACGTAGCGCCGCAATGATGTTGCGTTGCGCATCGGCAATGCGGGCTCGTGCCTGCGGAACCTTGTCGATCATCTGTCCGAGCGACGGCGCGAGTACTTGTGCGAGCGGGTGCTTCGCGAGCACGAGTACCTGGTTACGCGCGCACATACCGAGCAATTCGAAGAACTCGGCGACGTATTCGACGGCGCGCGGATCGCCTTCCGGGCAGCTCATGAAACGCTCGCGCGCTTGCGTCAGCGCTTCGAGATCCGCCTGAGTCCTTCGTTGTGCCGCGAGCGCTGCAACCTCCGGCTCGATGACCATCATCGCCTCCCACACATCGACGAACGTCACGTCGTGCATGACGAGCGCCTGTCGCATGCCTGAAGCGACTTTGTCCACGTGCGGACGACTGACATACATGCGTTTCGAACCCGGCGGCCGCCTGATGAGCCCGGCGCTTTCCAAATGCCTCAGCGCTTCCCGCACGGTCGAACGGTGTACACGGAACTGTTGCGCGAGGTCGATCTCGGACGGCAGCACATCGCCGTCGCGCAGCGCGCGCGACAGGATCTTCGCCTCGATGGCTGCCGACACTCTCGTATAGGCCGGCTCGCGCTCCACGGGCTCGAAGAGCGCTGCCGGCGTGTCGGCCGATTGCATACCGGCACCCGACTTGGCGCCGGCTCGTGCGGACTTACGGGACTGGGTCACTTTGGCTCGGGTTGACATGAGGTCGGATTGTCCGACAATGGGACAAGCTTGGCTAGGCTGGGATTGCGACGATGTTGGACTTCGATTTCGGGCTCGGCGACGACATCGATGCATTGCGGACGAGCATCGCACAGTTTGCCCGCGATCGTATCGCCCCCCTCGCCGCACAGATCGATCGCGAAAACCGCTTCCCCCGGGAGCTGTGGCCCGAGCTCGGCGAGCTCGGCCTTCTGGGCATTACCGTCGAAGAGGAATACGGGGGCACCGGTCTCGGCTATCTCGCCCATGTCGTCGCCATGGAGGAAATCAGCCGCGCCTCGGCATCGATCGGCTTGTCGTACGGTGCCCATTCGAATCTGTGCGTCAATCAGCTGCGGCGCTGGGGCACGCCGGAACAGAAACGAAAGTACTTGCCAAAGCTTCTCACCGGCGAGCACGTCGGCGCGCTGGCGATGAGCGAGCCCGGCGCCGGCTCGGACGTGATCGGCATGCGCACGCGCGCCGAACGGCGCGGCGATGTGTACGTCCTGAACGGCTCGAAGATGTGGATCACGAACGGTCCGGTCGCCGATGTGTTCGTCGTCTATGCCACGCTGAACCCGGAGCTCAGCTCGCGCGGCATCACTGCGTTCATCATAGAGCGCGGCATGCCCGGATTCAGCACGGGACCGAAGCTCGACAAGCTCGGCATGCGCGGCTCAGACACCTGCGAGCTGATCTTCCAGGACTGCGAGGTTCCCGTAGAGAACGTGCTGCACAAGGAAGGGTTCGGCGCACAAGTGCTGATGAGCGGGCTCGATTACGAACGCGTGGTCCTGGCAGGCGGTCCGCTCGGCATCATGCGCGCGTGCCTCGACGCGATCCTGCCCTACGTTCACGAGCGTAAGCAGTTCGGCCGGCCGATCGGCACGTTCCAGCTCATGCAGGCCAAGATCGCAGATATGTACACCACCATGAACGCCTGCCGTGCGTACGTCTATTCCGTCGCGCGCGCGTGCGATCGCGGGCAGATCACGCGCTTCGATGCCGCCGGCTGCATTTTGCAAGCCTCGGAAAAAGCCACGTGGATGGCGCTCGAAGCGATCCAAGCGCTCGGCGGCAACGGTTACATCAACGACTACCCGACCGGTCGCCTACTGCGCGATGCCAAGTTGTACGAGATCGGCGCCGGCACCAGCGAGATTCGCCGCATGCTCATCGGTCGCGAGCTGTTCGAGGCCACCGCATGATTCCCACTCGAGTCGATCGCAACTCCGAAGCGTTTCATATCAACGATTCGTACATGCGAGGTCTTGCCGCCGAGCTGAAGCAGCGGCTCGAGCTCGTCGCGCTCGGCGGCGGCGATGAAGCGCGTCGCAAGCACACCGAACGCGGCAAGCTCCTCGTCCGCGACCGCATTGCCGTGCTGTGCGATCCGGGTGCGCCGTTTCTCGAGCTGTCCGCGCTGGCAGCCGACGGGATGTACGACAACGGCGCACCGAGCGCGGGCATCGTGACGGGCATCGGCCGCGTGCACGGCCGCGACGTCATGATCGTTGCGAACGATGCGACGGTGAAAGGCGGCACCTATTTTCCGCTGACCGTGAAGAAACACCTGCGCGCGCAGGAAATCGCGGCCGAGAATCGTCTGCCGTGCATCTATCTCGTCGATTCGGGCGGCGCGTATCTGCCGATGCAGGATGAAGTGTTTCCCGATCGCGATCATTTCGGGCGCATATTCTTCAATCAGGCGCGAATGTCCGCGGCCGGCATTCCGCAGATTGCCGTCGTCATGGGCTCGTGTACCGCAGGGGGCGCCTACGTGCCTGCGATGTGCGACGAGACGATCATCGTGCGCAAGCAAGGCACGATCTTTCTCGGCGGCCCTCCCCTCGTCCGCGCGGCCACCGGCGAGATCGTCGATGCGGAAACGCTCGGCGGCGGCGACGTGCACACGCGCATTTCGGGCGTGGCCGACATGCTGGCCGACAACGACGAGCATGCATTGACGCTCGCGCGAGAAACGGTGCTGCATCTGAACGCACAGCAGCAACCCTGGCTCGAGCGCATCGAAACGCGCGAACCCGTGCATCCGATCGAGGACCTCTACGGCATCGTGCCGCGCGACACGCGCTTTGCCTACGACGTTCGCGAAGTGATCGCCCGCATCGTCGACGCGTCGGAGTTTCACGAGTTCAAGCCTTTGTACGGCAAGACGCTGGTGTGCGGTTTTGCGCACTTGTACGGTTTTCCGGTCGCGATTCTCGCGAACAACGGCATCCTGTTCTCCGAAAGCGCGCTCAAGGGCGCGCACTTCGTGCAGCTCGCAAACCGGCGCGGCATTCCGCTCATCTTCTTGCAGAACATCACCGGGTTCATGGTCGGCAAGAAGGTCGAGCACGAAGGCATCGCGAAGAACGGCGCCAAGCTCGTAACAGCCGTTGCTTGCTCGCGCGTCCCGAAGTTCACCGTGATCATCGGCGGCTCGTTCGGCGCCGGAAACTACGCGATGTGCGGTCGCGCGTACGCACCGCGCATGCTGTGGATGTGGCCCAATGCGCGCATCTCGGTCATGGGCGGCGAACAAGCAGCTCAAGTGCTCGCTACCGTGCGTGCCGACGGTTTGAAGGCTCGCGGTCAAACCTGGGACGAGGCAGACAAGAACCGGTTCATCGCCGAGATCCGCGAGCAATACGAGACTCAAGGCAACCCCTACTACGCGACCGCGCGATTGTGGGACGATGGCGTCATCGATCCCGTCGATACGCGTTCGGTGCTCGGCCGCGCACTAGAAGTGGCGGCCAACGGCCCCGCACCGGGCGACGAACAGTACGGCATCTTCCGGATGTAGCCATCGACCGAAGAGTGAACATTCATGCTCGTTACGACGACACTGTCCGAGCGCGGCGTTGCCACGATCACGCTGAATCGCCCCGACAAACACAACGCCCTGGATGGCGAAACGCTGAAACAACTGCAGGCTGCGTTGCTCGATGTCGAGCGCAATCCCGCTGCGCGCGTCGTCGTGCTCACAGGCGCAGGCAAGAGCTTTTGCGCCGGTGCAGACATCGCGCACATGCGTTCGATGCTGGGCGCATCCGAAGAGGCCAACTATGCCGATGCCCGTTTGCTGGCCGACTGCTTGCGCACGCTCGATGAGCTCGCGCTACCGGTCATCGCGCGCATCAATGGCAACGTCTTCGGCGGCGGCGTCGGTCTCGTTGCCTGTGCCGACATCGCAATCGCGATTGCCTCGGCAACGTTTGCTCTGACAGAAGTAAGGCTCGGCATCGTGCCCGCAGCCATTTCGCCTTATGTCGTCGCCGCCATCGGCGCGCGTCAAGCAAGACGCTTGTTCCTCACGAGCGCGAGCTTCAACGGGGAGGAAGCACGCGCACTTGGACTCACGCATTTCGTGTGCACCGATGCCGAGCTCGATGCCTGCGTCGAGTCGCAAGTCGACTTGATACTGCGAGGCGGTCCGAATGCTCTGCGCGCAGCGAAACAACTCATTCGCGATGTCAGTCCGGCACGCGATCCCGGGCTCGCCGACAAAACCGCCCGCCTGCTCGCGACCTTGCGCGTCAGCCCCGAGGGCCAGGAAGGACTGAGCGCATTTCTCGAACGGCGCAAGGCGAAATGGGTGAAATGAGACTGAAGGCTGAAGACTGAAGGCTGAAGGCTGAAGGCTAGAGGCTGAAGGAAAGAGCGCGCATCCTCGAGCTCGACCCCTCGCTGCGACGCGTTCGCTCTCGCCGCTTTTCCCTCAAGGGGGAGAGGCAAATTCGCGCGCTCCGCGCGCACGGCTGTGGACTGTCGCCTGTGGCCTGCCACCGGGGTCGGCAGCCCTTTGTGCATTGCAAAAGAAGCGGCTAACATCCGGCGCCCTTCTTTTTTCGGGGAATACAATGCAACTCAACGGCAAAGTCGCCGTCATCACGGGCGGCGGTCGCGGAATCGGTCGGGCGATGGCGCTGGCGTTCGCCCAAAAAGGCGCGCACGTGGCAGCGCTGGACTTGAACGAAAAAGATCTCGACACGACGGTGCGCGAATGCCGCGCCTTGGGCGTACGCGCAGAAGCGTACATCTGTAACGTCGCCGTCGAGGATGCAGTCAGCTCGACGCTCGACCGGGTCGTGAACGATTTCGGCCGACTCGATGTCATGGCCAACAACGCCGGCATCACCAAGGACGCTTTGCTGGTCAAGGTGCAGGACGGCAAGGTCGTCAACAAGATGTCGCTGCAGCAATGGCAGGCCGTCATCGACGTGAATCTGACCGGCGTGTTCCTCGGCGGACGGGAAGCTGCGGCGCGTATGATCGAGCTCGGTAACGGCGGTGTCATCATCAACACATCGAGCATCTCGCGAGCCGGCAACATGGGCCAAACCAACTACTCCGCCGCCAAAGCCGGTGTAGTTGCGATGACCACGGTCTGGGCAAAGGAGCTGGCGCGCTACGGCATTCGGGTCGGCGCGATCGCCCCGGGCTTCACACGCACCGAGATCCTCGATTCAATGCGGCCCGAGATGATCGAGAAGATGGTTGCCGCGGTGCCGCTGAAGCGCATGGCGGAACCGGCCGAAATGGCTCATGCAGCCATCTTCATCGCCGAGAACGATTACTTCTCCGGGCGCGTCATCGAAGTCGACGGCGCGCAGCGGCTCTAGCGGGCGCCCTCGGTACCGAAGCGCCCGTTCGTTCAGACACGCAGTGAGGACATCGAATGAAACTCAATGAAGTTCGCGCGGTTATCACGGGTGGGGCCTCGGGCCTCGGCAATGCAGTCGCCGCGAAGCTCGTCGCCGCCGGCGCACAAGTCACTTTGTTGGATGTGAACGCGGCTGGAGGAGAAGCAGCCGCGAAAGCCTTGGGCGCATCGGCCCGCTTCAAGCACGTCGACGTAACGAACGAAGCCGCGGTGAACGCCGCGCTCGACGCAGCGAAGTCGGAAATGGGCGGACTGAATCTCGCGGTGAACTGCGCGGGCATCGGTCATCCGCGCCGGATCGTCAACAAGGAAGGCGCAATGCCGGGCGAGCTGTTCCGCAAAGTCGTGGAAGTGAACCTCGTCGGCACGCTGCTCGTGTCGAAGGCGGCGGCCGCATTGATGCAGCAGAACGCCCCGAACGATGAAGGCGAACGCGGCTTGATCGTCATGACCGCATCGGTCGCCGCATTCGACGGCCAGATCGGTCAAGTGGCCTACTCTGCATCCAAAGGCGGCATCGTCGGCATGACGTTGCCGATGGCGCGCGATCTCGCCGGCCTCGGCATCCGCGTCATGACGATTGCTCCCGGCGTGTTCAAGACGCCGATGGTCGCAGCGCTCCCTCAGGAAGCTCAGGACTCGCTCGGCAAACAAGTGCCGTTCCCGCCGCGCCTCGGCCGTCCTGAGGAATACGCCGCGCTGGTCGCGCACATCTGCGAGAACGTGATGCTGAACGGCGAGTGCATCCGTCTCGACGGCGCGATCCGCATGGCGCCGAAATAATCGATTCGCAGCCGCCGGCTTCGGGAAACGCCATGAACAGCATTCGCAATTGGATCTGCATCGTCGCCGCCGCCATGCTCGGTGCATGTGCGGCGCCGACGAGCGTAGAGGCACCTTCCGCAGCCGCGCCGACTGCAAGCACGACACCCGCGGCGCTCAACATTCCCGTGGAGTACTACCGGCTGCGCAACGGATTGCGCGTCGTGCTGAGCGAAGATCGTTCCGTGCCGGTCGCGACGATCGGCGTCTACTACAACATCGGCTTTCGTATCGAACCCAAGGATCGCACGGGATTCGCGCATCTGTTCGAGCATCTGATGTTCCAAGGTTCGAAGAACCTGCCGAAGGGCGAATTCTTCAAGACCGTCCAAGGTCTCGGCGGCCAGCTCAACGGCTCCACGCGTTTCGATTTCACCAATTACTACGAAGCGTTTCCGTCGAACGCGCTCGAAACGATGCTGTGGGCCGAAGCCGACCGGATGCGCAGCCTCGAGATCACGCAAGAGAACCTCGTCAACCAGCAAGGCGTCGTCAAAGAAGAAGTGAAAGTGAACGTCTTGAACCGGCCGTACGGCGGATTCCCGTGGCTGCAACTGCCGCAGGTCGCCAACGTGAACTGGTACAACGCGCACAACTTCTACGGTGACTTGGAAGACATCGATGCGGCAACGCTCGATGAAGCGCGAGCATTCTTCGAAGCCTACTATCCGCCGAACAATGCCGTACTGGTCGTCGCCGGCGATTTCGACAGAGATCAGACCAAACGCTGGATCGAGCAATACTTCGGCTCGATCCCTGCCCGGCCCGTACCGCCTCTGCCGGACATTTCGGAGCCGAAACAAACAGCCGAGAAGCGCGTGACCCAAAAGGATCCGCTCGCACCGCGACCGGCGCTTGCGCTCGCCTATCACGTCCCGCCGCGCTGGACGCCGGAGCATTTCGCGTTCGGACTCATCGACGAGATTCTCTTGCAAGGCGAGGCCTCACGATTGCACCGCGACCTCGTACAGCGGCGCGGGTACACCGACCAGGTCTTCGGCGGCATCAACCTGCTCGGCAACATGTTCAATTACAACGGTCCGATGCTGTGGGCGGCCGCGCTTCTGCACGACCCGGCAACGTCGCGCGACGACATCCTCGCTGCCATCGACGAGAACATCGAACGCATTCGCACTGAACCGGTCACGCAAGAGGAGCTGGATCGCGCCCGCCGTAAGATTCGCGCTGAGCTCTACGATCTCGTCGGCTCGAGCACGAAACTCGGTCTCGTCGATCTGCTCGCGTGTTTCGCGCTATTCGACGACGACCCGGCGCGCATCAATCGCATCGAGGAAGAGTTCGCCAAGGTCACGCCTGAGCTGATTCAACGAACTGCACAGGAATATCTGCGCCGCGAGAACCGCACCGTTCTGTTCCTCGAACCGGGTACCGGCGCTGCAAGTGGAGCGAACGCACCATGAGCACTCGAATCTGCACCGCTCTGCTCGGACTCTTTCTGTTTGCCGGTACGCAGGCAGCCGACCGTGCACCGGAACCGGGACCGCCGCGACCGCTGACGATTCCCACACCGGCCAAGATCGCGCTGCAGAACGGTGTGCAGGCAACGTTCATCGATTTCGGCTCCGTCCCGAAAGTCACGATCGCAATCACCGTGCGTGTCGGCGCAATCAACGATGGTGAGCGCACTTGGCTCTCGGATCTGACCGCCGAGCTCATGAAAGAAGGCACGCAGCAGCGAACCGCCGAGCAGATTGCCGAAGCGGCTGCAGAGATGGGCGGGCAAGTCGCCATCGGAGTCGGTGCCGATCAAACGACGTTGTCGCTGGACGTGCTATCGGAATACGGCGCGGAGGCCGTTGCGCTCCTGGCCGAAATTCTCACGCGCCCGCGCTTGCCCGAGTCCGAGCTGCCGCGCGTTCGCCAGAACTTTCTGCGCAACCTGAGCGTGGCGCTCGCCACTCCCCAGGCTCAGGCGGACGCTGCGTTCGCCGCGCTGCTCTTTCCGAACCATCCCTACGGCCGGGTCTTTCCGACGCCGGAGCTATTGCAGTCCTATTCGATCGACGACGTGCGCCGCTTCTATGAAGACAATTTCGGCGCACAACGCACGCACGTCTACGTCGCCGGCAAGTTCGATCGCGCGAGCATCGAGTCCGCCATCAAACGTCATCTCGGCGGTTGGCGCGACGGCCCTGCTCCGCTTCGACTCCCCTCTCCGGAACCTGCCGAACCGACGACGGTGCTGATCGATCGTCGGGACGCGCCGCAATCGACCTTGCGTATCGGCCTGCGCGTGATCGATCCGAGTCATGAGGAATTCATGCCGCTGTCGGTGACGAACACGCTGCTCGGCGGCGTTCTCACGTCTAGAATTACGATGAATCTGCGCGAGGACAAAGGCTGGGCGTACTCGCCGAACAGCAGCGTGAGCGCTTACTATCGTCACGCTGTCTGGGCAGAACGCGCGGACGTGAAGTCCGAAGTGACGGGTCCTGCTCTGCGGGAGATTTATCGAGAAATCGACCGCCTGCAGAGCGAGCCGCCGACCGATGACGAGCTGAAGTCGGCCAAGAACTATCGCAACGGCACCTTCGTGATTTCCAATGCGACGCGTGGCGGCTTGATCGGCCAGTTCGCGTTCATGGATCTGCACGGCTTGCCGACCGAGTGGTTGACGACGTTCATCGATCGACTCTACGCGGTCACGCCGGCACAAGTATCGCAGGCCGCACGCGAACATCTCGACCCGGCGCGCATGTCGGTCGTGGTCGTCGGCGATCTGGCGCAGATTCGCAAGCAGCTCGAAGAGTTCGAGCAGCTACCGAAGATCCAAGCGCAGCCGTGAGCGCGCTTGGCAATTTGCCATTCCAAGAGCACGAGTCATGTCAGAACGAGAAGTAATGGAGTATGACGTCGTCATCGTCGGCGCCGGTCCTGCCGGCCTCGCGACGGCGATCCGTCTCAAGCAGCTCAAGCCGGATCTCAACGTTTGCGTCTTGGAAAAGGCTTCGGCCGTCGGCGCGCATTCGTTGTCCGGCGCGGTGCTCGAGCCCGGTCCGCTGGAGCAACTTCTGCCGCATTGGCGCACCGAGTATCCGGGGATGAAGGTTCCGGCGGTCGAGGACGACGTGCGCTTCATGACGAAGACCTCGTCGTACAAGCTGCCCGACTTCCTCGTGCGCATGAAGATCTCGCCGTTCAACAATCACGGCAACTTCATCATCTCGCTCGGCCAGCTCACGCCGTGGATGGCGCAAGAAGCGGAGAAGCTCGGCGTCGAAGTGTTCGCAGGCTTTGCCGCTGCCGAACCGTTGTTCGACGAGTCCGGTACCGTGATCGGCGTGCGCACCGGCGACATGGGTCTCGAAAAGAACGGCGAGCCGGGACCGAACTACACGCCGGGCGTCGACATTCACGCCAAGATCACCGTGATCAGCGAAGGCTGCCGCGGCTCGATCGCCAAGCAGCTCATTCGTCGTTTCAAGCTGGACGAAGGCCACAATCCGCCGACGTTCGGTCTCGGCTACAAGGAACTGTGGCAATTGCCGCCCGGCCGCGTGAAACCCGGCCGCATCGAGCACGCCGTCGGTTGGCCGCTCGATAGCAAGACTTACGGCGGCAGCTTCCTCTATCACCTCGACAACGACCGCGTGTACGTGGGTTACGTCGTCGGCTTGAATTACAAGGATCCGCGCCTCAAGCCGTTCGAAGCGTTTCAGCAGTTCAAGAATCATCCGCGCATCAAACCGCTGCTCGAAGGCGGCGAAATTCTCGCGGCGGGTGCGCGAACGATTGCGGCGGGCGGCTGGCAATCCTTGCCGACGATCGAAATGCCCGGTGCGATTCTCGTCGGGGATTCGGGCGGCACGCTGAACGTGCCGAAGATCAAAGGCATTCACCAGGCGATCCGCTCAGGCATGTGCGCTGCCGAGCACATCGCCGAAGTGGGCGAAGCGAAGGGCTTCGATGCGCGTTGGCGCAACTCGGAAGGCGGTCGCGAGCTCTATCGCGTACGCAATTTCAAACCCGGCTTCAAGTACGGTCTGTGGTTCGGCTTGCTGAACTCCGGGTGGGAAGCGCTGACTCGCGGCCGCAGTCCATGGACATTGTCGAACTATGCCGACTGGTCGGCACTCAAGAAGCTGGACGAATACGAATCGCCCGATCGCGGCTGGGGCGAACGCACGCTGCCGCCGCGCGATCGTCTTGCGTTCGTGTTCTTCGCCGGCAACGTGCACGACGAATCGCAGCCCGTGCACCTGAAGGTCGCCGACACGTCCATCTGTATCGATCGTTGCACGAAGGAATACGGCAATCCGTGCCAGAACTTCTGCCCGGCCGGCGTGTACGAGATCGTCGAAGACGGCGACGGCAAACGCCGCTTGCAGATCAATGCCGCGAACTGCGTGCACTGCAAGGCCTGCGACATCAAAGATCCTTACGAGATCATCAC
>CALEKY010000057.1 GCA_937902995.1 uncultured Sinobacteraceae bacterium
AGCGGCGGTTGCACCGAATCGGAATCCTTGAGCGTTGCCGGACTGAGCGTGCCGCTCATCGGTTACTTGAAGCCGCCGCATCGTAAGGACGATCAGTTGTTCGGCGAGGCCATCGCGTTGAGCGCCGACGGCAATACCTTGGTCGTGGGCGCGCCGTATGAGGACAGTGGTGCAACGGGTGTCGGCGGCAATCCGGTCGACGATTGCGATGCAGAGACACCGACGAACTGCTCGCCGGATTCGGGTGCCGTGTTCATCTATACGCGAACCGGTTCGACGTGGTCTGCGCCGGTTTACATCAAGGCAACCAACGTAGGTACGACGAACGCCTTCGACTATTTCGGCTCGAGCGTCGCGCTCAGCGCAGACGGTAACGTCCTCGCCGTCGGGGCGCCGTACGAAGACAGCTCTTCGCCAGGGACAGCGAACGAGGGAGCATCCTCTGCCGGTGCCGTGTACGTGTACACGCGCGGAGAGGATGGCAACTGGTCGGGCCCGCAGTACCTGAAGGCATCGAATCCTGGCGAATTCGACTACTTCGGAACCAGTGTGGCGTTGAGCGGTGACGGAACCGTGCTCGCGGTCGGCGCGACGGGCGAAGCCAGCAGTGCGACAGGCATCGGTGGCATTGCCAATGACGACGCGCCCTGGGCGGGCGCCGTTTATGTGTTTACGCGCTCCGGTTCGACGTGGTCAGGTCCGGTCTATGTGAAAGCTTCGAATACCCATCCATATGCATGGTTCGGATATTCGTTGGCGCTGAATGCAGACGGAACGACGCTCGCAGTGGGGGCGACCGATGAGGACAGCGGGGCAACGGGCATCGGCGGTAACCAAGTTCCGGATTGCGGCGTGCTGGGCCCGACGAATTGCGCTTTGAGTTCCGGAGCCGTTTATGTTTATTCCCGCAACGGCGCGACGTGGTCTTCGACTCCGGTGTACATCAAGGCACCGCAAGCCGAGAACTTCAGCAATTTCGGCTGGTCGCTCAGTCTGAGCGATGACGGAAATCTTCTCGCAGTCACTCAGCCTTGGGGGGACAACGGAGGTGCCGTTCACTCCTACGTGCGTTCCAACGGCACCTGGAGCTTGTTCGCTTCCATTACGTCGCCGAGCGAAGATACGTATACGGAATTCGGCAGAGCCGTTGCGCTCAGCCGCGACGGCAACACGCTGGCCGTGGGTGCGTCGTGGGACAGCACTCCTACCGCGCATATCGGCGCTGAAACGGATGCACCGATCGCTTACTCAGGCAACGTATATGTCTACAAGAGATCGGCCACGGAATGGTCTGCGCCGACGTATGTGAAGGCGCCGAATCCGACCTCCGACGTCGGATTCGGAATGCAGGTTGCATTGAGCGCGGACGGTTTGACGATGGTTGTGGGCGCACCCTGGGAGGACAGCGCAGCAACCGGGTTGAACGGCGATCAGTTCAACGATTGCGATCCGATCAACGGCACCGGCAGCAACTGTGCAAGTAACTCCGGGGCCGTCTACATTTATTGATACGGACAAATCGGCTCGATCGGCGACTTGCCGGTCGAGCCGTCAGTCGAAGGGGAGGTAGCTCACCGCTCCTCCAGCGGCAATCGCGAGGACGACGCACAGACCGATGAGCCCGGTTTCTCGCACAGTCCCGCCCATCTGCTTGCGCGATTGCAGAATCCAGAAGAACGAACCGATCGTGCTGCATTGAGTGAGCGCGAAAGCGATCGCCGTACCGAACATCCCCAGCCAGGGAATCAATCCGATATTCAGGCCGAGATTGAGCGTCGTTTGTACGGTCAGAATCCTCAGCCTTGCCGCGTGAAGATCGGCGACGATCATCATGCGCTCGAGATATTCGCTGATGGCCACGAGCACCATGATTCCTGCGAGCGCTTTGAGTACCGGTACCGCCGGTGCGAACTCCTCGCCGAGCAGCGGACCGATGAACAGCGGCACGATCCAGAACAAGGTCAACGCCATTAATGCGCCGCAGAGCACCGTTCCATGCAGTACGTGTCTTGCAGTGGTGCGAAATTCATCCGAGCGCTGGACGAAGGCGCGGACGAGCAGCGGAAAACCCGCCCACGGTACGAGCGCCAGTACCGTCCAGCCGACTTCCATGAACTTGAACGCGCTCGAGAACAGTCCGGCCGTACGCTCGCCGAGCATGAGAAACAAGACGAGTATGCCCGTGCGGCCGTAAACGCTGGAAAGAAGATTCGCGCCGGCGAACGACCAAATCGGTCTTATGGCACTCAAGTCGTGTTTGAGGGAGGTGCCGCCGAGGGCCAGGCCGCCGTGTTTGACCGCACTACTCAGTGCCAAGACCAACAGACCCAATGCGAATAGCGGCAATCCCGCCACCGCTCTGGTGAGCGAGGGCATTGCGCTGTGTTGAGTCACGAGAACCGCAAAGAGTAGGGCGCCTGACCGGGCCGCGATTTCGCCGATGGTCTGAACGGCGAGATGGCCGGCAACGAAAGCGGGGATGAAAAGCGTGCGAGCTGCAGCGAACGCGAGTTGATAGAGCAGTAGCAATGCGAGCAATACCGGGTTCGCATCGAGCAGGGTGGGGCTCAACAGCGCCAACACTGCACAACCGAGCAAGGCGAATACGGTTTGTACTTTGAGTAAGCGGCCGATCAGCCGCGGACCGCCGACTGGATCGCGTGAGAGCTCGCGAACTCCGTATTCCTCGACGCCCAAGGCGACCAGCTCGTACAGGATCGTCGCAATGGCGAAATTGAATGCGTAAGCGCCCGCGCCTTCCGGTCCGAAGGCGCGAGCGAGTACGACGAAGAGCGCAAAGGCGAGCGCATCGCTGATCGCCCGTCCGCCCATGAGCCAGGCTGCCCTGCCGAAGGTTCGGAAAATCGAGTTGGCCAGAAGTGCTACTCCTATCCGTTAGAGGAACTTCATAGCAGCTTGGACGTTGTCAGAAGTTGCTCACATGGGTGTGGCAAGAGTCCTGACGCAGTGCGGCGAAGGCTCGGTGCCTTCGTCTGGCAGCGAACATGAGATCGAGAACGATCATCTGGCCTCGATTCTTCGTTTTTGTCGATGGACTCCAAGCCCATTGGCGCGCTCAGCATCGTTTCCATCATTCCCTCCCCGGCGCACACAACGCACGAAAGTCGCGAAAGGATCGATCTGCGCATCTCCAATCTCGCGACCACGCTCTCCTTGCGGAGGAGAGTCGGGCTGGGTTCTTCAAATCGGCGCAGTCGGTGACGTGACATGGGCGGCATCGTCGGCTTGATAGGCGAAGGTTCGCTGAACGAAGTGCGTGCAATGGCGCAGATGCTGTCGCATCGCGGCGCGGGTTTACGCACCTGGAGTCCAGCACACAACGTGTACTTCGCGGCGCGAGGTGCAGAGGGAACACACGGCGACAACTTCGCTGCCGATGCCCAGCTCGATGAGCTGTCGTGTGCGGAGCTTGCCGAGATTCTCGAACGAGATGTCTTCGGTCTGGCGAAAGTGATCGGGTACTTCGCGGTTGCGCAGTACGATCGCCACGGCCGCGTCGTGCTCGCGTGCGATACCTCCGGATTCAAGTCGCTCTACTACGCCGTCTTGCCGACTCGCATTGCATTTGCGAGCGAATACAAGGCGCTGCTGGTGCTCGAAGACTTTCGCCCGGCGCTGGATCCAGAAGCTGCGCAGCACTATCTCGCCGCGCGCTCGTGCCGCATGGATCTGCCATTGATGCAGGGTGTGCGGACGGTTTCCTCGGGCACCGCGGTAATCGTGCATCCAGGCGGGATCACGGAACGAGTCGTGTACTGGCCGACTGAGCGTCGGATCGAGGCGCGTTCGGCCGAAGAGTATGCGCTTCAAGTTCGTGCGACGCTGACGCGTAACGTCGAACGACAATCGAAACCTTTCGATCGGGCAGCGATCACATTGAGCGGAGGGTTGGACTCGGCGTGCGTCGTCGCGTTGCTTCGCGCCGTCAGGCCGGAGCTCAAGCTGTATTCGCATACGATCGGTTCATGTCCTGACGATCCGGAGCTGATCGGCGGTCGCGAGCTCGCCGAAATCTTCGGGACCGAACATCGCGAGACGATCTTCGATCCGGCGACCATCGCAGAGCATCTGCCGCAGCTCGTGTGGCTGATGGAGGATTGTGCGGGACGGGAAGAGTCGATCTTGCAGCATTTGGTGCTTCAAGAAGCAGGACGTTCGGCGCCGGTCGTGTTCGGCGGCTACGGCTCGGACATGTTGTTCTGCGGCATGCCGCGGTATCGGTTGATCCGGCTCAAAGAGCTTTTCCCGTGGCTCGCGCGTCCGCTGAGCGAGATTTTTCATCTGACGCAGATGGGCGCGCCGCCGACGACGTTGCTCGGAAGGATCGGCGAACGTGTGATCTTCCGCGACGGCAGCGTTCCGCCGCCCATCGTGAACGGTGCCAGCGCGCCCGTACTTCACGAGCTGCCTTCGCTCGATGAGTACGTCGCCGAACAGATCTGCGAGGCCCAGGATTGCGGTTACATCGAACCGACGCTGGAGCTTGGCGGCACGCAGTTTCGCGATCCTTTCCAAACGACGGAGATCATGGACTTGGCGCTCAAGATGCCGGGGCGGCTGAACGTCGGCCTCCGGCAGCAGAAACGTGTGTTGCGTTTGGCGATGAGGGATTTATTGCCTGCGCGTGTCCGAGCAAGAGGCAAATCGCTCCAGCGCATCAAGCACGAATTGCTGGTCAGCGAAGTCTTGGATTCGATGGCGGAAACGCTGCTCGATAAAGGATCCGTCGCGCGCCGGAACTTGATCGATCCGGACTACATCGCCGCGGTTCGTCGCCGCCCGGCGCGAAAGCCGTACCCGCGAGAGCAGCTTTATCGACTCTGGACGCTCGTGTGTTTGGAGCTTTGGCAGCGTCGATTCATCGACAAGGACTTCCGCATTGCCGCGGTTGCAGAAGAACCTCCAACGCAAGCCGACATTGCCATCGCTCGGACGGCATAACGCAAGCCTCGGCCGACTGACATTCCATTGAAGCAAGAAGATGCCGCCAAGCTGCTGTACTCGTGAAGGACGCACGCACAGGTGTCGGATCGCACCACGGAGAAGAGACTCGAGCGTCCTGAGTATCACTTCCGTTGACGTTCCCGGAAGGCGGCGACTTTCGCTCGATTCCCGCATGTCGCCGGGCTGCAAAACATCCGGCGATGCGCTTTCGTTCGATCCAAGAACCACAAAGTGCAATCTGAGCCCGCGCACGACTTGAAAAGCGCCGGATCTTCCTCGGAAACGAGTTTGGCGATCTGTTCGGCGAGCAAAGCGAGCAAATCTTTCGCGGATTCCAACTGCGGCCGTTCGACGATGTGCAGACCGTCACTCGTGCGAACGACCTCCTGACGCGTTACTCGGTGGGAGAGGTGCCGATTCAGCGTTTCGATCTCCATGGCATAGGCGCGTGTGGGGGCCGAACGCCAACGTGCCAACCAGGTACGTGCCCAATCGCGTAGCTCGCGTGCCTCGCTTGCTGCCGTATCGAGCCCGCGCGCTCCAAGCTTGCGCTGCAGCCTCGCTGCCTGGTTTGTATCCAAGAGCCCGGCCGCCTGAAGCCATTCGAGAAAGTCTTTGCCGTTGCCGATCGTCTCGATCTTCCGACCTTCCGGCCCGTAGACGGTGTTGAGAAAGTCCACGGCAGGGTGGCTCCCTACGAAAACATGACTCATTTGCGACGCTCCGCTTGGGTGCGGTTCATTGTAACCCATTAAATGCTTATTGACACGTTACGGCGATATGCGTAACGTGAAAAGCGAAAGAATGAAGGTTACAGGCATTTCCCTGCCAGGAGTTCAGTCATGAGCCATCCATCAATTCGCGGTCGCTCGTCGCTCACGATGCTTGCATTGTTTGTGTTTGCATCGTTCCGCGCCGTCCTTGCCGAGGAGCCTGCCGAATCGGCGACCGTCCGACATCATGAGGTCAGCTATCGAACGACCGAGATTCAAGGCGTGGAGATCTTCTATCGGGAAGCAGGGCCGAGGGATGCTCCCGCAATCGTGTTGCTACACGGCTTTCCCTCGTCGTCGAACATGTACCGGAATTTGATCCCGGTGCTCGCCCAGCGTTATCGCGTGACTGCACCGGACTATCCTGGATTCGGACACAGCGCAGCGCCGCCTCGCGAGCAATTCGAGTATTCGTTCGCCAATCTCGCGCAGGTCGTCGACGGTTTGCTGTCGAAGCTTCGTGTCGAGCGATATGCGTTGTATGTGATGGATTACGGTGCGCCGGTCGGCTTTCGCTTGGCGCTGAAGCATCCGGAGCGCGTGACCGCGTTGGTCGTACAGAACGGCAATGCGTACGAAGAAGGGTTGAAAGAGTTCTGGAAGCCGATCAAAGCGTATTGGGCGAGCGGATCCAAAGCCGATCGAGAGGCGATGCGTGCGGCGACGACGCTTGCCTTTACTCGGGAGCAATACTTGGAGGGAGTCAAGGATCCGACGCGCATCGATCCGACTGCATGGCTCGTCGATCAGGCGCTGCTCGATCGGCCGGGCAACACGGAGATCCAGCTCGATCTGTTCTACGACTACCGGACGAACGTTGAGCTCTACCCGAAGTTTCAGGCCTTCTTCCGCGAGTACCGGCCGCCGACGCTCATTGTGTGGGGCCGTAACGACAAGATCTTTCCGGAGGATGGTGCTCGCGCGTACTTGCGCGACTTGCCGGAGGCTGAGCTACATCTGCTGGATACGGGGCATTTCGCACTCGAGGACAAAGGCGAAGAAATCGCGCAGCTGATGCTCGATTTCCTGGCGCGAACTATCGGTAAACAATAGGCAGACCGCTGGAGGGTGCTTGGGGCACAAGCACCCTCTCAGCGCTATAACGAAATGCTTGCCTCGATTGCTTGAACGCTCAATGCAAGCAGGGGCGGGCGAGGCTCCGCGCCCCGACAATCGAATCAGCCTTCCTGTTTCACGCGATAGATCGCGCACAGCTTGTTGCCGTCGGGGTCGCGAACGTACGCGAGGTACATCTTCCCCATGTTGTTCGTGCGCAAGCCCGGCGGATCCTCGATGGACGTGCCGCCGTGTGCGACGGCGGTGTCATGAAATGCCTGGACTTGCTCCGGCGAGTTGCACTTGAAGCCGATCGTGGCGCCGTTCGCCGGCGTCGCCGGTTCGCCATTGATGGGCTGGGTGATGCCGAACGTATTGCCGTCGTGCCGATAGAAATAACGTATGTGGCCGGACGGAGAGATGTTCTTGATGCCCTCCTTGGCGCCTAGCGTTCCCAGTACTGCATCGTAAAAACGCTTCGATCGCTCGATGTCGTTCGATCCGACCATGACGTGATTGAACATGAATGCCCCCAGCTTTGTTGTGTTTGAGTGAGCGATTCAAGCGTATACGAAAACACGAATATTCGCTGCGCTGCCGTGAAGCAGGGAGCGGGAGAAGAATGCAGCAGGTGCGAGGCGTCGCCGAGGAGCTCGGCGACGCCCTGGCAATCAATCGCGCCAGAACTCGCAACGATGTTCGTTGCTGTAGGCGCTCAATGAATACGGTGCGGGACCCGACGAATTCCAGCGTCGCACGAATCCGAGTTGTGCGGGCAGCCAGAGGTTCCATTCCAGTCGAGGTCCGAGATTCGGACTGCCCGTGTATGCGAAGTTGGTCCACGCCGTCACCATGTCTTCGGCAAGCGCGCGCTGCTGTGCGTTGAGCGGAATGGGCGGCATGTTCGTGACGATGTCGAACAAATACTGCAAATCAGCTTCGTGCGATGCGCCGTAGGGCATGCTCGCCGGCGGCAGGTATCGTTGCGGTGCCGTCCGGTCGTTGAACTCGTACACGTACGTCGGAACGTAGCGCGCCAAGTAGCGCGAAGACTTCAGCATGTTGCATGCGAAGACGGCGTCGGTGCCGATAGCGGCCAGCGCCGTGTTCGTGTCGGGGTAGTTCGCGAGCGGATATTCCTGCGCGATGACCGCGGCGTGGTCGAGCGTCGTGCCGACCAGTGCCGAAATGGCGAACGTGTAGATTTCCGGCGTCGCCGGGCCGCTGACGAAATCGAACGACAGCGGGATGAACAAACGAAACTCGTCGCGCGTGGCGCCTTGCATGACCGGTACGCGATGGAATTTGCCAGCGGCGAGCGCGTCGCCGATGGAGCGCGGCAAGATGTAGTTGTCGACGTTCGGTAGGAAGCCGAGGGCGGCAGGGATCTGATTCGCAAGGACCGTAGCGACCGGAAGCGCACGCAGACAGGCAGCGTCCTGTGTCGTGCAGCCTGTCGCATTGGCGAAGGCGATTCCGGATTGCTCTGCTTCGGCGAGCGTCGGTTGTTGCAGCGAATAGGCGCCGCTTTGAATGATGGCTCGGTGGAACAAGCCTTGCGATTCCGGCGACACGAGATGCACGTGCACGCTCAGCCCGCCGGCAGAGTCGCCGAAGATCGTCACGTTGTGCGGATTGCCGCCGAACTTGGCGATATTGTTCTTGACCCAGCGCAGCGCTGCTTGTTGATCCATCAGACCGTAATTGCCCGAGGTGCGCGGCTTGGCCTCTTTCGTGAGGGCGGGATGCGCGAGAAAACCCAGCGCGCCGAGTCGATAGTTCACCGTGACGACGACAACGCCGCGCTTGACGAGCCGGCGCGGATCGTAGTCGTCGGCCTCGCCGAATTGATAGGCACCCGGGTGGAACCACACCATTACGGGAAGATGGTGGGCGTTCTTCTTATCCGGCGTGTAGACGTTCAGATAAAGGCAGTCTTCATCGAAGCTTTCCAAGCCGAACGGCGAACCGAACTGCGGGCAGGACGAGCCGAATTGCTGAGCAAGGAGCGGCTTCGTCCACTTCGCCGGCGGTTGCGGCGCTTTCCAACGCAACTTGCCGACCGGCGGCGCGGCATAAGGAATACCGAGAAACTGGCGAATCCCGTCATCCGCCGATCCGATCACCGGGCCGTATTGAGTGGCGACTTCGAGCTGCTTCGCATGCTGCTGAGGATGCGCATGAGGCGGCGGATTCGGGTGCGGATGCGGGTTCGCGTGCGGCGGCGGATTCG
>CALEKY010000058.1 GCA_937902995.1 uncultured Sinobacteraceae bacterium
GAGAGATTAGCGTGCCTTCGATCGTGGTCGATTAGAGTTCGCTCCAATATGGATCTATTCGTCGCGCTGGATGCATCGCGCATTGCTTTCAAAGTGAGAGTAATCGCGCTGGTGAATGCACTGATGCCGACGGAGAGCGAATCGAGGCAGACGTGCATCGTAAAAAGAAAGCGTCCGCGATTGGGGGCACGGACGCTGCAAGACTCCGCGGCAGGTGGGATACGGCCGCGGTGACCCATCGATTTCGTCAACGCTGAGATTGCAGAAGCATGCTGCTCAGAAGTCGACGCACTCGATAGTACTGATGATCAACTCTTGTATCGCGACCTCAAAGCGGAATTGGGTGCATTTCGGCAGTAGTTGCTCGATCAGCTGTCCCCGCCCCGTTCGGCTATCCGGCTCAGCTCTCCGACATAAAGGAGAAGAAGATGCAGGACCTCAAGTCCAAGGCCGGCAAGCGCGTGCCCTCCATCCTCGGCGAATACGGCGACGTGATCCAGAAGGCGCAGTAGTGGAAGGAGTCCTGCAGCGGCTGAGCGTCTCAAGCACCGGCTGATTCGGACTGAAGCCAGAGGGCCCATTGAACACCGGGCCGTGCCGAGCGGGCCGCATTCTCACGAATGCGGCCGTTTTTTCGGCCATGGACAAACGTCGAACTGCAGCATGACCGCATGCGCCGATCGAGGACACTCCATCTCGCCGCTCCGACCGTGTCACGAATCGTTCGCCGCAACTGAAACACCACGTTCATGGGATTTCGCCCACCGTCCCGCATTCCGACAATCGTCCCGCCCGAACAGGACCCTACGGGGCTTCCTTTTAATTCGCAGAGGTGAAAAACAATGTCCAGGAATGAGTGTAAGGCCCCGAACAGGGTCTCATATGCAGTGGTAGCGGCGATCGCGCTCGCCCCGGCGGCTGCCTTCGCCGCCGGCAGCTGCCCGGTCAACCTCGATGACGTCAAGGCAAAGATCTCCAGCTTCGCAAATCGCGCCGACAGCGAGGAATCCGGGGTCAAGAAGGACTACGAGGCGGCGACGAACAAGGACTACTCGAAGAAATTCTTCGATACGTTCGAGCAGCTCAACAAGGCAGCGAAGGACTCCACCCAGCTCGTCAACACCGCTTACAACCTCGCCGGCTACACCGCGCCGCTGCCGGAGGGCAAGATCCAGACTTCCCTGCCGCCGCAGGTCACGCTCAGCATGAGCAACGCCATGGAGCTCGCGAAGGCCGCGGCCGACGAAGACAACACGAAGCTCGACATCGCGCAGCTACGCTGCAACCAGAACGTCGAGGACGCCGCGCTCGCCGCCGCGCTCGACCAGCTCGACAGCAACACCGTCTCCAAGTTCAAGTCGGCCAAGACGAAGGCCTGCAAAGTCGTGCATGTCCTCGCCGATCTGCAGGACAAGAAACAGAAGCTCGACCAGATCCGCAAGGACGGCTATCCGCTCTTCTTCCTGCACGCGAAAGACAAAAAGGATTTCGGCGGCAAGAAGCGCACCATCCAGCTCAAGGCCGACTTGCGCATGTATCCCATCTATCCCAAGAACGTCGCCGACGGCAAGGATCAGCCCTTCCTGCTGGGCAAGCTCGAAGGGATCGATCTTTCCTATAACTCCTATTTCAAGTTCAGCGACAACAACTGGTCCACGCTCAACCTCTATCAGTACTTCATCGGCGACACCGAAAAGGATGAGCTCTGCATGCCAAAGATCAACCTGACGGGCAGTGTGAAAGTCGCCACCTGCGTCAGAGTGGTCGACAGGGACCCGAACTGGAACTGGATCAAGGTCAAGGTCCGCGCGAAATACTGGTACAACGACGCGTCGAGCGCAGTGAGCCTGGGCGAGAGGAAAGTCCCCGCGCCGTTCGGCTACCTGGCGCAGCTCTCCGACATGAAGGAGAAGAAGATGCAGGACCTCAAGTCCAAGGCCGTCAAGCGCGTGTCCTCCATGCTCGGCGAGTACGGCGACATGATCCAGAAGGCGCAGCAATGGAAAGAGTCCTGCAGTGGCTGATCGATTCGAGCGCCGGCTGATTCGGACTGAAGCCAGATGGCCCATTGACTACCGGGCCGTACTGAACGGGCCGCACTCTCACGAATGCGGCCCGTTCTTTTCTTGATCATGCGCGTGCGCCCAACGACGATCTTCAACGTGACCGTATGTGCCGAGCGAGGACACCCACCCTGTAGAGCTGGCTGGCGCTGGACCCCTTCACTCATTCATCCAAGAGCCGCGGAACGGATGCTTCAGCCTCCGTTCGCTCAGCTCGATCCAAGACGAATCAATCCTCTGCGCGTGGCTTCGAAAACCGCCTCGGAGCGGTTATTAGCTGCCAGCTTACGGTAAATGTTCTTGATATATCCCGGTACCGTATTGCGCGAAATGCTCAGGCGCTCGGCCAATTCAGCGTATGTGTAACCTTTCGCAATACCCCACAAGATCTCCGTTTCACGCGGCGTGAGCAGCGGTTCGTCGCTGGGCACCGAAGGACGCGCATTGATGCGCCTGATCAGAATGCGCGCGATCGAAGAGGAAATCGGAGAGCACCCGGCACGCAACTGCTGAATGACGTCGATCAGCTCTATCGAACCGGCATCCTTGAGTAAGTAACCCACCGCTCCAGCTTCGATGGCATCGATAACCGTTTCCTCGTCGGCAAGCACCGAGATCACCATCGAATCCGCTTCAGGATTGATCTGGTGCAACAGGCGGATCGCTTCGACGCCATGGCCGTCCGGCAACCGCAGATCCGTCATCAGTAAGTCGATTGTCTGCGTCTGCAACACGTGCCGGGCGTCGGCCAGACATGCGCAGGCTCCCACGAGCTCGGCGCCGGGCCAAGCGCGAAGGATCTCTGCGAACCGCTCGCGCAGATTAGCATCATCCTCCAACAGCAGCACTCGTATCGGAGCGCTATCTTTACCGGATCCATCGATATTCTTTCGCACTTTCACAGCTCTGTGATTCCCGATCAGTGATTTGATCGCCGCTGTCGGTACGGTCTCGTTGGGACGCTACAAAGAGTAAGCGAGAGAGGCGGTGTCCGCCATAGCCGTGCGATTCAGGCTTACCGCGGGCAAGCGCACTTCCGCCGTTTCGCCCGCATGCGTGATTCATCTTGGGTACGTGGTCTTTTCTCGGATCGCGCGGACAACCGAACTGACCCCATTCGGGATGCAAGGTCTGATTGAAGTAAACCCGATGCATATTGAAACCGACACCCATGAATATGGGGTATGGATCGGCGTACTCGTGTGGAAGTGTTCGACAACGTGAGGGGCTGCGTGCGCGTTGAGAGCTGCGCCCTTGGCGCGCTGCACGCATGAGCAGCGCAGGAACGCAGCCTCAGCTCAAGTTGAGAACGATCGGAAAAACTCGCGAATGCAAAGACTCTTGCAGCGATTGAAAGGGATCGCACTGCTGAGCGTAGCCGCGCTAGCAGGCTGCAGTGGAACCCCGCGGTACGAGAAACCCTTGGAGGCGACCCAGAACCTCGGATACGACTGGCGCAGCCACTTTCGATACGGATTGGAAATGCTGCAATCGGGCAGGCTCGATCAGCACAAGACCGTGTTCGCGCGGGCTGCGTTCTCGAGCGCGGCCCGGTTTGCGCAGGATCACGCACCCTCGTACGCCGGCCTGGGCCTTGCCGAGCTGAATCTCGGCAACTTCTCGGAGGCGCAGATCGCATTCATGAACGCTGCGCTGATCGAGGATCGCAGCATGTACTGGGCGCTGTCTGCGATCGCCGCCCTGCGCGGCGGCGCCGAAGTCGTATCGCGCACTTTGTTCGACGCGATGCAAGCCGCGGCGATTCAGGACGATGACCCGGCGACCCGATTCGTACGCGCCGTTTACTCGCCCCAGGACCGCACGTATTCCGCGCCGCTGAGCAGGATCCTCCATGCTCTCGGCGACGATGGCGTGGATGAGAACCTGGTCTGCACACCCGACAATCGCCTCGAAGAGGCGGTGTGCCGCAACCTGAACATCACGTTCAGCGTGTACTTCGTGCGGCGCTATGCCTCCGACGCCACGACGCGCGGCTCCGGCTTCTTCAACGATCTCGTCTTTCGACTCGGCGCGGCCGACGGCGATAACTTCTACCGATATGAAAAAATCCGGGAACGCGCGAGCGAATTCGACGGCGACGACGAAAGCGTACTAGACAATCTGATGCGCACCCGGCAACTGCTGCTGCAGCCGCATTTGTCGATCCCCGACATCGAGTACGCCATGCGCTTCATGCCGATCAACATGCGCAGCAGCGTGTACCTGAACGCGGCGCCCACGGTGATCTCCACCGTCGGCGAATCGTCCGAGATCCGCGACGGCGCGGATTTGACCATCATGCTGTCCGGCGGCGTTTACGGCGACGCGTCCGAGCACACGGCCCAAACCGGCACGTCCCTGAGCGTCGAACCCGAGCTGGCCACGCCGGAATACGTCAGGCTGAAGCTCGAGTTCGAGTTGAGCTCGGTCTCCACGCTCGAGCCGGGCGTGAACGCCCAGGTGCTGAACGTCTCGACGAACAAGTACACGATCACGGGACATTTCCCGTACGGCAGGCCGGTGGTGTTGGGCAAGCTTTCCAACGGCACTCAGAAATACGACGAGGGCGGGCAAACAGGCCTGAAACGTACACCGGGCATCGGCGGGGCATTCGGCTCTTCGAGGGAAGAGGTCTCGACGTCCGAAACCCTGGTGCTCGGCGTCTTGTCGGAGCCCGCGGCCTTCCGCGGTTCGCAAGAGAAACGTGTATTGGAAGCCATGCGCACGATGGGTGTGACGACGCCGGAGTACCCTACGATCGAGCGCCGTAAGATCTTGCATCGAGCACCCGATGTCTCCGCTCTGGTTCTGGATTTCCTCAACCGAGAGGGGCACGCGGAATAGTACCGTAAAATGCCGCACCTTCAGTTGAAGCCGGCAATAAACTTCCAGCAGCCGCTTTGATGAGGTAAAGCCTGCGCCGGATGCGCGGCTTGTCCTGCATGAAATATTTCTGACCCTTCAGCTGAAAGACATGACGGCTTTTTTCCTATTTTCGCACTAGAGCGTAACTTCCCCTCTAGCAATGCAGATCTAGCTCGAGGACCTAGGCTCGCGACTAATTGACGTATCCGCGAACAGCCGAAGCAATCGCCTACCCCATCCAGCCTGGAATGTCGTACACAGCGTGCAGGAAACGTCGAGTAGGCAGGAAGAATACGTCGCAGTAGTTTATTCGACAGGAGGCATACGACTCGACCGATCGAGTTTGGGCAATTGAGGCCGACGAGAAATGGAGCAGGATTTAGTCCGCCGCAGGACCACTTCGAAAGGAGTCACGACGGATCACGAGACAAGACGAAGAAGATTAGTAAACGGCTCAGCTCGTAGAATCCTGCAGCAGCTCAAATCGCTGCAACGCATACTTGAAAGTGAGTCTACAGACACGGCCGGGACGCTCGGGCAAGTCTTGTGCACGCTCGCACGAATGTCACGAGAGTGCGGACTCACGACCTACTGCTCCATTGCTTTGCACGTCCTCGAGCAGCTCTCCTCCGCGCGTCAGACATCCTATCTTTCTCTGAGCACGAAAAACCTGCTCGTCAAATGGACGGCCTTGTCGCACGCATACTTGCGGACCCCGACTGATGCCCTGGTTGCCATGGCACTGATCGAGCATATGGGTAATCTTCAATGGGAACGACCAGTATGCCGAACGCAAAGAGATGCTCTACTCCAAGGCTTGGTGGCCGACGCAATCTGCTTGGCTTCGGGTTGCTAGCGATTCTCAGGTCTCTCGAAGCGAAGCAGCGCGGCACAAGGAAGCCATCGAAGAGCTGCAAAGCATCGTCTCGTATCCCGGCGACGCACCGAGTGCGCACCTACAAAACTCCATGGTCGTGTGAAAGTAGGATCTAGCTACTAATCAGCTTCAATCGTGCGGTCCTCGGGCCAAGGCTGCTCATCGTGGATGAGCTTGGCTACCAACCGTTCGGCCGAGACGAGGCGAACTTGTTCTTCAACGTCGTCACCAAGCGCTACGAGCGCGCCAGCATGATCCTCACCAGCAACTTGCCATTCACCCAATGGGCAACTGCACTGGCCGACGATCAGACACTCACTGCCGCGCTGCTCGATCGGCTGCTGCACCACGCGCACATCGTGCAGATCGCCGCCGAGAACTATCGGCTGAAAGACAAGCGTAAGGCAGGATCGATCAAGGCAACGAAGAATCAGTGACAGGCCTTGGGGTGGGCCAATTTTACTTCGGCGTTTTCCGGCAAGGGTGGGTCAAAATTCAATCGGCGTTGACACTCGAACGTCATAACCAATTTGACCAGCTCGTTGCTTTGCTGCGCCAACGTGCGTTGGAACCGCTGCGCCTCAGCTTCGTCCAGTCGACGATCGCGCCACTGACTGCCTCCCGGTAGCTCGACACCTGCGATCGGGTTCTTGAGATAGGGCATCCCCATGCCTTTCTCGCTTTCTTGAACACCGCACTGATCAGCATGAGATCGAGGCGAATGGTATTTGATGACTTACTTTCGCTCTGCCTCTCCATCTTGAATTCACTGAAGTGCGCTGCCGTTGAGAGCTTCAAGGAGGCGAGAGGGCGCTTCTGCCAAGCCCGAATACGCCAAAGCTCCTGCTCCGCGCCCTTTTTCATCGGCGTCACTTCGTTTGCGTACCGCTCAAGCGCTTAAGACAACGTCATCTCGGACGCCAAATTCGGACACGTGTCTTCTCCAGCTAAGAGCTGACTCTCGATTCGAGCAGCCCACTGCTCGGCTTCCGCCTTTGTATCGAACGAGCGAGTTTTCGGTGTGAAGCCTTTGATTCGAACGCGCGCACGCCAGACATCGCCACGCTTATCGATTGATGCCATCTCGGTCTCCAGAAGTTGAAGTGGAGACCCGTCTAGGAATCAAGGTTTAGCTGGCAGCTTGGACACGTGCGAAGGTCGTGGTCCAAAACTGGTCCAAATGCAACGGCGTAGTCCGCGCGCAGCCTTTCAAGTCATTGAATTTGAAAGGGATATGGTGGCCAGGGGCGGAATCGAACCACCGACACGCGGATTTTCAGTCCGCTGC
>CALEKY010000059.1 GCA_937902995.1 uncultured Sinobacteraceae bacterium
AGGTGTTACTGGAATTCCAGTCCAGCGCCTTCGACCACTCGGCCATCTCTCCGAATTCGTCTAATCATCGCACCGCGTCGCTTCGATTACCCGAAGCCGTGGACTGGAATTCGGGGGAATTCCAGCGCAGCGCGTTACTCGGTACATCCTTGTACCTCGCCTTGGGGGCGGGGAGGTTACACGCGCCGCTGCGGTCAGGCAAACGCGATCCCGGCGGCTTTCAGGGCCTCCAGAACCTGGCCATGGTATTCCGCGGCAAGGGGGGTCAGGGGAAGCCGGATGCCCTCGCTGATGAGGCCCATGCGGGCCAGGGCCCACTTGGCCGGGATGGGGTTCGACTCGATGAACATGGCGCGGTGCAGGGGGCGGAGGGAGGCGTCGATGGCGCGCGCCTCGTCGAATCGGCCGGCGAGCGCGGCGGCGATCGCGTCATGGACTTGACGCGGCGCCACGTTCGCAGTGACCGAGATGACGCCCTTGAAGCCGGCAATGGTGCTCTCGACGGCGATGTCGTCGTCGCCGCTCAGGAGGGTGATGCGGTCCCCGACGAGCTCGATGAGCTCGCGGTTGCGGTCGAGCGACCCGCTCGCTTCCTTCAGGCCGACAATGTTCCTGACTTCCGCTAGCCGGGCGACGGTTTCGGGCTTCATGTCGCAGGCCGTCCGGCCCGGCACGTTGTACAGAATCTGAGGAATATCCACCGTCTCGGCGATCAGCTTGAAGTGGCGGTAGAGCCCTTCCTGCGGCGGCTTGTTGTAATAGGGGGTCACGAGCAAGCAGGCGTCCGCCCCCGCTTCCTTCGCAAGCTGGGTGAGCTCAATGGCTTCGGGTGTGGAATTGGCGCCGGTCCCGGCGATGACGGGGATGCGCTTGCGGACGCTCTTGACGACGCGCCGCACGACCTCGATGTGCTCTTCGACACTGAGAGTCGCCGACTCGCCGGTCGTGCCGACAGCCACGATGCCGTTGGTTCCATTATCGATGTGGAACTCGACCAGCCTGTCGAGTGCCTCGAAGTCGACGCTGCCGTCGACGTGCATGGGGGTGACAACCGCGACGATACTGCCGCTGAACATGAGAATCCTTGTGCGTAAATTTGCGCGGGATCGTACTGGTGGCCCCTCGGGGCGCGCAAGCGCAAACGGGTGCGCAGCGATGTCTCTTTTCGGCGAAACCGGCCTGTGCGAAGCGTTTTCACCTCAAAGGCTTGCCTGTACACTCATCGCCCGACAGTCGAAACTCCCCCGTCAATGCAACTTATCGTTATCAGCGCTCTCGGTAGCGACCGTACCGGCCTCATCTACGATCTCACGCGGGTTGTGCTCGATTGCTCCGGGAATATCCTCGACAGCCGGATGACCGCGCTCGGCAACGAGTTCGCGATGCTGCTGCTGGTCTCGGGAAACTGGCACACGGTCGCGAAGCTCGAGACCGAGCTGAAGAAGCTGTCAGAGTCGACCGGGATCACGGTCAGCATGCGGCGGACGGAGCCGCGTTCTCCGCGCAAGGATGTCGTGACTTACTCCGTCGATGTCGTCACGCTCGACCAGCCCGGCATCGTGCACAACTTGGCGGGATTCTTCAGCGCGCGAGGCATCGACATCGCTGAGCTGAACACCCGCTCGTACGCCGCGGCGCACACGGGGGCACCGATGTTCAGCGTGCAGATGCTCATCCACATTCCGGCGAAGGTCCATATTGCGGCCTTGCGCGAGGAATTCATGGACTTGTGCGATCAGTTGAACTTGGATGCGATCCTGGAGCCCGTCAAACCGACGTGACGTCGCGGACGTTACAAACGAGCGGAAGCGGTACGGGCGTTTGCCCACCTCACGGATGTCTCGCGATCTCGAGACGGAGGCGATGTGGTAGCTAAGTCGATTTCCAAGACGGTTCAGGTGGGCAAAAAGGTGCCCGCATTTTCGCGACCGGTGACCGGCGGCGGTACTTGGAGTCTCCGCGACGCGCGCGGCAAGAAGCTCGTCCTCTATTTCTATCCCAAGGACAACACGAGCGGTTGCACGCTCGAGGCGCAAGGGTTTGCCGAGTTCCACAGCCAGTTCAAGCGGGCAGGGGCGGTGATCGTCGGCGTATCGCCGGATAGCATCGCCTCGCACGAAAAGTTCAAGGCGAAGCTCGAGCTGCCGTTCGAGCTTCTGTCGGATGAAGACACATCGCTGTGCACACTCTTCGGCGTCTACAAGGAGAAGAGCATGTATGGACGCAAGTTCATGGGAGTCGAGCGCAGCACGTTCTTGATCGACGAGGAAGGTGTCCTGCGTCAGGAGTGGCGTAAGGTCAAAGTCCCCGGGCACGCTGCAGCCGTGCTCGAAGCTGCGAAATCCCTCTGATGCCCGATACCGAGACGACTTCCCGCTCGAATATGCCGAAAGAAGAACCGGCCGAGGGCAAGCGCTCGCGCCAAAGCGCGAAGCGCCCGCAACGGCGCATCTTCGTGCTCGACACGAACGTGCTGATGCACGATCCCACCGCGATCTTTCGTTTCGACGAGCACGACGTGTTCATCCCGATGATCGTGCTCGAAGAGCTCGATGCGGGGAAGAAAGGTCTCTCCGAGGCCGCGCGCAACGTGCGTCAGGTCAGTCGCTTTCTCGACGAGATGATCGGCAACGTCTCGAAAGCGCAGATCGATCAAGGCATTCCGCTGCCGACGGCCAAATTCACGAACGGCAAGAAGCCGGCGACCGGTCGCCTGTTCTTCCAGACCAAGATCCTGGACAGCGGATTGCCTGAAACCCTGCCGGGTCACGGCGCCGACAACGCGATTCTCGGACAGACGTTGGCGCTGCAGAAGGAACATCCGGAAGCGCAAGTCACGCTGGTGTCGAAGGACATCAACTTGCGCATCAAGGCCGCGATCGTCGGCGTGCACACGGAGGATTACTACAGCGACAAGACGATCGAGGATGCGGATCTTCTGTACACGGGAATGCAGGAGCTGCCGGCGGACTTCTGGGAGAAGCACGGCAAGAACATGCAGTCCTGGCAGGAGCAATCGCGCACGTTCTATCGAGTGCAAGGGCCGCTGACGCGCGAATGGCACGTCAACCAATTCGTATATCAGTCGGAACCGAACGGTCTCGAAGCGATCGTCCGGCGCACGGAATCTTCCGGCACGGTGCTCGAGCTCTTGCGCGACTTCCGCAGCGAGCGGCACAGCGTTTGGGGCATTTCCGCGCGCAATCGGGAGCAGAATTTCGCGCTGAACTTGCTGATGGATCCCGAGATCGATTTCGTCACGATCTTGGGTCCTGCGGGTACGGGCAAGACGTTGCTCGCGCTCGCCGCCGGTCTTGCGCAAACGCTCGAAAGCAATCGTTACAGCGAGATCATCATGACGCGCGTGACGATTCCGCTCGGCGAGGACATCGGTTTTCTGCCCGGCACCGAAGAAGAAAAGATGGAGCCGTGGATGGGCGCGCTCATGGACAACCTCGAGGTGCTGACGCAGAGCCAGGAGGGCGGCAATTGGGGTAGGGCGGCAACCAACGACCTGCTGCGTAATCGCATCAAGATTCGCTCGCTCAATTTCATGCGCGGCCGCACGTTCCTCAATCGATACTTGATCCTGGACGAAGCGCAGAACCTCACCCCGAAACAGATGAAAGCGCTCGTCACTCGCGCCGGCCCCGGGACGAAGCTCGTGTGTCTCGGCAATATCGCTCAGATCGACACGCCGTATCTCACCGAAACGACCTCGGGCCTGACTTACGTCGTGAATCGTTTCCGCGGCTGGCCGCACGCCGGCCACGTCACGCTGATGCGCGGCGAGCGTTCGAGGCTCGCGGATTTTGCGTCGGAGACGCTTTGAGGAATCAGAATCACGCCATGGCACAACGTAAGCGAATCGGTTCTGTGACTCAGCTCGGGCGCTCCGTCGCGTGGCCGAAGTCGCCGGAGGAGGCGGTGCTCGAGCGAGTGCCGAACCCGCATCCGGACAAGCTCTACCTCGCGCGTTTCACAGCGCCGGAGTTCACGTCGTTGTGTCCGGTGACGGGACAGCCGGATTTCGCGCACTTGGTCATCGACTATGTGCCGGCGAAATGGCTCGTCGAGAGCAAGTCGCTCAAGCTGTATCTCGGCTCGTTCCGCAACCATGGCGCGTTTCACGAAGACTGCACGATCGCGATCGCAGACCGATTGGTCAAATTCCTGAAGCCGCGGTGGCTACGCATCGGCGGCTATTGGTATCCGCGCGGCGGAATTCCGATCGATGTGTTCTGGCAGACTGGCAAGCCGCCGGCAGACTTGTGGATTCCGGATCAAGGCGTCCAGCCTTATCGAGGACGAGGCTGAGCGCTGCACGCGCCCCTTTTCGGCCTAGAACCGTCCGCTCTCTGCTATAGTGCGCGCCCGCTTCGACGCCGACAGAGGGGTCTCAGACCCGCTTGGTCGATCGCCATTTCTATGGCGGCTCGCGTCGGTTTCTTCGCGACGATAGACCGCCAACCCCGCCAGGCCCGGAAGGGAGCAACGGTAACGGTTACATCGGGTGCCGAAGAGGTGCCGGCGCGGGCCGTCTCCATCAGGCTGTGGGCTGTAGGCTCTAGGTAGAGCAAGCGCCCGTTTGGACGTGCTCCCGTCGTGTAAGATTCGCAATGGAAAGCGGGTTCTCGGAATCTCTTCTACCTACACTTCAGCCTACAGCTTCGGATCACATGTCCTATCTCGCCCTCGCTCGCAAATGGCGTCCGCGCAATTTCAATGAGCTTGCGGGCCAGGAGCACGTGATGCGCGCGCTGGTGAATGCGCTCGAGACGGGGCGCGTCCACCACGCCTTCTTGTTCACGGGCACGCGGGGCGTAGGCAAAACGACGATCGCGCGCATCCTCGCCAAATCTCTGAATTGCGAGACGGGCATGACGGCGCAACCGTGCGGCCAGTGCACGGCTTGCCGTGAGATCGACGAGGGGCGGTTCGTCGATTTGATCGAGGTCGACGCGGCTTCCCGCACGAAAGTGGACGACACCCGCGAGCTGCTCGACAACGTGCAATACGCGCCGGCGCGCGGCCGCTACAAGGTGTACCTCATCGACGAGGTGCACATGCTCTCGACGCATTCGTTCAACGCGCTCTTGAAGACGTTGGAGGAACCGCCGCCGCACGTCAAATTCCTCCTGGCGACGACCGATCCGCAGAAGCTGCCGATCACGGTGCTCTCACGGTGTCTGCAATTCAATCTGAAGCGCTTCCCGCCAGGGCTCATTTTCAAGCGACTGAGCGAGATCACCGCAGCGGAGAACATTCCCGCGGAACCGGAGGCGTTGCGCCTCGTCGCAAGGTCCGCAAACGGCAGCATGCGCGATGCATTGAGCTTGCTCGATCAGGTCATTGCCTTCGGCGGCGGGAAGCTCACCGCAGAAGACACGCGCACGATGCTCGGCACGCTCGATCGATCCGAGGTGTTCTCGATCCTCGAAGCCGTCGCTGCACGCGATGCCCGAGCCGTACTCGACTGCGTGAATCGGCTCGACGAGCGCGCGCCCGAATATCGCGAGGTGCTCGCTGAGATCGC
>CALEKY010000060.1 GCA_937902995.1 uncultured Sinobacteraceae bacterium
CGCCGATGCGCGTGCGCAAGGCCATCAACTCGCGCAACGAGGAAATCGCGAGCGCGAAGTTCGACTATCGCATCAACGACAACATCGAGCTGTACCTCAAGGGCTACTATCACGACTGGGATACGAGTTACGTCACCCTGTGGAACAGCCTGACGACTCCTGGTGCGATCGAAGTCGTGTACCCGCCCGGCACCTACTGGGGCTTCGACGACAAAGGCCTCAATGCCATGGTACGCATCAAACAGGCTGCCGGTCTCGAGTACTTCGTCGGCTACGACCTGCAGCGGTACGGCGGCAGGGACGACGTGCTGCTGATCGCACCGAACTCCGAGGAAACCCACGCGGTCTTCGCTCAAGTTCGAACGACGCCGGCCTTGTTGGCGAACACGGTGCTGTCCGCCGGCGCGCGATACAACTCGCCGTCCGATGCGCGCGACGTCACGGTGTGGACGGTCACCGGACGCCACGACTTCTCCGCCAATCTGTTCGTGCGCGGCGTTGCCGGAACGGGCATGCGCTTGCCTAGCGCGGAGGAGCTCTATGCGATCGATCCGTTCGAGCGCGGCAATCCGAATCTGAAACCCGAGACGAGCAAGAATCTCAACCTATCGATCGGCGGAACGATTCCACTGAACGATATGCGACAGCTCGACTGGGAGTTGATCGGCTTCCGGCGCGAAGTCGACGACCTGATTCAGTGGGTGTACGACGAAGAGGAGGATCTCGACATCGCCACGAACGTGCCCGGCACCGTGGAGTTCACCGGCGGGACGCTTGCACTGAATGCGAACCTGACTTCCGAGCTATCGTTGCGAGCCAGCTACACATACACGAAGTCGGAACGCGAAGGTTCGAACCGGCAGCTCGACCGCGTGCCGAAGTCGAGCGCACAAGCGACGCTCGACTATAGCCCGGCAGCGCTACCGTTCGGCGCCACGCTGAACATCAATTACGTCGGCTCGGTGACGAACACGATCTTCTCCGGTACGCGCGATTACGGGCACTACAGTGTCGTCGACGCGGCATTTCGCTACTTCCTTGGCGAGGCGCGAAAGCATCGGCTGGATTTGCGAATCGAGAACGTCTTCGACGAAGAGCACGGCAGACCTGCGACGGCACGCACCGACGTCGGCAACGCGCCTTACGAAGTCGTGCAGCTAGGCGTACCGAGAACGGCGCACCTTCGGTACACGTATGCCTTCTGATCGAACGGAAAGCCGGAACATCACGCGGAGCTGCGCAACCCATCAACTCGGCGTCGCTCCGCTCCCCTCTTCACTTTCAGCCGATCGTAAGCGCGTCTCGCGATCTTTCGAGCGCGGAGCGATCCCACCGGCCGCTATCCGCAGCTGCCTCGTACGTACTCTGCAAGAACTCGATCAACTCTCTTTCCGGCGAAACTGACATTCGTATCCTGTCATACGGAAGCACGAATTCTCTGAGCCCAGCATCGTAGTAGCCGCTCGCCGGCCTAATGCGCGTTTCCGAAAACCCTGGCGGCTCAGGGTAGGAATACGAATAAAACACCGCTTGCGGGTACTGCTCGTTGCCCGCCCAGAAGCCCGCGCTACTGACTTCATGCGAGTAGGCTTCGCGCGCAATCCAATCCGGAAAATGCGGTATGCCGCCAGGATGTGGCGGCGCGGTTCGCCCAGAGAATCGGGTGACCGCAAGATCGGCGGCGCCCCAGAAATAATGAACGGGACTGCATTTACCGATGAACCGGGCGCGGAATTGTTGGAATACTAGGGCGGCCTGGTACATCACTCGCCAGAAGCGATTCGCGTACTCCGAATCGTACGAGCCGTGCACCTCGTCGACATCGAATGCAATCGGATCCGGCAGCTCGCTGGGCACGCGGTTGATCTCGACGCCGACTCCCAACCGCTGCAGCGTCTGCATGACGCTTCGATAGAAATACGCTGTGGTCTGCGGTTCTAGCGGTAACGTCGCCTCGCCGCCGTCGACGACGCGAATCCGCAAGATGTGGTCGACGAAATCGAACTCGATCTGGAAAGCGCCTGCATCGTGCGGAATCAGGCGCGTGCTCAATCCTCGAGCGGTGACCAAGAACGTCACGTGCCAGGAATGATTCACCCAAGGACATTGCGCAACGAGGATCTTGCCGACGACCTGCGTCCATAAGTGCAGAGTCGCGGCCGTCTCGTGCCATGCCTCATACGGCAACGCAGGCCAACGTTCGGTCGCACGTCGATTCATGGCGATGATCTCTTCCGCCGCTCGTCAGGCTCTCAATCCCGTGACCAGCCCGAGTCGGGTTGCAGCATTCACGAGCTGTGCCGCCGTCTCGACACCGAGCTTCTGTTTGATGACCGACTGGTGATTCGCGACCGTCTTCGCGTGCAGGCCGAGCTGCCGTCCGATCTCTTCGACCGTGTGCCCCTGCACGAGCAGCTCGAGCACTTCGAACTCGCGCGCCGAAAGATGCCACTGCGCCTCGCCATCGGTCGATAGCGCAGCGAATGCCAGCGTCTCAGCCATTGCGTGACTGATGTAGCGCCGGCCCGATGCGACGGCCTCGACTGCCTCGACGAGCTCGCGCGGCGCGCTCCCCTTCGTGATATAGCCCGCCGCACCTGCCTCCAACGCACGCCGCGCGAAGATCGCATCCTCGTGCATGCTGAAGACGAGCACACGCGCATCGCGACGATACGCCCGGATGCGACGAATACCTTCGATTCCGCTCACGCCGGGCAGAGCAAGATCCATCACGACGACATTCGGCATGAGCCGACAGAACGTCTCGTAAGCATCGGCGACATTGGCCGCTTCGCCGATCACCGCCACCCGGCCGCTCTCTTCGAGCAGGCGGCGATAACCTTCACGAACGATCGGATGGTCATCGACCAGCAGTACCGAAATGCGCATCATGCTGCCGCCACCGCCGGCACGGCCGCGCGAACCTGGAATCCGCGTCCTGGCGCCGTCGCAATCTCGAGACGGCCGCCGAGCATCTCAACGCGCTCGCGCATGCTGATCAGACCGAATCCCGAAACCGTTCCGCTTAGATTCGCACCGCATCCGTCGTCGTCGATCCGAAACATGATCTCGTCGGCTCCGGTCGCATCTTGCGTTCGTCGTAGAGCTATCTCGACGCGACGGGCTCGCGAATGTCTCGATACGTTCGTCAAGCCTTCTTGCACGAGCCGATACAACGTCAAAGCGACCGGCTCATCGACTCGATCGAGATTACCTTCGACGGAGAGATGAAACTCCACTTGCGGCAACCGCCGGCGCCACCCGTCGATGCAATGCTCGAGCGCCGCTTCGAGACCGAGCTCATCCAAACCTGTCGGTCGCAGCTTGCCGATCCTCTCTCTCACGACTTCGGAAACGTGATCGACATGCCGAACGATCGCCGAAGCCGCCTGCCGACCCGACAGGCTCAATCCAGGATCCCGTTGAATTCCCACGGCATCGAGCTTGATCGCATTCAGATATTGGCCGAGCTCGTCGTGCAGCTCGCGCGCGAGCGACTTGCGTTCGGATTCTTGAACCGTCAGCACCTGCTGCATGAGCCGCCGATTCTCTGCAAGGAGCTGTTCGAGCCGCCGCTCCGCAGCATGTCGGTGTGCAATCTCCTCCCGCGCATGGCGATACCGCCGCCACGCGAACCAAGCCAGGCCCGCAACGAACACGACGAGCATCACCTGCAGCTCATCGATTTGCCAGTGCTCCCAATCGCGCGTCCACGTAAATACCGTCTCGCTCAACTCGAAGTAGACGGCGAGCAAGCCACAGAGAAGCGTCGCAATCACTACGACGATCGCATCGCGCCATGCAGCCGGATGTTCGATCTTCGGTTTCACCGTCGTCATCCCCTCGATACATCATGGCATCGCGTCGGACGGCTGTGTCGCTCACTTCGGTAATCCACCATCGCCCGGGAGAAATTCCCGGCCACATCGCGATGAATTCGCTGTACGCGGCGCGGCGTGTCGTGAAACCTTGTAGGCCTCCTTGAAGCAACCTCGCGTTGCAACACACCGACGGAACGAGGGCTATGGTCACCACGCTACGACAGGGCGTAAACGCCGCCGCATTTCCGGTCCTTCTTTCTCTGATTGCCGCGACACCGCCAGTCGACGCTGCCGGGCCGGAGTCACGCAGCGTACTGGAAGAAGTCATCGTGATCGCCCCGTACGGAATGCGCCTACCGCGTGAGCGCGTACCCGCGTCCGTGCAAACCGCAACGGTAGCCGATATAGAACGATCCGAGACGCTGGACCTTACCGACTATCTCAATCGCCGATTCGGCAGCGTCAACATCAATCATGCCCAGAACAATCCGCTGCAGCCGGATGTGAACTTCCGAGGCTTCAGCGCCTCGCCACTCCTCGGCCTGCCGCAAGGACTGGCTGTCTACCAAAACGGCGTGCGCATCAACGAACCGTTCGGAGACACGATCAATTGGGACCTCATTCCATGGTCGGCCGTCAATGCGGTGCAATTGCTGGCCGGCGCTCAACCCGTATTCGGCCTCAACACGCTCGGCGGCGCACTGTCGCTCGATATGAAGACGGGTTTCGATTACGAAGGAGCGGGCGCTGAAGTCTACGCAGGCTCGTACGGACGACGAGGTGCGGCGATGCAGTATGGAGGCAACTCGCGAGGCTGGGGCTACTACGGCAGCGTCGACTATTTCCAAGAGGATGGCTGGCGCGACTACTCGAAGTCGGATGCATTGCGCTTGTATGGAGCGCTCACACGACGCACCGAGAACACCAATCTCGACCTGAGCTTTGCGTATGCCGAAACCGAGCTCCGAGGAAACGGCGCCTCCCCAGTGGAGCTGCTCGCTATCGATCGAGAACAGGTGTTCACACATCCGGATTTGACGGAGAACACACAGAAACAAGTCATCCTTTCCGGGTCGAGAAACATCTCGAGCAACATCCGGATCGCTGGAAACGCGTTTTATCGTCGAATCGATACCGACAGCTTCAACGGCGACGGCACGATCTTCGAGGAATGCGAGTTCGACGACGATGAATTGCTCGTCGAGGAAGATTTCACCGATGTCGACGGCGATGGCGAATGCTCGTTCGAGATCGATACGGACATCGTGCCGGTGCTCGATCTCAACGGCGAACCGATCGAAGCCGAGCTGGACGGCGAAGAGCTCAATGCGATCAACAACATCGGTCAACGGGAGCAGAAGTCGTACGGTGCATCTCTCCAACTCGAGCTGCAGTCGACACCGTTCGGACGCGAGAACACCTTCACGATCGGCGCCGCGTACAGCGAGGGACGTATCGCTTACAACTCGATCGTCGAGGTTGCACAGTTGCTCGCAAACCGAGCCACGTCGCGCACCGGAATCTTCGCGCAGGAATTTGCGACCGACATGCGCGGCGACGTGAATGTCGCGAGCCTCTACTTTCTCGATACGCTGAGCCTGACCGACCGCCTCACCTTCACGTTCGGCGGACGCTACGACAATACACGCGTGCGGCTCGAAGACCGCTCGGGCGAAGCGCCCGAACTCAATGGCAGGCACGAGTTCGAGCG
>CALEKY010000061.1 GCA_937902995.1 uncultured Sinobacteraceae bacterium
GAGCGAATCGCGTACAGGGTAAGGATGATGGCGAGCGTCACGAGCATGGCGTAGAGCTGAGTGATGCCGCCTTCGCGTTCGTTGCGGATGGTTTCGAAAGCGAGCCATACGATGGAGACGCACGCCAGGATCGGCACGAGCGGTCCACCCGGAATCACGAACGGTGCACCGTCGCTGCGGACGTTGAGCTTGCGAAGCCGAAGCGTTGCGATCGCCGTCAAGAAATACAGCGACAAAGCAGCAAGGTTCGAGAATCGCGTCAGCCACTCGAACGTCCCCAAGACCGCCAGGATCAGCACGAGCGTGCCGTAAACGACGATCGCAACGTTCGGCGTCCTGAAGATGGGATGCACCCGCGTCAACCCACCCGGCAAGAAACCGTCGCGGCTCATCGCGAACAAGCCGCGCGGCTCGGACAACATGTTCGCACTCAAGTAACCGAACATCGACACGACGGCGGCTGCGATCATGATCGTGCGCGCGGTCGGTCCCAGGGCGACGCCCGCAGCTTCCGCCAACGGTGTCCGGCCCGTACCGGCGAGCGATAACCCCATGATGCCGAGCGCGACGAATTGAACGGCGAGATACAGTAGCGTCACGCCGCCGAGCGCAAGCAGGATCGCGAGCGGCACCGTACGGGAAACGTTCTTCACCTCGCCGCTCGGGATCGTCGCTCCTTCGATGCCGGAAAACGCGAAGATGATGATGCCGGCCGATCCCAAAACTGCGCTGATGTCCGGAACGCTCGTCCACACCAAATTGTCGGGCTTCACGAAGAACACGCCGATGCACACGAAGAGCACGAGCGGAAGGAGCTTGATCAGCGTGATGCCTTCGAGGACGCGCGCGCCCCGGCGTACGCCGCGCAAATTGATACCGACGAGCGCGAGCACGATCAGCGCGATCGTCGATTTCGCCGCCCAGGCGGGTGCTCCGTAGCTGAACAGCGCGAACAGCGACTGCACGAAGGCGTTGAGAATCCCGGAAGCCGCGAACAACCCGGTCGTAAAGACGAGGCACCCTGCGATGAAACCGAACATCGGACCGAGCGCGGTTTCGACGTACGCATACGAGCCGCCTGTGGCCGACACGCGGCTGCCGTTCTCGGCAAAGCACAGCAGGACGAGCGTCATGACGATCGCACACGCCACATAGGCAAGCGGTGCTGCCGTGCCGAGCATCATCACGGCGATGGCAGGCAGCACGAAAATGCCGCTGCCTACGGTGTAATTGAAGATATTGGCCGCGAACTGCCGCACGCCGAGCTCGCGCGACAGCAAAGCATCCGGATTGGCGCGTTGATCATGCGACATGGACGCAGCGGCCTCATCGTGAGAGCGATGCGCCGCACGTTAGCACGGCAGATCGAGCAAGCGAACTGCGTCTCGAGGAGTCCGGCGCGGACTCCGTTGTCCGCGCCGGCGAACGGGTCGTCTTCAGCGATTCGGGAAATCGATCGCGATCTTGTCGGCGGCGAGCGCCGCCTCGTGGAGCGCTTCGGCGAGCGTCGGATGCGCATGGATCGTACGCTGCAGATCCTCTGCGCTTGCCGAGTACTCCATCGCAAGCACGGCCTCGGCGATCAGCTCGCCGGCCATCGGACCGATGATGTGGACGCCGAGAATTTCATCGTCGTCGGTGGCGGCAACGATCTTGCAGAAGCCAGCCGTCTGCTCCATCGCACGCGCACGTCCGCTCGCCATGAATGGGAACGTGCCGACCTTGTACGGACGGCCGCTGCGCTTGACGTCCTCTTCGGTTGCGCCGACCCAGGCGATCTCGGGTGCCGTGTAGATCACGGACGGAATCACCTTGTAATTGACCTCCGCCACTTTGCCGGCGATCAGGTCGGCAACCATTACGCCTTCTTCCTTGCCCTTGTGCGCGAGCATGGGACCGCGCACGAGATCGCCGATGGCCCAGACGTTCGGTGCATCGGTGCGGCATTCGTGGTCGACCTTCACGAAGCCGCGCTCGTCCAGCTGCACGCCGGTGCCTTCGCCGAGCAGATCCTTGGAATACGGACGGCGGCCGATCGCGACGATCACCTTGTCGACTTCGACGCTCTGTTCGCCGTTCGCATCGGAATACTTGATCTTCAAACCCGACTTCGTCTTGTCGGCGCCGCTCACCTTCGCGCCGAGCCGAATGTCGAGTCCGAGTTTCTTGAAGTGCTTGAGCGCTTCTTTACTAACGGCACCGTCGACCATGGGCAGGAACGTATCGAGCGCTTCGAGCACGACGACTTCGGCGCCCAGACGCCGCCAGACGCTGCCCAGCTCGAGTCCGATCACACCCGCACCGATGACGCCCAGCCGCTTCGGAACGGCGTTGAGCTCCAGCGCACCCCAAGAATCGATCACCGTCTCGCCATCGAACGGTAGCGAGGGCAACTGAGTCGGCTGCGAACCCGAGGCGAGCACGACGTGCTTGGCCGTCAGCTCGCGCTTGTTACCGTCCTTGTCGATGACTTCGACGCGATTGCCGCTCAGCAGCTTGCCGTGGCCGTGGATGGCCGTGACGCCGGCGGCCTTGAACAGGCTCGCGATGCCGCTCGTCGACGCCTTCACGATCTTCTCGCGCCGCTTCTGCATGGCCGCGAGATCGACTTCGATGCTGCCGAGCTTGATGCCGTGCGTTGCGAACTCGTGCTGCGCACGATGCAACAGCTCGCTCGACTCGAGCATCGCTTTGGAAGGAATGCAGCCCGCGTTCGTGCACGTGCCGCCGAATGCGTACGTCCCGTCCTTGTTCTTCCACTCGTCGATGCACGCGACCTTCAACTTGTTCTGGGCCGCACGAATCGCACACGGATACCCGGCGGGACCGCCGCCGATCACGATGACGTCGAATGCTTCGGACATGAAAGCTCCCTATAGGCGGTAGGCTGTAGGCTATAGGCTATAGACAAAGACGCAAACCTAGACGCAGACCGAAAACCGAAAGCTCCAGCGTAAGAAGGCGCGCCTGCGCGCGCCTCCTCCAGCCTATAGCCTACAGTCTACAGCCTGTGAAGCATCACAGCTGCAGCAGCAGCCGCGCCGGATCCTCGAGCGCTTCCTTGATCGCGACGAGGAATTGCACCGATTCGCGTCCGTCGACCAGGCGATGATCGTACGTGAGCGCGAGATACATCATCGGACGGATCTTGATCTCGCCGTTGACGACCATCGGCCGCTCTTGAATCTTGTGCATACCAAGGATCGCCACCTGCGGCGGATTCAAGATCGGCGTCGACATGAGCGAACCGAAGACGCCGCCGTTCGTAATCGTGAACGTGCCGCCCGTCAGCTCTTCGATGGTGATCGAGCCGTCGCGCGCGCGTTTCGCGTAGGAAGCCACGGCCGCTTCGAGCTCGGCGAAGCTCAGCGTCTCCGCATTGCGAATGACCGGCACCATCAAACCGCGATCGGTCGACACGGCAACGCCGATGTCGTAGTACTCGTGATAGACGATGTCGTTGCCGTCGATGG
>CALEKY010000062.1 GCA_937902995.1 uncultured Sinobacteraceae bacterium
TCCGCATTGTCCACCTCTTGCAAGGTGTCCGCGAAATCGGGGGAAGCCCAGGGAAGGAGGGAAAAGGGAAAAGGGAAAAGGGGCTTCGGCCTGCCTGCTTCTCAACACTCTCTACGCACGAAGGGAAAGTGAGCAGCGAAAGGATTTGTCGCGAAAGTTCGGACAGTGACCCTCCATGGTCACGATCACGAATCACTTATTCATCCGGTCCTTCACCAACCCATCCACGACGCTCGGATCGGCGAGCGTTGACGTGTCACCGAGCTGCTCGTGCTCGTTTGCGGCGATCTTGCGCAGGATGCGGCGCATGATCTTGCCGGAGCGGGTCTTCGGCAGGTTCGGTGCCCATTGAATGAAATCCGGCGAGGCGATCGGACCGATCTCCTTGCGAACCCATTCGCGCAGCTCCGCGCGCAGTTCTTCGGTCGGCTCCACGCCCACGTTGAGCGTCACATAGGCATAGATGCCCTGGCCCTTGATGTCGTGCGGGAAGCCGACGACCGCAGCTTCGGCCACTTTCGAATGAGCGACGAGCGCGCTTTCGATTTCGGCAGTGCCGAGGCGATGTCCCGCGACGTTCAGCACGTCGTCGACGCGGCCGGTGATCCAGTAATAACCGTCTTCGTCGCGTCTTGCGCCGTCGCCGGTGAAATACTTGCCGGGGAACGTCTTGAAATACGTGTCGATGAACCGCTGGTGATCGCCGAACACCGTGCGCATCTGACCGGGCCAGCTATCGAGCAGCACGAGATTGCCCTCGCAGGCACCCTCGAGCACGTTGCCTTCGTTGTCGACGATTGCGGGACGCACGCCGAAGAAAGGCAGCGTTGCTGAACCGGGCTTCTGGTCGATCGCGCCCGGCAACGGCGAGATCAAGATGCCGCCCGTTTCGGTCTGCCACCACGTATCGACGATCGGGCAGCGGCCGTCGCCGACCACGCGGTGATACCACTCCCACGCCTCGGGATTGATCGGCTCGCCGACGCTGCCGAGCAGACGCAGCGTTTTGCGCGACCAGTGTTTGACCGGCTCGTCGCCTTCGCGCATCAAGGCGCGGATGGCCGTCGGCGCCGTGTAGAAAACTGTGACGCCATGCTTGTCGACCGTTTGCCAGAACCGTCCCGAGTCGGGGTAGTTCGGCACGCCTTCGAACATGACCGTCGTCGCGCCGTTCGCGAGCGGCCCGTACACGACGTAACTGTGTCCGGTCACCCAACCCACGTCGGCCGTGCACCAAAAGATATCGTCCTCGCGCAGGTCGAAGACGAGCTCGTGCGTGAGCGAGGCGTACACGAGATAGCCGCCGCTCGTATGGAGTACGCCCTTCGGTTTTCCGGTCGATCCCGACGTGTACAAGATGAACAACGGATCTTCCGCGTCCACGGTCTCCGGCGGACACTCTTTCGGCTGTGCCGCGGCGAGCTCCTCGTACCACTGATCGCGCGAGTACATCGGCACCTTCGTGCCCATGCGTCGCACGACGAGCACGTGCTTCACGCATTCCGTGCCCGGCGCGGTGAGCGCCTGATCGACGTTCATCTTGAGCGGAATGCGCTTGCCTCCGCGAATGCCTTCATCGGCCGTGATGACGACGCTCGATCCGCAATCGGCAATGCGGCCGGCCAACGACTCTGCGGAGAATCCGCCGAAGACGACCGAATGAATCGCACCGATGCGCGCGCACGCGAGCATGGCGATCGCTGCCTCGGGGATCATCGGCAGATAGATCGTGACGCGATCGCCTTTGCCGATGCCGAGCGACTTGAGCGCATTGGCACATTGGCAGACACGCTCGTAGAGCTCGCGATAAGTGATGCGTTCGGAAAGTTTGGGATCGTCGCCTTCCCAGATGATCGCCGTCTTGTCGCCGCGCTTCGTCAGATGGCGGTCCAGGCAGTTCGCTGCGACGTTGAGCTTGCCGTCGTAATACCAACGGATGCGGAAATCGCGCTCCTCGTAGCTCACGTCCTTCACTTTGGAGAATGGCTGGATCCAATCCAAACGGCGTCCCATGCGCGCCCAAAAACCGTTGGGATCGCGGATGGATTCCTGATAGAGCCGCTGATAGTCGGCGAACCGTAAGTGCGCGAGCGCGGCGAATTCTTCGGGGACTTTGTAGAGCTTCTGGCTCATGGTCGTTGGCACGTGTGAATGTCAGTCGAGAGCTTTCCGAATCCGTTCGGCGTGCTCCGCAAGGACGGCTTTGTCGGCCATTTCGCGCGAATGCCCTTTGAGCTCCTTGCCCGCGTAGCAAGGCACGATGTGAAAGTGAATGTGGAACACCGTTTGTCCGGCGGCAGGCTCGTTGAACTGAATGATGCGCACGCCGTCGGGGTTGAATGCTTTCTTGACCGCTTTCGCAACCTTCTGCGTTACCTGGATGAGATAGGCGAGCACGTCGGGATCGACGTCGAAGAAGTTACGTGCCTCCGACTTCGGGATCACGAGCGTGTGACCGTCCGACTGCGGCATGGCATCCATGAACGCGAGCGTGCGTTCGTCCTCGTAGACTTTGAAAGCAGGGATTTCCCCGCGCAGGATCCTGGCGAAAACGTTGTTCGGGTCGTACATGACTCGTTCACCGATACTGACCGATGGACATCAAATGCCGGCTTTGGCGAGGGTGTCGACGACGCGCCTGATCGCGACGCCGAGCGACGGGTGCTCGGCTTCGAATCGCACTGCGATTTCGTCCAGGCGCTCGGCAAATTTGCGCTCGCCGCGTCCGCCGTGCTCGACCGGTTCCGAGCCGAGCAGCCGCGAGATGTCGTCCAACAACGCGACCAACAGCTCGCGGGACTCACGATCGACGCTGCCCGTGCGGGAAAGCTCCTGATGGAGAGCTTCGAGCTGTTTGTGCAAATCGGCATTCACGATCGGGTTTCTCCTCGGCGGGTACGCAGCTTGGCTGCCAGCTTATCGTGATATGCCGCCTCGAGGCGCGCGTCGCGCACACCGCCGCGCATGGCCGATAGCTTCGTGAGCAGGAATTCGAGACGGCGGTTCGCTTCGCCGCGCTCGGTCGGAGTCAATGCTCGCATGAGGAGCGACTCTGCATCGGCAATCTCACGCCGCACCTCGACTTCCGGCGGTACGAAGCCGGCGTTCTTGAGAATGCGATAGGCGACGCGCAGCTCAGGCGGGACGTTCGAGTCGTCGTCCAGCTCGAGCGGCTTGCCGAGACCCGGCAGGTTGTCGAACTCGCCGCGTTCCATCGCGGCGAGGATTTTCTGTTCGGCAAGACGCTCGATGAAGTCCATGATCCCTGTCGCTTGCCTATTGCGAAAACGTCGGTAGCTCTTTCCGCCGATAGCCCGACGGGATGTCGAACAGATTCTCTGCGAGCGTTTCCGCACGAATCGATTTGACCGTCGTTTCTGCAACGGCTTTGCCGCTCTCGAACGTACGCGTCAGCAACGGCAAGCCGCCGAGGCGTTCGAGATCCTCCATCCCGCTGTTTGCCATCCCTTGCAAGAGCGGCAGATCGATGCTTTCGAGCATTTCTTTGATCATCGCACCGACTTTCACGCCGGCGTCATAGAGATCCTTGCCTGCTTTCAAATTGGCCGGCGCAACGCACATCTCGGCAACGAGAGTGCCGTTCTGCAGCACCTCGGCATACGTGCACCCGTGACTGGCGACGGTTGCCGTGCGCGAGGTTTTACGGATCTCCCGTTTCGGCGCTTGGCCGCCTTGCGGCATTTTTTGTCCAAGCATCTGCTCGAGCTGCGCGCGCTGCTCGGGCGGTAAGTTCGCAAGTTGCTGCTGCAGCATCTGGAGCGCCGGATTCAATTGCTCGGCCATGCGTTTCATGCCCGCGCGGTCCATCGCGATGTACGACTTTTCCTTCGGATCGATCACGTAAATCGTCTCGTCGCGGAAGATCATGACATCGTCGTTCGTATTGCCGGCGTCGATGCGCAGCTTTCCCGATTGAGCATAGGTCTTGGTGACCGATTCCTCGCCGTCCTCGAGATCGCGCGTGAGCGTCTCGAGCACGGTGCCCGCTTGTGCGCAGGACACCATCAACATCGAACAGGCGAGCGTGCGAATGAGCATTCTTGGTCCTCCGAGAGCAGTTTGCAGAGCGTAGCCTTGCCGATCGCGGCGCAATTCACAATCGGGAGTTTCGTGCACGTGCGGACAGTTTGCACCGAACCGCGAGCAGGTGTGCACACATGGACGGGAAATGCGCGGCGGTTCAATGGTTGCGCGGCTTGGCCCGGGCGGTCGGCGTTGCGGTCAGCGGGTCGTCCGGCCAGTAATGCTTGGGATAACGGCCCTTGAGCTCCTTTTTGACTTCCGGGTACCCGCGCGACCAGAAGCTGACGAGATCCTGCGTCACCTGTACGGGGCGGTGCGCCGGCGACAACAAATGTAAAGTGAGCGGCACGCGTCCGGAGGCGACCGTTGGCGTTTCGCGCATACCGAACAGCTCTTGCAGCCGCACCGCGACCGTCGGCTGGTCGCCCGAGTAATCGATCGGGATTCGCGATCCGCTCGGCACGACGAGATGCGTCGGTGCGATTTCGTTCAATCGCTGCTGCCGATTCCAATCGAGCAACGCGGACAGCGCTGCGTGAAGGTCCAGTCTCGCGAAATGGTCGCGACGCGTGATGCCGTCGAGCCATGGAGCGAGCCATTCGTCGAGGCGGTCGAGCAAAGCGTCGTCCGAGACTTCCGGCCACGGCGGATCTGCATTCGGCTCGACGCGACGTGCAAATTCCATGCGAGCTTGCAAAGCGCGTGCTTCGCGGCTCCAAGGCAATGAGGCGAGCCCGAGCTCGCGGATTCCAGAGATCACGGCGGCATTCACGCGGACGGCATCCGGGCGATCGAGCCGCTGTTCGGCGAGACACAATGCTCCGAGCCAACGTTCGCGCCGCGCAATGACAGCTTGCTCGCGCGAGTCCCATTCGATGCGTTCGCGCGTTTCGATCGTCGATGCGAACAGTCGCTCCAGATCGTTGCGTGCAATGGGTGCCGCAAGACGGATGGTCGCTTCCCGCTCGCCGGCATCGAGATCCGCAACGACGAGCAATTCTTCCTGCGCAATGCTTTGGGTGCCGACGATTTGCGCGCCACGACCGCTCGAAAGCAAATAACGTCCGCTGCCGCCGCGCGACAATGCAATGCGATCGGGGTAGGCGAGTGCGAGCAGCGCGCCCGTGTCTCGGTCCACATCGCCGGCATCGGCGGTCTTCGGGTCGATGCGTAATTGTTTCGCGAGCTGCTCGACGGCACGCAGTACTCTTTGCCGCGCGGAAGCATCCACGGTGAAGCCGTGAGGGTTCGACCCGCGCTCCCGCAAGGCATCGAGGCGCAGCCGCAAATCGACGTCGGATGCAGCTCGGCCGATGGCGCGCAACACATCGCGCTCGCCGAGGAGCGCGGCGATTTCCAGAGCGAGCCGAGTGCCACCCAAATCGAGCGATCGCACGATCATATGGGCGAGGCGGGGATGCGTGCCGAGCGCGGCAAGCGCGCGCCCATGATCCGTGATGCGTCCTACCCGATCGATCGCTTCCAACGAACGCAGCAGATCGCGTGCTTGCGCGAAGGCAGCCGCGGGCGGCGGATCGAGCCACTTGAGGGCGAGCGGGTCGGAGATTCCCCAGTTCGCGAGCTCCAACGCCAGCGGCGCCAGATCCGCTTCCAGAATTTCTGCCGGCGATTGTGCGACCAATGCAGCGTGTTCGCTTTCGGACCACAGTCGGTAGCACACGCCAGGTTCGAGTCGTCCGGCGCGGCCGCGACGTTGATCGGCCGAGGCGCGCGAGATGCGCGTCGTTTCGAGACGGCTCATGCCGGTGGGCGGATCGAACCGCATGCGGCGTTCGAGGCCGGAGTCGACGACGATTCGAATGCCTTCGATCGTAAGACTCGTTTCCGCAATGTTCGTCGCGAGCACGACTTTGCGGCTTCCCGGTTTACTCGGTCTAATCGCTTCATCTTGCTGCTCGATCGGCAGATCGCCATAGAGCGGCAAAACGCGCGTGCCCGGCGGAAGCTGCCGTTCCTCGAGAAGACGAAGCGTGCGGTGAATCTCGCCTTGGCCGGGCAGGAAAACCAACACGTCGCCGTGCTCGGCTTCGAGCGCATTTGCGACTGTTGCGGCCACGATTCCGGCGATTGGGCGGTCGGGATTCGCGCCGCGCGCCGCGCGAGACAGCGGCTCGCGATAATGCGTCTCGACGGGATAGGAACGACCGCTCGAAGTGACGATCGGTGCATCGCCAAGTAATCGTGCGACCGCTGCGCTATCGAGCGTGGCCGACATCACGAGTACGCGTAGATCGTCGCGCAAGTTCGCCTGCGCATCGAGCGTCAAGGCCAAACCGAGATCCGCCTGCAGGCTGCGCTCGTGAAATTCGTCGAAGATCACCAGCGCAACGCCTTCGAGCGCAGGATCGCGTTGCAACCATCGCGTCAGAATACCTTCCGTGACGACTTCGATGCGCGTCTTCGGGCCGACACGTGTGTCGAGCCGCGTACGATAGCCGACCGTATCGCCGATCTGTTGACCGAGCGTGCTTGCCATGCGCGCGGCGACGGCACGTGCGGCGAGTCGCCGCGGTTCGAGCATGACGATCTTGCGATTCGCTGCCCAAGGCGCATCCATCAGTGCCAGTGGGACGCGCGTGGATTTGCCGGCACCGGGCGGCGCTTGGAGCACGACGTTGCGCGAAGCCGAGAGGGCCGCGAACAGCTCCGGCAAGGTTGCGTCGATCGGCAAGGATTCAGTCACGGTGCTCGATGCTGCGCATCCGCGCAGGTGTCTCCAAGGCGGTTGAGATGCGCGTGCGTGGGGATCTTCCGATCGTCATGTTGCAGGCGTTGGATAGGAATGGACAGCGGCTGCAAGTCGAGCTGCGTCGGCGGGCGCAGAGCGTAGCGAAATTCCGCGATCCGGAGTAGGGAGAACCGAAGGCGTCGAGTCGGCTGACCGAAAATCCTCGTATCGCCGGGACGCGCGGGCCACGAAGGTTGGTACACTCGCATCATGAGTCCGACATCCAACGTACCGCCGGCGCCGCGACAGCTGAGCGAGGTGCTCGATCTCGAGCAGCTCGACACCAACTTGTTCCGCAGCCGGGTCAATCAGGTCAATCGCAACCGTTCGCTCTATGGCGGGCAGATTCTCGGCCAAGGACTGAAGGCCGCAGCGCTCACTGTCGATCCGTCGCGCACGGCACATTCGCTGCACGGTTATTTCCTGCTCGCAGGCATGAGCGACATCCCCGTCATCTACGACGTCGACGTCACGCGCGACGGCGGCAGCTTTTCGACGCGCCGCGTCGTTGCGCGGCAGCGGGGCAAGACGATCTTTCACATGGAGCTCTCGTTCCATCGCGCCGAGCAGGGCTTCGAGCACGAAGCCGAGTTGGGTATCGACGTGCCGGATCCGGATCAATTGCCGAGCGTCGCCGAGCTCGCACGTCAATATCCCGATCGAGTGCCTGCCGACATCGCGGCGCAGATCAGCCGCGACATCGTCGAGATGAAGCCGGTCAGTCCGGAGGACTACTTCATGCGCAAGGCGCAGACGACGCGCGGTCTGTATTGGATCCGCTCGGTGTCCAGGCTTGCGGACGATCTGCTCACGCAGCAGGCGGGACTTGCGTATCTATCCGATTATTTCTTGATATCGACGGTCACGCTCAAGCACACCGAATCGGCGATGTCGGGCAACATCATGATTGCGAGCCTCGACCATGCGATGTGGTTTCATCGTCCCGCACGTGCTGACGATTGGTTGCTGATCGATGCGACGAGCCCTTTTGCGGGCGGCGCCCGCGGATTGACGCTCGGTCGAGTGTTCGATCGAAATCGTCGGCTGATCGCTTCGCTCGCGCAGGAAGGGCTCGTGCGGCCGATCAATCCCGCCTCGCGGAGCTGAATTGCCCGTTACGGCCGAGCTTCGCGGATCGGGCGCAAAGGCCCATCATCGCGTTTCGTCGCCCTAGCGACGCGCGGGTTCGACGGATCGGCCCGACGTCAGCGTCGCATCGCGCAATTTTTCCACGTCGCGTTTCCCCAGCAGTTTGAACTGGCCTGGCTTGAGCTCGGGTGCGCGCAGCGGGCCGATGGCAACGCGCTCGAGCTCGCGAACCTTCAACCCTACGCGCGCGAGCATGCGGCGGATCTCGCGGTTCTGTCCTTCGCGCAACGTGATGCTGAGGAGCGTGCGATCGCCGCGGCTCCGGTCGACGAGACGCTTCAGAATGCGTACGGATTCGGCAGACGCGCGTTTCGAAGTTTTCGAACCGTCTGCCGACGGAGTGATGAGATACATACCTTCCTTCAATTTGCGCAGCTGCTCATCCGTCGCCAAGCCCGTGCAGCTCACGCGATACTCTTTCGTCACGCCGAACTTCGGATGCGTGAGCCGAAACGCAAGGTCGCCGTCGTTCGTGAGCAGCAAGAGCCCCGTGGAATCCGCATCGAGCCGGCCGACCGGATAAAGACGCTCTTGCTGCCGCACTTTGGGCGGCAGCAAGTCGAGCACGTTGCGACGTCCTTCCGGATCGCGCGTCGTGGTAATGACGCCTTTCGGTTTATTGACGAGATAATAGACGGGCCCGCGAGCCGGCCTCTCCTCGATGGTTTCCGGCAGATCGACGATCGTGCCGTCGAGCTCGACGACGTCGCGCGCCGGATCGATGAAATACGGCAGGTCGGTCACGACACGGCCGTTCACCTTCACTCGTCCGTCGGCAATCATCTGCTCGCAATCGCGTCGCGCGCCGATGCCGGCCTCGGCCATGGCTTTTTGAAGACGAACGCCGCGAGGCACGTTCCGTGACTCGTGACGGGTGACTCGTGACTTGTTAGGGCGTGATTCGCGCATGGAGAGGAGATGACCCTGGCGGGCGGAGACTGCGGTAGGTTACAGGCCGAAGGCCGAAGGCTGAAGGGAGGCGCACGTCGCGCGCGCCGCACGAGTCACTCGTCACCAGTCACGAGTCACGTCGTTACGCAACGCCTTCCGTGCTCACCTCTCCAAGCGCCTTCGCGAACTCGTGATTCAGCAGCGCGCGCAGGCGCACCGCTTTGAGCGGCTTGTGCATCAGGGTGAGGCCGGCGGCGCTGACCTTGCGTAGTTGTTCCGTTGCCGTATCGCCGGATACGAGCACGGCAGGAATGTTTTCGCCGAGCTCGGCGCGCAATGTCTTGATCGCTTCGATGCCGGTGTCTTCGCCGCGCAGGCGCAAATCCGCAATGATGAAGTCCGGCGTGCGGCCGTCCATGTTGGCCAGCGCCTCGGCCGCATTCGAGGCGGTCAAGCACTTGCATCCCCAGCTCTCGAGCAGGCTCTGCATGCCGAGCCGCACGGATGCTTCGTCGTCGATGACGACTATGAACTTGCCGCCGAGCAGGTTCGGTACCTTCTGCTCGACCGTCGTCGTGGGTGCGGGAAGTTGCGCAGGGTCGGCAATTGGCACTTCGATCGAGAAACACGAACCCTTGCCGACCCGAGAGCGCACCTGCACCGGGTGATCGAGCAGCTGCGCAATGCGGCGCACGGTCGCCAAGCCGAGGCCGAGACCACGCGTGCGGTCGCGTTCCGGATTATTGAGCTGATAGAACTCCTCGAAGATTCGTTCCTGGTGTTCGACCGGGATGCCCATACCGGTGTCCCAGACTTCGATACGCACCTTGTCGCCTCGGCGCCGGCAACCGACGACGATGCCGCCCTTCTCCGTATAGCGCAGAGCATTGGACAGGAGGTTCGACAGCACTCGAAGCAGCAGCGTCGAATCGGTGTTCACGTGCAGCGGCGTGGGGCGCAGACGCAATTGAAGGTTCTTCTCCTGCGCCGGGCTCGAGAACATGCTGCGCAATCGCGCGAAGATGTCGTTGAGCGGCACGATCGTGCGCTTCACCGCGACTTGTCCCGCGTCCAGACGCGAGATATCGAGCAGGTTGTCGAACAGCCGTTCGAGCGAATCGGTGCAGGCGAGGATCTGATCGACGAGCTTGAGACCGGCACGACCGTGCGAGCCGTTGCGCAGCGCCGTCGCGAACAATCCGAGCGAGTGCAGCGGCTGACGCAGATCGTGATTCGCCGCCGCGAAGAAGCGCGACTTCGCACGGCTGGCTTCTTCGGCGGCAATGCGTGCTTGTTCGGCAATCGCGTTTTGACGACGCAGCTCCTCGACGAGCTCTTCGTTCTCCACACGCAGGCGGATCTGGGTCGTAATGGCGCGCGCCTGTTTGTCGACGAACAGTAGAATGTAGCCCAGCACGGCCATCCACATCACGCCGAGCGCCGCATTGCTGTATCCGCCGTTCATGATGTAGCGCACGGCCAGCATGCCGAAGATCGGCACGGTGAACCCGTTGAGCGCCGGCGGAAAGTAGGCGTGCGTCATCGTGCTCACCGTCGCGCGGCCCGCAAGGCACGCCGACACCAATGCAAGGGCCAGCGGTTCGTGTTGCGGTACGAGCACGAAGACCGCCGATCCCCAAACGACGCCGGCGACGATGGATGCTCGGGCAAAGCGCTGTGCCCAGAGCTGCGGATCGACGCTGTTCGGATCTTGCTGGCGGTAGGCCAGCGCGATGATTTGCAAGCCGGCTTGAATCGCGAGCACCACTGCGCACCAGCTCAGGACGCGAAGGGGTGTGGAGCTCGGCCACGCGACGATCGCGATGAGCGTGGCCATGATGAGCGCCGAGCTCGAGACCGCCCAGCGATTGGAATAGAGCATTGCGACGCGTTGTTCTTCAACGCGTCGCAAGGAGCTTGGATCCATGGGAGACGATTATTGAGAGACGGCGTAACCGGAATTGGACGGCGGCAGCAATCCGCGTCGCTGCGCAACGAGCACAGCTTGCGTACGGTTGCGCACATTCAGCGCTTCGAACACCGCGCTCACGTGAGCTTTGACGGTACGCTCGGCGACGTCGAGCGCGCGAGCGATTTCTTTGTTGCTGAAGCCGCGTCCGAGCATGCTGATCACTTCGAGCTGACGCAGCGTCAATGACGGTGCGGCGTTGTCTTGAGTCGAAGGCTGTGTCGTCGTCGGGACGAACACATCGCCGTCGAGTACCTTGCGGATGGCAGCAATCATCTCGTCGGCGGTGAACGACTTGGGAATGAATCCGGAGGCGCCAGCCGCGATCGCGCGATTCACGACGGCCTCCTGCTCATCGCCGGAGATCATGATGCACGCGGTGGTGGGGGATTGTTGGCCGATCAGCTTGAGCGCGTTGAACCCGTCTTCGCCGCGCAAGTGGATGTCGAGCAGCACGAGCCCGATGTCGCCATCCCGCTTGAGCACCTGTAAAGCTTCTGCGACCGACGACACGCTCAGCACTTCCGCGTCAAGCTCGCTCTGCTCCAATACCGCATGGAAGCCGGCTCGAAACAAGGGATGATCGTCGATGATCAGGATTTTCATGGGCTACCCCTAACGATCCGGGTGTCCTGTTAGCAGCATGGCAGGTCGTCCGTGGCCGTGCACGTCGTCAACTCATCGCTTGTCCATCTTATGTCATCGTACGTCCGTACGAGGGGTTGGGCAATTGCCCGTTCGCTGCAATTGCACATAAATTGCCCTTCCTGCCGATGCCGCTGCCAGCCGGTACCCGCGAAAATGGTTGCGAAGTCGGGATACGCCGGCGAGCACCAGTTCGCGAGCAGGGCAAGTTCCTACTTCGATCTCACCCCCTTAAGCTCGCGCCGGTCAGGCCATCCATGCCGGCGCCTCTTTGTCCCCTCCGATCGTCGTGCGAGGTGCTCAGTGATAGCCGCTGTCGGCTGTGACTTTGCCTCTGAACACCGAATATGACCAATACGTATAGCCGAGCACGGCGGGCAACATGATGAGCGTGCCGACGAGCACGAAGCCTTGACTGGATGGCGGTGCGGCTGCGTCCCAGATCGTCAAACTCGGCGGAACGATGAACGGCCACATGCCGATCACGAGGCCGAGGAATCCGAGCGCGAAGAAGGTCAGTGCCAGAATGAACGGCGCCAGCTCGGCCCGCCGCATCACCGCCCGCCACAAGGCGACCGCATTGGCGACGGCGAGCAGCGGGATGGGGGATAGATAAATGAACTGACCGCCTTCGAACCAGCGCGTCATGATCTGGCTGCTCAAGAACGGCAACCAGGCGCTGACCAATCCCATGAACGCAACGACGACGGCGACCAGCGGCCGGGTCAAGTCATAGGCGATGTTCTGAGCTTCCCCGGTCGTTTTCATGATCAGCCATGTGCTGCCGAGCAAGGCGTAGCCGAAGACGACCGCCACGCCGGTCAACATCGAGAAGGGACTGAACCATGCGAACGGTCCGGCTAGATACTTGCCGCCTTGCAGTGGCATGCCCTCCACGATGGCGCCGAGCATCAGACCTTGAGCGAATGCCGCCGCAATCGAGCCGATACCGAAACAAAAGCCCCATAGTCTTTTCGAGCTGTGCGCTTTGAAGCGGAATTCGAAAGACACGCCACGTAGAACGAGCGCGATCAGCATGAGCAGCACGGGCAAGTACAGCCCCGACAGCATGACCGCGTACGCTTTCGGAAATGCCGCCAGCAGTCCGGCGCCGCCGAGCACGAGCCAGGTCTCGTTGCCGTCCCAGATCGGTGCAGCGGTGTTCATCATTTGATCGAGCTGCGCTTCGCGCTCCGAAAACGGCGCCAAGATGCCGATGCCCAGCACGAACCCGTCCATGAGCACGTACATCAGGACGGCGAAGCCGATGATCCCGAACCAGACGATGGGAAGGAGCGTCTCGAGCATGCGGGCGTTCTGCGATCTTGGGTTCTATCCTTCGACGGCTTCTTCAGGGACGGACAGCGGACGCGCGGGGCGCTTGTCTTCGGGATGACGGAGCGCATCTTCGACCGGCTGCGGGCCTTTGCGCAGGAGCTTCAGCAGGTAATACGAGCCGGCGATGAAAACGAACAGATAAACGGTCCCGAATGCGGCAAGCGAAGCCACGACGCTCGGTGCGGCGATCGCAGTGGCGGCTTCTTCCGTGCGCATCAATCCGTAAACGATGTAAGGCTGACGGCCGATCTCAGTCGTGTACCAACCCGCGAGCACGGCGATGAACCCGCTGGGCGACATCCATGCCCACAGTCGAAGCAAGGCTTTGCTGTTCGCAAGCCCGTTGGCGCGCCAGCGTACGACCGACCAGATCGCCGTGACCAACATCAGAACGCCGATTCCGACCATGACACGGAACCCGAAGAACACCGGTGCGACAGGCGGGCGCTGGTCGGCGGGCACTTCTTTCAAGCCGCGGATTTCGCCGTCGAGATCGTGAGTGATGATGAGGCTGCCGAGCTTGGGAACTTCGATCGCGTAACGATTCGCCTCCTGCTCTTCATCCGGAATCGCGAACAAAACGAGCGGCGCGCCTCGCCGAGTTTCCCAATGACCTTCCATTGCCGCGAGCTTCACGGGCTGGTGTTCGTGAACGTCGAGACCGTGCAAGTCGCCGACGACGATTTGCAGAGGTACCGTGATCGCCGCGAATGCGGTCGCGAGCTTCAGCGTCAAGAGCGCACCTTCGCGATGCCGGTCGCGAAGCAAGTAAATCGCGCTCACGCCGCCGATCACGAAACAAGTCGTGATGAATGCGGCGAGCACCATGTGTGCCAGGCGCAGCGGGAACGACGGATTGAAAATGACTTGCCACCAGCTCGCGACATGAAAGACGTCGTCGCGAAGTTCGTAACCGGCCGGCGTCTGCATCCAACTGTTCGCGGATATGATCCAGAACGTCGAGATGAGCGTGCCGAGCGCCACCATGCACGTGGCGAAGAAATGCAGCTTCGGCGACACGCGCCGCCAGCCGAATAGCATGACACCGAGGAACGTCGCCTCCAGAAAGAAAGCGGTGAGCACTTCGTACGACAGCAGCGGACCGAGCACGTTGCCGGCACGTTCGGAAAGACCGGCCCAGTTGGTCCCGAACTGAAAGCTCATCACGATGCCGGAAACGACGCCGAGCGCGAACGACACGGCGAAGATCTTGAGCCAGAACAGATACAGCTCGCGCCAGAGCGTGCGTTTGGTCCGCAGGTACATGCCCGCGAGGAACGCGAGCCAGCTTGCGAGTCCGATCGTGAACGCAGGAAAAATGATGTGAAAGCTCATCACGAACCCGAACTGGATTCGCGAGAGCAAGACGACTTCGGGATCGGCCATGGCTCGAGATTGTCGATGCGACGACGACGCGACGGCAATTTCGGTAAAGACCGACGCCGCATCATGCGAAAGCTGCTTTCGTGCTTCGCTGATGTTCGAGTGCTTGGCGTTCTAACGCGCCCCGATGCTCTGAACGTGTAACGAAACAGACCTCAATCATTGCGAATGCGGCGCGCTGGGGCGCGGTGCCGTGCCGTCCAATGCGGGCGCCGGACGACCGAGCCAACGCGCCGACGGGCGGATTGCGCTGATGACCGAGACGAACAGCGAGGCGGCGTAGGGGATCGATTGGATCAGGAGTACGGTGGTCCAGATCGAAACGTCCGGTCCCTTGAGCTCCTCGGGCAACCCCAAGACGAGCGAGCCTACCCGCACCTGGTGTGTGATCAAGTAGGCGCAAGTCAGCAGCAGCACGAGGAATACAGTCTCCGATCGCGCGGCGCCGAAGATGCGGGTGGCGGCATTGTCGCCTTTCGGCGTGCGGCGAAAGGGCTCGTTGCGCGTGAACGCGCTCTTCAAGACTGCGACGCCGATCGTATGCGACAACGCCAAGCCGGCAACGGCGGCCGCGATCGTCTGGCGGATGTTGGCGCCGACACGTGCGATGTATAAGTGTGCGAGCTTGACCAGCTTGAAAGTGAACAAGGTCAGCGGCAGTACGGAGAACATGATGAGCGGCGGATCGATGCGGTTCGGCGCAACGATCATTGCCACCGACCAGACGAGCGCTGCGAGATTGAATATGAGATTGAGCCCGTCCGCGAGCCACGGCAGCCAGCCTGCAATGAAGTGATAGCGTTGCCCGCGAGTGAGCCGCTCATCGCGCGGCGAGAATAGCGCCCGCGAGTGCTCGCGCAAGATCTGCATCGCGCCGTACGCCCAACGGAAGCGTTGCCGCTTGTAATCGATGAAGCTGTTCGGCATGAGCCCTTTGCCGTAGCTGCGCGGCACGTAGTAGGCCTCGAGCTTGTGTTCGAAGATGCGAAGCCCGAGCTCGGCATCCTCCGTGATGCTCCATTCGGCCCAACGGCCCACCTGCTCGAGCACCGAGCGGCGTACGAGCGTCATCGTGCCGTGTTGAATGATGGCATTGCGCTCGTTGCGAGTGATCATGCCGATCTGGAAGAACCCGCGATACTCGGCATAGCACATCGCCTTGAAGGCATCCTGTCTGTCGTCGCGATAGTCTTGGGGCGCCTGCACGATTGCCACGCGCTCGTTGCGGAAAGCCGGGACGAGATCGCGCAGCCAGTTCGGATCGACTTGGTAGTCGCTGTCGATGATCGCGACGATCTCCGCATCCGGCGAGGTGCGGTCGAGCGCAAAATTCAATGCGCCCGCTTTGAAACCCGCGAGCGGTGCGACGTGAAAGAACTTGAAGCGCTCGCCGAGACGGCTGCAATGCTCCTCGACCGGTTTCCAGACGGCGGGATCTTCGGTGTTGTTGTCGATGACGATGACCTCGAAGTCCTCGTAGTCCAAGCGCGCGAGCGCATCGAGCGTCGCGATGAGCATGTCCGAAGGCTCGTTGTAGGCGGGCACATGGATCGACACCTTCGGGCGATAATCGCCGAACGAGCTCGTATCGAGCATGCGACGGCGTTTCGCCCAATGCGCTTCGGCCCACTCATGGGCCTCGGCCAGCAGTACTGCGACGACGGTGAGCATGCCGAGGATCATGACGGTGCCGACGATCACGCTCGTGAACGTCAGATAACGCTGCGAATAGTCGTACACGATCCAGACGGCAGCGGCCGACACGCCGTAGACGACGATGGCGAGCAGGCTCCGGCCGCGCGTGCCCAACGTGCTGCTGTTCATGTAGAACATGCCGAGCAATACCGCGGCGATGGCGACCGAAATGCCGGCGAGGGTCTGCCATTCCGGCACGCGTACGATGGGCTCGACGAACGCGAATTTCGGTTGCCGCTCGACGTCGTAAATGCCCCAGTACGCACCGACCGCTCCTTCGTAGCGCGCCTTCCACGGCTGGTCGAACGCTTCCATCAAGTAATAGACGTAGCCTTCTTGATGAGCCCGTTGCAGGAAGCGACGCAGAAACAGAGCCTGGTTGCTCGGCGATGCAATGGCCGCGCCTCTCGTACGTCCCTCCGAAGGCCAGCCTGCTTCGGCGATCACGATCGGCTTGCCGGGGAACGTGCGTTCGAGGATCTCGATGCGCGAGGCGAGGTAATCGTTCGCCTGCTCGACGGCAATGCCTTCCCAATATGGCAACAGATGCACGCCGATGAAATCGACGTGATCGGCAAGCTCCGGATGATCGACCCACACGTGCCAGGGCTCGGCCGTGCTCACGGGCTGACTCACCGCAGCGCGCACGCGGTCGAGCTCTACGGCAAGCTCGGTCACGGTGAGGTCGCCGCGCAGAATCGTTTCGTTGCCGATGAACAAACGAATGACGTTCGAGTGACGCCGCGCGAGCTCGATGGCTGCGGCGATTTCCGCCTGATTCGTTTCGCGCGCACGATCGAGCCATGCGCCGACGCTCACGAGGATCTTGTGGCGCGCGGCGAGCTCCGGGATGTCGCCGAGCGTGTCGAGCGCCGAATACGTCCGTACCGCATGCACGCCTGCACGGGCGAGCAATGCGAGGTCTTCGTCGATTTGTGCGTGCGAAGGGAGCGTGCGATGCAGAGGATCCTGTCCGGCGCGGAACGGCGAGAAGGCCATGCCCTGAACGCTCGCCGGCCAACGCGGCTCGTCGATGGGTTGATTCATGTAGGCGAACAACCCGAACGTCAGGGCGGCAAACAGCGCGACGACCAGCAGAGCCGAAACTTTCAAGCGACGCCCCTGTGAATTCGGACCGATCCGGACTGCGGATTCGGATTGCATCGATACCCGAGACGAGAGAGCGACGAGCGCATCGTGTTACCTTAAGCGCCTCGCTCGCTGCGGTTCCAGTCCGATCGAATGGATCGACGGCGCTCGAGCGCTCGAGGAGTGTTGCATGCGTAATCGATTATTGACGACTGCAAATTCGTCGGCTGTCACAGGATCTCGGTCGCTCGCGGCGGCTCTGGGATGGGCGATGGCTGCTGCGACGATGCTCGCATTCGGGGCGGCAGCGCATGCCCAGGAAACCGAACGCACGAACATATTCGAGATCACACCGTTTGTGGGATTCATGGCCGGCGGCGGTTTCGAGGATCCCGCCACTGGCGCCGAGCGCGACGTGGAGGACGATGCGAGCTTCGGCATCTTTCTGAATCTGATGGCCGACACGCCGGAGCGTCAATACGAGCTGCTCTATGTGAAACAGAGCAGCGCCGTCGAGGGCGTTGCGCCGATGGACCTCGACGTTCAGTACCTGCACATCGGCGGGACCGTTGCCTATCCGCAGTCGCAGTACGTGATGCCGTACGTCGGCGCGACGATCGGCGCCACTTGGCTCAAGCCCGATATGCCAGGCCTGGACGACGAAACCAAGCTGTCGTTCAGCTTCGGCGGCGGCGTCCGGTTCCCGATCACCGATCACCTCGGAATCCGCTTCGACGTGCGCGCGTTCCTGACGCTGATCGACGACGATTCGGAAATTTTCTGTGTGTCGAACCCGCCGAGTGCGGGCTGCTCGATTCGGCCGAAGAGCGATACCTTCATTCAGTACACGGGCTCGCTCGGCGTGAGCTTCAGCTTTTGAGGCAGCGGGCGGCACTCGGCCGCACCGCTGACTTTAGAATCAGGGCGTCAAGTTTTCTGCGAGAAATTTCTCGAGCTCGCTCAAGAGCGTCATGCGCTCCGATTTGCGCGAAAGTTGGTGCGTCCCGCTCTTGATGAAAACGGCCCGATGCGGCTTCTTGGCGCGATTGAGCGCCGCGGCCATGCGTTTCGAATGAAATCCTGGAGCTGGGAGCCACGATCCTCGTTTCCGCTGAGCGTAATCCGTGAAGGCATGCGTGCCTACGATTGACGATCCTGCGTGAATCGTGGCAGGGAATCGGCGACCGTGCCGGCACGCTACGGAAAAGCGCAAAAAGCTCGAGGCGGAGGAACGGGCCTGACGAAGGACGCAAAAAACCCCGGCGCAGCGTCCTGCGCCAGGGTCTTTCGTACGATACGTGCGACTAGATCTTTGCGCCCGGCTTCAGATTCCAGACCTTGCACCAGCCCTTCGCATTGACGAGCTTGCCGGGGAACAGATTGCAGGGACGCCACTCGTCGCCTTCCTTGCCGACGAGGTGCACGCAGTTGTCGCACCGGCTGCCGGGCTTGTATTGCGGAACCTTGTTCGGATCGAGCTTCGAGGCGTCGTGCACGTATCCCATCGAGGTTGCCAGCGGCTCGCTTTCTTCGATGTGAGGCAACGACTGCTGCGCTGCTGCCTCGCGAACGAGACCGGCGGCAGGCAAGGCGGCCATTCCGACCAGGGCTTTCTTCAGTAGCGTACGACGATCGAGACGCGAATCGCTCATGATTGACCTCGATGGTTTGCAAAGTGCAATGGCGGAATTCTAACCGGGAGCGTCGCTAAAGAAGACACGGATAAGAGAACTTCACAGTCCGTGCGGCGATCGCGCAATGCGTACGCTTCTCAATTGCATTCACTCAACGGCCGTGTTCATTTCAAGCGCCGCGGTGCGACGAGCACACCGTCTTCGTCGGCATACAGCCAGTGGCCGGGGGTGAACGTCACATCGGCAAATCGAACGACGATATCGCGCTGTCCTTCGCCGCGTTTTTCGGTGCGGAATGGATGCGTACCCAGCGCTTTGACTCCGATCGCCATCTCGGAAATGGCGGCGCTATCGCGAATACATCCATAGATCACGATGCCGGCCCAACCGTTGTCGACTGCGTTCTTGGCGAGCAGATCGCCGAGGATGGCCCGCCGCATGGAACCGCCGCCATCGACGACGAGCACCCGCCCTTGACCCGGCTCGTTCACCGCATCGCGAACGAGCGAGTTGTCTTCGAAACACTTGATCGTTGCGATCGGACCCGCGAAACGAACCTTGCCGCCGAAATCGCGAAAGACCGGCTGGCAAGCTTGTACTTCGGCAAAGAACTCGTCGGAAAGATCGGTGGTGGCGAAACTCACAGGTGGCCTCGTGATTCGTAATTCGTGACTCGAGGAGCGGACCTTGGCGGTCAGTGTGAGCCCTTAAGATACATGAAACTCACTGCTCTCCCGAGACGCGGCCGAGCCGCTACGAGTCACGAATCACGGATCACGAGTCACCAGTCGCGAGGCACGCTCAAGAATCCCGCCCCAGCCTGAACATCTTCGCGAGCAGCGAATTGCTTTTCGGCAGCTTGCGGATGCCGCTTGCGGAGAGTTCTTCTTCGCGGGCTTCTTCGAGTAGTTGCTCTTCGAGGCTCTTCTTCGACCGCAAGGCTTTGTGTTTGCCGGAGGCGAAGCTCTTCGACAAAGGCGCAGAACGCTTGGTCGCCGGCGGCGACGACTTCGACGCCGTCTTGAGATTCTTGTACGTGCCGCTCGTGCCGAGCGCACGATGTGCACCGGTCGAATTCAACGCCTTGTGCACACCGGTGGATGAGGTTTTGAATGTGCCGGTCGCGCTCGTATCGACGCGCGGTGCTTCGACCTCCATCGTCACCGTCGGGATGTGTTTCGGTGTGCGGTCGCGCGCCTGACTCAAGTCGAGCACTTCGGCCTTGGGTTGCGGCTTCGGAGTCGGCGGATCCTTGAAGCGTGCGTGCTCGGCGATGCTGATACGCACGACGGTCGGCGCCGCGAAGAAGGTCTTGAGGTAGCCGCATACCGCTTCCGCCGAGATTTCTTCGCGGAAGAAACCGAGACGCAACGAGTGCGTGATCTTGCCGCTGCCCGCGTTGGCGACCGAATACAACCGATACGCCTCGAAGATATCGAGCCTCGGCATCGCGTCGAGGTTCACCGGCTGATCGGAGATGGCGAGCTGGATCGCATACCATTTCTCCTTGCTCTCGTCGGCAAGCTCGTCGCTCGTGAGCGCACGAATGGTCTGCGTGGAATCGAGATCGGGCAGCTTGCCTGTCGTTTGCGCAGCGCCGGCGGCTGGCTTGCCGAGTCCGATGTTCGGCGCGGGCGCAGGTGTCTGCACCGTTTGCGGCGCAGGCGAGGATTTCGCCTGAGCGCCCTGGGGCTTGGCCGGCGTCTTTGGCTGTAGCGCCGGTAGCTTAGACGAGGCTTCGAGCGACAACGATGTTTCCGGGATTTCTGCACCGCGTCCGACGCGGAACGGCTCGTTGCTCGACGCTGCGTTTGCCGGTTTCTTCGCCGCGGGCGCCGGCTCCGATTCGAGCGTCAGCTCGATTTCCGCGAGCAGTTTCGATGGCGGTTCGAGCGTTGGCTTGACCGCCTTTTGCGGCTGCGCGTTCTGCGCCTCCGGTTCCTTCGCATGAGCAGGCTGCGGCGCCTTGATGACGTCTTGTGTCTTGAAGACTGGTGCGACGACTTGCGCGGCCGGTGCCTGCGGCGTCTCGAGCTTGGGCGGCTCCCAGCTCAATTCGATTTCGACGGGCTCGCCTTCAATGGGCGCCGTCGTGGGCGTACGTGCAGGAGTCGACGCCGGCGCGCCTGCAGCAGGCTGTGCAGCAGCTCGATTCGTTGTATTGGCAGCTGCGGCACTCTTGGCTGCAGCGGCTTGGATGCCCGCAGCGCGAACCCGAACCGTGTCGCTCGTCGTAGGTGCGGCAGATACGCTCGTACTTGCGGCGGTTGCAGGCGAAGAAACTGGTTTAACCGGTGCGCGGTTCTCGACGACGACCGTCATCTTCGGAGGTGCGGGCGGTTCGACGACGAAGCCGCGCGTGAATTTTTTGTCCTCCTCGCACAGGCAGGTCGTGAAGGCCGTCGGGTACGACTCGCGCACGACATTGAGCACGGCCTCTGCGTCCGCCTCGGTGGCGAAGAAGCCCAATCGCAAGCGATAACGCGTGCGGCCGTCTTCGCGGCGCGTGACTTGATACAGGCGGTATTGTTCGAGGCCAGGCAGGGTCCTGGGAACGTTCGCGATCGGCGCGATCGAGGCGCAGAGGTTGATCACGAACAGCGAGGTTCCAGCTCCCGTCGCGTTCAATAACGTCGCCGCTGCCAGATTGCCATCGTCAGCGACGAGTACCTTGCTCGTGTTCTGTTCCACGCCAGTTCCCCTCGTTTCGGCGGCGCAAGTCGGCCACCGAGATTCCATCGATCGGCAAATCGCTTCGGGCGGGGAGCGCGAATGCAGGCGCGCTTTCAGTCCACGTCCAGTCGCTCAGGCGATCGGACCGAGTCGTCCGACGGCGAACTGGCAAGGCAACGTACGTTGCTGCAGTGGCGACCCCGCTGTCTTAGGAAATGCATCCCTTAGACCGGAAGCTTTGCGTCCCCACCTTTCGGCGGGTTTGCCCTTGACACCGAGAAAGATCTTCGGCACGGCGCTGTGATAAGTCAAGGGAAACAGTCGCTTTCGGCAGACGTGCGACGCGAGCGACGGGGCGGCTTCTGACGTACGAAAAAGGGTTATGTCGTAGAGGTCGTCGCACGCGCATCGCGCGTGCGACATAACGTAATCAGAGGGATTGGGCAGTCGGCTCAGACGGCGATGCGCGTCCACGCTTCCTTGCTTCCGCTTGCGGGCTCTCCAGCCATGATTCGAGGGGCGAGCTGCGAGACGATGTGGACCTGTGCGGCATCGGATAGGCCGAGCGCTCGAAGGGCGCCCTCGAGACCTTCGATCAGTTGGCGACGCTCGTTCTCGGTCGGGCATCCGTCGCGCGCCAGTGCGGCCAGCTCATCGCCGACGCTTTGGATCGTCTCGGCGATCGACGGAGCGAACTCGCTCAGATCGCCGCGCAGCCGGGCGGCAAATCGGAACGAGTTGTAGGCGCACATATAGGCGCGGTTACGAAGCTTGAGGTTCTTCAGAAGACCCATCGCGTTCCTCCGGGGGCGATCACGCGCTGGCAAAGTGTGGAGTGCGTCGCACTCAACGTGATGTGCTTGAGATCCCAAATCTGTTTGTTGTCTAGAAACAACGTTTCAAAACAAAAACATGCGCCCCGAGCGTGTCATGCACGCCAAACAACGACGCATGGGGAGTTGACTTCCGCAGCAGGCGGAAATCAATAAGGCTTCAGGCCCGTCCGACGTTCCGGTCGGTCGGCGAGTGGAAGTATTCGCTTTCTTCTGCGAACTGCCGGACCAGCTTGAGGAGCTCCTCGAGACGGCTCTCCGCCGTGCCGATGACCAGGCATTCTTCGCATTCCGGGTCGGCGCATGGCTGGCGCGAATACAGCCAGTACTGCACGGCCCCCGCGAGCAAGCCGTCCGCGATGTCCCAGATGTCTGCCTTCTGGTCGGTGTCCGCGATCCTGTTACCTAGATCGACAGCCTTGCCGAAAGCCTCGCTGAAAGGATTGTCTGAGTGCTGCATGAGCCTACTGTTAAGCGGTGCCTGAAGATCTGCCTACATTGTAATCCGCTTCGCATGAACGGATGCCAAGCGGACAAGTTCGCTCTTCCGTGTTGACGGAATCCCAAAACGCTGCCGTCGACGCGCCGGTGGTGGTACTGTGCCGGCCTCGAACGCTTGGTCTGAACGAGGCATCCGATGGCTGACGAACGCACCGCCGACCCGCAAATGGACAGTGCGGCCCTTTACCAGGAAGAGATCTTTACCGACCGGAAAGTCGGCGCTATCCGCCGCCTGACGCCCGTGACCGCCGACGGCACCGTCGATCCCAGCCGCCCGGTCTTGTTCCTCGGGCAAGCCGAGATCATGACCAATATGGGTCCCATGCCGATCAGTTTCGAGATCGAAGGAAAGTCGCTTGCGGAGGCGGTCGCGAATTTCTCGTCGGCAGCGACGGCCGCCGTCGAGCGCACCGTACAGCAGCTCCAGGAGCTGCGTCGGCAAGCGGCCTCCCAACTCGTCGTGCCAACAGGCGGGCTGCCCCCGAATCTCGGCGGTCCCGGCGGTCCGGTCGGCCGCGGCGGCAAGATCCAACTGCCGTAGATCGCCGGCACACATTTCGTTCGACTCCTTTCGCTAGACGTCTTCGGGCGGGGCGCGTGCATCGTTCGCGCCCTCTGTTCCTGCACTGCGCTGGACGCTCGCACCATTTTGGCGCGGGCGTTCGCCACATCTCGCGCGCGAACTGCCATTTTCGCGAGCAAAACGCTGCAACTGCGTGCGACAGTCGCTGGCACGCTTTTCGCTCGGTCCGGTGCACTTCCAAACCAACGTCGGATCTTGGATGCGGCCGATACCGTACGACGAGATGTATGCCGCCGATGGAAGCGTCCGTCCGCACTACCGCGTATTCGCATCGTGGCTCGCGGAGACGCCGGCCGAGCACGTGGCGCGCAAACGGGCAGAGGCCGACACGCTGTTTCATCGTGTCGGCATCACGTTCGCCGTGCACGGCGAAGAAGCGGGCACCGAACGGCTCATTCCGTTCGACATCGTTCCTCGGATCATCCCGGCGGCAGAGTGGTCCCGCCTGGCTGCGGGTTTGAAACAGCGCGTCCGCGCGCTGAACGCATTCATCAACGACATCTACCACGATCAAGAGATCCTGCGCGCAGGGAGGATTCCCGGCGAACAAGTTCTCTGTAACCCGCAGTATCGACCCGAAATGCAGGGCATCGATGTGCCCGGCTCGATCTACGCGCACATCGCGGGCGTCGACGTCGTGCGTGCAGGCGAGGGCGAGTTCTATGTGCTCGAGGACAATCTGCGCGTACCCTCGGGTGTTTCGTACATGCTCGAAGACCGCCGCATGATGATGCGGTTGTTCCCCGAGTTGTTCGCGCGTCAGTCGATCGCGCCGGTCGAGCACTATCCCGACCTGCTGCTCGAGAATCTGCGCAGCGTTGCGCCGCCCGGTGTGAACGATCCCACGGTCGTGTTGCTCACGCCGGGGGCCTACAACAGCGCTTACTTCGAGCACGCTTTCCTCGCGCAGCAGATGGGCATCGAGCTCGTCGAGGGCCAGGATCTGTTCGTCGACGGACAATTCGTCTACATGCGCACGACGCGCGGCCCGCAGCGCGTCGATGTGATCTATCGACGCATCGACGACGATTTTCTGGATCCGCTCGTGTTCCGACCCGATTCGATGCTCGGCATCCCTGGGTTGCTCACGAGCTACCGTGCCGGCCGGGTGACGATCGCCAATGCCATCGGCACGGGCGTTGCCGACGACAAATCCATCTATCCGTACGTGCCCGAGATGATCCGTTTCTATCTCGGCGAAGAACCGTTGCTGGCGAACGTACCGACGTACGTGTTGCGCCGAAAGGAAGACTTCGAATACGCGCTGTCGCACCTGCACGAGCTCGTCGTGAAAGAGGTTCACGGCGCCGGCGGCTATGGGATGCTGATCGGCCCGAACGCAACGCAGGCCGAGCTGGCTGCGTTTCGCGAGCGCATCAGACGCTTTCCCGAGCGGTATATCGCGCAGCCGACATTGGCTTTGTCGGCATGTCCCACGTTCGTCGAGTCGGGCATCGCACCGCGCCACATCGACTTGCGGCCGTTCGTTCTCTCCGGTCGCGACGTCACGCTCGTGCCCGGCGGATTGACGCGCGTCGCACTGCGCGAGGGATCGCTCGTCGTCAATTCATCGCAGGGCGGCGGTACGAAGGACACATGGGTGCTCGAACAATGAAGATGCGCGAGACGACGAGCGCACGATTGGCGAACGGCGTTGCCTCATGCTGAGCCGAACCGCCGATCATCTGTATTGGATGGCGAGGTACATCGAGCGTGCCGAGAACCTAGCGCGCATGCTCGAAGTGAATTACCGAATGTCCCTGCTGCCGCAAGCGCCGGAAATCATCGAGCAGGGTTGGGCCGCAACGCTTGCGATCATCGGTCTGCTCGACGCCTTCAAAGAGCGTTATAGCGTCGTGACGCCGGCGAACGCGCTCGCGTTCCTGGCGCTCGACCGCGACAACCCGGCGAGCATCTACAGCTGCATGCGGGCGGCGCGCGAGAACGCGCGCGCAGTGCGCGGCACGCTCACTTCCGAGATTTGGGAGACGCTCAATTCCACGTGGCTCGAGTTGCGGGCTGCGGGCGCGGTGTCCGAGGCGGAGATGGGCAATTTCTTCGAGTGGGTGAAGCATCGCGCTCATCTCGCGCGCGGCGTCATTCAAGGCACGATGCTGCAGGACGAAGCGTGGCACTTCATTTGGCTGGGAACGTATCTCGAGCGCGGCGACAGCACGGCTCGCATTCTCGACGTGAAATACCACTTGTTGCTGCCGAGCGGAGAGAAAGCCGGCAGCGCAACCGACTATTACCAATGGAGCGCGCTGCTGCATTCGGTTTCTGCTTTCGAGATCTATCGCCGGGTGTATCGAGATCTGATCACGCCGCGACGCGTCGCGGAGCTGTTCGTGTTGCGCGACGACATGCCTCGATCGCTGCGCCGCTGCATGTCAGAGGTGTACTTGCACCTGCGCGCCGTGAGCAATGCGCAGTCCGCCGAGACCGAACGCCGCGCGGGCGAACTGCAAGCGGCACTGCATTTCGGGCGCATCGAGAACATTTTCGCCATGGGCCTGCACGAATTTCTGGTGCAGTTCTTGGGCCGCACGCGGGATCTCGGCGAACGAATCTCGCGCGACTTCCTGGTGTCTGCTGCCGATTGAACGGGGGACGGAACATGCAACTTCACATCCGACACGAAACGCTTTATCGCTACGGAGAGCCCGTTAAGCGCAGCGTCCAGAACTTGCGTCTGACGCCGAGACGCGAACCGACGCAACGTGCGCTCAGCTGGCACATTGCCATGCCCGGTCGCCACCACGAGCAGATCGATGCGTACGGCAACGTCGTGCATCTGCTCACGCTCGACGAGCCGCATCGCGAAGTGCGCATCCTCGTCAATGGCGTCGTAGACATCGACGACACGCAGGGTGCGATCCTCTACGAAGACGGCCCGCTTTCGCCGCTGACCTACCTTGCGGAGACGGCTCTGACGCGAGCCGATGAAGCGATCGGCAAGTTTGCTGCGCGCGTGTTCGCACGCGCGGAGGGCGATCGGCAGTCGCAGCTCCTGCGGCTTGCGGAGGCCGTGTGCGATGCCGTTCAGTACGAACAAGGTGCGACGGACGTTCACGAACCCGCTGCGAGCGCGTTTGCGCGCGGCAAGGGCGTCTGCCAAGACCACGCACATGTCTTCATCTCGTGTTGCCGGTCGGTCGGCATTCCGGCGCGCTACGTGAGCGGCTATCTCTACGCCGGCAAGGATGGGGAGGTGGCGAGCCACGCATGGGTGGATGCCTGGCTCGGCGACGAGCGCAACGGCTGGCTGTCGATCGACGTCACGCACCGTACCCTGGCGGGAGGCAGACACTGTCGGCTGGCGGTCGGGCGCGATTACATGGATGCCTGTCCCGTGCGAGGCGTCAGACGCGGCGGCGGACACGAAGAAATGTTCGTCGCCGTGAGCGTCACGGCATCGAGGCAACAGCAATAGCGGTGCCGTGCTGGTACGCTTCGGCCTCGCTGTCCGAAGCTGCAACCGACCGACGCGAAACAATTCCGATGACTTATTGCGTAGGCATGCTCCTCGACGGGGGGCTCGTGTTCTTGGCCGACTCCCGGACGAACGCGGGCGTCGATCAAATCAGCACGTTCAGAAAAATCGCCGTGTTCGAGAAGCCGGGCGAGCGCGTGATGGTGGCGATGACCGCGGGCAATCTCGCGATCTCGCAAGCCGTCGTGAATCTCGTTCGAGAACGCATCGCTGCCGGCGAGCAGAGCATTTTCACCGCGGCGAACATGTTCGAAGCAGCTCGCGAAGTCGGTGAAGTCCTGCGCGAAGTGCATCGCCGCGACGCCGAGCCGCTCAAGGAGCACGGTGTCGATTTCAATGTACAAGTGATGTTCGGCGGCCAAGTAGCCGGCGAATTGCCGCGGCTGTTCTCGATCTATGCCGCTGGCAATTTCATCGAGGCGACGCCCGAGACGCCGTATTTCCAGATCGGTGAATCCAAGTACGGCAAGCCGATCCTCGATCGCCTAGTCACTCGTAGCACGAGTCTCGCGCACGCAGCCAAGTGTGCGCTGATCTCGATGGACTCGACGATTCGTTCGAATCTGTCGGTGGGGTTGCCGCTCGATCTGCTCACGATCCGCCGCGACGCCTTGCGTGTGCACACTCACGCCAACATCACGGAAGACCACGCTTACTTCAAGATGATCCGTTCGCGATGGAGCGAAGCGCTGCGACATGCCTTCCACGAGCTGCCGGATCCGGACTGGATCAGGAGCAGTTGATGAAATTTCGGTTGGCGACAGGCTACAGGCGACAGGCCACAGCAAGATGGCGCTAGTGCTCGAGTGGGAGCATCAGGCGTAGCGACGGATCGCTGCTCGTAAAGTGCCGGGATCGAGTAACGTCCTTGGGATAGGTCCACGACGGTTTCGATCGGGCAATTCGCGGCATGCGTCACAGATCGCGCGCCTCGTGTCCGCAGCCGTACTGCGAGTCATGGCACCATTGGACGTCGACGGCGCGTTCTCTCATCGAACTACTGAGAAAAATTTTCGACCAACGCGGCGATGGCGCTGCGCGATCGAAGCTGAACCATGAAGTCGGTCTGGAAACCGTTGCTTGCGATTGCCGTCTGTTGCGTCGGCGTCGTCGGGATTTTGTCAGGCCGACCGATCGAACGCACAGCAGGCGTGCTTGTCGATCGCGAACCTATACAGCGTCCGGCGGATGCAGCGCCGTTCATGTTCGGAGAGTTCGAAATCGCACCGCGCGCCGAGTTCGACATCGAAGCGCGAGTGCTGGGTGTCGAATCCTACCGTTTCGATGATGGTGCGAAACTCTCGCCGCTCGATTTCGCCGTCGGTTGGGGACCGATGTCGGACACTTCGGTGCTCGAGCATTTCAGGATTTCGCAAGGTGGTCGCTTCTTCGCGATTTATCCGGACGAACAGGCGATCGACCTACGCACCGCGCTGCTCAACAGCGCAAACATGCATTTGATTCCCTCGAACTCGTCGATTCGCAAGACACTCGAAAACGTGCGAGCCGGAAACATCGTGCGGCTGCAAGGCTATCTCGTCGATGTCTCCGGACCGAACGGCTATAGCTGGTACACCTCGCTCACGCGCGAAGACACAGGCGCCGGCGCCTGCGAGGTGTTCTATGTGGAGGCGGTGGAGGTTCGGTGAGGTTCAGGAAACGGGAAAGGGGAATCGGGAAATAGGGAAGAAGGGAAGGTCGCGCACGTTCGCGCGACGCTACTCACTACTCACGAGCCGGAAACACACATCTCACCCTCAATCCCGGCTCGTTGTCCAACAGCTCTATGGATGCGCGATGCAGGCGCATCACTGCGGCGATGAGGCTGAGGCCGAGGCCGCTGCCGGACTTGGAGCGATCGCGTTCCAAGCGCACGAACGGTTGCAGTACGCGTTGGCGATCTTCCGCCGGAATGCCGGGGCCATTGTCGGCGACCTCGAGGACGACCGAATCCTTGGTTGTCGTGACGCTCACGTCGACGCGGCCGTCGCTCGGGACGTACTTGAGCGCATTCTCGAGCAGATTGACGAGCGCTTGCGCGAGGAGCTGCTGGTTGCCGCGTAGCGGTGCGCTGTCGCTCCCGCTGAACGCGATCGTCAGTCCGCGCGTGCTTGCTTCCGGCTGATAAAGGTCCACGAGCTCGCGTGCCAGCGACGCCAAGTCGAGCTGTTCCATGGCGAGCTCGCTGCCGTGCCCTTCGGCCTGCGCGATCTGCAGGAGGGTGCCCAGCGTGCGCTGTACACGCTCGAGCTCGAACAGCGTCGCTTCCATCGTCGAGCGGGCAGCGGGAGGCAGGTCTTCGTGCTGCAATCCTTCTTCGATGCGCACGCGTGCACGATAGAGCGGGGCACGCAAATCGTGCGCTGCGCTGTCGAACGTCGTGCGCAAGACTTCGGTCTGTTGTTGGAGGCGATCCAGCATGTGGTTGACGGTCGTCGAGAGCGCATCGAACTCGTCGCTCGCCTTTTCGATGCGCAAGCGCTGCGACAGATCTCCCCGCATGATGCTTTCGCACGTTGCGGCAATCTCGCTCACGCGTTTGCGCACGCCGCGGCTGTAGCCGACACTCACGAGCGTCGCCAGACCGACGCAAAGTCCCGCGCCCCACAACATCGCCGAACGCATGCGCGACGCCAGACGTTTGCGTTCGAGGATGTCGGTGCCGACGAGCAAGCGGACGCCATCCTGCAGCTGAAACAGATGTGCCCGCACCGGATGTGCGACGACTCCGCCGTGCTCGCTCGCGTCGATTTCGAACTCCACCCACTCGCCGTTGGCGGTGAGCCGGTTGGGCCAGCGACCGATGTTGCCGGCGATTCGGTTACCGTCGGCGTCGGCGAGCAGATAGACCGCGCCCGTGCGGCCCCAGTTGTCCGCGCGTCGGTTCAAGGTATCGATGAGTTGGAACATGCCGCCGCGCCGAAAATCGTCGACGAGGCTTTCGACTTCGGCGCGAATGATCGCGTCGACCTCGCGATCGAGCACACGCGCGGTCAGGTAATAGGAGGCGATCAGAATGGAGGAGATGCCTGCCGCAAAGATCAGAACGTAGAGCAGCGTAACCCGCGATGCGGAGAGGCGGAACTTCTTACGACTGCTCATCCTTCAGAACATAACCCGCGCCTCGCACGGTGTGAATGAGCGGCTTGGAAAAGCCCTTGTCCACGCAGTTGCGCAGGCGGCTCATGTGCACGTCGATGATGTTGGTCTGCGGATCGAAATGCAGATTCCAGACGCCTTCGAGCAGCATCGTGCGCGTGATGACTTGTTCCGGCCGGCGCATGAAGTATTCGAGGAGCTGAAACTCCTTGGCCGTGAGCTCGATCGTGCGGCCCTCGCGGGTGGCGCGGCGCGCCAACAAGTCGAGCTCGAGATCCGAGTACTTCAGGCGCGTCACTTCCTCGGCAGCAAGCGAAGCGCGGCGGCTAAGCGCCTCGATGCGCGCCAACAGCTCGGCGAATGCGAAAGGTTTCGTCAGGTAGTCGTCGCCGCCCGCTTTCAGTCCGTGCACGCGATCGTCGACCGTGCCGAGCGCGGAAAGAATGAGCACCGGCGTGCGGTCGCCTTTCTCGCGCAGCTTGGCGATGATCGACAGGCCGTCGAGCCGCGGCAGTTGGCGGTCCGCAATGATCACGTCGAAGCGCTGCGACGTCGCTTTGTCGAGACCGTCGATACCGTCGGCGCTGTGCGTTACATCGTGATGATGCTCGCGCAGACTCTTGATCAGGTATTCGGCGGCCTGCAGGTCGTCTTCGATCAACAGCAATCGCATGGATGAACCGGGCGCCTGACTCGGGCGCTCAACGAGATTTCCCGATACGGAATTTACGCCAACAGGGGTGGCGTTGTGCGACTCCTGCAAATGCGCGTGCATCGTTGCGACCCGTCAACCGAGCTTGACCGGTATGAAAATCTGCTGTCCTCGGCGCTCGATCAGCAGCGCGACGACCTTAGTGCCCTTCTTGACGGCGGCTTGCAGGTCTTGCAGCGATTTTACGGGCGTACCGTTGACGCCGAGGATGATGTCGCCTCGCTGCACGCCTGCTTCGGCAGCCGGCCCCGTGACGTCTTCGACGAGGAGCGAGCCTTGCGTCGCCGCTTGCCGCTTCTCTTCCGACGAGAGCGGACGCACCGCAAGTCCGAGCTTGCTTTCGCTTGCATCTTCGCCTGCACGGGCAGCGATGCGGGAGCCTTCCTCCGGCAGCTGCTCCGTCCGCGCCGTCAGCCGTTTAGTGCTGCCGTTGCGCCAGACTTCAATCTCCAGCTTCTCGCCCGGCTTCTTGCTCGAGACGAGCAGTGGCACCTCGGCCGAGGTTTCGATTTGTTTACCGTCGACCTTCAATATGACGTCGCCGGGCTTGATGCCGGCTTTATCGCCGGGACCGTCCGTCTCGACCGAGCTGACCAGCGCGCCGCGCGGACGATCGAGTCCGAACGACTCGGCGAGCTGCGCATCCACGTCCTGGATCATGACGCCGATCCGGCTGCGCGTGACCTTGCCGGTCGCGATGAGCTGTTCTTTCACGTCGTTCGCAACGTCGATCGGAATGGCGAACGACAAGCCCATGTAACCGCCCGTGCGGCTGTAGATCTGGGAATTGATGCCCACGACCTCGCCCTTCATGTTGAACAGCGGGCCGCCGGAATTGCCGGGATTGACGGCAACGTCGGTTTGAATGAACGGGGCGTAGTTGTTGTTGCCCATCGAGCGGGACGTCGCGCTGACGATGCCGGCCGTCACGCTGTTCTCGAATCCGAACGGCGAGCCGATCGCGATCACCCACTCGCCCGGCTTGAGCTTCGACGGATCGCCGATCTTCACCGTCGGCAAATTCTGCGCGTCGATCTTGATGACGGCGACGTCGGTGCGCTCGTCGACACCGATGACTTTCGCGGTGTATTCGCGCCGATCCGTGAGCTTGACGGTGACTTGCGAGGCACCTTGAACGACGTGCGCGTTCGTCAGAATGTAGCCGTCGGGCGAGACGATGAAGCCCGAGCCTTGTCCGCGCGAAGGTTGCGGTTGCGGTGTGCTGCGCGGCAACGGCTGCCCGAAGCGGCGGAAGAACTCGAAGAACGGATCGTCAGGTGCAAAACGCGGGATGTTCGCCGTGGTCTGGCTTCGCTCGACAACCGTGACGTTCACGACGGCGGGCCCGTAGCGCTCGACCAGTGCCGTAAAGTCGGGAAGGCCGGTCACGAGCCGTTCGGGTGCTGCAGCCGGTTTTTCTGCCGCAGGTGCAGCAGCATTCGCCGTGCCGGTTACGCTGGCGATCGATCCGAGATCCGACCCGCAGCCTGCCATGCCAAGGCTGACAACGATCGCGGCAACCGAGACTCGAAAGCGGGTTGAGCGCATGGGAAATCCTCGTTGGTGTGACGATGACGGCCCATCCAGGCCGGGAAATCGCGTACTGACTTGGATTCTGAGATTGTCGAAGCAAGCCGGAGTTTGGGGAAATTACGAAGAATTAAGGGGTCGTGATTCGTGATCCGTGACTCGTGATTCGTCGTGAGTAGTGAGTCGTGAGTGGGTGGAAGCTGAAGAGCGCGCGGATCTGGATGGAAGCGAGGATTGCGAAAGGCAAAGCGCGCGTCGCGCAGGATCGGCTCCCAGTCCATTGCCCAGCGCCCGGAGGCCGTAGACGCGCATTTTCGGCTGAAGGTGGACGGTGGGGACCGTTTCCACGCGGAGGGTTCCCTTTCCCTCATTCCCCTTTCCCCTTATTCCGTTTTGTTTGGCTCTCATGCGTCCGGTGCGCAAAACGTCGGAATTTTCAGGGAGTCGCGCATAAGGCGCGCGTGCGGCGTGCCCGATCCTCTACAATTCGTACCGCTGTCGAGCGGTGCTGCGGCGCTCGATCGGCCTTGCTGTCGCCGCGTGCAATCGAACCGTTGGAACGCCCTTGTTGAACCTTGCTCTGCCGCTCGACGAAGTCGAGCCGGAACGTCCCATCGTCCGCGAGGCGCCCGCGCGTTTGCGCGAGATTCCGTACAACTACACCTCGTTCTCGGACCGCGAGATCGTGATCCGTCTGCTCGGGGAGCGGATCTGGAACATTCTCGGCGAGTTGAGGGCCGAACGCCGCACCGGACGTTCGGCGCGCATGCTGTACGAGGTGCTCGGCGACATCTGGGTCGTGCAGCGCAATCCGTACCTGCAGGACGATTTGATCGACAGCCCGAAGCGCCGCCGCCTATTGATCGAGGCGCTGCATCATCGTCTCCAGGACATCGAACGGCGGCGCGATGCCAGCGATCCGGATCGCGATGCCAAGGTCGAAGAGTTGCTCCGTGCGGCGCGCAGCGCCGTGGAATCCTTCGAGCGCGAGTTCGACCGCGTCATCGAATTGCGTAAGCGCGCGCGTCGGCTGTTCGAGAAGCACACGCGCTCGGACAACATTCGGTTCGATGCCTTTGCTCGCGTTTCCCACGTGACGGACGCCACCGACTGGCGCGTCGAGTATCCGTTTGCAGTGCTGACGCCCGATCACGAGCACGAGATTCCTGCGCTCGTGCGCTCCTGCATCGAGCTCGGACTTACCATCATTCCGCGCGGCGGCGGCACCGGCTACACGGGCGGCGCAGTGCCGCTCACGCCGTTGTCCGTCGTCATCAATACCGAAAAGCTCGAGACGATCGGTCCGGTCACCCCGACGAAGCTGCCGGGCGTCGATCGCGAAGTGCCGACGGTTTTCACGGAAGCCGGCGTCGTCACGCGGCGCGTTGCCGAAGCGGCCGAGCGCGCGGGCTTCGTGTTCGCCGTCGATCCGACTTCTGCGGATGCTTCGTGCATCGGCGGCAACATCGCGATGAATGCCGGCGGCAAGAAGGCCGTGCTCTGGGGCACCGCCGTCGACAACCTCGCGTGGTGGCGCATGGTCGACCCGGAAGGCAATTGGCTCGAGGTCACGCGCATCGGCCACAACCTCGGCAAGATTCACGAGGTCGATCAAGCCGTTTTCGAGCTGGTGTGGAAAGACGGCCGCGAGGCGCCCGATCGTGCGCGCACGTTGCGCACCGAGCGCATCTCGATCGAAGGCCGCAAGTTCCGCAAGACCGGATTGGGCAAGGACGTCACCGATAAATTCTTGGGCGGACTGCCCGGCGTGCAGAAGGAAGGTTGCGACGGTCTCATTACATCTGCGCGCTGGGTGTTGCATCGCATGCCCAAGCACATCCGCACGGTGTGTTTGGAATTCTTCGGTCACGCGCGTCACGCCATTCCGTCCATCGTCGAGATCAAGCGCTACCTCGATGGCGATGCACGTTCGACCGGCGTGCAGCTCGCCGGTCTCGAGCATCTCGATGAGCGCTATCTGCGTGCGGTCGGATATGCGACCAAATCCAAGCGCGGGAGCCTCCCGAAGATGGTGTTGCTCGGCGACATCGTCGGCGACGACGAAGATGCCGTAGCGCGTGCGACCTCCGAAGTCGTGCGGCTCGCGAATGCACGCTCGGGAGAAGGCTTCATCGCCGTGAGCGCCGATGCGCGCAAGAAGTTCTGGCTGGACCGTTCGCGTACCGCGGCCATTGCGCGCCACACGAACGCATTCAAGATCAACGAGGACGTCGTCATTCCGCTCGAACGCCTCGGCGATTACACCGATGCGATCGAGCGCATCAACATCGAGCTGTCGTTCAAGAACAAGCTCGCGCTGTTGTCCGAGCTCAGAGCGTATTTCGACGGCGAGCTCGAGCTCGGCAAGGTCGACGATCCGGATCTCGAGCGCGCCTCGCGCCAAGAGTTGATCGGCGATCGTCAGACGCAGGCGCAGCAGCTTCTCGCAGCCGTCCAAGCACGCTGGCAGTACCTGTTCGAGAATTTCGACACGTTGCTGCAGGACGCGCTGCCGAACTTGATGCGCTACGGCTACGAGCCGTTACGCAGCGATCTCGAAGCGCGCATCGCGCGCGAGCCGCAAACGCGCATCTTCGATCTCATTCAGGATCGTTCGATCCGCACTTCGTGGAAGACGGAAGTGCGCGCGCATCTGCGCCGGCTGTTCGTCGGCGGACCTTTCATTCCGGTGCTCGAGCGCGTCGAAGAGATCCACAAGCGTGTCCTGCGCGGGCGCGTCTGGGTTGCGCTTCACATGCACGCCGGCGACGGCAACGTGCATACGAACATCCCGGTCAACTCGGACGACTACGAGATGCTGCAGGAGGCCAATCGCACCGTCGAGCGCATCATGAAGATCGCGCGCAACTTGAACGGCGTGATATCCGGCGAGCACGGCATCGGTATCACGAAGCTCGAGTTCCTGAGCGACGAGGAGACGCGCGAATTCCGCAGCTACAAGGAGCGAATCGACCCCGAAGGGCGATTCAATCGGGGCAAGCTCATGGCGGGCGGCGATCTGCGCAATGCGTACACGCCGAGCTTCAATCTGCTCGGTCACGAATCGCTCATCATGCAGCAGTCGGATATCAACTCGATCTCCGACGCCGTCAAGGATTGCTTGCGTTGCGGCAAATGCAAGCCCGTGTGTGCAACGCACGTGCCGCGCGCGAACTTGCTCTATTCGCCGCGCAACAAGATTCTCGCCACGTCGCTCCTCATCGAAGCGTTCCTGTACGAGGAGCAGACGCGTCGCGGCGTATCGATCCGTCACTTCGATGAATTTTCGGATGTCGCCGATCACTGCACGGTGTGCCACAAGTGCGTGACGCCGTGTCCGGTGAACATCGATTTCGGCGATGTGTCGATGGCGATGCGCGATCTGCTGCGCCGCATGGGCAAGAAACGCTTCAATCCGGGCACGGCCGCGTCGATGTTCTTCCTGAATGCGACGAATCCGGAAACCATCAAGCTGACGCGCAAGGTCATGCTCGACTGGGGCTTCAAGGCGCAGCGGCTCGGCAATCGGGTGCTCAAAGCCTTTGCCTCAGCACAGACGAAGCGTCCGCCGGCGACAACCGGCAAGCCGCCCGTCAAGGAGCAAGTGATTCATTTCGTGAACAAGAAGATGCCGGGCGGACTGCCGAAGCGGACGGCGCGCGCGCTGCTCGACATCGAAGATCGGCATTACGTGCCGATCATCCGCAATCCGAAGACGACCACGACCGAGTCGGAAGCCGTGTTCTACTTCCCGGGCTGCGGCTCGGAGCGGTTGTTCTCGCAGGTCGGGCTCGCCACGCAAGCGATGTTGTGGCACGTCGGCGTGCAAACGGTCTTGCCGCCGGGCTACGTGTGCTGCGGCTATCCGCAGAAGGGCGCGGGCCAGTTCGACAAGGCCGAGAAGATGATCACGGACAATCGCGTGCTCTTTCATCGCGTCGCGAACACGCTCAACTATCTCGACATCAAGACGGTCGTCGTCAGCTGCGGCACCTGTTACGACCAGCTGCAGGGTTACAAATTCGACGAGATCTTCCCGGGCTGCCGGATCGTCGACATCCACGAGTTCCTGATGGAGCGCGGCGTGAAGCTCGAAGGCGTCACGGGCGTGCGCTACATGTACCACGACCCGTGTCATACGCCGATCAAGAGCTACGATCCGCTCAAGGTCGTCAACGCGCTCATGAACGACGAGAAGAACGGCAGGATCGAGAAGAACGATCGCTGCTGCGGCGAGTCGGGCACCTTTGCGGTCACGCGTCCCGATGTGGCGACGCAAGTCCGTTTCCGCAAAGAGCGGGAGATCCGTAGCGGCGCTGAGAAGCTGCGCGCCGACGGGTTCAAGGGCGAGGTGAAGGTCCTTACCTCGTGCCCTTCGTGCCTGCAAGGATTGAAGCGCTACAACGACGACGCGGACATCGAGGCCGATTACATCGTCGTCGAGATCGCGAAGCATGTGCTCGGCGAGGACTGGCTGCAGAATTACGTGCGCAGCGCCAACGACGGCGGTATCGAGCGCGTCCTCGTGTAACGGCTCCGCCGGATCGTTGCGTGGATGCACGATGGTCGGCGCCCGACAGCGTGCGTACACTTCGTGCCGAACTCGAGGAGTGGTGCGCGATGAGCCGGGATTCAGATGTTGATGTCGCGAACGTTCTTGGACGAACCGTATTTTCGCGACGGGAGGTTGTTGTGACGAGTCTTGCAGCAGGTTTTGCCATGGCCGTGCAGCCAGTGACGGCTGCGACGATTACGACTGACGCCGAAGGGCTGACGGCCGACGAGGTCAAGGTTAAGGTCGGCGACGAAACGATTCCGGCCTATCGAGCCATGCCCAAAGAGGGCGGGCCGTTTCCGGTCGTGCTCGTCGTGCAAGAGATTTTCGGCGTGCACGAACACATCAAGGACATTTGCCGTCGTTTCGCCAAGCTGGGTTATTTCGCGATCGCGCCCGAGCTCTATGCGCGGCAGGCCGATGTATCGAAGCTCTCGATCGACGAGATCCGTGCGATCGTGCCCAAAGTTCCCGACGCGCAAGTCTTGGGGGATCTGGACGCTTGCGTCGAGTTTGCCGCGGAAAGCGGCAAGGGCGACATTACTCGGCTCGGAATCACGGGCTTCTGCTGGGGCGGGCGCATCGTTTGGCTCTACGCAGCGCATAGCCCGCGCTTGAAGGCCGGCGTCGCGTGGTACGGCAGGCTCGTCGGCGACAGAAACGAGTTCACGCCGCGTCAACCCGTCGACGTCGCTGCGGAGTTGAAGGCGCCGGTGCTCGGTTTGTATGCGGGCAAGGACCAAGGCATTCCGCTCGATACCGTCGAACAGATGCGTGAAGCGCTCAAGAAGGCGAAAGTGCCCGCCGAGATCGTCGTGTATCCGGAGGCACAGCACGGTTTCTACGCCGACTATCGTCCGATGTACAACGAGCGCGATGCGCGCGACGGTTGGAACAAATTGCAAGAATGGTTCAAGCGCCATGGCGTCGCGTAAATCTTCCTTTCTGTTCTGAATGAATACGGATGCGGCGAGCAAACTCTCGTCGCATCCTCAACCCGTCTCGAATTCAGACGATAGCGTCAGGAACCAGACCTCCGCTGCGAACGTTCCCCGGACAGTCTCGACGGGGTCATCATGGCGGAGCAGCGCGACGCACGTTCCATTTTCGAACTTGGACGCAATTGTTGGCGCCTCGCGCACGCGGATCGCGCTGCGTTCATCATCGATGCCGATGCGTATTTCAAGGCGTTCGTCGCTGCGGCGGAGCTCGCGCAACGCTCGATTCTGATCGTCGGGTGGGACTTTCACAGCCGCACTCGTTTGCTCTTGGATGCTCGAGAACGCGAGCTCGAGCTCGGCGCATTCCTCAATCGACTCGCCAAGCAGCGGCCTGAGCTTCGGGTCAACATCCTGATCTGGGATTACCCGATGATCTTCGGGCTCGATCGCGAATGGGCGCCCCTCGCGGGTTTCGGTTGGAAGCCGCATCGGCGCGTGCAATTGCGCTACGACAACACGCATCCGATCGGCGGTTCGCATCATCAAAAAATCGTCGTGATCGACGATGCGGTCGCATTTTGCGGCGGCATCGATTTGACGTGCAGGCGATGGGACACCTGCGAGCATGCGGCGAACGATGCGCGCCGCGTCATGCAAGGTACGCCGTACCCGCCGTTTCACGATCTGGCGATGGCTGTCGACGGGGACGCCGCACGGGCGCTCGGCGAGCTGTGCCGCGAACGCTGGCGAAGGGCGACGGGCGAGCCGTTGCGCAGATCTGCGGGACGCACAGCTCCATGGCGTCGCGGGAGGCGCAAGCCTGCGACGGATGCAACATGGCCGGAAAGTCTGCATGCAGACGTGACGAACGTCGACGTCGCGATCGCGCGCACAGAACCTGCCGTCGACGAGCGGCCTGGCGTGCGCGAGGTCGAGTCCCTCTATCTCGACATGATCGCGGCGGCCAAACGCAGCATCTACATCGAGAACCAATACTTCACGGCCGATCGGGTCGGCGAAGCGCTGGCTGCGCGCCTGCAGGAGCCAAACGGACCGGAAGTCGTCGTCGTGTTACGCCAGTTGAGCCATGGATGGTTGGAGGAGCTTACGATGCAGACGCTGCGCACACGGTTGATCGCGCGTCTCAAAGAAGTGGATCGATTCGATCGGCTGTGCGTCGTCTATCCGTACATCGCCGGTCTGGAAGAAGGCACCTGCATCGATGTGCATGCGAAATTGATGATCGTCGATGACGACTACGTGCGCATCGGCTCGGCAAATATCGCCAACCGTTCGATGGGGCTCGATACGGAATGCGATCTGGTCGTCCATGCCGACCGCGATGAGACGCGCGCGGCCATTCGTGCCCTGCGGTGCCAGCTGCTTGCCGAGCATCTGGGGGCCGAACCGGAACAAGTACAGGAATGCGTCGCGCGTACGGGTTCGCTCGCTGCGACGATGGAAGCCTTGCATCGCGACGATCGCTGCTTGAGGCCGCTCGAGTGCGAGCAGGACATTTCGCCCGCGGTGATGAACATGATCGCTGTCGCAGATCCCGAGAAGCCTGTGGATCTGCCGATGCTCTCCAAACTTTTCAGTGCCGACAGCGAGCCGCTTCCCGTCCGATCGAATTGGTGGAAGCTGGTTGCTGCTGCGTGCGTCATAGCAGGACTCGCCGCGATCTGGAAATTCACGCCGCTGGCTCAATGGCTGGAGCCTGAGCGCGTCACCGGTTGGGCGCGCAATTTCGGCGGCCGGCGTTGGGCGCCGTTCCTGGTGATCGCCGCCTACACGCCGGCATGCATCGTGATGTTTCCGCGGCCGGTGATCACCTTGTTCGCGGTCGTCGCATTCGGTCCGTGGCTCGGATTCCTGTACGCCATGCTCGGTATAGAGCTGGCTGCGTGGGTGACCTACGTGGCCGGTCGCCGGTTCGATCGGCGAACCGTGCATCGAGTTGCCGGTCGCAATCTGCATCGCATGATCGAGGTGATGCGCAAACGCGGGCTGCTCGCGATGACTGCCTTGCGTCTCGTGCCGCTTGCACCGTTCGCGGTCGAAGGCGTCGTCGCCGGTGCCGTGCGAATCAAGTTGTGGCATTTCATGGTCGGCACCGCGCTCGGCATGTTGCCCGGCACATTGGCCGCGACAATTCTCAGCGATCAATTGCAGGCAGCGCTCGAGGATCCCGGCAAGGTCAATTATTGGCTGATCGCCGGCGCAGTGTTGCTGGTCATGCTGGCAACCTGGTTCGTGCGCCGATGGTTGATCGGCGGTGCCGCAAGTCCGAATGCACGAGGCCATGACTTCGACCGTGCGCGGCCAGCATGAATGGAGCGACACGCGCTCGAATGTTCTGACGGTCGCTTCGTACAACCTGCACAGCTGCGTGGGCTGGGACGGCAAGCGCAGCCCGGCACGCATTGCCCAAGTGCTGCGCGAGCTCGATTGCGACATCTATGCCCTTCAGGAAGTGGACAATCAGCCGGGCGAGCACGAAGAGTCGATGCAGCTCGAGTACTTGTCGAAGGCACTGGACATGGCTGCAGTGCCTGGATTGCGGATCGTGCGCCACACAGGCGAATACGGAAATGCGTTGCTCACGCGCCTGCCGATCGTTCATGTGCGGCGCCACGACCTGAGCTACTCGCGAGCCGAGCCGCGCGGCGCTCTCGACGTGGAGCTCGACCTCCGCGGCAAGCCGCTACGCATCATCGCCACGCACTTGGGGCTGCGTCGTACGGAGCGACGCTTTCAATGGCGCCGCTTGATGATCGCGATCGGCGAAGGCTCGATGGAGGCGCCGCTGATCGTGATCGGCGACATGAACGAGTGGTATCGGCGCGCTGCGACGCTTCGCGAAGCGCACCTTGCGTTCGGCAAGCCTCCAGCGCCTGCCGGCTTTCCATCATTCGCACCGTTGCTCGCACTCACGCGTATCTGGGTGCGTCCGCACAGCGCCATCGAGTCCGTCGTCATCCACCGCAGCAGGTTGGCGCGCCAAGCTTCGGATCACTTGCCGCTGAAGGCGGTGTTGGATGTAGGCAAGCTGATGAAAGGCTGATTAAAGGCTGAAGACTGAAGACTGAAGACTGAAGGCTGAAGGCTGAAGAGAGCGAATGCTGAAGACCGAAGGAAGAGCGCAGATCCACCGTCGTCAATGGGACTCAACGCCTCTTGCCAAGCCCCACGCCCCGAGCCCAACGCCCTCTTGCTGTCGCCTGTCGCCGCGCGCTACGCATGCGCGCGCAAGATCCGCGCTTTGCTCGCCTCGTACTCCGCTTCGCTCAGCACACCGAGCTCGCGCAGACGATGATGCTCGCGCATTTCGTCGCGAAGCCATTGTTGCTTGTTCTGCGGGCGCGCAGCTTTAGCGGCGGCGATTTCCTTGATCATGGCGACGAAGAAAGCTTTGCCTTGTTTCGTGCTGCCGAGTGCGCCGGCGATGCTCACGAGTGTGGCACCGCCATGCACGCTCTTGAAATTCAGCGATTCGCTCGTCGCACGCATTCCGAGCCAGACCGCGCTGAGCGCTGTCAGCAGCGCAATGCCGGATGCAACGAGCGCAATCGAGCGTGCTGAGTCTGCAAACAGCGAGAAAGCGAACCAAACCGCGGTGCCCGAGGCGAGTGCCGACGCTACCCCAAGAATGAACCAGCCCCATGCGATATGACGAACGCGAACGGGTTGCGAATTCAGGAAGCGCAGATCGAGTGAGTACGTCTGCGTCGGGCGGCGCGCGCGTGCGATACGAACCTGCAAGTAATGCTCATCGAGCAGCGACAGCTCGGTCTTGCACTTGCCGTTCGGAGTTTGGAGAGCGTACTTGGCGCGGACTCTGCGGCTGGTCGGCGGGTTCGGTGCCAGCTCGGTTTCGGCTTCGAGAGAGATGTGCTCGGCGCGGCCGACCGCGCCTTCCACGCGGAATGGCTTCGCTGCAGATGCCATGGCGTTCACGGATGCAATGCCTTCGAGGTACGGACCGAGAGAAGCGCGTCCTTGCCAGTTGCTCGTCAGAGTCACCAGAGGACAGATGCTAGGACCGAGCGCACGCAGCGAATGAGAGCCGCGTCACAGTCGGCGTGCTGTCGGCAAGACGCCAATTTCCGGCGGAGGGGGAAGCCCTAATCCAGCGCGGACTGGAGGTGCAGCGAATGGCTGTGCACTAACTTGAACTGTCGGTGCACAGGCTCGGGGCGATCAAGCCTTTCCGTCGATGAATCGCAGGAATTCCGCACGCGTGCGGGCGTCCTCGCGAAACGCACCGAGCATCTTGCTCGTCACCATCGACACGGCCCGCTTGTGCACACCGCGAGTCGTCATGCATTGGTGGGTCGCGTCGATGACGACGCCGACGCCGCGGGGCTTCAGAACCTCTGCAATACATAATGCGATCTCTGCAGTGAGCTTCTCCTGAACTTGGAAGCGTCGCGCATAACCTTCGACCACGCGCGCGAGCTTGCTGATCCCGACGACCTTGTTGGTCGGCAGATAGCCCACGTGCGCACGGCCGATGATCGGCGCCATGTGGTGCTCGCAATGCGACTCGAACTCGATGTCCCGCAGCACGATCATTTCGTCGTAGCCCGCGACCTCTTCGAATGTGCGCTGCAGATACTCGCGAGGGTCGATCGAATAGCCGGAGAACCAATCGCGGTAGGCACGTACGACGCGAGTCGGCGTATCGCGCAAGCCTTCGCGATTGGGGTCGTCGCCTGCCCAGCGCAGCAGAGTCCGAACCGCTTCTTCCGCTTGTTCTTGTGTAACCCCGCCGCTGACGCGAGATGCTTGCTTGGATCGTGCGGGTTTGCGGCCTGCCATACCGTCTGTCCTCGAGTTCGCTGCTGCAGTCTGTTGTGCCCAACCCCGGCCATCGCATGTTTCCGCAGACCCGAAGTCGGAGTCGAGATTCGCGCGCTTGCCTCGCCGGACGTGGCGCCATCCTCTCGATGTGTGATGCGTTCTAGTGTAGCCCGCATCGGCGAGCCGCTGTGCATGTAGGTGCCAAAATTCAGTATCCAGAGGTTCAGTATTACTATCCGGCAGCCAACCTGTGGGGGGACATCAATGCGGTTGCTCACCTTGCTCTTGACGATCGTCGGCTTCGCCGTTGTATCGCAAGCGCGCGCCGAGGTCGTGAACGCCGGGCCGAACGGGTTCAACATCCGTCACGTCGTCGATGTCCCCAACGTTCCGCCGCCGACAGTTTGGGCTGCCTTGGCCGACGTGGGGAAGTGGTGGGATCCCGAGCACACCTATTCCGGCGACGCGCGCAATCTCTCGCTCGAACCCGTCGTGCGCGGCTGTTTCTGCGAGAAGCTGGGTTTGTATGCGGGCATCGAGCACGCTGCCGTCGTTTATGTGCAGCCGGCGAGAGTGCTGCGATTGATCGGCGCGCTGGGTCCGCTACAGAACTTCGGCGTGACCGGCAGCCTCACGTGGCAGATCGAAGCGGCCGGCGGCGGCTCGCGCATCACGATGACGTACAACGTCGGCGGTTTCGCCGACGAGCCGCTTTCCGATTGGGCGGAGATCGTCGATGAAGTGCTCGTCGGGCAAGCGAAGCGTCTCGGCCGCTTCGTCGAGACTGGATCGCCGGAGGAAAGGGAAGAGCCGTGAATCGTGATTCGTGAGTGGCGGCGTTTTCAGTGTTGGCGCCGTCCGGTCTTGCTGCTCACGACTCACTACTCACTAATCACCACTCACCGACCCCGGCGGGCTTGGAGTCACGAGTCACGGATCACGACGCAATGGAACAGCCCCGTACCGCAACTCGTTTTTGGCAGCGTCATCGATGGCAGATTCTTCCCATGCGTATTCGTCATTGGTTGATCGTCGCACTGGCCTGTGGGCTCGTAGGCTGTCAGACCGTTCAAACGACGAGCCCAGGTGTTGTCGGTATAGATCGCAAGCAACGCATGCTCGTCTCGGAGGAGCAAGTCGAGCAGGGCGCGCAAGTGGCTTACGAGCAAGAGCTCGACAAAGCGCGCAAGCAGGGGGCGCTGAACACCAATCCGGAGACGTACAAGCGCGTGCAGACCATTTCACAGCGGCTGATTCCTCACGTCACGGCCTTTCGTCCCGATGCGGCCCAATGGAAGTGGGAGATCAACGTGCAGGATTCGGACGATGTGAACGCGTATTGCATGCCCGGTGGGAAGATCATGGTGTACACCGGGCTCATCGAGAAATTGCAGGCGACGGATGCAGAGCTTGCGGCAGTGATCGGGCATGAGATTGCGCATGCGCTTCGCGAGCATTCTCGCGAGCGGCTTTCGCGCGCTTACGCCGAGCAGCTTGCGCTCGCCGGCATCGCGTTCGCGACAGGCGCGAGCCAGACGACGATGCAGCTTGCCAGTCAGATTTCGGCGATCACGTTTCAGCTTCCGCACAGCCGCGAGCAGGAAGCGGAAGCCGATCGTATGGGTCTCGAGCTGATGGCGCGCGCCGGATACGACCCGAGCGCCGCAGTCACGCTCTGGCAGAAGATGGGCAAAGTGGGCGGGAGCGCACCGCCTGAGTTCTTGAGCACGCACCCGTCGAGCGAATCGCGCATCCGCGATTTGCAGGCGACGATTCCGAGGGTGCTGCCGCTATATCAGCAGAGCCAAGCGCGATAACGGAGAAGGCGACGGGCGACAGCAAGAGGGCTTGGGGCTCGGGGCGTGGGGCTTGGGCAAGAGACGTTGAATCCCATTCACGACGGTGGATCTGCGCGCTTCCTTCAGTCTTCAGCCTTCGGTCTTCAGTCTGAGGAATGCGTGGCCCCCGCCCTAACCAGCCCCCGTGTAGGCAGGAGAGGGGACTCATTACGCGCAGTGCGCGCTTCCTTCAGTCTTCAGCCTTCAGCCTTCAGCCTCAGAAGAACAGTCCCGCGATCGCTACCGCAATCGCAATCCCCAATCCCACCGTCAACCAGATGATGCGCTTGCGCATCTCCACCATGAGCTTCGTCATGTTTGCGAGTTGTTCGGCCATCTGGCTGATGAGCTCGGCCTGGCGGCGTTCGTTCTCCTCCAGGCTTTCGATTCGAGCGATGACCTCGCTCGGTGTCTGCGGCACTCCCTGTTCGGCAGTCCGCTTGTTCTTCTTCAGCAGCTCACGGGAAACCTCGACGATCGAGGGGACGAGCTGCACGATCTGAAGCCAAGGTACGGCCATGGGTACGCCTCACGAGTGGTATCTGGGGACGAAGCGTATCAATTTGGAGTGGGGACTCGCCCCTGGCTCGCCCCTAGGCTGTAGGCCGTAGGCTGTGGACTGTAGGGAAGAGCGCGCGTTCGCGCGGCCGGCAGCACGCAGCTGGCCTGGCGTCTCTCTCCTCTACCGCTCCCAGTGCCGCGAGCCACGGATCACGAATCACGACCCAGCGTAAGGCCTACCCGAGTCCAGTCACCAGCGACGAGTCACGGCCCTTGCCTTATGTACAAATCGGTCCGATTTTTGGGACAGTGCGGGTCTCAACCCAGGGGGAAGAGAGGAAGCACTGGCGCGGCTGCGGCTTGTCTTGCAGCTCAGACCGTGCCCGGTAAGGGCAAGACGTGGCTCGATTTTTGACCATTCTTGGCACCTCGCGATAATCCGGTGTGCCAACTTTCGCGCGCTCTAGCGGGCCACAACGACGAAAGACACAATTCCAAGGTGATTCCACACATGACAAAGCCGGCTTCACTGTTGATCGTGGACGACGACCGCGAGCTCGGCCAAATGCTGACCGAGTATCTGACGGGCGAAGGGTTCCAGGTCTCGCTCGTCCGCGACGGTGCTGAAGCGCTGGAGCGACTGACCGAACAGTCGCATTCCTACGATTTGGTGATTCTCGACGTGATGCTGCCGTCGCTCAGCGGTTTCGAAGTGCTGCGCCGCTTGCGCCACTCGTTGTCGGTGCCCGTCGTGATGTTGACCGCCCATGGAGCGGACGTGGACCGTATCGTCGGTCTCGAGCTCGGCGCGGACGACTACTTGGCGAAACCGTTCAATCCGCGGGAGCTCGTGGCGCGCGTGCGTGCCGTATTGCGGCGGTTTTCTTCGCGCGACACGGATCAGCCCGCCAGCCCGGTCACGGTCGGGCCGCTCCGTTTGGATCCGGCTACCTTCGATGTGCAGCTCAACGGTCAATCGGTGCGTCTGACGGGCACGGAGCTGCGATTGCTCGAAGTGTTGATGCGTTCCGTCGGCCAAGTGCAGTCGCGCGAATCGCTGACCGAACGCGTTCTCGGGCGCCGACTGACTCCATACGACCGCAGCATCGATACGCACGTGAGCAATCTGCGTCGCAAGCTCGGTCTAGGCGAGAACGGTCTGCCAGAAATACGCAGTATTCGAGGCGCAGGCTACGTTCTCATTGCCACGCCGGGTGAGCAGCGAGCCGAGCCCCGGACGTGAGGACGCTGTTTCTCCGCATCTTCCTGTCCTTTTGGGCGGCGATGCTGCTCGTGCTGCTTTCGACCGCCGCCGTTGCCTGGTACCGCTTCAGCCAAGTCAAGGCGCTCGACTCGAACGAGCTGGCGCAAGAAGCTGCCGCGCGCCTGCATGCGGAGGGCATCGAGGGCTTGCGCGAGTGGATCGACGAAGCGCAGAAGGAATACATCGGCCGTACGATCTACATCGTCGATTACACGGGGGTCGACATTCTCGGTCGCACGTTGCCGAATCGCTTGATGGCTTATGTGCGGCGCCTCGAACGCGCCGGGCTCATGAGCAAAGGCGTGCCCCGCGATCGCGAGCCGAACCCGCTGCTCTTGACCCCGCAATTCTTCGATCACGACGACAGCGTCTATACGATCCTGATCGAGTCCTCCACGAGCCCGTGGGACATTCTCAACACGGCCGACGTGCGCGCGATGCTCTTCGCCTTTGCGCTGGTCATCAGCGGCTTGGTGTGCTGGTGGCTGGCAAGGTACGTGAGCAAGCCGGTCGAGCGACTGCAGGCGAGCGTACGATCGCTCGCTGCGGGCAATCTCGATTCGCGAATCGGCGATGAGTTCGCCAAGCGTCATGACGAGCTCGGTGTGCTCGCGCGCGACTTCGACACCATGGCCGATCACGTTCGCGAGCTCATCGCTTCCAAGGAATCGCTGCTGCGAGCGATGTCGCACGAGCTGCGCTCGCCGCTCGCGCGGTTGCGTGTTGCGACGAGCCTTGCCAGGCGCGGCAGCGACGTCCAGCGCCAGTTCGATCGCATCGAGCTCGAGACCGAACGTCTGGATGTGATCATCGGGCAGATGTTGCAGCTTTCCCATTTGCGCGCGATCGAACCGGCGCTGCCGCGCGTGCCGGTGGATCTGACCACCTTGCTGACGGAGGTCGTCGAAGATGCGCGCATCGAGGCGAACGCCGCGAACAAGGACGTGTCCTGGGCGCCAACGCTGAGCGTGGAGATCGAAGGCGATCACGATCTGCTGCGCAGCGCGATCGAGAACGTGTTACGCAACGCCGTGCGATTCACGCGCGAGGGCACGGCGGTCGAAGTCTCGATGACGCGCGAAGACGGCGTGACACGTATTCTCATCGAGGATCGCGGACCGGGCGTGCCCGAAGCGGAGCTCGATAAAATTTTCGAGCCGTTTCATCGTGTCGCCGAATCGCGCGACCGCGATTCGGGCGGCACAGGTCTGGGCCTCGCGATCACTTACCGCATCGTCACGATGTACGGCGGGGGCGTGAAAGCTCGCAATCGCGAAGGCGGCGGGCTGAGCGTGGAGATCGAGCTGCCGACGCTTGCGCACGGATGAGCTTCGCTCAGGCTGTGTGCTGTAGGCTGTAGGAAGAGCGTGCGTTCGCGCGCATATGAAAGACTGAAGGCTGAAGGTTGAAGGTTGGCGGCGCGCGCTGCGCGCTTTGATTCCCTCGCCAGCCGGGGCAGGGGAGGGGTAGGGAGGGGCCAAGCCCCACGCCCTCTGCTGTAGCCGGTAGCCTGTTGCCTGTGACCGTACGGTCAGCTCTTTAGCGTTGACCGTGCCCGCGTGTCGCCCGCTGCGCCACTGCATGACTGCGCAGCAACTGCGCACGATCGCGGATTGCAGCAATCTCTTCGTCGCTCACGTTCGGACCTCGTCCCGAAACCAGAGCGCCTTGCACATCGAACTGCAGCTCGAGCTTTTCGGGCGCGTTCACTTTCGGTCCGCGATATTCCACGAGCCGTGCGCCGACGAAGGCATACTCGGCGGCGACTGTCGCATCGCCTTGCTTTCGATGCTCGGCGATGCGTTGCAGGCGGTCGCCATCGAAATTCGCCGCGTACTCCGTTTGCATGCCGGCTGCATTGAGCTTGGCGCGCAGCACGTCTGCGCTTTCGCTCGGCAGCGGCGCGAGCGTGTGCGCCCGCGAGTCCGGTTCTTTTTCGGGCGGCGCGTCGGACGAGCATGCGCCGATCAGTACGCAGGCCGTTAACGCACAAAGAATTCGTCGAAACCTATGCATGTTCTTGACCTCGGTGCAATGCCGAATACGTCGTCGTGCTGCGACATCGGCTAGACATAAGCCGTGTTAGCGATCGAAATCGTGCATCTCTGTTCGGTCGCCGTACAGTTTGCGCGAACGCGTGTTTGCGATCGTGACTTGGCTCACGAAGGGATACGGTACGCATCCTCTACGCTGCTGTCGCTCGCAGGCAATGTCACAGGGAGATCGAGAATGAGCGCAGCACCTTCGACAACGATGATGCGTCGGGCTCCGGCCATGGCCCGTCCGGCTCCGAGCACGACCGCGCATGCGATGCACGCTGCGCCCGCCGCTGCGGCCCTGTTGGATCACGAAGACGAGCTCCGTCTGGACCTACGCGACATTCCGCGCATTCGCGAGTCGATGGAGATCGATAACTTGAAGCCGACGCTACTGAGCCGCTTTCTCGATCTCATTGTGCCGCTCAAGCCCTGATCTCGTGATTCGTGGCTCGCGATTCGTGACGCAGGCGCGAGTGCACAGAAACCTGCCTCTCTCTTTGCGGGGCGAGAGTGAGCTAATGAGCGCGAAACAGCGGAAGGCGTAGCCGTGCCCGCAAAGCCCTGGTCAACTACAAGTCATCAATCACGAATCACGACTCACGACTCACAGGGTCTTGCGCCCGCTGCTATCCGCGCCGCATCTTACGCGGATGTCCTCCACATCCATTCTCCAGCACGCGCGCGCGATCGTCGTCCTGTTTCTCGTATGCCCATGGATCGCGAAGAGTGCCGAGCCTCGGTTCGAATCGCCGGAAGCGGACGTCGAGCGCGTCGTTTCGTTGATGGTCGATCGGCTAGGTCTCATGGAGCCGGTCGGTCAATGGAAGAAACATCATCGTCTGCCGATCCAGGATCCGGTTCGTGAGGCGCAAGTCCTCGACGCGACCGTGAGCGACGCGCAGCGGCTCGGTCTCGAACCGCAGGCTACCCGGCGACTGTTCGCTTTGCAGATCGAGCTTGCGCGAGCGATCCAACGGCGCGTCTTCGATGCACCCGAGCCGCTGCCGCCGCAGTTGCGCGATTTGAGCTCGGACCTTCGACCTGCGCTCGATGAGATCGGCCGGCAGCTGCTCATCGCGCTCTATCTTGCGATGCCCGAGCTCGAGCGCACGGATTTTCCGGATCGCTACGGACATTTGGCCGCGCGCTTTTCGGCTGCAAGACTCGATGAGAGCTCAGCGCATGCTTTGCTCGCCGCACTGGCATCGATGCGCCGAATTCCGTCGCCGGCTTTGGAGCGGGTTCGCGCGAGCGGCGTGCTTCGAGTCGGTACGACCGGCGATTACGCACCGTTCAGTCTGGAGCGGGACGGCACGTTGCGCGGTGTCGACGTCGCGACGGCGATCGAGCTAGCGAAGGCACTTGGGGTCACGCCGCGTTTCATTCGCACGAGCTGGCCGACTCTGATGGACGACTACCGCGCAGGACGTTTCGACCTGGCGCTGAGCGGAATCAGCGTGACCCCCGATCGTGCTGCGGAAGCAGCGTTCTCATCTGCCTATCACGCGGGCGGCAAGACGCCGATCGTTCGCTGCGGCCGACAGGCCGAGCTGGATACGTTGGAAGAAATCGATCGTCCGACGGTGCGCGTCGTCGTCAATCCCGGCGGCACCAACGAGCGTTTCGTGCGCGAACGGTTGACGCGCGCGCATGTGACGGTGCACCCCGACAACCGCACTATCTTTCGCGAGGTCGCGGAAGGTCGTGCCGACGTCATGATCACGGACGACGTGGAGGTCGAGCTGCAGACTCGCATCGACCCGCGCTTGTGTAGGGCGACTCCGCAGACGTTCACGCACAGCGAGAAGGCCATCTTGTTGCCGCGCGATCCAGAATGGCGCGCGTATGTGGACGAATGGCTCCGCGCGCAGATTGCGAGCGGCGAGATGGGTAAGCGGTTCGAGAGCGAGTTCGCGGCGAGGGAATAAAAGGAGGGAAAGGAGGGATAAGGGAAGGAAGAGGCCGCGCCCTCTGCGCGGTCCTTGTCAACCTTCAGCCTTCAGCCTTCAGTCTTCAGCCTTCAGTCTCTCTTGCGCGCGAATGCGCGCTCTTCCTACAGCCTACAGCCTACAGCCTACAGCCTTCAGCCTTCAGCCTAAATCGAGACATCCCCTGACATCTTTTTCGCATCCAATCGCAGGGCTCGGTTGCGCCTCTCCCGGTACAATCGTGCGCTCGTCCCGCGGCCAAGCCGCGTTCCCCTAATGTGCGTACCGCAGGCGTTTCGGCGCCAGGGTGATCATGTCTCAAGCAATCTCGATTCGCGGCGCTCGACAGAACAATTTGAAGGACCTCTCGCTCGATTTACCCACGAACGAGCTCATCGTGGTCACGGGCGTGTCCGGGTCAGGCAAGTCATCGCTCGTTTTCGACACGCTGTACGCCGAAGGGCAGCGCAGGTACGTCGAGACGTTCTCCCCGTATGCGCGGCAGTTCCTCGATCGCATGGACAAGCCGCAGGTCGACCGCATAGAAGGCATTCCGCCCGCCATCGCGATCGATCAGACGAATCCCGTGCGTACGTCGCGGTCGACGGTCGGCACGATGACGGAGCTCAACGATCACTTGAAGCTCTTGTTCGCGCGCGTTGCGCAGCTCTACTGCCGATGCTGCGGCGCGCCGGTGCGACGCGATACGCCCGACAGCATTGCAGATGAGCTCGCTCGGAGGTTCGCGTCGGCGGGGCAGTCGCAGCCGCGGTTGCTCGTGACGTTTCCCCTCGAAGTGCCGCACAACTTCAGCGAAGCGGAAGTCGAGAATCTGCTGAAGGCGCAAGGTTACACGCGAATATTGGAGCGGCGCGAACAGCGCCCATCGACGACGCAGCCGTCCGGTAAACGCAAAGCGAAACAAGCGGACAAGCCATCCGTCGTGCTCGAAGTCGTGCAGGATCGGCTGCGTTTCGATCCAAACGATCGTTCGCGCTTGTGCGAGGCGCTCGAAGCGGCGCTGAAAGTCGGACGCGGCCGCGTGAGCGTACGGCAGATCGAAGGCGATTCTCGCGAGGGCATCGAGCAAGCCGCTCTCGGCACGCCTTGGCGATTCTCGTCGGATCTACATTGCGCTGAATGCGACATTCATTATCAAGAACCGACGCCGAGCCTCTTCTCATTCAACTCGCCGATCGGTGCATGCGAGCAATGCCGGGGATTCGGGCGCACGATCGGCATCGACTTCGGGCTCGTCGTGCCCGATGCGTCGAAGACGCTGCGAGGCGGTGCGGTCCGCTGCTGGCAGTCGGAGTCCTACCGCGAATGTCAGGACGACTTGCTGCGCTTTGCGCGCAAGCGCGGTATCCCGGTCGACGTGCCGTGGTCCGAGCTGACTGAGGAACAGCGTCAGTGGGTGCTCGAAGGCGAGGGCAGCTGGGAAGACAAGCTCTGGTACGGGGTGCGTCGATTCTTCGCATGGCTCGAGAGTAGGGCCTACAAGATGCACATCCGCGTGCTGCTTTCGAAGTACCGCGCGTACACGATGTGCACGGCTTGCAACGGCGCACGGCTGAAGACCGATGCGTTGCTGTGGCGGATCGGAACGTATGCCGACCGCGAACGCGTGGGCGGCGCGCGCGTGCAATTCAAGCCGAACGGTACGCAGTGGAGCGACGAAGTGCTCGCACGGCTGCCCGGTTTGAGCATTCACGAAGTGATGTTGCTACCGATCGAGCGTTGCCGCGAGTTCTTCGATGGCCTCGCACTGCCTGCGCCGCTCGACCAGGCGGCCGATCTGGTCTTGCGCGAAGTGCGAAGCCGCTTGAGTTACTTGATGGATGTCGGGCTCGGCTATCTCACGCTCGATCGTCAATCTCGTACGTTGTCGGGCGGCGAAGTCCAGCGCATCAATCTCACGACGGCACTCGGCACTTCGCTCGTCAACACGTTGTTCGTGCTCGACGAACCGTCGATCGGTTTGCATCCACGCGACATGGGTCGCGTGATCGGCGTCATGCAACGCTTGAAAGCGGCCGGCAATTCGCTCGTCGTCGTCGAGCACGATCCGCAAGTCATGCAAGCGGCGGATCGCATTCTCGACATCGGTCCCGGTCCTGGCGAGCGCGGCGGGCAGATCGTGTTCTACGGAACGCCGCAGGAATTGGCGAACGCCAAGCAGTCATTGACAGCGCAATATCTGACAGGCCAGAGAAAGGTTACAGCGTCTACGCGGCGCCTCGCCGCGTCCGACCTTCAGTCTTCGGTCTTCAGTCTTCAGTCGAAGAAGCACGCTTCTCGTATCGACGCATCGGCGTCGATCCGCATCTTGGGCGCCCGCGAGCACAATCTGAAAAACATCGACGTCGAGCTGCCGCTCAATCGCTTGACGGTGATCACAGGCGTTTCCGGATCCGGAAAGTCGACGCTCGTGCAGAACGTGCTGTATCCGGCGTTGCTCAAGCATTTCGGCAAGCCGACCGAGGCGCCAGGCGAACATTCGCGAATCGAAGGTGCCGACCGGATCGAAGGTGTCGTCATGGTCGATCAAACGCCGATCGGCCGCACGACGCGTTCGAATCCGGCGAGTTACGTCGGCGCGTTCGATGCGATCCGCAAGCTCTTTGCCGCGGCGCCGCTCGCGAAGGAACGCGGCTATACGCTCGGCACGTTCAGTTTCAATTCCGGCGAAGGCCGATGCCCCACGTGCGGCGGCAACGGCTTCGAGCACGTCGAGATGCAGTTTCTTTCGGACGTGTATCTACGCTGTCCGGATTGCAACGGTCGGCGGTACCGGGACGAGGTGCTCGAAGTCGTCGTTCAGCCGGCAGCGCAGTGTGCGCTCAACATCGCCGATGTGCTCGAGCTCACCGTTGCCGAAGCATTGGAGGTCTTTGCGAGCGAGGCGGAGATCGTTGCGGCCTTGAGTCCGCTTGCGGAGGTCGGTCTCGATTATCTGAAGCTCGGCCAGCCCGTGCCGACGCTGTCGGGCGGCGAGGCGCAGCGTCTGAAGCTCGCGGGTCACTTGGCGGCAAGCGCGATCGATCGACAAGTGCGCGCGCGCAAGGGGACCGTGTCCAAGCAGGCCGCACAAGAGGACCTCAAGAAAGGAACGCTGTTCATCTTCGACGAGCCGACGACGGGACTGCATTTCGCCGACATCGAAAAACTCTTGGGTGCGTTCGAGCGGTTGATCGCAGCAGGCCATTCCCTGCTCGTCATCGAGCACAATCTCGATGTGATCGCTGCTGCGGATTGGATCGTGGATTTGGGTCCCGAAGGCGGCGATGCGGGTGGCGAAATCGTATGCACCGGCACGCCGGACGAGGTGATGCGGCATCCGACGTCGCACACGGGCAAGGCGCTGCGGGAATATTTATCGGGCTCTGGGCTTTGGGCTCTCGCTTCGCGTCCTGCGCCCCAAGTCCCGCGCCCCGAGCCCCAAGCCCAGGCTTGCATCTCCATCCACGGCGCCCGCGAACACAATCTAAAGAACATCGACGTCACTTTGCCGCGCGACAAGTTCACGGTCGTGACCGGCGTCTCCGGCTCGGGCAAGTCGACGCTCGCGTTCGACATCGTGTTCGGCGAAGGACAGCGTCGCTATCTCGAATCGCTCAATGCGTATGCGCGCCAATTCGTGCAGCCGGCATCGCGTCCGGATGTCGACGCCATTTTCGGTATTCCGCCGACGGTGGCGATCGAACAGCGCACGAGCCGGGGCGGACGCAAGAGCACCGTCGCGACGCTGACGGAGATCTATCACTTCCTGCGGTTGTTGTACGTCAAGCTCGGTACGCAGTACTGCCCGACGTGCGACGTGCCGATCGAGCCGCAAAGCTTCGATGCGATCGCCGCGCGTCTGATGAAAGACTATCGCGGCAAGACGATCTCGCTATTGGCGCCGCTCGTTATTGCTCGCAAGGGCTACTACACGGATCTGGCTGCCTGGGCGGCGAAGAAGGGCTATGCCCATTTGCGCGTCGACGGTGCCTTGCTGCCGACCAATAAATGGCCGCGGCTCGATCGCTTCAAGGAACACACGATCGAATTGCCGGTCGCCGCTCTCAAGATCGCGCCGAGCGGCGAACGCGAGCTTCGCGCCGCGCTCGCGACGGCGTTGGAGCACGGCAAAGGGATCGTGCATGTGCTCCTCGAGGGCGCTGGTAAGAATGCAAAGAAGAGCCGATCGCGCGCCGGAAACGCGAACACGTCGAACGGCGCTCCGATCGTGTACTCGACCAAGCGTGCATGTTCATCGTGCGGCACGAGTTTCGCCGATCTCGATCCGCGTTTGTTCTCGTTCAATTCCAAGCATGGCTGGTGCGAAGCGTGTTTCGGCACCGGACTCAAGCTGCGTGGTTTCGATGCCGAGCAGAGCGGCGAGGAGATTTGGTGGAACGAATGGTTCGAGGGCGAGCCCGAGGTCTGCGAGGCCTGTAACGGACAGCGGCTCAATCCGATTGCACTGAACGTGCGCTTTCGCGGCCGATCGATCGCGGAGGTCACTGCGCAATCGGTCGGCGATTTGCGACGCGAATTTGCGCGCTTGAAGCTCGTCGGCCGCGAGCAGGAGATTGCGCGGGATGTCTTGTCCGAGATCAATGCGCGGCTCGCGTTCCTCGAGGATGTGGGGCTCGGCTACCTGTCGCTCGATCGATCGGCACCGACGTTGTCCGGCGGTGAAGCTCAGCGCATCAGATTGGCGGCGCAACTCGGATCGAATCTGCAAGGCGTGTGCTACATCCTGGATGAGCCCACGATCGGCTTGCATCCGCGCGACAACACGATCCTGCTCGATACGCTCGACAAGCTGGCCGCAAAGGGCAACTCGCTTCTCGTCGTCGAGCACGACGAAGACACGATTCGCCGTGCCGATTTCGTTCTGGACCTGGGCCCGGGAGCAGGTTCTCGCGGCGGAGAAGTCGTCGCTTGCGGAACCGCGCAAGAGCTGATGACAGCACCGAGCTCTGTGACCGGAAAGTTCCTCGCCAATCCGTTGCGGCATCCGTTCCAGACGAGACGGCGTGTCGATGCGCGCACGCCTGCGCTCGTGATCCGCGAACCCAGGCTGCACAACTTGAAAGGCGGCAAGGTGCGCGTGCCGCTCGGCAGGCTCGTGGTGTTTACGGGCGTCTCCGGCTCCGGCAAGTCCACGCTGGCGCGCGATGTCCTGCACGACAATTTGCGTGCGGTGCTATCGCGCAATGGACGATCGAGAAAGCTCGAATGGCGGGGTTGCAAGGAAATTCGCGGATGGGAGCAAGTGGCACGCATCCTCGAGGTGGATCAAACGCCCATCGGCAAGACACCGCGCTCGTGTCCTGCCACGTATGTCGGTTTCTGGGACGCGATACGGCGGGTGTTTGCCGAGACCTCGGAAGCGCGCATGCGCGGGTTCGGTCCATCCCGCTTCTCGTTCAACACTGCGGGCGGACGTTGCGAAGCTTGCGAAGGGCAGGGCTTGCGCAAGATCGAAATGAATTTCTTGCCGGACGTTCGTGTGACGTGCGACGTGTGCGGCGGTCGGCGCTTCAATCAAGAGACCCTGTCGGTGGAGTTCAAGGGCAAAAACATCGGCGATGTATTGATGATGAGCATCGATGAAGCCGTGGAGTTTTTTGCCGCGCATTCGCGCATCCATCACGCGTTGCGGCTGCTGCAGGATGTCGGGCTCGGCTATCTCACGCTCGGACAACAAAGTCCTACGCTGTCCGGCGGCGAAGCTCAACGCATCAAGCTCGTGACCGAGCTCGCCAGAGTGCGTCCGAGCAAGGAAGCATCTTCACCTTCAGCCTTCAGCCTTCAGTCTTCAGCCTCAACTCTGTACGTGCTCGACGAGCCGACCGTCGGGTTGCACATGGCCGATGTCGAAAAGCTCATCCGCGTGCTGCATCGACTCGTGGAAGCCGGCAATTCCGTCCTGCTCATCGAGCACAACCTCGACGTGATTGCCGAAGCCGACTGGGTGATCGATTTGGGTCCGGAAGGCGGCGATGGCGGCGGACGCGTCGTGGCGGAAGGCACGCCGGAGGACGTTGCGGCGCGCGCGCGACGGTCGCATACAGCGCGAGTCTTGCGCGATTTCCTGCGCGAACGCGCGGTAACGGACTTGGAAAAGCCGATCCGGCGAGCCTCTTAGAAAATCTTCTTTTTTGGGTCTGCGGAATGTCTGCGGAGATGCTTCGCTGACGGCGATACGCTGTCGTTGCATACACCGCGCGCAAGCTCCAATGCCTCACGACCTACGAGCCCTGGAATCCAAAGCGCAAGGATGCCCCTGAAGTTGATTCTTTATAAGGATTTCCCCTGGTGCGCATAGCGGATTCCTCCTCTGTACGGGTGTTGTGTCGTCGCCACGGTATACATCGCGAATTCGTCTACTCGATTTCGCGCCGATCCTCGAGTGCGAAACTCGATGCGTAAACGCCTATTTGCTGCGCTCGCTTCGCGATGCGCGCGCGCAGCAATCCTTTCATTGGGATTTCGTGGGTTGTATGCTCGATGCCACGCTTGGACCGAACGACAACAAATTGCAGGCCCAAGAAGAGATGTAGCCGGGGAAATCGGCTGAAGAAACGTGTGCGTAAAGTCAATGCCTCTCGCAGGAGGATTCCTTAAATGATGACCAAATCGAACTTATTGAAAGTGGCAACGCGAGCTGCTCTTCGAGCAGCGCGAGGTGCCGCTGTCGCTGGCGTAGCCGGCAGTTCGTTGCTCGGCGTAGTCAGCGTCGGATTGGCTGTGTCGGCATTTACGCCGTCAGTGGCTACCGCTGCTGCATATACGACCGTGGATTTCACGGGTCGTGTGACCGACGACAAGGGCAAGCCGGTTGCCAACGCGGCTATCGCGATCACCTCGGAACAGGGTGCAACGCGCAGGACGACGACCGATGAGAACGGTCAGTTCCGCCTGCCTGCCATGCCGAGCGGCAGCTACAAGGCGTCGGTGGCTGCACCGGGCTTTGCAGATCTGCGAGACCTGCAAATTTCCATTGCGCCCGGCGCGAGCGCGATTGCATTTACGCTGAGCCCGGAAGGGCAGGTCCTGGATGAGGTCATCGTTTCTGCCGCAAGGCCGATCAAGGACTTCACCAAGACGGACGCGGGTCTCTCGATCAATGTGCAGGACATCGCGGACCGTACGCCGGTCGCACGCAACATCAGCTCGACCGTGATGCTGGCACCTACCGTCTCGCAGGCGGACCCGAGCATCGTCTCGAATGGCGTACGCCGCAATCAGAGCACGGTCGTGATGTCCGGTACCTCGGCTGCCGAGAGCGTTTATTACATCAACGGCCTCAACGTCACGGATCAGCGTTCGTTCCTGGGTTACTCGGATCTGCCTTACGAGATGATCCAGACGATCGAGGTCAAGTCGGGCGGATACTCCGCCGAGTTCGGACGCGGCACGGGCGGTATCGTCAATATCGTGACCCGCTCGGGCTCGAACGAGTTCCACTGGGGCACGAGCGCATATTGGCAACCGGATAGTCTGCGGGCTTCGCGGCGCACGACCTATCGTCCGGGCGGCAACAACTCGGTTGGCGGTATCGATTTGCAGAAGACGGTCGAGGTGGATCAATCCGAGCAGACCGTGTGGGCCAGCGGCCCGATCATGCGCGATCACATCTTCTTCTTCGCGCTGTACAACGCTCGCCAAGCAGAGCAGTGGACCGCCGCGTTCTTCCCGAATCCACAAACCAACGACGGTAGCTTCAGCAGGATCAAGTACGACGATCCGCGTTGGGCTGCAAAGCTGGACTTCGTGTTCAACGAGAATCATCGCCTCGAAGCGACCGTTTTCTCCGACGAGGACACGACGAAGTATCAGCCTTACTACTACGGAAGGGCGGAGGATCGCAGAGGAGAGGCTCTGTTGCCGTATGAGGAGGAGTCGGGCGGTACGAACTACATCCTCCAATACACCGGCGTGATCAATCAGAACTTCACGATCTCCGCTTTGTACGGTCGGACCGATAGCAGCTACAAGGACAGCGGCCCGTACATCGAGATGCCCGGCATTGCGGACTTCGCGTTCGGCGGTAGCTTCGTAACCGTCGGCCGTCATGCAGGTCCGTTCAACCTCGTCGGCGAGGATGAGCGCGACACGTATCGTCTCGACGCGGATATCTACTTCAGCGCAGCCGGCGAGCACCACATCCGGCTCGGTTACGACTACGAGGACATGCTGAGTACGGCCTACAGCGCATACTCGGGCGGAGCCCTGTACTACGCCTACGAACAGGACGATTGCCCGGCCGGTGCCGGACCGGATGGCTGCGTCGAGGTGTTGACGTTCGCCAACATCGGCGACTTCAAGGCGACGCAATCGGCGTGGTACATCCAAGACGAATGGGAAATCACCCCGAACTTCACGCTGTTGCTGGGTCTGCGTGGCGACATGTACGACTACAAGAACGTGCGCGGTCAGAGCTACATCAAGATCACGGATCAGATCGCACCGCGCGTCGGGTTCAGCTGGGATCCGACGGATTCCGGACGTACCCGAATCTACGGTTCGCTTGGCGACTATTACCTGCCGATCGCAACCAACACGTCCATCCGCGCGAGCTCTGGCGAGGTCTACACGGACCAGTACTTCCAGACGGAGCGCGACGCAAACGGTAACCTCGTGGTCGACGCGAACGGTTATCCGGCCATGGGCGCGCAAATCGGCGCGACGGACTACTTCAGCCCGCCGTTCACGCCCGATCCGCGCGCGGTCGCAGAGAAAGACATCGATCCGATGTACGAGCGCGAGATCAGCCTCGGTCTCGAGCATCAGCTCTCTTGGGGCTGGTTCGACGGCTGGACCGCAGGTATCCGTTACACGCATCGTCGCTTGAAGAGCACGATCGAAGATACGGCTATCGGCGACGCCGTTATCCGCTACTGCGAACGCAATGGCCTCGAATGCGCCGAGAACGACCCGGGCATTTATCCGTACGTCCTGTTGAACCCCGGTAGCGACGCTCGGGTGTTCATCGACCTCGACGGTGACGGTCCGGCCGATCTGTCGGGCGCACCCAACCCCGACTACAACCCGCAGTACGTGCATTTGACCGCGGCGGATCTGGCGCTGCCGAAGGCTGTGCGCAAGTACGATGCAGTCGAGATCACCTTCACCCGTCCGTTCGACGGCGTGTGGAGCCTGCAAGGTTCGTACGTGTGGTCGAAGTCGCGCGGCAACTATGAGGGCGCAGTCAAGTCCGACGTGGGTCAGACGGACACGTCGATCACTCAGGACTTCGACCATGCAGCCAACATGGTGGGCGCTTATGGCGACTTGCCGAACGATCGTCGCCATACGTTCAAGCTGTTCGGTAGCTGGTCGCCGATTCAGCGGTTGACGATCGGTGCCAACCTGTTCGTGCAGTCGGGACGTCCGTACGGATGTATCGGCTACATGCCGCAGACCATCGATCCGCTGGCGCCCAACTCGGGTACGCCGTCTGCATGGTGGTGCCCGAAAGGAAGCTATATAGAGACGGTGGGCGGAGGTTTGGGCAACCAGATGGCGGCGATCGGTCAGCAAGCCGACCGGTATGAAAACGTCTTGACGCCGCGCGGCTCCCAAGGCCGGACCGACTGGGTGTACAACGTCGACCTGAGTCTCGCTTACAAGTTCTTCCAAAGCGATACGAAGGGTGAGGCAGTGGCACGTCTCGACATCTTCAACGTGTTCAACGGTGATGCTGTCACCCGCGTCGTCGAGCAGGGCGAGGTTCGTACTTCTGCGACCGGCGTGAAGAACGTCGCTGCGCCATTCTATGGATATCCGCGTACGTATCAGACGCCGCGGTATGTCCGGATCGGCTTCAGCTACTCGTTCTGATCGTTCGGTCTGACCTCCGGGTCGAGAAGGCCGCCGCAAGGCGGCCTTCTTTTTTGCGGTGTCAGGCAGCGGCTTCGTAGCCTTGCTCGGGAGAGAAGTGCCGCTGCAGAGCGGCTTCGACGAGGGCTGACGGTGCGATGCCTGCGCAGGATCCTGCGCAGGCATCGCACCGTTATCGAGCTCCGAATGTGCCGTGTATGACTTGCGCGCCCCGCGCGATTCCCAGGCGCTTTGCCGTGCCTCCCTTCAGCTCGACGACTGCAAGTGCGTCTCCCTGCGAATCGATCGTGTCGAGGGAGTGGGGCGTTGTGTTCTCCACGACGCGCATGACCTTGCCGTCGGCAGACACGAACAGCATGTCGAGCGGGATGAATGTGTTCTTCATCCACATGCTCACCGGTTGCGGCCGCTCGTAGATGAACAGCATCCCTTCGTCGTCGGCGAGCTGTTTCACGAACATCAGGCCGCGGGCGCGGCGCTCGAGATCGTCGGCCACCCAGACGTTGAACGTGTGCAAACGGGCATTCGGCGTCGCGATCTGCAGCGTCGTGCGGGGAAACATTCGATCGAGCTGCGCGGCATCGGATCCGTCGCCGGACGCCGCATGCGCGATCAATGCAAGACTCCACGCGCCGACGAGCGCAGCGACTGCTTGTTTCATCGTCTTCATTGTCCGGTCACCTGCGGCACATCGGCCGTCTTGTCTTCGCTATCGAAATCCACGCGACCCGCATAGTCGAAACGCGAGATCAGTATCGCTCCTTGCCCCCGGATCGCGCGCGCCGGTTCCGTACAGAACCCGCGTGCGATCACGCGATACGAACGCGTTCGGTGCGGGATGCCGACGATCAGTTCCTGTCGGATTTCATCGAGCATGCACTTGTCGTCCCCGAGCGTCCCGTAGAACTCACCCGTGCCTTCGCGGATGACCGTGACGTTCACCGGGACGGCTTTGGCGTGTTCCCCTTCGCGTAGGCGCGCGATTCCGACGACGATGACCAGCTTTTCTCCGGAAGCGAGCCGTGACGTAAACCGCATCCGGATACCGCCGTCCGTAGGTCGCACACCTCCGGTGCATTCCGTGCCTTCGTTGCCCCAATCCAGTTCCGCTTTGACCGCTCCACCGAGTCGGGCGCGGAAGTAGCCGTTGCCCTGCGGAAGGCACTTTGCCAGGGCGGTCGCGGAATCGGCGGGAGCAGGTCCACTCGTTCCTTCCTGTGCATGGACCTTGCAAAGGCTCAATAAACCGAGCGCGCAGACGAGCGCGCTGCGACGGCAAACGACAGCCGAGGAGATGCGATGCCGCACCTGAGCGCCGAGTGGACGATCGATCGAATCTCGCATGCCGATCCCGCGATGGATGAAGCTCACCATCCGGCAGAAACCGAACGGCTCATCAAGGCGTTGCGAACAATGCCGAAGGAGATCCTTCCCGGCAAGCGGCGCCGCAGAGCAGCGGGCCCATCGGCTACCATGGCGGGTAACCACGATGTCCGTGGGCTGAATGCGAGAACCTCCGACATGCAGGATCGAGTCGGCGAACCAAGAACTCCAGCAACGCCATCTCTCGGTCGCGCGCCCAGGCACGAACTGTCGCGACGTTACGTCAGCCGTCTGACGCGCAACACGCTGGCGGTCATCATGGCCGGCGGTCGCGGCGAGCGTCTCAAGCACCTCACCGATTTTCGCTGCAAGCCGGCGACGCCGTTCGGCGGCAAGTTCCGGATCATCGATTTCGTGCTCTCGAACTGCGTCAATTCCGGAATCCGGCGCATTCAGGTGATGACGCAGTACAAGGCGCACTCGCTCATCCAGCACATTCAGCGGGGCTGGGGCTATTTGCGGGGCGAGTTCGGCGAGTTCATCGAGATCATTCCCGCTCAGCAGCAGCTGGGGGATCTCTGGTACCGGGGCACTGCCGATTCGCTCTACCAGAACCTGGACATCATCCGTCTGCATCATCCGCGGCACATCCTCGTGCTCGCCGGCGACCACATCTACAAGATGGATTACGGCCTGATGCTCGCCGCACACGTCGAGAAGAAGGCGGACATCACCGTGGGCGTGGTCGAGGTGCCGCGCGAGCAAGCAACGGGTTTCGGCGTGATGAGCGTCGACGAGACTTATCGGATCACGAAGTTCGCGGAGAAGCCCAAGGACCCCGAGCCCATGCCGGGCAATCCGAACGTGGCGCTCGGCTCGATGGGCATCTATGTCTTCAAGGCGAACCTCTTGTATCGCTTGTTGGAGGAGAACGCGAAGCGGCCGGACACGCAACACGATTTCGGGCGCAACATCATTCCGGAAGCCTTGTCGCGATTGAAGGTTTACGCCTACCCGTTCCGCGACCGCAAGACGCGCGTGCAACAGTATTGGCGGGACGTGGGGACGGTCGATGCGTTCTACGAAGCCAACATGGAGCTCATCTACGTCAACCCCGAGCTCAACATCTACGACGAGCAGTGGCCGATCTGGACTTATCAGCGCCAGTACCCGCCGGCGAAGTTCGTGCTCGACGACGAAGGACGGCGCGGCATGGCGATCAATTCGATGGTGTCCGGCGGATGCATCATTTCCGGCGCGCACGTCAACCAGTCGCTCTTGTTCTCCAACGTGCGTGTCGAAGAACGCAGCTACGTGGAGCGATCGGTCATCTTTCCCGACGTGCGCATCGGTCCGGACTGCGTGATCAAGAACGCGATCATCGACACTGGCGGTATCGTCCCGGCCGGCACGCGCATCGGGGTCGATCGCGAGGAGGATGCGCGGCGCTTCTACATCAGCGAAAAGGGTATCGCGCTCGTCACCCGCGACATGCTGGCGCGTTTGCGCACATAATTCGCGGCATGTCCGGCGACGGTGCCGGGGTTGCATGCTGCGAGGGTCGTGATGAAGGTATTCGTCTGGCGCTGTTCGTTGTTCGCTGTCGTCGGGTTGCTTGCAGCGTGCTCGGCGCTCGCGCCGAAGCTCGAAGCGCCGACTCTCGCGCTGGTCAACGTCAGGATGACGTCGGCGGACATGTTCAATCAGAACTTCATCGTTCGCGTGCACGTTGAGAACCCGAACGACCGCGACCTGCCCGTGAACGGGATCGATTACAAGCTTTTCCTCGAGGGCGACAGCTTTGCTGAAGGCGTATCGAACAAACCGTTCGTGATTCCCGCGAACGGCGAAACCGAGTTCGACCTGCCGGTTCGGACGAATTTCGTGAGCAGCCTGGGCCGTCTCGTCTCGCGTCTGCAGGGCCGTAAGCAGGTGCAATACGTCATCGAAGGCAAGGTGCTCACCGATATCGGATTCCTCAGCAAGATTCCGTTCCGCCAGAGCGGCACGGTGGATTTGACGACGCTGAAGTGACGCAAGGCTATAGCCTGTGGGCTGTAGGCTGTAGGAGAAGGAAGACGCACACACCGCGCTCCGCCGAGGCTAGGCGGTGGCGGTCGTTTATCCGAGCAGGGACGCGTAGAGTCGCTCGTATTCGCCGGTCTGTTTTTCCCACGAGAAGTCCTGCGACATCGCGTTGCGTACGATCTGATTCCAGGTCTCCTGGTCCTTGTAGAGGTCCAAAGCGGTGTGAATCGCCCACTGCACGGCAGGTGCATCGAAATCGTTGAAGACGATGCCGGTGCCCGTGCGCGTCGCGGGATCCCACATTTGCACCGAGTCGGCCAGGCCGCCGGTCCTGCGCACGATGGGCACAGTGCCGTATTTCAGACTGTACATTTGATTGAGGCCGCACGGCTCGTACTGCGACGGCATCAAGAACATGTCGCTCGCCGCCTCGATCAGATGCGACAGCTCCTCGTTGTAGCCGCGATGAAAGGAGACGCGGTCGGGGAATCGGTGCTGCAGGCTCGCGAAGAAATCTTCGTAACGAGCTTCGCCGCTACCGAGCGCGACGAGCGCAACGTCGCGGCTCATGAGCACGTCGGGTAGCGCATCGAACAGCAGATCGAATCCTTTCTGGACCGTCATTCGCGACACGATGCCGATGAGCGGTGTCGACGATGCCACGGGCAAGTTCAGCCAATCGAGCAGTGCGCGCTTCGTGGCCGCCTTCCCCGATAGGTCGTCGATCGAATAGCGGTGCTTGAGGTAACGATCCGTCGCGGGATTCCATTCGGAGTAGTCGACACCGTTCAAAATTCCTACGACGCCGTCGCCGCGCGCGCGCAAAACCGTGTCGAGCCCGTGACCGCCGAGCGTCGTGCAAATCTCCTGCGCATAGGTGGGGCTGACGGTCGAGACGCGATGTGCGTGGCGGATGCCTTCGCGCAACCAGTTGAAGTCACCGCTCGAGTGCACGATCGGGTCGACGAGATCGCGGACGTCGGTGCCGACGTCGTAGAGCGTTGCGGCGGGGAAGAAGCCTTGATAGCCGATGTTGTGAATCGACAGCACCGTGCGCGCATTCGCGAACAGGCGGTCCCACGCATATGCCGACTTCAACAGCAGCGGCATCAAAGCCGTGTGCCAATCGTTGCAATGGACGATGTCCGGTGCGAAGACGAGCCGTTGGCAAGTCTCGAGGGCGGCACGTTGGAGCACGAGGAACCGCAAGTGTTCATCCGGAGCGTTCGTATAGATCGACGGGCGATCGAACGCGGCAGGGCAATGAATTAGATATAGCGGCACCGAGGAATCCGGCAGGCGCGCCTCGAGCACGGAGAAGCGATATCGGTGATCGCCCAACTGCAATTCGACGTGCTGCGCGGAATCGACGGGCGTCGCGCCGAGTGCCGACAAGCCGATGCTCGAATAGAGCGGCATGAACACGCGAATGTCATGGCCGCGGGCGTGCAAGTAGCGCGGGAGACTGCCGGCGACATCGGCGAGCCCGCCGGTCTTGGCAAGCGGAGCGACTTCCGAGGCGACGAAACAGATCCTAGGCATGCAACAAAGAGAACGACTCGTGCGCGGCGTGGCGTTGCCGGAGTCGGAACTTCAGTCCCTACCGGCACCTGCTCGGCCAGGCTCTTCGGGTGCGTTCTCGTCGTTTTCGTCGCGAGCGCCGGTCGGCTTCTGCGGGGACGGTTGGACGGGCGGCGGGCCGAAAGCTGCTAGAAGGCTTTCCTGCATCTTGCCCCAGAGCTCGAGATTGTGTCGCGTCAATTCGGACATTGCGGTGAGCGGTGCGCTCGTCATCATGCGCGCAAGCTGCGATTGCACGACTTCTTGCTGCCGCATGAAGGTCTCGACGCTTTTCTCCAAATACGTGCTCAAGAAACCTTGCAGCGAGTTGCCGTAGAAACGGATCAACGATTCCAGCAGCTGCGTCGACAGGATCGGTCGGCCGAACTGCTCCTGATCGGCAATGACCTGCAGCAGGATGAGTCGCGTGATGTCCTCGTTCGTCTTGTCCTCGATGACCTTCACGCGTTCGCCGGCGATCACCATGTTACGAATGTCGTCGAGAGTGATGTGCCGACTCTGAGACGCATCGTACAAGCGACGATTCGCGTACTTCTTGATCACTCGTTCTGCGCTCATGGTTGGCCTCTCGCCCGTGATTTCGCGCCCTTGCGAATCGCCGAATCCAGACCTGCTTCCGTAACTTTTCGGGCCGCTCGTCGCATCGAGCCGCCGGTTTCTGTGACAATAGCCGTTGGCGTCTCAGCCCTGCAGCGCCGCGCAAGCGACCCTAGGTGGACGGCGGCCTAACTGTAACGGCCGTCTTTTGGCACTGCAACACGAAGCTCGCCGACTGACATAACTCTGCGTTCGGACTCTCGTGGGTCTCACTGGAGCATGATGGATCGAGATACAGACTCGGGCGCTTGGATCGCCGATTGGATTGCCGAACAGCGGCGAATCTTGGCGGAGCAGTCCCGTGCTGCGGAGGCGCGTCAGCGCGATGGCGCGCGCTCGTTTGCCGCGGGCGCCGAGAACGAAGGCTCGAGCCGGCCGGCCGATGCGTCAGCCGCTCCAGAATCCGATTTGTTCAATGTCGGCTCGCTGCTCATGAGCGCTTGGACGAGCGCTCGCTTGTGGCAAACGCATTTCGCCGACCAGTTTGCCGATCTCTTGCGCCGTATACCGCCCGTCGGGCTGGTGCGCGAGCACACAGAAGCTTGGCGTGAACTGGCAGAGGCGCATGCCGAATGCACGCGGCTCGAAGGCAAGCTGCGGGAAGAACTAACCAAGGTTCAACTCGCTGCGCTCGATCTGTTGGAGAAGCGAGTGCGCGAACGCCCCAGCGAGGAGCCGATCGACGGCTTCCGCAAGCTCTACGATTTGTGGGTCGAGTGCGGAGAGCAGACCTATGCGGGGCTCGCACACAGCGAGGCGTATTCGAAGCTGCAGGCCGAGCTCGGCAACGCCTCGATGCGACTGAAGAACCGGTTGCAGACGGTGCTCGAGCATGCGCTCAAACACCTCGACCTACCGACCCGTTCGGAGCTCAACACGTTGCACAGACAAGTACGCGAGCTGCGGCTGCAGTTGGAGGAGCTGACGAGCGCTCCGCGGGCGAAGCGCCCGGCACGGAAGCAAGCCCGAAAAACACCGAAGGGGCGCAAGCGATGAGCTCGACGATCGACCACGACAGGATCGCTCGCGAGCTGCGCGAGTTCTCCGATCGAGTCGCGCGCGGCATTGCAGCGCTTGCAAGCGTGGGCGATGTGACGATCGGCGGCACGCCGAAGGACGAGGTGTTCGCGCTCGACAAGCTCAGGGTCTATCGCTATCGCCCGCTCGATTTGCTGCCGGGCGTCCGACGCGTGCGCGTGCCGGTGCTCATCTGTTACGCGCTCGTCAATCGGCCCTACATGATGGATCTGCAGCCGGATCGATCTTTGATCCGACGCCTGCTCGAGCGCGGAGTCGATGTGTATCTCATCGACTGGGGCTATCCCGATGGTGCCGATCGTTATCTCGAAGTGAGCGATTACGTGCTGCGTTATCTGCCGCGCTGTGTCGAGGCGGTCTGTGCGGCAAGCAATGCGGAGAAGATCAACCTGCTCGGTGTGTGTCAGGGTGGCACGTTGTCGCTCTGTTACGCCGCGCTCGAGCCGCGACGCATACGCAACTTGATCACGATGGTGGCGCCGGTGGACTTCCATACGCCGGAGAACCTGCTCACCAAGTGGTCGAAGCACATCGATCTCGAGCAGTTCGCGGCCGCAACCGGCAACGTGCCCGGCGAGATGTTGAACGCGCTGTTCCTCGCGTTGATGCCGTTTCGGCTCATGAGCCAGAAGTACGTCGACTTGATGGATCACATCGAAGACTTGAGCGCGCTAGAGAATTTCCTGCGCATGGAAAAGTGGATCTTCGACAGTCCGGACCAGCCCGGCGAGATGTTCCGGCAGTTCATGCAATGGTTCGTGAAGGAGAACCGGTTGGCGCTCGGGAAGCTCGAGATCGATGGTCGCCCCGTCGACCTGCGACGCATTACGATGCCGGTTCTCAATGTCTTTGCCAGCCAGGATCACCTCGTTCCGCCGTCGGCGAGCCGGCCGCTCGCGCGTCTGGTCGGGACGCGCGACTACACCGAATACGAGTTTCGGACCGGTCACATCGGCATCTATGTGAGCGGCTCCGCGCAGCGCGAGGTTCCCGAACGTATTGCCCGTTGGTTGCGCGAGCGCGATGCGCCGTCTCGCAGGCGCAAACGATGAGCCGACGGCAAAAGGCAAGAACCTAACTCGAAACGTCATGAGCAGCCGCGGGTTGCGGTGTTACCTGCGGGTGCGCAGTAGTTTTCAGAAAGGTCCTAGTTGACGCCTTCGTGCGTCACGCTCACTCTCCGCTACCTCATCTGCGACCAGAGACATACCCATGATCTACGACAACATCCTGGGCACCATCGGGCGCACGCCCATTGTGAAGATCAACCGGCTCGCGCCGGCGCACGTGACCATGTACGTCAAGTGCGAGTTCTTCAATCCGCTGAGCTCGGTGAAAGATCGCTTGGCGATCGCGATCATCGAGGATGCCGAGCGGCGCGGGGTGCTGAAGCCGGGACAGACCGTCGTGGAAGCAACGAGCGGCAATACGGGCATCGCACTGGCGATGGTGTGCGCTGCCAAGGGTTATCCGTTCGTGGCGGTCATGGTCGAGACGTTTTCGGTCGAACGCCGCAAGATCATGCGCATGCTCGGAGCGAAGGTCATCCTCACGCCGGCAGCTGAGCGCGGCACCGGCATGGTGCGCAAGGCCGAAGAGCTCGCCCGAAAACATGGCTGGTTCCTCGCGCGGCAATTCGAGAATGCAGCCAATCCGGAGTACCACCGCAACACGACCGGACCCGAAATATTGAGCGACTTCGCCGGCAAGCGGTTGGATTTCTGGGTGACTGGTTGGGGCACGGGCGGCACGCTGACGGGCGCGGGCGAGATGATCAAGAAGGCCCGGCCCGACGTGAAAATCATTGCTGCCGAGCCGGCCGCTGCTCCCTTGCTGTCGGGCGGCGAGTTCAAGCCCCACAAGATTCAAGGATGGACGCCCGATTTCGTTCCGGCAGTGCTCAACCGCACCGTTCCCGACGAAATCGTGACGGTCACAGACGAAGAGGCAATTCAGTCCGCGCGCAATCTTGCGAGCAAGGAGGGCATCTTCGTGGGCATCTCGTCGGGCGCGACTTTTGCAGCCGCTTTGAAAGTCGCCGAGAAGGCGCTGGACGGATCGGTGATCTTGGCGATGCTCCCGGACACGGGCGAGCGGTATCTCACGACTGCGCTGTTCGAGGGCATCCAAGATGCATCGGATGCGGAGCCCTGACCGCGAAGGCGGGCATGGTTGCAGTGCCGCACCCGCGGCGGGGGTAGCTGGCTTGGAATCCGCATGCAGCCCGCGCTGCATCGTGTTGAATTTACGATTCTTTACAGCTTGAAATGGGACATCGCCTCTAACGTGCGGTCAACTCTCGCCAAACGCGTAGAAGATTCGCAATTCGTCACGTCGGTTGCGGCGACTTCGGCGTATCGTGCGTTCCTAAGATTCGAAGCTCGGGCCCTGCGGCGGTGAGCGTCGACGGGGATTTTTGTTTTCATGATCGTGAATCTCAGAAGCATTGCGGTCGGGGTGGCTCTCGTCGTCGCGTTTGCCGGCCTCGGATGGTTCGCCATTTCCAATGGCGACTCGCCGGCACCGTCGTCCGCGCCCGTTGTAGGCGGCAGGCCGCAATCTTCGGCGCCTCAGGGTCCTGGCCGATTCGGTGGCGATGTGCCCGTCAATGTCGTCGCTACCCCGATCAAGCGCGTGCCGTTCACACAAGAAGTGGAGGCGGTGGGAACAGCCCGGGCGAACGAAGCTGTCGACATTACAGCGAAGTTGTCGAATCGCATCACGGCCATCCATTTCCGCGAAGGCCAGCAGGTCAAAGCGGGCCAGGTGCTCGTGGAGTTCGATAGCGAGCAGGCCCGCGCTACGTTGGCTGAGGCCGAAGCCGCATTGAAGGACAGCCAAAGCCAGTACAAGCGCAGCCGCGAGCTCTTTGCCACCAAAGCGCTTTCCGAAGCACAGCTCGATCAGATCGAGGCCACGCTGAAGGCCAACGAAGCGCGTGTGGCCGGTGCACGCTCGCAATTGAACGATACGATCATTCGTGCGCCGTTCTCAGGCCGCGTCGGGCTACGCCACGTCAGCGTGGGAAGTTACGTGAACCCGGGTACGGTGATCACGACCCTAGACGATACGAGCGTGATCAAGCTCGATTTCTCCGTGCCCGAGGTGTTTCTGTCGGGGCTGGAGGAAGGGTTGCCCATTACGGCCCGCACGTCGGCCTATCCGGACGTCGAGTTCAAAGGGCGCGTGGCGAGCATCGACAGCCGTCTCGATCCAGTCAGCCGCTCGATCGTGGTCCGTGCACACATCGACAATCCGGACGGACGCTTGCGGCCGGGCATGTTCTTGACCGTCAAAGTCATTCGTCCCGGAGCGCCGGCGCTCATGATTCCTGAGGAAGCCCTCGTGCCCGAAGGGAGCAAGAAGTACGTCTTCGTCGTCGTCGACGGTAAGGCCGTGCGCACGGAGGTGCAGACCGGCCGCCGACGTCCGGGGGAAGTGGAGGTCGTCAGCGGTCTCGCAGAGGGCGACCTGGTCGTCACCGAAGGCACTCAGAAGATCCGCGACGGCTCACCGGTGACGGTGGTGCAGGGCGTGTCGGGCTGAGCGCGAGCCTGAAGGTAGACGCGTTGCGCGCGGTTACCTGTTCGCCAGTCGCGGCGTTTTGTGTGTAGATTCCGCGGCGGTGCCGTCGTACATAGCCCTATCCGCTATCCCCAGCCGCCCAGGGCCTTGCGAAGCGCCTACTGTCGCCCCCGCCTTCAGTCTTCAGCCTTCAGCTGGCCGCGTATGCGGCAACAAAAAAGCCGGTGGGGGGAACCGCACCGGCTTGTCCAAAAAGCGCGATTTTCAAAGCGCGCTCTCGCAGGAGGACGTTCATTGAGACTCCAGCAAAGCGCGTTAGGTTCAATCCCAGAAATATTAAAAATTTGTGACCCGCCAGGGAGGTAGCGGCCGTCGCCGCGGGCCGACAGTGTAGGGGATCGTTGAGAAAAATCTAAAGATCGCCATGACCTTGTACGGCAAACGAGTGCCGTCGGTCGTTGGTAAGATCCTGGGTTATCGAAACTTTGGATCCCGTATGGCGCTGTCGCCCTACCAGCAGCTCGAACAAGAATTCCGTCGTCTCCATGCATTTCGCGGCGCGGCCAGCCTGTTGCGCTGGGACGCAGCCGTCATGATGCCCAGAGGGAGCGCCGAGCTGCGCGGCGAACAACTGGCTGCGCTCGAGACCGAGTGTCACGCGCTACTGACGTCGCCGCGTCTTTCCAGGTTGCTGGATCGCGCCGATGCCAATTCGCAGGGCCTGGACGAATGGCAACTCGCCAACCTGCGCGAGATGCGGCGCGAGCGCGACCATGCAATTGCAACGCCGCAAAGTCTCGTGTCGCGGCTGGCCAAAGCGACTGCCAGGGCTGAAATCAAATGGATCGAGGCGCGTGAGAAGAGCGACTTCAGCCTGTTCGCTCCGCACTTGGAGGAAGTGGTAGCGCTGTTGCGCGACAAGGCGGCATTGCTGGGAAAGGCCCTTAACCTGGACCCCTACGACGCCCTGGTCGACGAGTTCAGTCCGGGGCTGCGCAGCGACGAGATCGACAAGATTTTCACGACGCTCGGTCGGCGTCTGCCGAGTCTCATCCACGAGGTCATCGAGCTGCAGGCGCAACGGACGCCGCAAGAGATTTCAGGTCGCTTTGCACCCTCCAAGCAACGCCAGCTTGCCCTCGAGATCATGAAGGCGCTGGGATTCCCGTTCGACCGCGGACGGCTGGACGAGAGCGAGCATCCTTTCACGGGCGGGATTCCAGGCGACATTCGCATCACGACGCGGTTCAATCCTACGGCCCCCCTCACCGGACTCATGGGCATCCTGCACGAGTGCGGGCATGCGATGTACGACTTGGGGCTCCCCGAAAAATGGCGCGGCCAACCCGTCGGTGGAGACCGCGGCATGGCAATGCAGGAGAGCCAATCGCTGCTGCTCGAGATGGTGATCGGACGTAATCGGCCGTTCCTGCGCTTCTTGAAGCCGCTGCTGGACAAGGCTTTCGGTGTCAGCGGCCCCGAGTGGGACGTCGAGAATCTGTATCGATTGTTGATCCGTGTCCGGCGCAGCTTGATTCGAGTGGATGCGGACGAGGTGACTTACCCCGTGCACATCGTGCTGCGTTATGAGCTCGAGAAAGAGATCTTGCGCGGCGAGTTGAAGGTGAAGGATCTACCCGAGGCTTGGAACTCGCGCATTCAGGACCGACTCGGCGTGCGGCCAGCCAATGATGCGGAAGGCTGTCTGCAAGACGTGCACTGGGCCGTGGGCTCTTTCGGTTATTTCCCGTCGTACGCGATCGGCGCAGTGATCGCAGGTCAGCTCTACGAGAGCTTGCGCACAGCGCGCCCGAATCTCGACGAGGAAATCGCCGCCGGCGAGTTCAGCGGTCTGTTTGGCTGGTTACGCGAGAACGTCCACGGCCTCGGCGCGAGCTTGAGCACGCCGGACTTGATTCGCAAAGCGACCGGCAAACCGCTCTCCGCGTCGGCGTGGTTGAGGTATGTGGAGGGGAAGTATCTCGAAGAGTAGGGCGTGTGGCTCGGGGCTTGGGGCGTGGGGCCAGCAAGAAGGAAGGCTCATGATACGGCCGACCCTTCTTCACGGCAGAGCTCGTGGTAGCCTTTCTCGCTCTTTTCAACGGTAGCCACAGTCGTTTGCTGTCGCTTGGTATTCAGCCGTAGCCTTTTGCCCAAGCCCCAAGCCCCAAGCCCCAAGCCCCAAGCCCCAAGCCCCAAACGCAATGTCCTCTCTCCCGCACACCGCTTCGAACAACTTCAAACGACTGCAGGCGCACTTGCGCGGGCTGGTCGGTAAAGCGATCGAAGATTTCCGGATGATCGAAGACGGCGATCGCGTGATGGTGTGCCTGTCCGGCGGCAAGGACTCGTACACGATGCTCGACATTCTGCTGTCGCTGCAACGTTCGGCGCCGGTGCGTTTCGAGCTCATCGCCGTCAATCTCGATCAGAAGCAGCCCGGATTCCCTGCGCACGTCTTGCCGGAGTACCTCACCTCGCTCGGAGTGCCGTTTCACATCATCGAGCAGGACACTTACAGCGTCGTCAAACGCGTCATTCCGGAAGGCAAGACGATGTGCGGCTTGTGCTCGCGGCTGCGGCGCGGCGCGCTGTATCGCTTTGCGTCGGAAAACGGCATCACGAAAATCGCGCTCGGACACCATCGCGACGACATCGTCGAGACCTTGTTCTTGAACATGTTCTTCGGCGGCAAGCTCAAAGCGATGCCGCCGAAGCTCAAATCGGAGGATGGGCGTCACATCGTAATCCGTCCGCTCGCCTACGTGTCCGAGCGCGACATCGAACGTTACGCACGTGCGCGCGACTTTCCGCTGATTCCGTGCTCGTTGTGCGGTTCGCAGGAGAACATGCAGCGGGCCGAGATCAAGAAGATGTTGCGCGAATGGGAGCAGCGCTACCCAGGACGCACGGAATCCATTTTCTCGAGTCTGCGCAACGTCGTGCTTTCGCACTTGGCAGATCCGAGCGTGTTCGATTTCGGCGCTTTGCAGACCGACGCGCGTCCCGACAACAACAGCGGTTCGCGGTTCGATGAATAAGACGACTGTCGTGTTCTCCCACGGCAAGGACGGCGTGCCTTGGGGGCCCAAGATCGTCGCAATGTCCGAGGTCGCGCAGCGGCACGGTCTACGTGTGGAATCGATCGACTATCGAGGCATCGACGATCCGCTTGCTCGCGTCACGAAAGCACTCGAGTTCTGTCGTGCGCTCGATCGGCCGCCGATCCTGATCGGCTCGAGCCTTGGGGGTCACGTTTCGGCTGCGGTGTCGGCTCGGATCTCCACTCGCGCCATGTTCCTGCTCGCGCCGGCCTTCTTCATGAAGGGCTACGAGCAGTACACGCCGACGCCTGCGCAGTGTCCCGTTGCCATCGTTCACGGTTGGAACGATACCGTCGTGCCCGTCGACAACAGCATCAAGTTCGCGCGCATGTATCGCACCGAGCTCCACGTGCTCGATTCCGACCATCGGCTGACGAGTTGTATTCCGCAGATCTGCGAGCTGCTCGACGCGTTTCTTGCGCGCGTGCTACGTGCTTGAGGTCTGCGATTGCGGCGGCGGGAGGCGACGTAGCATCATCCGCGCGCACTCACCTGTAGAGGAGCCCGACATGACCGCTCATCGACCGTTGTCAGCGCTGCTCGTTTGCCTGGCGGTTGCAGCGTGTGGGGATAGCGAGCAGACCTCGGATCCGCTGCCGGTAAGCGAGACGGTTTTCGGTCCTGCGGTCGGTACGATGGACAGGGCGCGCGCGGTCGAGGATACGACGCTGCAGCACAAGCACGAACTGGATCGCGCGTTGGACGCGGCTGAAGGCAACCAGTAGTCAGCGGGCGAGTGTCGACATGCTCGCAGAACAGAACAACGAACACTGATGGCTGATCTTTCCGCTTGGGACCGCGTGCTGCTCGCGCTGTTGCGCCGGCCGCTGGCGCTCTGGGCGCGCCCGCACGTGCTGCCCGAGGACGTGAGCGCGCGTCTCGGCAAACAACCGCGCCCGATCGTGTACGTGCTCGAGATGCACGGCGTTGCCGATCTCATCGTTCTGGAGAAGGTGGCCGAATCGCATCGCCTGCCGTCGCCTTCGCAGGCGCTGAAGCCTCCGCTGCCGGATACGTGCGTGTTCTTTCTCGAACGCTTTGCGGATTTCTGGGGCGACCGCATCGACCGGCGCATCTCGGGGCCGCTTCGTCAGCTCGTACGCGCCGCGAGCAACGACAAGACGCTCGAAGTGGATCTGGTGCCCGTCAGCGTCTTTTGGGGACGCGCGCCGCAGCACGAGCGCTCGTGGTTGAAGTTGTTGCTCTCGGAGACGTGGGACAGGGTCGGACGCTTCCGCCGTTTTCTGTCCGTCATCGTCAACGGCCGCAATCTTTTCGTGCAGTTCGGCGAGCCGATCTCGTTACGCCAGGTCGTCGACGAAGGAGCGGATGCGTCGCGCGCCGTTCGACGCGTCAATCGCCTGCTGCGCACTGCGCTCAACCGTCAGCGTGCGGCCGCGATCGGTCCGGATCTGTCGCATCAGCGGACCATTGCGATCCAAGTGCTGCGTACGGCGGCTGTGCGTCGCGCAATGCGCGATGAGATGCGCGCGAAGAATCTTTCGCGCCGCGAGGTGCTGAAGGTTGCGCAGCAGTATGCCGCGGAGATTGCGTCGAACTATTCGCACATCGTCATTGCGGTGCTCGCGCGGGTGTTGCGATGGCTGTGGACGCGCATCTACGACGGCGTGGAGCTGCATCATTTCGAGCAGCTGCAAAAAATCAGCGAGGGCAACGAGGTGATCTTCGTGCCGTGCCATCGCAGCCATATCGATTACTTGCTGCTCTCGTACACGATCTATTTCCAAGGCTATGCGGTTCCGCACATCGCGGCCGGAATCAATCTGAACATCCCGATAGTGGGCGGCATCCTGCGCCGAGGCGGAGCGTTCTTCATCCGCCGCAGCTTCAAGGGCAATGCGCTCTACACCATGGTCTTCATGAAGTATCTCGGCCTGATGATGGCGCGTGGACATTCCATCGAGTACTTCATCGAGGGCGGCAGAAGCCGCACCGGACGGCTCCTGCAGCCGAAGACCGGCATGCTTTCGATGACGGTGCGGAGTTACTTGCGGGATCCTCGTCGCCCGCTCGTGTTTCTCCCGGTCTACTTCGGTTACGAGCGGCTCGTCGAAGGCAAGACCTACATCGGCGAGCTCTCCGGCAAGCCGAAAGAGAAAGAATCGATCATGGGCATGATCCGCGCGCTGCCGGCGCTTCGGAAACGTTTCGGCAAGGTTCACGTGAGCTTCGGCGAGCCGATTTACCTCGACGAACTGCTCAAGCAGCACGTGCCGGAACGGCAGCCTGGTACGGTCGAGCGGGAAGAGCGGCCGGCCTGGCTCGGCGGAGCCGTCAACGATCTGGCCGTGCGCATCATGAAGAACATCAATAGCGCGGCCAGCGTGACGCCCATCAATTTGCTTGCGCTCGCGCTGTTGGCGACGCCGAAACAAGCCATGATCGAAACCGATCTGGTGCGTCAGCTCGAGTTGTACGCATCGCTGCTGCGTCAGTACCCGTACTCGCCGCTCGTCAGAGTGACCGAGATGGACGGCGCGTCGATGATCAAACACGGCGAGCGCATGGAGGTGCTCGAGCGCGTTGCCCATCCGCTCGGCGACATCATCCGCATGAACGAGGAGAACTCGGTGCTGATGACGTATTTCCGCAATAACGTGCTGCACTTGATCGCCGTGCCCTCGCTCATTGCGTGCTGCTTCCTGAACAACCGTACGATGACGACGGAGGATATTCAGCGCCTGATGTGGCGTATCTACCCGTATGCGCGCGACGAGCTCTTCTTGCGTTGGGAGGAACATGAAGTTGCCGATGTCGTGATCGAGACCCTGGAAGATCTCGCCAATCACGGTTTGCTCGAGCGCATGGAAGAGGGCGATGCCTGGCAGCGTCCGCCGACCGGCTCGATGGAAGCAGTGCAGCTCTCGGTGCTTGCGCAGACGACGGTGCAGATGATCGAGCGTTATTACCTCGTCATCTCCGTGTTGCTGAAGTACGGCAGCGGTCGCCTGACGCAAGAAGCGCTCGAGTCGCAGTGCCGGCTCATGGCGCAGCGCATGTCGATCCTCCACGAGCTCAATGCGCCGGAATTCTTCGACAAGTCGCTGTTCTCGAACTTCATCGACCTGCTGCGCGACCGCAAAGTACTTACCGTCAACGCCGAAGGCCGGCTCGTCTTCACGGAAACGCTCGAAGCCGTCGCGCAGGATGCGCAGCTCGTTCTACACGAGCAGATTCGCAACAGCATCCTGCAGGTCACGCATCGCTGATCGGCGCGGCCGGTTCAAACCGGTTCGATCCAGCCTCGCTCGCCGCGAATGGCGATGCGCGTGTCCGTTGCTGCGCTGATGGCGGCCAAACGTTCGAGAATTCGTTGCGCATCTGCGCCGCGGGCGATTCTCGGCCGGCCGCGCGTCTCGTTTTGTCGCGCGGGATCGTCGCCGCGTTCGTTCAGTACGATCGGCACGATTTCGACCCGCGTCAGGCCATCCGCGAATTCGCAGTGCACGATGGCGCTTTCCCAGACTTCAGGCGGGTAGTGACCGATCTTCGTGCGCGAATGAAAGATGAGGCTGCCGAGTCCGTGGAAGATCGGCCGGCGACGATGAAATTCGATCGCACGAAGCAGGGGCGCGCCGTGACTGACGAACACCGTGGCGCCTGCATCGATGCAGGCACGCGCCCACTCGCGCGACCACGGCTGCACGATGCTCATGTCCTCGCCCCATTCGTGATTGTGGAGGTATGCGATCACGATGCGCGCGCTGCGGGCCGCGGTGCGAATGGCCTCGAGATTGCGCTCGGCATCTTCGCTGTTCAGCTCGAGGTTCGGGCCGAGGCGCAGCTCGTTGACGCCGGGTCGCGTCGCGGTGGCGGCGGCGCCTTCGCGAATCTTGCCCGTCGCCATCGCGACCAGCGCGACATCGCGCAGCGTCCCATGCCGTGAGGCTGCGGCGACGTTCTCGCCCGTGCCGGCGGAGGCGAACCCTTCCGCTGCGACGGCATCGCGCGTGGCCAAAATGCCGGGGGTGCCGAGATCCCAGGCATGATTGTTGGCGAGCGCGAGCAGCCCGAATCCCATCTGCCGCACGCAGCGCAATTCATTGACGCCGGCTACGTGCAGGAACTCGTTGTCGCGTGTCGGTGTGCCCGAGCGCGGCGTGCGGATGGGCGTCTCCAAGTCGCTGAACACGACGTCGCCGCGGCGCAATTCGCGCACGACCTCAACGAAGCCGTCGTAATTCGCCGCGCAGATGTCGTGCGCAATCAACAACTGTCCGCAAAAGGTGAGCCGACGCGTCGTGCTGCCGACGGCGAGCGCACAACCGGTCGAGCTCGCAAGCGCGCCGGCGCCTGCCAGACCGCCCAAGGTGAGCAATTGCCGGCGGGAAAGCGAGATCGAGCGCATGGGAGTGAGAGCCAAGTGTCGCTGGCGCCGATGCTAGCGGGAATTCCCGCGGGGCGCCCCCTCATGCACAGACGTATCAGCCTATGCTTGGTGCAGATAGTGTTGTTCGCCGAGCAGCCAGCTCTTACGCTTCCAGCCCCGCTCGTTCTGCTTCATTCGTCAATGTGACCGCGTTCATTGTTCGTCGCATTCTGCAGATGCTCGCAGTGCTTGCGGCGATGTCGGTCATCGTGTTCCTCGGTGTCTTCGTCATCGGCGATCCGGTCGAGCTGCTGGTGAATCCCGAGGCGACGCAAGCCGAGCGCGAAGCTGCCATCGCCGCCCTGGGGCTCGATCAGCCGGTCTGGCGCCAGTATCTGTCCTTCCTTGGCGACGCGTTGCGCGGCGATCTCGGCCGCTCGTTCGTTTTCAACGAGCCGGCGCTGCAACTTGTCGCGAGCCGCATCCCAGCGACGCTCGAGCTCGCGCTGACGGCCATGGCGATCGCTTTGCTGTTTGGTATTCCGCTCGGGGTGATCGCCGGCACCCGCCCGCACTCCCTTATCGGCCGCACGATTCACGGCGGGGCCGTGCTCGGCTTTGCGCTGCCGAATTTCTGGCAGGGGTTGTTGCTGATCATGGTGTTCGCGGTGCTGCTCGGATGGCTGCCGTCGGGCGGACGCGGCGAGACGGGGACCTGGTTCGGCATCGAAACCAGCTTTGCGACGCTCGACGGTCTGCGTCACCTGGTCCTGCCGGCGCTGAATCTCGCGCTGTTCAAGCTATCGCTGATCGTGCGTCTGACGGCGAGCTCGATGCAAGAAGCGCTCGCGAGCGATTACATCGAATTCGCGCGCGCGAAGGGTCTGCGGCCGCGGCGGATTCTCGGCGTCCATGCGCTCAAGAACGTCATGGTCCCGGTGGTGACGGTGGCGGGCCTCGAATTCGGGTCGCTGATCGCGTTCGCGATCGTTACCGAAACGGTGTTCTCCTGGCCGGGCATGGGCAAGTTGATCATCGACAGCATTACGGTGCTCGACCGGCCAGTGATCGTGGCTTATCTGCTGCTGGTCGTGCTGATGTTCATGGTCATCAATTTGATCGTGGACATTCTGTACAGCGCGATCGATCCGCGCGTGCAACTTGCGGGCTCGCGATGAACGTGTGGATGCGCCTCTTGTTCGCGACACGCAGCGGCACGATCGCCGTGATCGTGTTCGCTGCGATTGCGCTCGCTGCGATCGCAGCGCCGTGGATTGCCCCACAGAATCCATACGACCTCGCCGCGCTCGATCTGCGCGACGCACGCCTGCCGCCGGGATCCGTCGGTCCGAGCGGGCACGTGTTTGCGCTCGGCAGCGACGTGCTCGGCCGCGACGTGCTAGCCGCCATTCTCTACGGGCTGCGCATGAGTCTCGCGGTCGGGGTGACCAGCAGCGTGATCGCGCTCGCCATCGGCATGCTGCTCGGCTTGTACGCGGCGTACAAAGGCGGACGCATCGATTCGCTGTTGATGCGCCTCGTCGATTTGCAGCTGTCGTTCCCAACCATTCTCGTCGCGCTCATTCTGCTCGCGGTGCTCGGCAAGGGGCTCGAGAAAATCGTGCTGGCGCTCGTGCTCGTGCAGTGGGCGCTGTTCGCGAGAACGGCGCGCGCCGCGGCACTGACCGAAGTGCGCAAGGACTACATTGATGCCGCGCGCATTCTCAGGCTGCCCGAGTGGCGCATCGTGCTCGTGCATCTGCTGCCGAACTGCTTGCCGCCGGTGAGCGCAGTTGCGGCAGTGCAGGTTGCGCACGCGATTTCGCTCGAAGCCACGATGAGCTTCCTGGGCGTCGGCCTGCCGATCACCGAGCCGTCGCTCGGTCTGCTGATCGCTTCGGGCTTTCAGTACCTGTTGTCCGGCGATTATTGGATCAGTGTATTCCCTGGCGTGGCCTTGCTGTTGCTCGTTGGATCGCTGAACGTCGTGGCGGACGGATTGCGGGCGGCGATGAATCCGCGGCTCGAATCCGCGCGCGCCAAGCTGCCGCCGTTGTTGCCGGAGTCGGTGCAGAGCGCGCCGGCCGCAGAAGCGGCGCTCACCGTCGATCGGGTGACGACCCGATTTGCGAGCTCGCAAGGTCTCGTCAATGCGCTCAACGGCGTGAGCTTGACGCTACGCCGCGGCGAAGTGCTCGGACTCGTCGGCGAATCGGGTTCGGGCAAATCGGTGCTCGGTCGTTCGATCATGGGGTTGATCGCGCCGCCTGGACGCATCGTCGGCGGCGACATCTGGCTCGGCACGACTTCGCTCACGGCGCTGACCGAGGAGCAACGCCGCGCGCTGCGCGGCAGCCGGATGGCGATGGTGCTGCAGGATCCGCTGACCTCGCTCAATCCGGTGCTGCGCATCGAGACGCAGATGATCGAGACGATTCTCGCGCACGAGAACGTCTCGAAAGAGCAGGCGCGCGCTCGCGCACTGCGGGCGCTCGAAGCCGTCGGCATTCCCGCGCCGGAGGAACGGCTCAAGTGCTACCCGCATCAGCTGTCCGGCGGTATGCGGCAACGCGTCGCGATCGCCATCGCGCTCTTGAATCGTCCCGACGTGCTCATCGCCGACGAGCCGACCACGGCGCTCGATGTCACGATTCAGAGTCAGATCCTCGCGCAGGTGCAACAGCTCGTGCGCGAGACCGGCACGGCAATGATTTGGATCACGCACGATCTCGGCGTGGTTGCGGGTCTCGCTGACCGCATTGCTGTGATGTATCTCGGACACATCGTGGAGATCGGTCCGACGCAGCAGATTCTGAGCGCGCCGGCGCATCCGTACACGGCCGGTTTGCTGGCATCGATTCCATCGCGCAACGAACGCGGCCAGCCGTTGCAACAGTTACGCGGCTCGACCCCGTCGCCTGTCGGTCTCCCGCCAGGCTGTGTCTTTCGCAATCGTTGCGACCGCTCCTCGCCGCGCTGCGAGCAGATGCCTGAGCTCCTAGGCACGACGCGGCAAGTGCGGTGTTTCCATCCGCTCGAGGAGGCGACATGACGGCGCACGTGCTGCTCGAGGTGAACGAGGTTTCGCGCACGTTCGCAACGCGCAGGGATTTCGCGGCCAAGCTTGCCAGCCTGCTCGGCGCGGACAAACCGGTGCCCGCCGTGCGCGCGTTGGATCGCGTGTCGCTCACGGTCGCAGAGCGCGAGGTCGTCGGCGTCGTCGGCGAGAGCGGCTGCGGCAAGTCCACACTCGCGCGGATCATTATCGGTCTGCTAACGCCTTCGAGCGGCACCGTGACGTACAAGGGCCGGCCGGTGCACGCGGGCGAAGCGCAAGCGCCGCTCGATATTCAGATGGTGTTTCAGGATCCGACGGCGAGCCTGAATCCGCGGCGGCGCGTTGCCGAGCTGTTGCTCGAGGCGCCGCTCGTTCATGGCCTGTGCAAACCCGAGGAGGCGGAAGATCTGCTCGCCTCGCTGCTGCGAAGCGTCGGTTTGGATCCCGCCGTCGGGCGGCGTTTCCCGCACGAATTTTCCGGCGGTCAGCGGCAGCGTCTAGGCATCGCGCGCGCATTGGCCGTGCAGCCGCAGTTGCTGGTCTGCGACGAGCCGGTGGCCGCGCTCGATGTCTCGGTCCAGGCGCAAGTGCTGAACCTGTTCATGCAATTGCGGGCCGAGCGTGGACTTGCCTACTTGTTCATAAGTCACGATCTAGGCGTCGTGCGCCATCTGAGCGACCGCGTAGTGATCATGTATCTCGGCCGCGTCGTCGAACAGGCCACGACGGAAGAGCTGTTCGCCCGGCCGAATCATCCGTATACGCGCGCCTTGCTCGAATCGGCGCCGAAGGTCGATGCGCGCACGACATTCCAGCCGATTCGCGGCGAGATCCCGTCGCCGCTCGATCCGCCGCCGGGTTGTCATTTCCATCCGCGCTGTCCCTTCGCGAGCGAGCGTTGCAAGCGCGAGCGCCCCGAACTCGCCGAGATCGCGCCCGGACACTGGTCTGCGTGTCATTTGAATTCGGGGGGCGCATGAGATTCGCCTGGGCGCATCTATGCGCGTTGTTCCTCTTCGTCGCGGGCGCGACCGCGGAGGGGCATGCCTCGCACCTCGTGATCGCCGTGCGTGCCGAGCCGAACTCGATCGATCCGCAATTCTCCGCGGTCGGCACCAATCAGGCGACGGCGATGCACATGTTCGACACGCTGTTCACGCGCGATGCGGATCTGAAACTGCAGCCCGCGTTGGCGCTCGAGGCGCAGCGCGTCGATGCACTGACCTGGCGGCTGAAGCTTCGCCCCGGCGTGCGGTTTCACGACGGCACGCCGTTCGATGCCGAGGACGTGATTTTCAGTCTGACGCGCGCACGGCACGTGCCGTTCAGTCCGGCCTCGTTCGCCGGACGCGTGGCGAAGATCGCGCGAATGCGTGCCGTCGATCCGCTCACGGTGGAGATTGTGACGACGGAACCCGCGCCGCAGCTCATCACCGATCTGGCGACCGTGTTCATGATTCCGAGCGAGCTCGGCGAATCGGTGACGACGGCCGAGTTCAACGACGGGCGCGCTGCCATCGGCACCGGCCCGTGGCGTTTCGTACGTTGGTTGCGCGGCGACCGACTCGAGTTGGAGCGCAATCCCGATTACTGGGGACCGCGACCGCAATTCGAGCGCGTGACGATTCGGTTCATCGTCAGCGATGCCGCGCGTGTTGCCGCACTGCTCTCGGGTAGCGTCGATCTGATCGATGCCGTACCGCCGGCCGACTTGGACGGTATGCGCAGTCACGCCGAGCTCGTGCTCTGGCAGATCCCGACGGTGACGTTCCTTTATCTTGGTCTCGATGTCGCGCGCGACGACAACCCGTCGATCAAGACGCCGCGCGGACAGTCATCGCGCAACCCGTTCAAGGATCTGCGCGTGAGGCAGGCGCTCGCTGCAGCGATCGATCGCAAGCTGCTCATCGAGAAGATCCTGTCGGGCTCGGGCGTGCCGGCGAATCAAATGATGCCCGCCGGGACATTGGGCTTCGATCCGACGATTCCGCCGCTCGCGTACGATCCAGAACGCGCGCGCGCCTTGCTGGCCGAAGCGGGCTGGCCGAACGGTTTCGAAGTCACGCTCGCCACGCCGAACAATCGTTACTTGAACGATGCGCTCGTTGCGCAGGCCGTCGGTTCGATGCTGGCGCGCATCGGCCTCAAGGTGCACATCGATGCGATGCCGCGCAACGTGTTCCTGCCGCGCGCGACACGGCGCGAATTCGGTCTGTTCTTGTACGGCTTCGGCTCGGTGACCGGCGAATCGCTGATCGGCATGCGTTCGGTGTTGGGCAGCGTCGATCCGAAACGCGGTTCGGGAACATTGAACCGGGGCGGCTATTCGAATCCCGTGCTGGATGCAGCGCTGCAGCGCGCTGCCGCTGCCAATGCCGATGACGAGTTGGCGGTCAATCTGCAGGAAGCGGCGCGGCTTGCGGCTGCCGACATGCCGCTCATTCCGCTCTACCACCAGGTCGCGACCTGGGCTTCGCGCGCCCATCTGCAACTCGTGCCGCGGCGAGACGAGCGCACGCTCGCGCACAACGTGACCTCCTTGGAGAAGAATAGATGACATTGCCTCGCGGCCCGTTCGAGGTTCGTGTGTTGAACGACGTCATGGTGCCCATGCGCGACGGCGTACGCTTGGCCACCGACGTGTACTTGCCGGTCGGGCCGGCGAGCGTGCCGGCGCTGCTCGAGCGCACGCCTTACGACAAGCGGGGAGCCAATCACGCCGACATCACCTGCACGCACACGACGCCGTACGCCAAGCCCGAGATCGCGCGCTATTTCGCGAGTTACGGCTATGCGTACGTGCTGCAGGATTGCCGCGGCCGTTACGGCTCGGAAGGCACTTTCTCGAAGTACGTCGACGAGGCGAACGACGGTTTCGACACGATTCGCTGGTTGATCGAGCAACCTTGGTCCGACGGGCGCGTGGGTACGCTCGGTCTGTCTTACTGCGCGCACGTGCAGGCCGCCGTCGGGTGTCTTGCGCCGCCGGCGTTGCGCGCGCAGTTCCTGGATTCCGGCGGATTTTCCAGCGCCTATCACAGCGGTGTGCGGCAGGGCGGCGCGTTCGAGCTCAAGCAGGCGACGTGGGCGTACAAGCACGCGCTGCTCAGTCCGGCAACGGCCAACGATGCGGCGCGGCGCGAAACGCTGCAATCGCAAGACATCGTTGCCTGGTTTGCGCGCATGCCTTGGCACCGCGGCGATTCGCCGCTCACCGCGGCGCCCGAATACGAGGCGTATCTGTTCGATCAGTGGGAGCGCAGCGAATTCGACGATTACTGGCGGCAGATCGGTCTGTATGCCGCGGGCTACTATGACCGGTATGCCGACGTGCCCATGGTCCACATGTCGAGCTGGTACGACCCGTACTCGCGCACGGCCAGCGAGAATTTCCTGGGCCTGAAGCGAGCGGGGCGCGGCGATCCGTATCTGATTCTCGGGCCGTGGACGCACGGGCGGCGCAGCGTGACTTACGCGGGCGACGTCGATTTCGGTCCGCAATCCACGTTCGATGCCGAGTTCGGATCCTTCTTCGACGTGCGGCGCCGCTGGTTCGACTACACGTTGCGCGGCACCGGCTCGAATCCGTTTGCGAAAGGCAAGGTGGCCGTTTTCGTGATGGGCGGCGGTACGGGAGCACGCAACCTGGACGGGCGTTTGGACCATGGCGGCTACTGGCGCTGGGCCGAGACGTGGCCGCTGCCGGAAACGAAGTACACCCCCTTGTACCTGCATGCGGGCGATCGCCTGCAGTTTGCGCCGCCGACCGAAGCGGAAGCGCAGCGCAACTTTATTGCCGATCCGGACAATCCGGTGCCGACGATCGGCGGCGCATTGACGTCGGGCGAGCCGGTCATGCGCGCGGGTGCGTTCGACCAGCGCGAGGATCCGCGCTTCTTCGGCTGCAAGGTCCCCGGGCGCGCGCTTGCCGACCGGGAGGACGTGTGCGCGTTCGTCACCGAGCCGCTCGCCGAGGACATCGAAATTGCCGGGCCGCTGAGCGTGCGACTGTGGGTCAGCTCCGACTGTCCGGACACCGATTTCACGGTCAAGCTGTTGGACGTCTACCCGCCGACACGGGACGACCCGCAAGGCTTCGCGATGAACCTGTCGCACGGCATTCTGCGGATGCGTTACCACCGCTCCTGGGAGCGCCCGGAGCTGCTCGAGCCCGGCCGGGTCTACGAGGTCGTGATCGAGATGTTCCCAGTCGCGAACCGATTCCTGCGCGGTCATCGCATCCGGCTGGACATTGCCGGCAGCAATTTTCCGCATTTCGACTTGAATCCGAACACCGGCGAGCCGCAGGGCAGCTGGCAGCACAAACGCGTGGCGCGCAACTCGGTGTGGATTGGCCGCAACCGGCCTTCGCACTTGATCTTGCCCATCGTCGGCCCGTCGGCAGAGAATCGGAGTTCCGCCGCTAAGGGTTAGGACTCTTTCTCGCGCACGCCCATCGTGAAGATCAATCTACGCGGGCTGGAAAGCTTTCGCGAAATCATGCGCACGGGCTCGGCGACGGCCGCGGCGCGTCAGCTCGATCTGAGCCAACCGGCCGTGAGCCGTCTGATCGCGCAGCTCGAAAGCGAGCTGGGCTTCAAGGTCTTCGATCGCGTCAAAGGGCGGCTCATTCCCACGCAGCAAGGACAGCTCCTTTACGAAGAGGTCGATCTCGCGTTCTTGGGATTGGAGCGCGTGCAAACGGTGGCGCGCGACGTCCAGCAGCTCAATGCCGGCCAACTGCGCATCGTCGCCCCGCCGAGCTTCGCGGAGGGTCCGCTCGTGGACATCATCCGCAATTTCATGAAAGAGCATCCGAAAGTGCGTGTGGTGCTCGATTCGAATTCGCGTGCGGCGACGCTCAACATGGTAGCCACGCGTTCGGTGGATTGCGGGTTCGGCAAGCTTCCCATCGACTATCCCGGCGTGCGGACGCGGCCGCTCGTGACGAACGAGACGGCGTGCGTGCTGCCGCTCGGGCATCGGCTGGCGCGCAAGCGCTACGTGAGCGCGGCGGATCTGGCGAACGAAGAGCTGGTGATGATCGGTCGCGGCAGCGACACGCGGCTACGGATCGAGAGCGCGTTGAGCGAGGCCGGCGTCGTGCCTCATGTGCTGCTCGAGACCCACAACGTCGGCGCGGCGTGTGCGTTCGTGGGCGCGGGCGTCGGCATCTCGCTGGTGAACGACATGCTGGCGCAGGCGTATCGCGCGCGAAACATCGAACTGCGGCCATTCCGTCCGCAGATCCTGCATGAGTACGTGTTCATGACCTCGAGCAGCGTGCCCGAGTCGCCGCTGACGCAGGCGTTCTATGAGAGCTGCCGCAAGGCGCTGAAGCGCTACGACAGAAAGCCGGCGCGTTGAACGCCGGCGCAACTCCCCCGGCACGAGGCCGGGGGAGGACGCTGACCCGATTACAGCTTCGCCGACAGCCGCAAGAAGTAGTAGCGGCCGCGCACGTCGTACGTGTAGATGTCGAAGTTGATCGGATTGTTGGCGCGCGAGATCGGCGGCATCTCGTCGAGCACGTTGTCGATGCCGAGCGTCACGCTGGCGTTGAGCCGGTCGAACTTATAGCCGAACTGCAGATCGTGATAGATCACGTCGTCGGTACGGCCGCCGTTCAACGGATTGTTCGGCACGTCGGTGGAGCTGCCGATGTATCGAGCCTTCCAGCCTGCGTTCCAAGCATCGCGCTCCCAGCGCAACGAGGCATTGGCCTTCCAGTGCGGATAGGTCGAGCGCGGCGAGGAGCCGGTGCCGGCAAACTCATCGCGCACCACGCTGCCGTCGGGCTGCGGTACGAAGTTCGTGAAGTGGAACAACCGCGAGCCGTCGAGCACGGTCGTGAAGCGGCCGATCGACGTATCGAGCTCGTAGCGCATCGTCACGTCGAGGCCCTCGACCTCGGTGCGGCTGAAGTTCAGCACCGCCTGGCGCAGATTCAGCACTTCGCCGGTCGTCATGTCGCGCTCCACCAGCGAGCAGTAGGCACCCGCGAGCTGTGCGCAGAGCGTCACGATCTGTTGCGCCGACTGTGCGGCGATCGCGTTGTCGATTTCGATGCGATACCAATCCGCGGTGAGCGACAAGCCAGGTGCCCAGCTCGGCGTATAGACCAAGCCCACGCTATAGGTATCCGCCGTCTCCGGTTCGAGGTTCGGGTTGCCGCCGATGGTGCCCTTGAGTGTACCGGCGCCGAACTGATTCTGGTTGTACGTGCTCGGGATGCCGGCGCAGCCGGGCAGACCGGCGCCGCCGCCGTTACACGGGTCGACCGCTTGGAACGTCGTTTGGCGCGAGCCTTGATACAACTCGAGAATCGATGGCGCACGGAAGCCTTCGGAGAACGTGCCGCGGATCATCACGTCGGCAACGGGACGCCAAGCCAAGCCGAGTTTTGCCGTCGTCGCGTCGCCGAAGGTCGAGTAATCCGAGTAGCGCAGCGCCGCGCTCAGATCCAACGAATGGAAACCGGGCACGTTCGCAAGCAGCGGCACGGCCACTTCGACATAGGCTTCCCACAGGTTGTACTTGCCGCTTGTGGCTTCGCGCGTCGACGCCGTCGTGCGAGTTTCGTTGACAATGAACAACGGATCCGAATTGACGTATTCGTCAGGCCGGTCGTAAGCCCCCTCTTCGCGCCACTCTAAGCCCGCGGCGATGCCCACTTCGCCTGCCGGCAACGAGAACAGCCCGCCCGAGATGTTGAAGGCGACGTCGGTCTGCTCGGTGCCGTTCTCGTTGTAATTCGTGAACCGAATGTAATCGGCCATTTCCGGCGTCATGACGCCGAAGATGTTGAGCGGCACGCAGTTGTATTGCGCGCAGCGGTCGTTCGGGCCGAGCGCGAGCGCCACGCGGTCCAGATCGACCTGGTTGTAGGCGATGAACTGGGCGTCGTTCTTCGAGTGCGAGGCGAAGAAATCCCAGGACCAGGTTCTGTCCGCCGCTGCGAAGGAGCCGTCGAGGCCGGCCGCAATGCGCTTGGTCCGGACGTGCTGGACGTTGTCGCGGTTGCCGACCTCCACGGGCATGCGCTGGATACGCAGCGAGTTGCCGCCGAATGCGACGCCCCACGGGTTGTACGGGTGATCGGCCGGAATGGTGATTCCGTACGTGCCGCGCAGATCGAGCAGCACGGGCGAGAAGAGCTGATCCGAATCGCGGTTGTTGTACAACAGCTCGATGAAGCCGCTCACGTCGTCGCTGAAGTCGTAGGCCAGCCGGCCGAACAGACCGTAGCGCTCGCTCGGGCCGGTCGCATAAATGCCCTGCGCTTGCGTGTTGTAGTAGTCGGCGGGCAGCGTGGCGACGCGGAAGTCGGCCGGGGACGTGCCGGCAGCGCCGGGAATACGCGTCAGCGGCGCCGACGACGTGGAAACGCCGGGCAACACGAAGAGACCGCGCGGGCTGTTCGGCGGGCTCGTCGGCGCGACCGACGCAACGGCCGTGAGGGAGCGATCCATCGTCAGGATCGGATCGGTGTTCACGTAGCTCGCGGAGAAGAGCACGGAGGCGCGCCCGAAGCTGTGGCCGATCGCGAGATCCGCGCTCAACGTCTCGCCGTCGTCGCGCGAGGTCTGGCCGTAGTTGAGGCGCGTCTCGATGCCGTCGAAATTGCGCCGTGTGCGAATGTTGACGACGCCGGCGATTGCGTCGGCGCCGTAGATCGCCGAGGCGCCGTCCTTCAGCACTTCGATGCCGTCGACGATGCCGAGCGGAATCGTGTTGAGGTCGACGAAGTCGCGGAACGAGCGGCCGCCCGCCGCATTCACCCAGCGATGGCCGTCGACCAATACCAGCACGCGGTTGCCGCTGCCTTCGGCGCTGCCGAGATAGCGCAGGTTGATGGAGCTGACGCCGAAGGACGTGCCTTGCGTACCGTTCGAGTTCAGGCTGACGCCGGCGCCCGGCAGCTCTTGCAGCAGCTCACCGACGGACTGAGGCGCGGCGAAAGCAATGTCATCGGCGGTCAGTGTGGTCAAGGGACCAACCGACTCGGTATCCAAACGCGCGATGCGCGAACCGGTCACGGTGATTTCTTCGACGACGTTGGAAGCGGTGTCTTGCGCGTACACCGTGACCGGCAGCGCCGCAGCCAAGCCGGCAAGCAAGGCAGTCTTGCTCATTTGCCTTCGCACGCTGCGGCAGGAACGGGTGGAGTGAAGGTCGGTGCACAAATACATGGATCGTGATCTCCGGGCTCGTTGATTTTGTTGATGCTGCGGTAAGCGTTTTCGTCGAATGGCCGCGGGTCCGCACTTGCGGCGGCGTGACCGCTTCGAATTCGCGACTCGGCGTTCGAGTGAGTCTTCACGCGGACGGCCGGTCGGTCTCCCTCAGGCCGCAATGTAGGAACGAGCTCGCGGCGGGGGCAAGATTATTGGTCGGTGGCATCGACCCATAAGCTGGCGGTATGGGAGCGACAAGCGTCCGATCTGCCGCGTAAGCTGTGGCGGGTTCGCACGAATTAACGTTTCGACATGCGCGTTTTCGTTGGTGTTCTCTCGATCATTGCCGCTCTCTGCGCGCCGACGTGCTTCGCGCAGTCGTCGCTCACGCTCATCTACGCCGGCCAGGTGCTCGAGCATCCCGATCGTCCGCCGCGCGGTCAATCGACGCTGGTGATTCGTGACGGCCGCATCGTCGAGATTCGTGCGGGCTTCGCCGATGCCGGCGACTTCCCCGATGCGAGGATCGTTGAGCTGCGCGACCGCTTCGTATTGCCCGGACTGATCGACACGCACGTGCATTTCAATACGAGCAATTCAGGTCAGCGCGCCTTGCTGGATCGCGTGACGCTCGACGTGGCCGATTTCGCTTACGAGGCGGCGTGGCTCGCGCGCAAGACGCTCGAGAGCGGTTTCACGACGGTGCGCATTCTAGGCAACCCCGCGGGCGTGACGCTCGCGCTGCGCGATGCGGTGGCTGCCGGCAAGGTGCCCGGTCCGCGTATCGTCGATGCGGGCCGCGCGCTCGCCACGACGGGAGGCTCCGGCGATCCCGCAGTCGGCTTGAACGACGCCATTGCCGAGCACCTGAATCAGGATGGCGTTTGCGACGGTCCGGACATGTGCCGCCGGGCCGTGCGTCAGCAGGTTCGTCGCGGCGTCGATTGGATCAAGGTCAAAGTCACCGGGGGCGTGAACAGTCGCAGCTCGGTCGGTGTGGGGGCGCAGATGTTCGCCGATGAAGTGCGTGCGATCATCGAAACGGCGCATCTGTACGGCAAGAAAGTTGCCGTGCACGCGCATGGCACCGACGGCATCAATCTCGCGCTCGAGCTGGGCGCCGATTCGATCGAGCACGCGACGCTGCTCGACGATCGTAGTCTCGAGCTGTTTTGCCGTTCCGGCGCTTACATGGTTCCGACGCTGTCGACGGTCAACAGCTACATCGAGCGTCTGGCGAAGGATCCGGAGCAATACACGCCCGAGGTTCGCGAAAAAATCGAATGGCGAATCAACGTGGCCGGCGAAGCGTTCAAGCGTGCGCTCGCCAAAGGGGTCAAGATCGCGTTCGGTACGGACGCAGGTGTGTCCGAACACGGCCGCAACGCGCAGGAATTCGAGCTGATGGTGAAGTTCGGTATGTCGCCGCAAGCGGCGCTGAAAGCTGCGACCGTGAACGCCGCGGATCTGCTCGGCTTGGCAAGCGAGATCGGCTCGCTCGAGCGCGGCAAACGTGCCGATGTGATTGCGGTTGCCGGCAATCCGCTGCAGGACGTGACGGTCCTGCAAAATGTCGTCTTCGTGATGAAAGACGGCGTGATCTGGAAACAGTAGCTCATCGCGCCGATCGCATTCCATCCGCTGCGGGGATTCACATAGCGCGCAATCGCGGGATCTGCGCTAGGCTGCGCTGATATCCGGCCTGCCGAGTTTCGGGTGCATGCCGGAACGGAGCGAGAAAAATGCGCAGCCCTTTGCTTCACGTGCGACTGATCGCCGTCTGCTTGTTGTCTTGCGTCGGCGTCTCGGTGCGATCCGAAATCGATCTGACGACGGCGACGCCTCGCATCGAAGCGGGCGCGTCGCTCACGCTCGAGCTCATCGTGACGAACGGCGAGAGCGAGCCACTGTCGATCGAAATCCCCGAGCTCGTTCACGTGCGGCTCGAAACGCAGGAGCACGTGAGCCTCGTCGAGTTTACGCCCGGATCCAGCGGCCCGCTCGTGGTTGCGCCGAATGCGTTCGCGAAGGTCCCGCTGACCGGACGAATTCCGGACGGCACACAGGGCGTCGGCATGCTCACGCCGACCGGATTGGCGACGAACGGGGTGCTCGTGCAGATAGCGCCGCGCACGGACTCGACGCGCGTTGCAGGGACGGATTCGTTCGAGGATCAACCCGAAATCAGCTCCGCGCTCGTCGACAAACCGCCGCCGCTTGCGGTGTCGGTCTACGAGCCTGTGTATTTCATCGTCGGGGGCGATGGCGGATTGAATGCGAAATTCCAGATCAGCTTCCGCTATCGACTCTTCGATGGCGAAGGGCGACTGGCCGACAGGCTGCCATGGATCGACGACTTGTACTTATCGTATTCGCAAACTTCTCTTTGGGACCTAAACGAGTTGTCCAAACCGTTCCGCGATTCGAGCTATCGCCCGCGGTTGTTCTTCGCGAACTACGATCTGGGTAGGGCGCTCGACGGTCGGCTGCGTCTGGGCGTCGAGGCCGGCGCCGGCCACGAATCGAACGGCAAGGACGGCGACGCCTCGCGCAGCTACAACATGTTCTATGTGCGTCCGACGCTGACGTTCGGCGATCCGGATGGATTCAATGTGTTCGTCGCGCCGTTGATTCACAACTATGTGGCCGACGACGAGAATCCCGACCTGGCCGATTATCGCGGCTACATCGATTGGCTGTTCGGCGTCGGCAGTAAAGGCGGTTTGAATTTCTGGGCGCAGTTGCGCAAGGGCAAGCGCAGCAGTTACGGCAGCGTCGAGCTCAATCTTTCCTACCCGCTGTCGAAGCTGAGCGGCGGCGATCTCACCGGGTGGCTCATGCTGCAGTACTTCGGCGGCTACGGCGAAAGCTTGCTCGATTACAACCAGAAGCTCGATTCGCAGTTGCGATTGGGAATCGCAGTGGCGCTCTAGCGCGCGCAATTGAAATTAGGAATTGAGAATTGAGAGCTGGGACGGCATTGTCACGGCTCGGTCGTTCTGGGCGTCAGATCTGCGATCTGAATGCCCCCAGTCGAAGGCGAAGAGCGCAAGGGCCGCGCACCTTCCATTCTCGATTTATCTGTTCAGTCCTCGATGCTGCGCCTCGCTTTCTTGATCCGGCTTCGCTGCTTCTTCTCCGCGAGGCGCCGCTCCTTCGAGGCGCGGGTCGGTTTGGTCGGTCGGCGCACTTTCGGTTCGATGCTCGCTTGCTCGATCAACGCGTGCAGGCGTTCGAGGGCATCGCGTTTGTTCTGTTCCTGGGTGCGGAAGCGTTGCGCGGTGATCACGATGACATCGTTGCTAGCAAGTCTTCGTCCGGCCAGCGTTCGGAGCCGGGTGCGAACCCGATCGGGCAGGGTGGGCCATGCATTCAGGTCGCAGCGCAACTGCACGGCCGTGGCGACTTTGTTGACGTTCTGACCTCCCGGACCGCCGGCGCGGATGAAGCGCAGCTCGAGCGCCGATTCGGGTGGAGCGAAGCTCACGGCTCGTAAGCGACGGGCGAGCGGTCCTTCTTCATTTCGAACACGACCTCGCGTTGCGCCACTGGAATGGTGATGCCGTGCTCTTTGAAGAGGCGCCAGATCGCGCGATTGACGTCGGAGCGAACGTTGTTCACGCCTTCTTGCGGATCGGCGATCCAGAAACGCAGCTCGAGATCGAAGCCATAGTCGTTGAAGCCCATCATGCGCGAGACCGGCGCCGGATCGCGCAAGATGCGCGGATGTCCGTCGGCTGCTTTGAGTAACAGGGACATCGCAAGCTCCGGATCGTCCTTGTAGCTGACGCGCACCGGCAGTTTCAGACGGACGCGCGGATCGGTGTAGCTCCAGTTGATCACCGAATTCGTGATCAAGGTGTGATTCGGGACGAGCGTTTCGACACCGTCGCGATCGCGCACGACCACGTAACGGCCGCGCAGCTCTTGCACCCAGCCGAAACCTTCGGTGCTCGTGCCCGGCATACCGGTGAAGCTGATGACGTCGCCGGGTTTGATGGAGCGGTCCATCAACAGCACGAAGCCGGCAATGAAGTTCGCGACGATCGCCTGCAGGCCGAAGCCGAGACCGACACCGATCGCACCGGTGAGGACGTTCAAGGTCGTGAGGTCGAGACCTGCGGCATTCAGTCCCAACAGGATCGACAAGGAAATCAGGAAGGCCTGCGAGAACTTCGCAATGCCGATCCGCATGCTGAGCGCGAGGCCCTGCATGGCCATGAGACGTCGCTCGAACCATCGCGCGAGCCAGACCGCAACGAGAATGAAGGCGCCGACCGTGAACAGCACCTTCAAGACCGACCACAGCGTGATCTTGCCCCTGTCGGTACGGACGCCGACGCTGTCGAGCGCTTGCACGACGGGATCGAACCAGCCGAGTACGTGAAGCGCGAGCACGGCCCAAATCACGAACGTGATGAGGTTGCCCCAGCCTTTCGTGCGATTGCCGAGCGACAGGCGCACGAGGAACACGGCGAGCCGGATCAATAACAGCAATCCGGCGAGACTGATCGCGTGATCCACGATGCTGCTTTCCGCCTCGAGCGCGTGCAGTACGCCGCCGAATGTGGCGATCAAGACGAGCGCCGCGACGTGTGGGCTGACGATGAGAACGGCTTCCGTCAGCCGCGCTTGCAAGCCGGTTTCGGAGACGGCGAGTTTGGCTTTCTCGGTGGAGCGGACCTGGCGGCCGAACCACCACGCGAGCAGGATCGAGATCGCAATCGCACCGAGTTGCAGCAAAGCCTCGGGTGCGAGCAGGGCTTCGATCTGGCGGCTGAGCTTGGCGAGCAGTTCCTGCATGAGGAGGCGGCGTTAGCGCTAAACTTGACGAGCTCGAAGCACGCAAATGGCTTGCGGCGCGTCACTCACGGCATCATGGTTCGTCGAGCTGCGCCCGGTCGATCGAGTCGTCCGCTCCACGAGCGGCGGCTGGTCGCTCAGGGTTGGCCGTCGGCTCTTATGCATTCAAATCGGGGATCAGCTCGCTTTCCAATCTCGCGATCTGATCCTTGAGCAGGAGCTTCCGCTTCTTCAGGCGGCGCAGCTGCACTTCGTTGACGTAGAGGTCGAGCTGCAAGCGATTGATCACGTCGTCGAGATCGCGATGCTCGATGCGCAATTCACGCAAGCGCTCGAGCCGGCGAAACGTCTCCGTGTCGATCTTGCTATCCGTCTTGTCTTCGGACTCGCTCATTGCCGCACTACTTTAGCGAAGTAGGGAACGTATGCACAGCGCGTCCCGCGCAGCCCAGGCGGCGCGCTCAGTCTCCGGCGCGCGTGCCGTTGTATCTCGTTTCGCTCGTTTGGCCTGTCGCCGATCGCTGACGCGCGCGCCATTCGTCCAGGCTCAAAACCTTGGCGGACGGCGGCAGATGCTGCACCTCCGCCGCACGACGGGCAGATGCTTGGGACTGCGGCGCATCATCCTCGCTGCGCGCATACCCGACGGTTTCGACGCGATGGCCGGCGAGCACGACGAAACCCTGTCGGCGCTCGATGCTGTTGGCCGTGTAATCGAAAACATACGTCCGCCGCAGCGTGAAGAGACTTCCGGTGCTCCGAATCAACTGCAGGCGTGCGAACGCCACGGTGCCGTCGAGAAACTGCAGGCTGAGCCGGTTGCAGGCCTCCATTGCAGCTTTGTTTGCGCGTTCGCGGGCCGCGAGGCTGTCTTGCCAGAACCAGCCAATCGCAGCGGCAAGAATCAGCATTACCAGAGCGGTCCAGCCGAACTCCATCGTCTCTCCACCAAGATTTTCCCGTCACGGGCTGTCGGGCTCACTATGATACGGCCAGTCACGTCTAGATCCTTCGCGCTTTACCTAAACCATGGCGGCTTCGGAGAATCCCTGTCATCGGCGCCAATTCGTCCCCTGGGCTGGGATCGACACCGTGTTGCTCGACATGGACGGGACGCTGCTCGATCTCAAGTTCGACAATTACTTTTGGCTGCAGGCCGTTCCGGAGCGCTATGCCAGGGATCGAGGGCTGACCTTCGAGCGCGCTTGCGAGATTCTCCGGCCGATGTTTGCGGCAAAGGAGGGCACGCTCGAGTGGTATTGCACGGACTACTGGAGCCGGCAGCTCGAATTCGATATCGCTGCGCTCAAGCACGAGCTGCGCGAAAGAGTCAGTTACCTGCCCGGCGCGGAACGTTTTCTACGGACGTTGAAAGAGAGCGGTCTGACGACCGTGCTCGTCACGAACGCCCACCGGGATTCGCTGCGCGTGAAGGCGAGTCAAACCGGGTTGCTCGACTACCTCACGGCCGCAATCAGCTCGCATCGCTACGGTGCCCCTAAGGAGGATCCCAAGTTCTGGATCAGCCTGCAGGCCGAACTGGGATTCGATTGCGAGCGCACTTTGTTCGTCGACGACAGCCTTGCCGTGTTGAGGGCTGCGCGTCGGCACGGTGTGCGTCATGTCGTGGCGATCACGCATCCCGACTCGACGCTCGAACGACGCATCGTCGCAGAGTTTCCGAGCGTGCATGCCGTCGTAGAACTGCTCGCCTTGAGCCGCATCCCCACTGAGCCGGGCGAGGTGCTCGGGACTTGATCGGCGCGAGGTCGATCGCGCCGGGTCGCTACTCCGACTGGAGCGGCGTGGGCTGTGGGGCGTCGCCGGAACGCTTCCCACGGCGACGCCGGCGTCGTCGACGGCGGCTCTGTTGCTGGTCGCCGTTCGGGGCTGCGTTCTCAGGGCCGGAGGTTGCGGCTTCGGGCTCAGCCTGACTGGCCTCCACAGGCGACTGTGCGCTGTCTGGGGGGCGTTGCGCGCGTTGTCCATTATCTCTGTGGCCTCGCCGGCGCCCACCGTCACGGTGTTTGCCGTGAGGTTTGCCTTTGAAACGCCGCGGCTCCGGTTGTGCGATCTCGGGCAAATCCGCCGGCACGGCAACGACGGGAATCTTCCGGCCGATGTAGGCTTCGATGTCGGGTAGCGACATCACGTATTCCTCGCAGCCGAAGCTGATCGCATCGCCTTCCGCGCCCGCCCGCGCCGTGCGTCCGATTCGATGCACGTAGTCTTCGGGATCTTGCGGCAGGTCGTAGTTGAAGACGTGGCTCACGTCGGGAATGTGCAGACCTCGCGAGGCCACGTCCGTGCCGATCAAGCAGGCGAGACTGCCGTCATGAAAATCGCGCAACATGCGTAGCCGCTTGCGCTGAGGCACGTCACCCGAGATCGCTTCGGCCTTGATGCCGTTTGCTTGCAGTAGCCGCTCGATTTCTTCGGCCGCGCGCCTCGTGTTGACGAAGATCATGCTGCGTCGCGGGTCCATCTGTTTCAGCAGCGCGACCAGGAGACGCGGCTTTTCCTCGTTCGAAGGGAAGTAGATCACCTGCCGCACGCGATCGACCGTCATTTTGTCCGGCTCGATGCGCACCAGCTTGGGATCGTTCATGTGCTCGTACGCGAGCTCGAGGACCCGGTGCGACAGCGTCGCCGAGAACAGCAGGTTCAGGCGTTGCGTCGGCTCGGGAAGGCGGCGAAGAAGGTATCGGATGTCGGAAATGAAGCCGAGGTCGAACATGCGGTCGGCCTCGTCGAGCACGAGCACTTGAACCGAGCGCAGGTCGACGACACGTTGTTTGTAGAAATCGATCAATCGCCCCGGCGTTCCGATCAAGATATCCACGCCCTGCTCGAGCTGGTGGCGTTGCTTCTCGTAGTCGACGCCGCCGAATGCGAGCCCGAGGCTCAAACCGGTATGGGAGCCGAGCACCTCGGCGTCGCGATGGATCTGGACGGCCAGCTCGCGCGTTGGGGCGATGATCAAGGCGCGCGGAGCATTGAGCGTGCGCGCAGCAGGGACGGGCTCGCGCAGCAGCCGCGCGTACATCGCGACCAGGAACGCGGCCGTCTTGCCCGTTCCGGTTTGAGCTTGGCCCGCGATGTCCATCCCGGCGAGTGCGAGCGGCAGGGTTTGCGCCTGGATAGGCGTGCAGCGTTCGAAAGATGCGTCAGCCAGACCCTTTTGCAGGGCTTCGGGAAGGTGCAGGCTCGAGAACGACAAGTCTGTCAGATGGGATTCAGACATTTAATGTGACGACATGCAGCGAAGAGGAACGTCTGTTGAATGGGGTCGCGTTTACCGATGTGGAGACTTGCAAATTGAAAATGGCTTGGTTCTAATAGGCCGCAACGAGCGGAATCATCCGCACCCGCCCCGACCGGTTCACCGGCACCAGATCGTAGACCAAGCTCCTCATTGAAGTGAGACCCCGTCGGGGGTTCGAGCAATGTTCGATCCAAACACGTGAGTATCGACTCGACTCGCTCAGAAGACAGGTCCAACGCGTAAGGCAAGACCGCGAGCGTTTTTACATCGGAGGCCTCACCGCCGCAATTGTGCCCGACCGAGCACGCGTTAGTCACTAACGGTCATTCCCCTTCAGCGCGTTCTTCGCGTCCTCGAATTCGAGTTGAGTTGTTCAGTTAACTGGCTAAGAGCGCAGAGCATCGCGGTTCTTGAGTTCGCATTCACACAACGACAGTACAACCGGAGGTAGTCCTGGTGAGCACCGACCAGATCAAGTACGTCACTGATGCAAGTTTCGAGGCCGATGTCCTGAAGGCGGACGGTCCGGTGCTCGTGGACTTCTGGGCCGAGTGGTGCGGCCCCTGCAAGATGATCGCGCCGATGCTCGACGAGATCGCGGACGAATACCGGAACAAACTCACCGTCGCGAAACTCAACGTCGACGAAAGTCCCAAAACCCCGCTGCGCTACAACGTGCGCAGCATTCCGACCCTCATCCTCTTCAAGAACGGCCAGGTCGAAGGCCAGAAGGTCGGAGCCCTCCGCAAAGCAGACCTGGCAGCATTTCTGGACAGCAAACTGTGAGAGGCTATCTCGGCAATCAGGCCCGTAACCGTCAGGGCAAAGGTGGCGGCGGTCGTCAGAACCGCGGCAACGACGGCAATCGCGCTCAGCGCGGCAATCACGCTCAGCACGACGATCTCCCGCAAGACGACGCGTTCGACGGCGACGATGTAGGCATTATCTCGCCGTCGGAGCTCGCGGCTTCGCGGCAGTCGATGAATCTGACGCAGCTCAAGCTGAAGCCTGTGTCGGAGCTCGTCGAGATCGCGCAAAAGATGGGGCTCGAGAATCTTGCCCGCTCGCGCAAGCAGGACATCATTTTCTCGATCCTCAAGGCGCACGCCAGGAGCGGCGAGGACATCTACGGCGACGGCGTGCTCGAGATCCTGCAAGACGGATTCGGATTCCTGCGCTCGGCCGACAGCTCTTACCTTGCGGGACCGGACGACATCTACGTCAGTCCGAGCCAGATCCGGCGTTTCAACCTGCGCACCGGCGATACGATCTCCGGATTGATCCGCCCGCCGAAGGACGGCGAGCGCTATTTCGCGCTGCTCAAGGTCGGCGAGATCAATTTCGATTCGCCCGAAAGCGCCAAGCACAAGGTGCTGTTCGAGAACCTGACGCCGCTGCACCCGACGAACCGCATCAAGCTCGAACGTGGCAACGGCTCCAGCGAGGATTTGACGGCCCGCATCATCGATCTGGTCGCGCCGATCGGCAAAGGCCAGCGCGGCCTGATCATCTCCCCGCCGAAAGCCGGTAAGACGATGCTCTTGCAGAACATCGCCAGCTCGATCACGGCGAACCACCCCGAGTGCTACCTGATCGTCTTGCTGATCGACGAGCGTCCGGAAGAGGTGACGGAAATGTCGCGCACCGTCCGCGGCGAGGTCGTTTCGTCCACGTTCGACGAACCTGCGACCCGCCACGTGCAAGTGGCGGAAATGGTGATCGAGAAGGCAAAACGCCTCGTCGAGCACAAGCGCGACGTCGTCATCCTGCTCGATTCGATCACGCGTCTGGCGCGCGCCTACAACACGGTCGTGCCGAGCTCAGGCAAGGTGCTGACCGGCGGTGTCGATGCGAACGCGTTGCAGCGTCCGAAGCGCTTCTTCGGTGCGGCGCGCAACATCGAAGAAGGCGGCTCGCTAACGATTCTCGCCACGGCGCTCATCGACACCGGTTCCCGCATGGACGACGTGATCTACGAGGAATTCAAGGGTACCGGTAACTCGGAAATCCACCTCGATCGCCGCGTCGCCGAGAAGCGCGTGTTCCCGGCGGTCAACATCAACCGCTCCGGTACGCGCCGGGAAGAGCTGATCACCAGCCCCGAAGAGCTGCAGAAGATCTGGATCCTGCGCAAGCTCTTGCATCCGATGGACGAGCTCGCTGCGATCGAATTCCTCATCGACAAGATGAAGGATACGAAGACGAACGCCGAGTTCTTCGAGGCGATGAAGCGCTGAAGAAGCGCGAGTTGCGCGCTTCTTAGGCTGTAGGCTGAAGGAAGCGCTGCACTCTCTGGCCCCAAGCCCCGCGCCCCGAGCCCTCAGGGTCGTGCGAGCCGATGCAGCAGCACGGCCAACCGCTTCGCCTGGATGCGGAACGTGCGCCAGTCGGCGAATTCTTCGGATGTATGCGCCTTGCCGCCGAGCAAGCCGAGGCCGTCGATGGCCATTTCGACATGATCGGCAGCGAATGAAACATCCGCAGCGCCCGCTCGGCGCGGGTTGACCGCCGTGACGGGGCCGAAGCCCAAGTCCTTGCTGACCTCGTCGTACAGGGAGAGCAAGCGTTCGTTACCTCTCGTCGGCGTCATCGGAGGATAGCTGTCGAAGAACTCGATCTGCGCAGAAGTCTTCGGCAAATGCTCGGCGACGATGGCGCGCATACGGTTCTTGGCCTGCTCGCGTTGCGCGACCGACAGCGCACGCAAGTCGCCCGAGGCGCGCGCCTCGGGTACCACGATGTTGTTCTTGCCCGATGCTTTGCCTGCGAGCGGCTCTTGCTGAAATTCGACCTGCGCGCCGGCGACGATGAGGCCGGGGCTGAACGTCAGGAAGTCATCGCCGCGAAGCTGTGTGTAGAACGCGTTCAAGATGCGTGCGAGCTCATAGGCGGCGCCGGCACCGATCTCGTCGCTGAAGATCTGCGAGGAATGCGACGTGACGCCCGTGACCCGCAGCTCCCAACTGCTCGAGCTGCGTCGGCCTGTCACTGCGGTGCTCGGATCGTCGTCCGCGTTCTCGAGCCCGATGGCGATGTCCGCGGCTTTGGCGGCTTCGATCAGATCGCGGCGTGCGGCATCGAGCGGCTCGCCGGCATTTTCTTCGTCGCCATGCAGAACGAATGTGATGGTAAGTCGATCGAGGAGTCCTTCTGCGTGAAGCGCGCCGAGCGCGGCCAAGCCGACGACGATGCCGCCTTTCATGTCGCTCGTGCCGGGGCCGCGAAGAATGTTCGCGTCAACGCGCTCGAAGCGCTGAAAAGGGCTCGTGGGCTCGAACACCGTATCGAGATGCCCGATCAGGAGCACGTGGGGACCGCGGCCTTTACGCTCAGCAATCAGATGACCCGCGCGCCCGAACGAGGATCCGTCGACCCAACGTGTCTCGAATCCGAGCGCTCTGAACTTCGGCTCGAGGACGCTCGCGACCGCCCGAACGCCGGCAAGATTCATCGTCCCGCTGTTGATGTTGACGATGTTCTCGAGCAGGCGAAGCGAGCTGTCTTCTGCACGCTCGATGTGGTCCACGATGCGGCGCTCCGTCGGCGATGTCGCCGCAAGTGCTGCAGTGCTCGCGAGGCACAAAATCCAAGCTGCAAGACGGCGGTCGCAGAAGCGCATGACGGATTTCACCTTTTGCTGACGTAGGCGCATCATACGCGAACGAGTAATGAGCGATGCATGGCGGCCCGCGATGCGGGCGCCCGTTCGTCGAAGCGTTCATTGCTCACCCAATATCGATCTTCTTATGACTTCTAGCAGTCCCTCCGAGAACGTCACGGCCGAAGGCCAGGCTCTGCTCTCTGCGCCGCGCCGTTTGGAATTCGTGATCTTCGAACCGCCCGCAATCGGTCAAGCCATTCCCATTGCTCCGGGCGTGCGTTGGTGTCGAATTCCCCTGCCCATCGATCTGGATCACATCAACGTCTGGCTCATCGATCACGAGGATGGCTGCGTTGCCGTGGACACGGGCATGGCGGCGCCCGCGGCCGAAGAGGCGTGGCAGGCGCTCGAAGCCGAAGCGTTGCGCGAGCGGCCGCTGCGCGGCGTGTTCGTGACGCATCTTCATCCGGATCATTTCGGTCTTGCTCGCTGGCTGCAGCAGCGCTACTCCGTGCCGGTATGGATGTCGGCTCGCACGCTCGCGCAGATCCGTGAATTCTTGGCGGCCGACCCAGCGGATGTGACTGCTGCTGCACAAGCATTCTTTCGTGAGCATGGGCTTGCGGATCAGACGTTGCCGCAAGGTGTGTCGCCGGCGCGCTTTGCACGCATGACGAGCGGGGTACCGCACGCATCGAGCATTGCGGACGGAGAAACGATCGGTTTCGGCGCCGAACAATGGACTGCGTTGGAAACCAACGGTCACGCCGAGGGTCATCTGTGCTTGCACAACGCGGCTGCGCAAGTTTTGATCAGCGGCGATCAGGTGCTGCCGACGATTTCATCGAACATCGGTTTCACGTGGCGCAGTAGCGATTCGAATCCGCTCGGATCCTATCTTGCATCGCTCGACCGTCTGTACACGCTGTCGCGCGAGACGCTCGTGCTGCCTTCTCATGGATTGCCGTTTCGCGGTTTGAAGGCGCGCATTGAGGATTTGCGTGCGCATCACTTGCGGCAGCTCGAAGCAGTCGAACTCGCCTGCGACGAGCCGAAAACGGCGCTGGAAGTGCTCCCAACGATGTTCCGACGCTCGCTGCACGGCATGCACTTCTACCTCGCCATGGCCGAGGCGTTGGCACATTTGGAATACCTCGTGCACGCCGGCCGACTGAGGAAGGAGCGGGATCGGGAGGGCGTGACACGCTTCGCTAGGCTGAGGACTGAAGGCTGAAGGAAGCGCGCTGCGCTATCTTCTGTCCTCAAGCCCCAAGCCCAACTGTCGCCTGTAGCCTAAAAAGATGGACCCCCACGCCACCAGCCTCGCCCAAGTGATCCAACTCGCGGTGGCGCCGGTGTTCCTGCTCACGGGCGTCGGTGCGATTCTGAACGTGCTCGCCAACCGTATCGGGCGCATCATCGATCGCGCGCGGCTCATGGAGGAGCGGCTCGAGAAGGCGGATCCAGAGACGGCGCGCGCCTTGCACGCGCGTCTCAAAGTTCTTTCGCGTCGCGCCACTTTCATCAATCGTGCCATTGGGCTCTGCGTCTTGAGCGGCCTGTTGGTGTCGCTCGTCGTCGCCGCGCTGTTCGTGAGCTCATCGTTGCGCCTCGATCTCGCGGCGCCGATATCGGTAGCGTTCGTCGTGGCGTTGTTCAGTCTGGCAGTTTCACTCGTGTACTTCTTGCGCGAGGTGTTCATCGCCACATCTATGCTGAGCTTCGGTGGTGCACGAAAAGTCGCGCCCGCGCCAGAACCGTGAGAGTTTCGTTCGAGTGCCGACGAACGGCGCCCGATTCCGTGACCCATTGCACACCTCGTCGGCGCGAACATCAGCATCATCCTGGGAAGCTATGCCTGAATCGGCCCAGGAACTGTTGGTTGAAGCGGACTCGTTCCGCGTTTCGCGCGAGTCCGCGCTACTCGTCTGCGAGCTGCGTGCAGCGCTTGCCGCGTGCGTCTACGACGACACGCAAGGTGTCGGAGGGATGCTGCACCTTCGCTACGTGGCGACTGACAAAGATCAGCCGCTCGATCTGACCGACAACACGCTGAGCTCCGATCTGTTGCTCATGGATCGCTTCTGCAAGGAGCTACGCAGTCTCGGCGCACGGAAGCAGAGCTGGCGTGTCAGCATCTTCGCCCATGTGCCGCCGAAGCCCGAGATGCGCGATCCGGCAGCGACCGTGCTCGACCTGGTGAAGGCGTACTTCGCAGACGGACGATTGCCCGTCGAATGCAAGGAAATGCAGTGCGAATTGGGGCTCGTCGTTCGGCTCGATGCGCGCGAGGGCCGGATTTGGGTGACCGGTACGCCCGGCACCGCATCGAGTGCCCGTCTCGCCGCGCCGGCGGTTGCCTGAAGACCTTCCGGGCACGCTCGCGCCCAGGCTTTTCGATTCTTTTCGTCCTGACCGGGCCGATCGGTGCGCCCGCACCCGCGTGTGCGGAGCGCGGTCGGTTATGCTTCGGACGGGGATGACCCATTGAAAAAAGCTCCGTTCGCAGTCTGCCGCGACTGCCTCGTGCGGCGGCAGTTTCGCTTCGAGCTCACTGACAAAGACGGACCCTGATCGCTCGCTCCAGCCGGCGGGGGGTAGGGTCTATACGCACGAACGAACAGCCAATGCAGCAAGACCAGCAGCGCACGCCGATCTATCGCTCGCTCTATTTCCAGGTCATCGTCGCCATCGTCATCGGCGTTCTGCTCGGGCACTTCTTCCCCGAGATCGGCGCCAAGATGAAGCCGCTCGGCGACGGCTTCATCAAGCTCATCAAGATGATGATCGCGCCCATCATCTTCTGTACGGTCGTCACCGGCATCGCCGGCATGGAGAACATGAAGGCGGTCGGACGCACCGGCGTGTATGCCTTGTTGTACTTCGAGATCGTGAGCACGGTGGCGCTCATCATCGGTCTCGTCATCGTCAATGTCGTCGAGCCCGGTGTCGGCATGAACATCGACGTCTCTACGCTCGATGCTTCGAAGATCCAGGGCTATGCGAAGGCCGCCGAGCAGCAAAGTGTCGTCGACTTCTTCTTGCACGTGATTCCGAGCACGTTCGTCGATGCATTCGCGAGCGGCGAGATCCTGCAAGTGCTGCTGATCGCTCTCTTGTTCGGTTTCGCGCTGCATGCGGTCGGTCCGCGCGCACGGCCCATCTACGACTTCATCGACGGCGTCTCCCACGTGCTGTTCCGCATCGTCGGCATGATCATGTACGTGGCGCCGATCGGCGCCTTCGGCGCGATGGCATTCACGATCGGCAATTACGGAATCGACAAGTTGAAAGATCTCGCGTGGCTGATGATCTGTTTCTACGCCACGTGCCTCCTGTTCATCTTCTTCGTGCTCGGCACGATTGCCCGCGTGCACGGGTTCTCCATCACGCGGTTCATTCGCTACATCAAGGACGAGTTGCTGATCGTGCTCGGCACCTCGTCTTCCGAGTCGGTGCTACCGCGCATGATGGCGAAAATGGAATCGGCCGGTGCGGCGAAATCGGTCGTCGGTCTCGTGATTCCGACCGGCTATTCGTTCAATCTGGACGGCACGTCCATTTACCTGACGATGGCGGCGGTCTTCATCGCCCAGGCGACCAATACGCCGATGACGTTGATGGACCAGCTCACGCTCCTTGGCGTGCTGCTGCTGACCTCCAAAGGCGCCGCCGGGGTGACGGGTAGCGGGTTCATCGTGCTTGCGGCCACCTTGTCGGCCGTTGGTACATTGCCAGTGACCGCATTAGCGTTGATCCTGGGGATCGACAGGTTCATGTCGGAAGCGCGCGCTCTCACGAATCTCATCGGCAACGGCGTTGCAACAGTCGTCGTCGCGAAGTGGTGCAATGCGCTCGATGAAAAGCAGCTGCAGGAGCAGCTGCAGCCCAAGTCCGGCTGAGCGCTCGAGTTCCGACACGACCGCGTCGAAACGGAACCCGCAGCGCTGTCGTGGAGTTTGAGTGCTCGAGGCCCGTGCCGGGCTTTTCTCTCGAGGTCTCCTATTTCCGACAGGCAGCTCTGACCGGCGTGCAGGCTCAAAGGCCTGGATGCCGGGTGATCGGCTGCCAAGCGCCATCAAGTGCTTGCCTTGCTGCGATAGGGCGGCTCGATGCTGCGACAGGTACCCAGTCGGAAAGGCCGCGGACTAAACTCCCCCCAAATGAGTGCGTCGATAGACAACGGAACTGCAAGCACCGAGGACTCGCGCGAGCGCCTATCGGCTTGGCTGGACGATTACATTGCCGGCCGATGCGACCGCAGCAAGATGCACGAGCAGTTTCTGGAGGTCTGCCGCAGCAATCCCGAAGCGCCTTGGGACGCGCTGGCGTTGTTGGATCAATATCAGCGGCGAGGACGCATCGATGTCGGTGTCGTACGCTCGTTGAAAGCTGATATCGCACAGCTCGTATTCGGCGTCGCCACCCAGACCGAAGAACTGCAGGAAGGCGAAGCCACCGTAGACACGGATACGACGGGTGCTCGGTGGCGCAAGCTCTACGCAGAGCGTGGCGAGCCCGATACGGACGAGGCACCGATTCAGCATCCGGTGCAGCGCGCTTTCGATCCTGTCACGCGCCCGCCACCGCTTGCCGTCGAGCGCAAACCTCTCGCATCCGGCGCCGCAGCGTCCGCGAAGATTGGACCGGGTTCCGTTTTGCGCGATCGCTACGAGCTCATGGAAGCGATTCGCTCCGATCGGTTCGGCACGGTTTATCAAGCCTTCGACCGGCACCGCAGCCATTTGCCCGCGCCGCGCTGCTATGTGGCCATTCGCGTGTTCGAGCTGTCGCAGCACGATCGCGAAGCGGAAATCGCCACGCTCGAACGTCAGGCCTACGAAGCGCAGTCCCTGTCGCATCCGAACATTGCGAGCGTATTCGACCTCGACCGGCACGGGGAGACGTACTTCGCCGTCATGGAGTTCATCGAGGGCGAAACGTTGGGCGATGTGCTGCACCGACTCGCCGGAAGAGCGCTTTCTCGCGAGCGGGCGATTGCGGTGCTCAGCGCTGTCGGAGCCGCATTGGTCCACGCGCATCGGCTCGGCATGGTCCATGGCGATCTGAGGCCTGCATCGATCGTTTTGACGACGCACGGCGAAGTGAAGGTGATCGATTTCGGCTTTGCGCGTTCGCGGCCAGTGGATCAGTGGGCAGGCAGCGAGCCGAGCATCGACGGCGATGCCGACAGGACCGCTGCATACGCAAGCATCGAGCGGATCGACGGTGACGAGCCGCATCCGCGCGACGACGTGTACAGCTTTGCCTGCATCGCGTACGAGGCCTTGTCCGGCCGCCATCCGTATGGCGGGCGGTCGGCAGCTCTGGCGCGCGTGCACGGACGTTCGCCGCAGAAGATTGCCGGTCTCAATCCGCGCCAATGGCAGGCGCTCGAGCTTGCCCTGAAATGGAATCGAGAAGAACGGCGCATCGACGTCGAGCAGCTCCTGGAGGCGCTCGGGATGATCGAGGGCGGTCGAGCCGTACCGGCTGTGGCGACCTCGCTCGAAAATCCTTTCGGGCGCGGCAAGGGCCTGCTGTTGATGATGGTGCTCATCGTGGCCGCGGGTGCGATCGGGTGGTGGCAGTGGCCGCGGTTCATCGAAGCCGATCGCGCAAGCCCGGTCCCGGCAGCGACAGAACCCGACTCGACTCCGTCCGAATCGTCGACGGACCCATCGGCCATCGAATCGACGCCCAATGCGCCGAGCGCTGAAGGGGCTTCGAAGCAAGCCTCAATGCCGAAGATCCCATCGACCGGCGAGATCGTCACCGCGACCGCCGAGGAGCCGTCCGCAACTCAACCGGAGAAGTCGGCGCCGAGCGAGCCGCGCGCACACGAGCCTGAAGGGGTGGCTGCTCACGTGCCGCCGACGGTCGAATTCGACAAGGACACCTATGTGGCGACCGAGGACGAGGGCTCGGTGAGGCTGACGATTCGGCGCCATGGTTCGACGCGCAACGCCGTGCGTTTCCGTTGGGTGCTTCGGCCCAATTCGGCGGAGGCCGGTGCGGATTACGCTGCGATCGGTCCGGGTGTCGAAGTCATACCGCCAGGGAGCGCAACCGCCACGTTGACGATTCCTCTCGTCGTCGATGCCGTGCCGGAGAACACCGAGCTCTTCCTGGTTGAGCTGGAGGCGCTCGACGATGAAGTCAGGATCGGCGCACGTGCCCACGCAGCGGTCATCATAGTCGACGACGACTGATCGGCTGAATACTGACAGGCGATCGACCCGAACGATTCGGCAGAATGGTGAATGCCTCGCGTTCGGTCGAGTGTCGGGTGCAGCGCACGTTTTCGGGCTCGCTCGTGGATACGAGATGAATATCAAGTTCTCGCAAAACGCCGTGCGTTGCCGCGTGCAACGTACCGAATTGGACCGGCTTCTCTCCGGGCGCGCAGTGACGCTCGAAGTTTCCCTACCGCGCAATCACGTGTTTCGCGCCAGCGTATGGCCTGGTGCGATGGGCGGTTGGCAGCTGGAAAGCGATCCGACCGGCATCTGGATCACGATTCCGAAGGAGGAGCTGCACGCATTTGCCGAACGGCTGCCGAGCAAGGAAGGCCTCGAGCACGTGTTCGAAGCCGGCGACGGTTTCGTCAAGGTGAGTTTCGAGGTCGACGTTCGCGACTAAAACTTCTCTCAAAACGTCGTGAGCTGCCGCAGGTCGCGTCCGCAAAGACGCGCCGGTGCTGATCGCCGGTTACCTGCGGGCGCAGTCGTTTTGAGATAGTTTTTATTCGCCTGCGCGCTCTTCGCGGGCGATCGCGCGATAGCCGATGTCGCGGCGATAGTGAATGCCGGGCCACGTGATCGCTTCGGCGAGCCGATACGCTGCACGTTGCGCCTCGCGCACGGAATCGCCGAGCCCGACGGCACACAGCACTCTGCCGCCGTTCGTTACGACCTGTTCGCCGGCGAGCTTCGTGCCGGCGTGGAAGACTTTCCCAGGCAATTGCGCTGCATCGTCCAGGCCCGAGATCGGATCGCCTTTGCGCACGGACTCCGGATAGCCGGCGGCTGCGAGCACGACGCCGAGCGCCGCTCGCGGATCCCAGCGTGCGTCGACGTCTTGCAAGCGGTTGTCGATGGCGGCTTCGCAGAGATCGACCAGATCCGATTGCAGCCGCATCATGATCGGCTGCGTTTCTGGATCGCCGAAACGACAATTGAACTCGAGCACGTTCGGCGTGCCGTCGGGTGCGATCATCAGCCCCGCATATAGAAAGCCGAGATACGACACGCCATCGGCTGCGAGCCCGCGCACCGTCGGCTCCATCACTTCACGCATGATGCGTGCGTGAATTTGGTCGGTGACGACCGGTGCAGGCGAGTACGCACCCATTCCGCCGGTATTCGGTCCCTTGTCCGCATCGTCGCGGCGTTTGTGATCCTGCGAAGTTGCAAGCGGCAGGATCTGCTCGCCCGAAACGATGGCAATGAAGCTCGCTTCTTCGCCTTGCAGGAACTCTTCGATGACGATCGTCTCGCCAGCCGATCCGAACTGTCCGTCGAACATGGCTTGCGCGCAGCGAATCGCTTCTTCGGTCGTTTCGCAAATGACGACGCCTTTGCCGGCAGCCAGGCCGTCCGCTTTTACCACGAGCGGGGCACGCTGTTTGCGTACCCAATCGGGATCGAACGATGCTTTCGTGAACGTTGCGTACGCGGCAGTCGGAATGCCGTGCCGCTTCAAGAAATCTTTCGTGAACGCCTTCGAGCCTTCGAGCCGCGCCGCGGCTTTGCTCGGTCCGAAGCATCGAAGATTGGCGGCTTGGAATGCATCGGCTATGCCGAGCACGAGCGGTGCTTCGGGGCCAACGATCGTCAGCTCGATCTTCTCGCGCTGCGCGAACTCGACGAGTGCAGGAATGTTTTCGGCAGCGATGTCGACGTTCGACACTCGCGGCTCGCGCGCCGTACCGGCGTTACCCGGCGCAACGAAGACGTGTTCGACGCGCGGCGATTGAGCCGCCTTCCACGCGAGTGCGTGCTCGCGACCGCCGGAACCGATGACGAGCACTTTCATGCCGCGCTCCGGTTAGGCTGTGGGCTGTAGGCTGTAGGCTGCAGGTAGAAAGAAAGCGTTCGAACGTGTGGCTTCACAGTGACTTTCTCGCAGACGACGAAATTCAGGCAGAGACGCCGGCTCGCACTCTCACTACAGCCTAGAGCCTACAGTCTACAGCCTGTCATTGATTCGATTGGCAGCGCCAACCGAATCAATGACGGAAATGCCTCATCCCTGTAAACACCATCGCCATGCCGTGCTCGTTCGCGGCGTCGATGACTTCCTGATCGCGCATCGAGCCGCCGGGTTGAATCACGGCGCTGATACCGTACTCGGCGGCGACATCGAGGCCGTCGCGGAACGGGAAGAACGCGTCCGAGGCCATCACCGAACCTTGTACGGTGAAACCTTCGTCTTTCGCCTTCATCGCCGCGATGCGGGAAGAGACGACGCGGCTCATCTGGCCTGCGCCGACGCCGATCGTCATCCGATCTTTCGCATAGACGATCGCGTTCGATTTCACGAACTTGCACACCTGCCATGCGAACAACAAATCGTCGAGCTCGGCCTGAGTTGGCTGACGTTTGGTAACGACCTTCAGATCCGCCAGCGATACCATGCCTTCGTCGCGCGATTGCACGAGCAGCCCGCCGTTGACGCTGCGATATTCGTGGCGAATGTTCGTGGGATTGAGGGAGCCAGTCGCAAGAACGCGCACGTTCTGTTTCGCTGCGCACACTTCCAGCGCTTCGGGTTCGACTTGCGGCGCGATGATGAGCTCGACGAACTGTCGGTCGAGAATGGCGCGCGCAACAGTTGCTGTCAGCGGTCGATTGAACGCGATGATGCCGCCGAACGCGGACGTCTTGTCGGTGCTGTAGGCGCGGTCGTACGCACCGAGGATGTTCTTCGCCACAGCTACACCGCACGGGTTTGCGTGCTTGACGATGACGCATGCGGGCTCGGCGAACTGACGCACGCATTCGAACGCGGTGTCGCCGTCGGCAACGTTGTTGTACGACAGCGCCTTGCCTTGCAGTTGTTGTGCGGTGCCGATGCTCGCGCCCGGCGAATTGGGCACGGTGTAGAACGCGGCTGTTTGATGCGGGTTCTCGCCGTAGCGCAGATCGAGACGTTTACGGAAATGCACGGAGAGCGATTCCGGAAATTCGGCTTCGGCGCCTTGCGTTACCCGGCCGAGATAGCTTGCAACCGCGGAGTCGTAGCTCGCCGTGTGGGCGAATGCTTTCGCGGCGAGTTGTTTGCGACGCTCGAGCGAAACCGCACCGCCGTTCTTGCGCATTTCATCGAGCACGCTCGAATAGTCCGCCGGATCGACGACGACGGTCACGCGGTCGTGATTCTTCGCAGCTGCGCGGACCATGGCCGGTCCGCCGATGTCGATGTTCTCGATCGCGTCCTCGTACGTGCAATCCGGCTTCGCGATCGTGGCGGCGAATGGATATAGATTCACGACGAGCAAATCGATCGGCTCGATACCGTGCTGCTGCATCACCGCTTCGTCGACGCCACGACGCCCGAGCAATCCGCCATGAATCTTCGGATGCAGCGTCTTTACGCGACCGTCCATGATTTCCGGAAAGCCGGTGTGCGCCGACACCTGAGTCACCGGGATGCCGTTCTTTTCGAGCAGCGTCGCGGTGCCTCCTGTGGAGAGAATGGCAACGCCTTGCTCGTGCAAAGCTTTGGCGAATTCGACGAGACCGTCTTTGTTGGAAACGCTCAAGAGGGCGCGGCGGATTGACATGGTCGTTACGGCAGCAATTGGAGGATTCGGCAGATCGTGCATCGAGGCAGACTCGCGCCCGTCGCTTCAGCAACGGCTCACGTCACTGCACGAGCCCGTATGTTTTGAGTTTCTTGCGCAACGTGCCTCGGTTGATGCCGAGGATGTCCGCGGCACGGCTTTGATTGCCTTCGGCGTAATCGAGCACGGCCTTGAACAGCGGCTCTTCGACCTCGCGCAGCACGAGCTCGTAGAGCTGCGCGGGCTTGTGGCCGTTCAAGGCTGCGAAATAGGAGTCGAGCGCTTCGGCGCACAACGCGCGCAACGGCACGGCGCGCGTGGAAGGTCGTGAAATCGGCTCTCTTCGAGCTCTAGTTCTTTTCTTCGTCGCCATGGGCTCTCCGCCAAATTCATCGTCAAGCAGCGGCAGCCGCTGCGCCGCACGTCACGGGGAATCAAGCAGCGTTCGACAGCGACTTGGCGTCGGCAGCCGCGAGCGCATCGAAGTATTCGCCTGCGAGCTCGAGCTGCGTTCGTGCGTCGGTCGCCTGCATCATGGCATGACGAAGAGCATGGCCGGACGCTTGACCCTTCGCATACCAATCGATGTGCTTGCGCGCGATCCTGACTCCAGCTTCTTCCCCGTAGAAAGCATGCAGATCGCGCAAATGAGCGAGCATGATATCACGGACTTCTGCGATGGAAGGGGCGGGAGGCTCGACGCCGCTCTCCAGGTACGCGGCAATTTCCCGGAAGATCCATGGGCGGCCTTGTGCGCTGCGTCCGATCATCACGCCATCTGCGCCCGTTTGTTCAAGCACCCACTTCGCTTTGCGCGGTGAGTCGATGTCGCCATTAGCGAAAATCGGAATCGAAACTGCTCGTTTCACGGCGCGGATCGTTTCGTATTCCGCTTCGCCTTCGAACTTGCAAGCGCGCGTGCGCCCGTGAATGGCAAGCGCTTGGATGCCGATGTCTTCGGCCATTCGGGCAATACGCACGGCATTGCGATTTGCGGGGTCCCACCCTGTGCGCATTTTCAGGGTTACGGGTACTGGTACGGCCTTGACAACGGCCTCGAGGATTTGACGTACGAGAGTTTCGTCTCGCAGTAGCGCAGAGCCCGCCGCGCGATTGCATACCTTTTTCGCCGGGCAGCCCATGTTGATATCGATGATTTGCGCACCTGCATCCACGTTGAGCTGCGCGGCCTGCGCCATCATCGCGGGATCGGCGCCGGCAATCTGCACGATGCACGGCTCCGGCTCGCCGCTATGGTCCATTCTCCGCCGCGATTTTTCCGTGTGCCACAAGCGCACATCGCTCGTGAGCATTTCCCCCGCGGCAATTCCCGCACCCATGCTTCGGCACAAGCGCCGAAACGGCAAGTCGGTGACTCCCGCCATCGGCGCGAGCGCGAGGTTGTTGTCGAGGATGTAGGGGCCGATGCGGAGCATTTGAGAGAAGACTACAGGCTACAGGCAACAGGTTACAGGGCGCGGGGCTTGGGTCAAAAAACCCGCGCGAACGCGCGCTCTACCTTCAGCCTACAGTCTTCAGCCTTCAGTCTGGAATCAGCGGGCGCTCGGCAGATCTGCTGCGCAAACCGGTCCTGCGCGTCCGCGCAGGCATACATCGAAGCGAAAGCCCTCTGCATCGGGACCGGGATCGACGATGGAGATCGTTGCGTTCGCTTGCTGCGCGGGCGCGAGGAGGCGATCCGGTGCAATGCTCGGATCGAGGTATTCGCTCGGCTCGAATTCGCGCGCGCGTACTTGATCGCCCCAGCGATCTTCGAGCACCAGCTTGAGCAAAGGGTAGGGCTGCGCGAACGCCGCGTTGTTCGTGATGCTGGCGCGGACGATCAGCGTGCCAGGCGAGGCCGGGTCCATCCCGACGCCCCATTGTTTGATGCCGTAAGCATGCAGATCCCATTCCGGCGTCAGCTGCAGGCCGAGCTTCCGATAGATCTCCATCAGCGGTGCGCCCAAGCGCGGGTGCCGTGCAAGCTCCGAACGATGGTGATGCACGACTTGTGCAATCAGCAGCAATGCGAGGGGTAATACGAGAAGCTTCCAGACGAGCGGTGTCGAGGTCTTGCGCCGCAAGACCAAATCGGAGATCTCGTCTTCTTCTTCCTCGTCTGAAACCGTCGGCTTTGGAACAAGCCGTGCGCCTAGAGGCGCGCGAGTCGGGCGCCGAGGTTGAGGTTCTTCGTCGATCGTTTCCTCATCGCTCTCACTGCTCGCCGAGAATCGTTCCTCTGCGACGGATATTTCAGTGACGTCGACTGTGTCCTCGTCTGGGTCGACGTCGGTCCAATGCTCGACAGCGTCCGCATCGTCTTCGGATTCAGCGTGCGTCGGTTCATCGGATACGGGTTGCGCGCGGTCGCCCTCGAGAACGATCTTCTCCGCTCGCGGCGGTTGAAACTGTGGCATCAAGCCGTTCGGCGTTTGCAAGAAGCGTCCGGATTCCGCGGCGTTCGGATCGCCCTCTTCCAGGAGTCGCTCGAGTGCGTCGAACTGCGTGTGACACCTTCCGCAGCGCACTTGTCCGTCGGCCACGCGCAGGATTTCTGCGGTGACCCGGAACATCGTTTCGCAGTTAGGGCATTGAGTGAGCAATGGAGCTACCGGCGCTTGGTTCCGCTGAGCCGCGCCCAATCTTCGCGCGTTACGATCGGGTCCATATCAAACCACGCGCCGTACACGCTGACTAGACGCGCTGCCTGATCGGTCAAGATGCCCGACAGAACGATCGCGCCGCCCGGAACGACGAGCGCAGCGAGCCGCGATGCTAGTTGTTCGAGTGGCTCGGCCAGAATGTTTGCGAGAACGATATCCGATGGGGCGGGCTGCAAGAAGTCTTCGACGGTGAAGGTTTGCAGGCGATCGTCAACGCCGTTGCGCTGCGCGTTCTCGGTTGTTGCGATGATGGCCTGAGGGTCGAGATCGACGCCGACGGCCGACTTGGCGCCGAGCCTCAAGGCCGCAATCGCGAGCACGCCGCTTCCGCATCCGTAATCGATCACGGTCTTGCCGCCGAGCTGCGCGCCGTCGAGCCACTCGAGGCACAACGCGGTCGTGGGATGTGTGCCGGTGCCGAAAGCAAGGCCGGGATCCAAATCGAGGCACACCGCGTCCTCGGAAAGATCTTCCGAAGCCGGGCGCATCCCCGCAGGACAGACCCACAGGCGCCGTCCGAAACGCATCGGACGGAAATCCTTGAGCCATTCGCGCTCCCAGGCACGATCGGCAATGTGCTCGAAGGCAAGCGGAGGCAGCGGAGGCGAAAGATGCTGTGCGAGCGTCAGTAGGATCTCGTCGCGATCGCTATCCCCATCGAACAAGGCTTTGATACGCACCGTAGGCCACAGCGGCGTCGTGCCCGGCGCTGGCTCGAGCACGGGATCGTCCGCGGCGTCCTCCAAAGTGATGGAGGTTGCGCCGGCGGCCAGCAGCGCTTCTTCGAACGGCTCGGGATCGGCCGAGCCGATCGACGCAGTCAGTTGAAGAAACGGCATGGTTTCGATCCTGCGCTCGAGCGATCTGCGTGCGCGGGTCGCCCGGTTCGCGCAGATCGCCGCGGGAGCGCGTTATTTGATGCCCAGACGGCGCTCCAGGTAATGGATGTCCAACCCGCCCGCTTTGAATGCCGCGTGATTGAAGATTTCCTGGTGCAGCGGAATGTTCGTCTTGATGCCTTCGATCACCATTTCCGACAACGCGTTCTTCATGCGTGCGATCGCCGTATCACGATCTTCGCCGTACGCAATGACCTTGCCGATCATCGAGTCGTAGTACGGCGGGACGGTGTAGCCGCTGTAGAGATGGCTGTCGACGCGAATGCCCGGGCCACCTGGAGCATGGAACAGCTTCACTGTGCCCGGTGAGGGGACGAAGCCTTTGGGGTCCTCGGCATTGATTCGGCATTCGATTGCATGGCCGCGGACCTGAATATCGTTCTGCGACCATGGCAGGCGCTCGCCGCCGGCAATGCGCAATTGCGCTTTGACCAGATCGATGCCGGTGACCTGTTCGGTGACCGGGTGCTCGACCTGGATGCGCGTGTTCATTTCGATGAAATAGAACTCGCCGTCCTGGTACAGGAACTCGAGAGTGCCGGCGCCGCGGTAGCCGACTTCGCGGCACGCAGCGACGCAGCGCTCGCCGATCATCTTGCGCTGTTTCGGCGTGATGCCCGGTGCCGGGGCTTCTTCGATCACCTTCTGGTGGCGGCGCTGCAGCGAGCAATCGCGTTCGCCCAGGTGGATGACGTTCCCGTAGTTGTCCGCGAGCACTTGGATTTCGATGTGGCGCGGCCGCTCGAGGAACTTCTCCATGTACACCTCGGGATTGCCGAAAGCCGCCATCGCTTCGGCCTGCGTGACATTGATGGCGTTCTGCAGCGTCGCTTCGCTGTGAACGACGCGCATGCCGCGTCCGCCGCCGCCTCCCGCAGCCTTGATGATGACGGGATAGCCGAGTTGGCGTGCAATGCGCTTGTTTTCTTCGGGATCGCTGCCGAGCGGCCCGTCCGAGCCGGGCACGCAAGGTACGCCTGCTGCCTTCATCACTTTGATGGCCGACACCTTGTCGCCCATCAGACGAATCGTTTCGGGCTTCGGACCGATGAAAATGAAGCCGCTCTTCTCGACGCGCTCGGCGAAATCGGCGTTCTCGGACAAGAAGCCGTAGCCGGGATGAATCGCCACCGAGTCGGTGACTTCCGCGGCGCTGATGATGGCCGGCATGTTGAGATAGCTGTCCTTCGACGGCGGCGGCCCGATGCAGACCGACTCGTCGGCGAGCAGCACGTGCTTCTGATTGAAGTCGGCCGTCGAATGGACGGCGACCGTCTTGATTCCTAGCTCGCGGCACGCGCGCAGAATGCGCAACGCGATCTCGCCGCGATTCGCAATGACGACTTTTTCTAGCATGTTCCTTAGGGCCCTGAGGGCTTGAGGCGTGGGGCTTGGGTTAAAGCGAGCGTGCGGATCGGGTTCTGACCCGAGCCCCGCGCCCCAAGCCCCGAGTCTTCATTCGATGATGAACAACGGCTGCCCGAATTCGACCGGATCGCCGTTCTTGACGAGGATCGCAGTGACGCGACCGGCTTTGTCGGATTCGATCTGATTCATCATCTTCATGGCTTCGATGATGCAGAGCGTGTCTCCGATGTTGACTTCGCTGCCGAGCTCCACGAACGGCTTCGCGCCGGGCGCGGGAGCGGCATAGAACGTTCCGACCATCGGTGCGGTCACGGTGTGATCGGGCTTGTGTGCCGGTGCAGCCGGTGCGGCTTCTGCCGTCGGCGCGCTTGCAGCGGTCGCTGCCGGCGCCGCAGGCGCAGCAGCGGGAGCGGGCGCTTGTGCGTAGTGCACGACGGGCGCGGCCGCACCGCCGGTCGGATAGCGGCTGATGCGCACCGACTCCTCGCCCTCGCTGATCTCGATCTCGGCAATGCCGGATTCTTCGAGCAGCTCGATGAGTTTCTTTACCTTGCGAATGTCCATGCAATCTCCAGTCGTTCTTTTCTAATTTACTTGCGGGCGATCGAGAGGTGATGCGCGGCCGCGCGCAAGGCTAACTCATAGCCGATCGCCCCGAGGCCGGTGATGGTGCCGACCGCAACGTCGGAAAAGTAAGAGTGATGCCGGAACGGCTCCCGCGCGTGCACGTTGCTCAAATGGATCTCGATGAACGGAATCTTCACTGCGAGCAGCGCATCCCGCAGCGCGACGCTGGTGTGCGTGAACGCAGCGGGATTGAACAGGATGAAGGCCACGTGCGTCGCCGGCGCTTCGTGGATGCGTTGGATCAGCTCCGCCTCGGAATTGCTCTGGAACGAGGACAAATGGTGTCCAAGCTCCGCCGCCAAATGCGAGAGCCGTGCGACGATCTGTTCCAGGGTCACCGAGCCATAGACTCCAGGCTCCCGCGTGCCCAGCAGATTCAGATTCGGGCCGTTCAGCAGCAGTAGGTGAGCCATCGGTTTCGTTCGGGTCGCGCCAATTGGGCGCAGAAGGCCGCAAGTTGTACCAGTTTTCGGGATTTTTGGCGATGTTTGCGTTCCGGATCGCTGCCGAGCCGGAACGCTTTCTGATGCGCGAATGCGACGATCGGCCGTGCACTGCACGGCTCGACCGCAATTTTCCGAGATTTACGCCTCTGGGATATCGAGCTGCTCTAGTTGCGCGGCAGCCATAGAGCGGGCGGCGGAGGGGGTGATCTCGCCGCTGTTCACGCGGGCGACGATGCTCATGATCACGTCGGCTTGCGGCTTGTGCAGCTCGCCCAGGTGGGTCAGCACGATGCGGTGCTGGTTGTCGGTGAACACCGTGAACGGGAAGCCGATCGAGACGAGCCCGAACTTGCCGGCAGCTTCGAGTCCATCCTGTTCGCCCATGATGACGGGATACTCGATCCCGATGTCCTTGGCGAACTGGAGCACTTCCTCGCGGACGTCCACGGCCACGCCCACGACTTGGAAGCCCTCGTCGCCATGCAGCTTCTGCAGCTCGTTCAGCAACGGAATCTCGCGTCGGCACGGCGCACACCAGGTCGCCCAGAAATTCACGATCATGGATTTGCCGGGCCAGCTTCGGATCGAGCGCGGCTGACCTTCAAGGTCCGCCAGTGTGAAATCCGGCAGGACCTCCGGGGCCGAGCGTGTCGGTATCGGCGTCGGCTGGACCGGGACCGAGACGGTCTGGCTCGTGCTCTCGTCTGGCTGCGAAAGGGCTGCCGGTTCGATCCCGAAGCGGTAGATGGCGAAGCCAGCAGCGCCAGCAGCGAGTGCGACGAGGATGTAAGTCAACGCCTTCATGAGATTCGGTCCGGTGTTGTCGCGTGGACGCGCATCTTAGTCGACCTTACGCGTTCGGAGGGAATCCGGAGCGCCGCCAGCAAGGCCGCCCCATTCAGCTCGATCCGAAGGCCGCCGCGACATGCTCGCGGAACTTCTCGGCTGGCGAGAAACCGACGAGGCGGAAATTCTTCCGTTCGATGCCGTCGGGCCCGAAGAACGCAATCGTCGGCGGTCCGAAGACGCCAAAACGTTTGAGCAATTCTTGATCGGCTTCGTCGTTCGCCGTGACATCCGCTTGCAGCAGCACGGCGCCGGCGAGGACTGCCTGCACCTGCGGATCGGTGAATGTGTATTTCTCCATTTCTTTGCAGGAGACGCACCAGTCCGCGTAAAAGTCGAGCATGGTCGGCTTTTGCGCTGCTTGTGCCGAAGCGAGAGCACGCTCGAGATCCTCGACTGTTTTGATACGCACGAACGCAAGGCCGTGCTCGGTTTGCGTGCCCGTTTCGTTGCGCGCGCCGACGGCCAAACGATCGAGCGGCTGAAGCGGATCGCGGCTGCCCGAGGCAGCGCCGATCAAAAGCAAGATTCCGTAAACGATCGCGAGCAGACCCGCGCCGCGGACCGGTGCGATGGCCGGCGAGCCGTCGCGCTTCTTGAGGGAGAAAATCCAGAGGCCCGACATCACGGCCAGCGCCGACCAGAGCAGCATCGTGAGGCCGTCGGGAACGAGCGGTTGCGAAAGGTAAATCGCAACTCCCAGGAACAGCACGCCGAACAATTGCTTCACGGCGTCCATCCACGGACCGACTCTCGGCAACAGTGAGCCCGCCGACGCGCCGACGATCAAGAGCGGCACGCCCATACCCAAGCCGGTTGCGTAGAGCGCTGCAGCGCCGCGAAGCACTTGCTTGCTCTGACTGATGACCGACAGCGCGGCGATGATGGCAGGAGCGACGCAAGCGGTGACGACGAGCGCCGACAACGCACCCATGACGAATGTGCCGACGAACGTACCAGCCTTCTGACGATTGCTGACGCTCGTGATGCGAGTCTGCAGCGAGCTCGGCAATTGCAGCGTGTAGACGCCGAACATCGCCAACGCGAGCGCGACGAACAGCGCGACCATCAACGCGATGATCCACGGCTGCTGGAAGAAAGCCTGCGGCGCTTGCTTGAACGCGAGCACGAAGATCGCACCCGCCGCGGCGTACGTGAGTGCCATGCCCTGCACGTAAGTAAAGGCGAGCGAGAAGCTGCGCGCGCGCGTGACGTTCTCGCCTTGACCGACGATGATGCCGGAGAGAATCGGAATCATCGGCAGCACGCAGGGCGTCAGCGAGAGCAATACGCCGGCGCCGAAGAACAGCAGCAATGCGTAAACGAGGTTGTCGCCTTGCAGCGCGGCGGCAAGGCGGTCTTGTTCGGCAACGGGCGGCTGACCTGAGGCTGCTGCGTTGGCGGGCTTTGCGGTGTCTGCCGGCAATGTCGTAGCGACATCGGTCGGCGGCAGCTCGAGTGCAACTTGTTTAGTGATCGGGTTGTAGCAGAACCCTTTCTCTGCGCATCCCTGATACGTCACTGTCAGATTCAGCGTGCCTTGCGTTCCTGCGGCGCGCGCAACCGGGACGCTGCCTTCCGCGAATTGGTAGTACACCTCCGTGTCGCCGAAATACTCATCGTTTTTTGGCTCGCCTTGCGGGAGCTGCGGACTGCCGAGTTGTACGATCGGCGAATCGGTCGAGACCTGAATGCTGTTCTTATAAAGGTAGTACCCGTCGGCGATGATCCAGGTGAGCGCGATGGAATCGGGACGCTCCATCGCTGCGCCGAATCGGAATGCCTCATCCGGCGGAAGCAGATCGTTGCCCGGCGCAGAGCTCGATCTCGCGCTCGAGCCGAAGAGCGAGCGCAAGCTGCTCAGCGGGCCGCCGCCGGCAGCGGGAACGCGCACCTGGGTGGTCCATTTCAGTGGCGGGTAGCACAAACCAGCATCGGCGCACCCCTGCAGCTTGAGCTCGATCGGCAGCTCGGCAGGCCGCGCAGCTTGGAAACTGATCGGCACCGAAATGTCGGTCGTCCCGCGATAGATTTCCTGTTCGCCGAAGAACTCGTCCTTGTGGATCTCTCCCTTGGGCCAAGCAGGAGAGCCGAGGGTAACGCCGGCGACTTCCTGCCCAAGCGCAATCCCCAGCTTGTTGCGATACAGGTAATAGCCTTTCTCGATCTTCCAGGTGACGATCAGCCGATCGTTCTCGATACGCGCCGAGTACTTGTAAGCCTGCTCCGGCGGCAGGAAATCGTCATTGGCAACCGCACGAATGCTCGAGAGCGCCAGGACCAGCGTTGCGACGAGCAGTCGAATCACCAACAACCCTTGCGGAAATCTCATGCTCAATCGCCCTTGGAACCCACGTTCCGTCTGATCCACTCGAGATACGGTTCGTTCCCGCCCTCGACACGCATGACCACGAATTCTGGCAACTCGTAGGGGTGCAATTCCTTGAGCCGCCGCTCCAAATTCGCGACCTGGGTCTCGGTGGACTTGATGATTAACAGAATCTCGCTGTCATCCTGCATCGCGCCGTTCCATGTGTAAGACGAGCGAACTCCGGAAACCCGGTTGACGCAGGCCGCCAGCCGCTCGGTCACCAGTGCATGTGAGATGCGCTGTGCGACCGCTTCGTCCGGACAGGTCGAAAACGCGATAATCGCTTGCTCGCTCATGGACTTAGCTCATCGAAGCCGGGCCGCGAGCATAGCCGGCGCGACCGCAGCATGTCACCGAATCGCAACGAATATTTCCCTTGAAATAACCCAGTCCCCGCCTATTATTAGCACCCGCTTGGGGTGAGTGCTAACAGACTGCCGGGACCGTTCCGCAAGCCAGCAAGCAGGATGCGTGGCGATCTCCCAAGGCCGCACCCCGCGAAATCTATCAATCACTCCACACCGGTCTTCAAATCGAGGTTTGAGCTATGGCTGACAAACTGAAAATTCGTCCGTTGCACGATCGCGTGATCATCAAGCGCCTCGAGGAGGAGCGTACGTCCCCGGGCGGCATCGTGATCCCCGATACGGCAACCGAGAAGCCCATCAAGGGCAAAGTCATCGCCGTCGGCAAGGGCAAGATCCTCGAGAACGGCGAGGTGCGTCCGCTCGATGTGAAGGTGGGTGACCACGTCCTCTTCGGCAAATACGCCGGTACCGAAGTGAAGGTCGATGGCGAGGAGCTCCTCGTCATGCGCGAAGAAGACGTGATGGCCGTCATCGAGAAGTAATCCCGCTTCCTTTCACGCACTGAATTCCTGTTTAGAGGTTGAACTCACATGGCAGCTAAAGACGTACGTTTCAGCGATGACGCCCGCGCCCGGATGCTCAAAGGCGTCAACATCCTTGCGAATGCCGTCAAGGTGACGCTCGGTCCCAAAGGCCGCAATGCGGTGCTCGAGAAGAGCTTCGGCGCCCCGACGGTGACGAAGGACGGTGTGTCGGTCGCGAAGGAGATCGAGCTCAAGGACAAGTTCGAGAACATGGGCGCGCAGATGGTGAAGGAAGTCGCTTCCAACACCTCTGACGAAGCCGGTGACGGTACGACGACGGCGACGGTGCTCGCTCAAGCGATCGTTCGCGAAGGCTTGAAGGCTGTCGCAGCCGGTGCGAACCCGATGGACCTCAAGCGCGGTATCGACCAAGCCGTTGCTGCTGCTGTCGAAGAGCTGAAGAAGCTCTCCAAGCCCTGCAAGGATCAGAAGGCGATCGCGCAAGTCGGCACGATCTCGGCGAACTCCGACGAGTCGATCGGCAAGACGATTGCCGACGCGATGGAAAAGGTCGGTAAGGAAGGCGTGATCACGGTCGAGGAAGGCTCGGGTCTGCAGAACGAGCTCGAGGTCGTCGAGGGTATGCAGTTCGACCGCGGCTATCTCTCGCCGTACTTCATCAACAACCAGCAGAACCAGACCGCCGAGCTCGAGAATCCGTACATCCTCCTGTACGAGAAGAAGATCTCGAACGTCCGCGAAATGCTCCCGCTGCTCGAGAGCATCGCGAAGGCCGGCCGTCCGCTGCTGATCATCGCGGAAGACGTCGAAGGCGAAGCGCTCGCAACGCTCGTCGTGAACACGATCCGTGGCATCGTGAAGGTTGCTGCCGTGAAGGCGCCGGGCTTCGGCGATCGCCGCAAGGCGATGCTGCAAGACATCGCCGTGCTGACGGGCGGTGTGGTGATTTCCGACGAAGTCGGCCTCTCGCTCGAGAAGGCTTCTTTGAACGATCTCGGTGAGGCCAAGAAGGTCGTCGTCGAGAAGGAGAACACGACGATCATCGACGGCAAGGGCAAGGCTGCCGACATCAAGGCTCGCGTCGAGCAGATCCGCAAGCAGATCGAAGATGCGACCTCCGACTACGACAAGGAGAAGCTGCAGGAGCGCGTTGCGAAGCTCTCCGGTGGCGTGGCCGTGATCAAGGTCGGTGCTGCGACCGAAGTCGAAATGAAGGAGAAGAAGGCCCGCGTCGAGGACGCGCTGCATGCGACCCGTGCGGCCGTCGAAGAAGGCGTGGTTCCGGGCGGCGGTGTTGCGCTCATTCGCGCCCAGAAGGCTGTCGAGAAGCTGGAAGGCAAGAACGAGGATCAGACCTACGGTATCCGCATCCTCGCTCGCGCGATCGAAGAGCCGCTGCGTCAGATCGTCACGAACGCCGGTGAAGATGCCGCTGTCGTCCTCGCGAAAGTGAAGGAAGGCAAGGGCACGTTCGGCTACAACGCTGCCACCGGCGAGTATGGCGACATGCTCGAGCTCGGCATCCTCGATCCGACGAAGGTCACGCGTCTGGCGCTGCAGAACGCAGCTTCCGTCGCCGGCCTGCTCCTGACGACCGAGGTCATGATCGCCGAAGCTCCGAAGGAAGAGTCCGAGCATGCCCATGGTCCTGGCATGGGCGGCATGGGCGGAATGGATATGTAACGCTCTGGCAGCGGGTGACTGGTCAACGACCAAAGCCCGAAGCAGCGAGCCTGCAGAAAGCCCCGCGAAAGCGGGGCTTTCTTTTTTCAGGCGACAGGCAACAGTAAGAAGGGCGCTGGGCACTGGGCTCTGGTAAGAGGCGCACAAAGCGGGCCTCAGATCGAAGTAGCATCGATCTCTGTCGATTGCGTGAAGGCCTTGCTCCTCCGGGCTCTCCCCGCCGCGCAGGGGAGTGGAATCAGGCGCGCCTTCGGCGCTCCACTCTTGCCAGAGCCCAGAGCCCAGAGCCCAGAGCCCCTCTTACTCTGCGATCGCCTTCAAATCCGGATAACTCCGATAACACTCGCATCGCTCAGTCGCCTTCGCGAGCGCGGCGCGCGCTTGCGTCAGGTTGTTGCGCAAGAGAGCAGTCTGCGCGAGGCGCAATAGCGCGTAGGACTCGGTCGTTGATCGCAGCGCGTCTTCTAGATCGCGCTCCATGGATGCTTCTATCGCCGCAGGCAAGGGTTGTCGATCGAGCGCGATCAGTTGGTGGTAGTAATAAGTACGCGAAGCTTTGTCGCCAGTCGTCGCGTTGCCCATGAGAAAATCGCGTTCGATGATTTCGAGCGCACGTCGATAAGCGTCGATGGCGCGTTCGGTCTCGCCGTTTTGCCGCAAAGAGTCGGCCAGCGCGCCCCACATTTGATGGATTTCCGCTTCGCCGGCTCCGCGTGCTATCTCGATCGCTGCCCGTCTCAGCCGCGCCGATTCACTGAAGTCGCCGAGGAAGTAATACAACATGCCGAGCATCTCGGTGCCCGCGTAACCGGCCGGAGCGACTTGTTGCGCGCGTAGATACAAGTCGCGTGCTTGCGTGAAGTTTCCGCGACAGAAGTACATCGTTCCCAAATTTGCGACGACGTACTCGTTGCCGGGATCGAGCTCGGCGGCGCGTGCGAAAGCATCGATTGCGCGGTCCACGGAACCTGCAGCGTGCTCGTAGACGCCGAGCCAAAGGTACGGTTTCCAGAAATCCGGCGTCAGAGCGGCGGCACGTCTCGCTGTTTCGAGCGCCGGCTCGCGCCAACGTGCCTCCCCTGTCCGTTGATAGTTGCCGAAGAGCGCGCCTGCCAGTCCGAGCACGGATTCCATGTCGTCGGGCTCTTGCGCCACGAGTCGCTCATACAGCGAGATCGCTTCATCGGCCCGGCCCGAACGAAGCATTAAGTATGCTCGAGCGCGCATCACGCCCGGATTGTCCGGTGCGAGCTGCACGGCTCGCGAACAGGACCGTTCGGCATCCGCCAGTTGGCGCTGCTCGCTTCCGATCCACACGGCATCCAAGGCGACGACGCACAATCCGGCGTGCGCCTCGGCATAGTTCGGGTCCTGTCGCGCCGCTGAGGCGAAACTGCCTTGCGCGCGCCGCAAATTGAGCTCATTAGGAGCACGGTCCAGGAACAGCTTTCCGTCCAGATATTCGTCTTGTACGGGGGCGAGCGGAAAGTGCGGTGGGATGCGGCTGTCTCCCTCGGGTAGTCCGAGCAATCGGTGAACCGCTGCGGTGATTCGATTGGCGGCACTAGGGAGGACCCGTTCGAAGCTGCTGGCGGGAAATGATTCCGCCCAGATTTGTTCGCGTCGTCCGCGCGATTCGACGTAGGCAAACGCGCGCACACCGATCCATTGGCCGACACGTTTCAATTCGCCGTCGAGCACGAGATCGGTGCGAAATCGCGCTGCAATTTCGGCACGGTCGGTCGTATCGGTGATGAGCGGCAGCCCCGCAGATGCGACGCCCAGCGTTTTTTCCAATCGTTCGCGAACCGCGACGGCAAGCTTGCCGTCGTCGTCGCCGGCAAAGGCAGAGACGGCAACGCGAAAACGACCGAACTTCGGGACCAGCGGTGCGGGCGCTGAGGCGGTCGGCTGCGATGCCGGCCGCAACACCAACCATATCCCGGAAGCCGCTAAACAGGCGATCGCCGCGGCCGCTATGCCGATCCAGCGCAGCCGCCCGCGCGAGGACGTCGCTGCCCCCGGCTCGTGTTCCTCGAAATCGTCGTCGCCCGTGGATCCGATGGCTGCGGTCGAATCGGCTGCGTTCTCCTGGCCGCTCTGCGGCGTGTCCTGACTCGTCAGGTACAGCGTGTACGCCTCGACACCGAGCGCGCGGGCGATGCGCTCGAGCGTCGCCGCATCGACCGGTTGCTCTCGAAAGACGCGATTGACGATGTCCTTGGGAGCGGCGCTCAAGCCCTCGAGGTCCGCGATCCGCTCTGCGAGAGCGGCCTGAGTCTTCAGTCCCGCGTCTGTCAACGCCTTCGTCAGTTTCTGGCGCGACGCTCGTACCCCTCGGCGCCGCACTCGTACCTCCGGATCTGGCATGAGAACGCTCTTTTCGTCGTGCCGGAATCTTAACCCCCAATAACTGGCGCTAACTACCCGTTTCTGTCGATGCGACAGAACGTCTTTCGACGCAGATTCCCCCACGCGCGATCTGGCGCGACCAAGGGCGCAAGTAAGCCGTGAAAACGATTCGATTCTGGCTCGTGCTGTCGAGTGCGGTGTTGGTGTCGGCGTGTAGCGATGGGTTGCGGGGCACGTATTCCGATCCCGCAGGTGTCACGTCCTACGATTTCCACGATGACGGGCGCGTGGACATCTCGGTGCTCGGCGTCACCGTCCAAGGGAACTACGAGATCAACAAAGACCGCGTCCTGGTGACGGCCCCGCAGGGCACCGTCGTGTTCGTTCGTACCGACAACGGCTTGGAAGGCCCGATGGGCCTGCGGCTGCTGCCCGTACCGACCAAGTGAGTCTGAATTCCAGAGCTTGAGGTGACCATGAGAAAGCTTCATTACGTAGCGACGCTTTGCGCTTTCGTGCTGGCGGCTTGCGGCGGTTCGGAAGAGCCGAAGCAACAGGCATCGGCGGGGACGCGTAGCTCGTCCCAGCAGGCGAAGAATCAGCCACGGGACATGACGGCCGAAGAAGTCGCGAAGGAAGCGCGAGGCAAGGTGAAGTGCCCGGCGAAAGTCGCCTCGCGGCCGCTCAAGATCGACGCTGTCGTCGATGTGGTCGGCGTCTTCCCCGGTATGACCTACGAAGAAGCCGAGAACGTCGTGCTGTGCTCGCACGAGCTGCTCATCACCGGGCCGACGTCGCGACGCTTCGAGATTCAGACCTACGGCCAGACGGTGCGACAGGGCTTCAGCGCCGGTTTCGCGCAACCCAAGGTGAACGTGCAACGTTCGGCGCGCGACTACAGGCGCGAGTGGCAGGCCCAGTCGATCGGCGCAGGGACGAATCAACGGCGGCAAGGCACGGAACCTGGTACCGCTCGCTGGTATGTCGGCACCATGGGCCTGCCCGGCCAGGAACGCGTCATCAACGCCGGACGGGTAGAGCGCTTCGAGGACGGCAAGCTGCCGACCTTCGACAATGTGCGTGCGGCGCTCGTGAAAAAGTACGGCGAGCCGACCCGCGAAGACGGCCAGTGGTTCTTCTGGTCGTACGATCCGCGTGGACGAAGAATCGTCGAGACTTCACCGCTGTACCACGCCTGCAGAGCGCCCGGCGGTATCGACTTCGCCTTTACCTTCAATCCGAATTGCGGCCCCGCCGTGACCGCAGCGCCGAAACGGGCGGCGAACAATCCGAATCTGATCGAAGAGCTGACCGTCTTCGTGATCGATCATGCGGGCGGTTACGAGACGCTCGTCAACACGGAGCGCGGTCTGGCTCAGCTCGACGAGCAGCGCCGTGCCAAGGAAACCGAAGCCGCATCGCGCAACGCGACGGCCCCCACGCTGTGAGGACGTGGTGATGCGCAACATCGTTCTAGGTGCTGTAGCGATGGCGCTTGCTGCGTGCGGTCAGGACGCGGAGTCCGTTCGCGGTGGGAGCGCCGGCGAAGCGCCGGACTCAACCACGACAGCTGCCACGGTCACATCGACGAACCGTTCGTCGCGAACGGATAGGAGTCAGCCTGCCGATTTCGCTGGACGTACCGCGGAGCTCGCCCAACCGGATGCAGCCGCGATGGTCTTCTTGTATTACGACCTCGCCAAGCTTCCGCCGCCGATCGAGCAATGGGTGGAGCGCGACACGCGCGTGCTCGTCGCGCGTCCGGCAGACAAGCCGGCCGAACGCGAGCGTGTGCGTGCCGAACTGACGGCCGGCCTGCAGTCGGTCGCGAATGTCGGCCTGCTGCGCATGTCCTTCAGTGCCAACTTGACCGATTACGATCCGGCGTATCAGGAATTCACGGTTCGTGCATTCGCGCCGAGCTCGCTGTTCGAATTCAAGGCGCTCGATCAGCGCATCCAGGTCAAGTTCACGAATGCGGTCGATGCGCAGAGTTGGTCGGTGCCTGCCGACCAAGCGCAGAGCATCCGCGACAGACTCACCTATGACTATGCGAAGGTCGATGCATTGCTCCGCATCGTCGACGTTCAGTCGCTGCCGCGTGGCGGCGTGATCAATACCGAAGTCCTGTCCTATGAGATTCGCAGTGCACGTGGGGGCCAACTCCTCGGTCGCGTGGAGCTCGCGAAATGAATGCGGCACATATTCTTCAAAGGGGCGAAACCATGACTGTCTTCGTTGTTAGAACCCTGGTGCTCTTCGCCTTGTTCGTGGTTGCGATGCCGCGGGCACTGGCTTGCGACAACCGTTCGTTGTGCAATGAAACCTCGACCTTCGTCGCGGAGCTCGCGGATTTCCGTACGAGCAAGGACGGCAACTACCGCATCATCACCGCAACCCTGAGCTTTCGAAACAAGAGCAATGCACCGCTGATCCTGGGATATGTTTCGGATTCGGCCGTCGCCGTCGATGAGCAGGGCAACCGCTATACCGCGAGAAACAGCGATGTTCGAGGGATCGGGGCCATCCAGCGCAATACATTCGATCCGAAGTTCACGCTGCAGCCGGGTGAGCGCAGCGACGCGCGCATCGAATTGAGATGGTTTTCGGCCGGCAAGATCGAGGGTGTGCGTTTCGACTTCGATCTGTCGGTGCGCGAGATCGACGCCTTGGCGGGCAATCAGTACAGGCTGGGACGCGAGCACTCCCTGCGCTTCGCCGGCTTGACGAACGGCGTCGGTGGACGCACGGCAGCAGTGCCGATGCCGGCCGGAGCGGCTGCATCACCCACTGTGCCCGTCGCAGCCGGAGATCCGTGCAACGGCTCGCCGCGCTGCGCGAGCAATGGTCCGGTCATGATCAACGTTTCCAGCGTGACGGCTGCATCCGACGGCAACTACCACAACGTGCGTGTGACGCTGAACGCGCGCAACACCTCGGCCGGACCTGTGATCCTCGCCTATCGGCGCGACTCCGGCATTCTGCTCGACAACTACAATAACCGTTATACCGTCAGAGCCGCCGACGGCGTTCGCGGCATCGGACTGATCTCATCCCAGAAGGCCGATCCGCAATTCGCATTGCGGCCGGGTGAGGCGCGTAGCTTTACGTTGGAGTTTTACCGCTTCGTCGTAAAGACGGAAATCGGCACGATCTACAGTCCGGACTTCGTTCTCGATCAGCTCGAGATCTTGCCCAGTCAGCAAATTCGTACGGTACGTGAGCTCAATTTCAACTTCGGCAACTTGACCGCCGGCAACTTCGGCAACGAAACGCTCGATGCCGTGAACAACATCAACGAAGCGGCCAAGCAGCTTTCCGAGGGACTGAGGTCCATTTTCAAGAAGAAAGACTGAAATAGTTGACAGTGGATAGTTGACAGCTGAGGGGGGAATGCGCTGTGCGCATTCCTTGCCAGCGCGCTGCGTTCTTCGAGGGGAGGCGGCGCTAGCGGTGCGTTCGCACGAGATGCGCGACGAAGCGTTCCAAGTGCGCGAGCGTGCTGCACTCCTCGACTTGGTGGCAGTACACGCTGACGTGCCGCATTTCCGAATCGCCGGTGTTCCACATCGAGCGGGGTTCTGGGTTCAGCCAGATCAGCCTGCCGCAGCGTTCGTAGATCTTCTTGAGCACGTCGAGCTGCAAATCGCCGTTGTTGTTGCGTGCGTCGCCGAGCAGGATGACGGTCGAGCGTCGGTCGACGTCATCGAGGCAAAGGGCCGCGAAGGTGACGAATGCCTGTCCGTAGTCCGTTGCACCGCCTCCGTGTTCCGCGAGCGCAAGCGCGATCGCCCGTTCCAGCGGATTGTCTTCGAAGGATTCGGTCACCTCGCCGAGGTGCGATGAGAACGCGAATGCACGCACCTTCGGCAACACTTCCTCGAGGCTGTAGAGGAACGTGAGCATGAAACGGGCGTACTCCGAGACCGAGCCGCTCACGTCGCAAATGGCGAAGACTTTGGGCCGGGCGACCTTCTCCGACTTCCAGTGCAGATCGAAGATCGCGTCGTCGTATTTCATGTTGCGCCGAAGCGTGCGCGGAACGTGGAGCTGACCGCGCTTGAACGTGCGGCGCCGGTGAGAGTGATTCGCGATCAAGCGCCGCGCCATGCGCCGCACGAGGTCTTCCACGTGACGGCGATGGCGTTGATCGAGTGCGGATAGGCGTACGGTTCGCAGTAGGTCGTCGCGCACGCGTCGTCCAGCGACATCTGCGTGCAAGAGAAACTGCTGTTCGACGTAGGCGCGAACTTCTTCGCGCAGCCAATCGCGCCGGCGTCCGAGCTCATGACCTCTCCGTCGATCGGTCGGGTCCGCGCTCGCCTCGAGCTCGGAGATTTCGCTCTGTAAATCGAGGAGCCCCATCGCTTCCAGGATGCGGCGCGAGTAGACGCCTTTCTGGGTGAAGATCTCGATGCGCTCGATGCCGACTTGCCGTCCGGCATTGTTGATCTCGACGCCAATCTCCACGCGATTGCCGCGCAGGAGCATTTGACCGAGCGGTGAACTTGCGCTGCTCGGGTCGGGCGGCGTGTTCGCAACCGCCGCGCTCGGCTGCTGTTCAGTAATCGTCGATTCTTCGGTGCCGTGTGCGCGGCCGCCGGCTCCTGTGCCGCTGCCTTGCTTCGGTCCTTCTTCGTTCGCGTTTCCTTGCGAGCCCTGAGTACCTTCGGCATCGAACGCCTCGATCGGCTTGTTCTCGCGTGCGGCAAAGAACTGATCGAAACAGGTATCGAAGATGGCCTTCTCGTCGAGCGTCTTCGGCAATACGAGCGACAGCGAGCTCTTCAAGAGCGCCTTGTCCGCGTAGCCGACGAGCTCCGCCGTACGCAGCGCATCGAGCGTCTCTGCGGTCGAGATGCGCACATCCGCGTTACGCAGAGCTTGAATGAAGTTGGTCAGGACGCGATGCATTTGCGGAAATCAGCGTGCATCGACTGCCTTTTGCGTAAGTCGCGCGATCTCGGGTTCCACGCTTTCGATGTCTTCTTGAAATTTCAGGATCACATTGATCGTGTTGCGCACGATGTCCGGCTCCAGGCGGTCGGCGTGCAGCAACAGCAACGTGCGGGCCCAGTCGATCGTCTCGGAGATCGAGGGCGCCTTCTTCAGATCGAGCTCGCGCAACTCGTGAATGAACCGCACGAGCTGTGTGCGCAAGCGGTCCGGAATTTCGGGGATCCGGGCATGCACGATGCGCTGTTCGAGCTCGACGTCGGGGAACGGAATGTACAAGTGCAAGCAACGGCGCTTCAAAGCGTCGGAGATCTCGCGCGTGTTGTTGCTGGTCAAGAATACGATCGGCGGCGTCCGCTTCGCCTTGACCGTGCCGATCTCCGGAATCGACACCTGATAGTCGGAGAGAATCTCGAGCAACAGAGACTCGAATTCCTGGTCGGACTTGTCGACTTCATCGATTAGAAGAACGCAGCCGTTCTCCTCTTTGAGTGCTTTGAGGAGCGGGCGGGCCTCCAGGAATTCTTCGGAAAAGAAGATATCGCCGAACTCGTGCAAGCGCTGAACCGATTCGGCAAATCCCTTCGCGCCTTGCAGAACTTCGTCGAGCGTCTGCTTGAGGACTTGGGTGTAAAGGAGCTGCTTGCCGTACTTCCATTCGTACAGCGCTTTAGCCTCGTCCAATCCTTCGTAGCACTGCAGGCGGATCAGCGGCAGATCGAACATCTCGGCTGCCGTCTTGGCAAGCTCTGTCTTCCCGACGCCGGGCGGGCCTTCGATGAGGATGGGCTTGCGCAGGTGATAGGCCAGATAGACCGCGGTGGCGATCTGGTCCGAGCAAATGTAGCGATGATCCTCGAGCTGCTTGCGGACTTCAGCAACGGAGGCGGCGATTGGATGAGTTTCGGTCATGTGGTACGCGGTGAGCGCCGACGACTCGCGCGGCAACGCGAGCCAAACTCTATACGGGTGCGAGAATCCGGTACAGCAAGTTTGCGCTCGAACCGACTGCAGCGGGGAATTTCTGCGCTACGGATCACACTGGTACACGCTGCGACGCGTCGGGCGCGAAGACCGTTTGTCGAACGTGCGTTGTTTGAGTACGCATGCCAATTCGGCGCCGATGCCGAGCTCGATCGGGGAACAACTCGTTGCGCAGGCTGGAACTCGTACGAGCCGCGTGCAATTAACGAACATCCCGCCGCAATTGCCGAGGCTTCGATATGTCCACGCAATTTACCCCCGGCTCGGAGCCCGATCGTTCGCAATCTGCGCCGCCGAGGTATGTCGCAGAGGACGAGTGGTACGGAACCGAAGCCGAATACGAGTATGAAGACTACGGCGTCACGCCCATGTTCGAGCCGCGTCAGCTCACGCAGGCATTGGGCTGGTTCAGTATTGCGCTGGGATTCACCGAGCTCGTTGCTCCGCGCGCACTAGGGCGGGCGATCGGCGTGGGCGAGCAGCCCACGCTCATTCGTTTGTGCGGTGTGCGGGAAATCGTGAGTGGGATTGGCATGCTGTCCGAGCGCTATCCGTCCAAATGGGCGATGGCGCGCGTCGCTGGCGATGCCATCGATCTGGCGCTGCTCGGCGCCGCGACACGTCAACCCGATGCCGACCGAACACGGATTGCGCTGGCCGCATCGGCGGTTGCCGGTGTCGCAGCATTGGATGTCTTCGCAAGCCGCCAGCTCGAGAGTGTGGAATCCGCTCATGCGCCGGTCGCGATCGTCGCGAAGGCGATCACGATCAATAGTTCGCCAGAGACTCTCTATCGTTTCTGGCGCAATCTCGAGAACTTCCCGCGCTTCATGCGTCATCTGGAGGAAGTCAGGATGACCGGCGAACGTACATCGCATTGGGTCGCGAAGGCCCCTGCGGGGACGCGCCTCGAATGGGACGCGGAGATCGTCGAAGACGAAGCGAGCTCGCGCATCGCTTGGCGCACATTGCCGGGCTCGTCGGTCGAGCACGAAGGCGTCGTGAGCTTCGAGCCGGCACCGGCGGGGCGCGGCACGATCGTGCGCGTATCGATGAGCTATGTGCCGCCCGCCGGCAAGGTGGGCGTACAGGTCGCGAAGCTTTTCGGCGAAGAGCCGGGCGTACAGATCGACGACGACTTGCGTCGCATGAAACAACTCATCGAGACCGGAGAAATCGCAACGACCGAAGGACAACCGAGCGGTCGTCGCAGTGTGCTCGGCCGGACAACCTTGGGACGGTGGCTGTCATGAAAGCGGTCTGTTGGCAGGGTATCGGCAAGGTGGGCGTCGAACACGTTCCCGATCCGCACATCATCAACCCGCGCGATGCCGTCGTGAGAGTGACGAGCACTGCGATCTGCGGTTCCGACCTGCATCTCTACAACGGCTACATCCCGACCGTTTATCGCGGCGACATTCTCGGCCATGAGTTCATGGGCGAGGTCGTGGAAGTCGGATCGGGCGTGTCCAACCTTTCGGTCGGGGACCGAGTCGTCGTGCCGTTTCCGATTGCATGCGGAAACTGTTTCTTTTGCGGAACGGAGCAATTCTCGCTGTGCGAGAACTCCAATCCGAACGCGCACATCGCAGAAAAGATGTGGGGCCATTCGCCGGCAGGCATCTTCGGCTATTCGCATATGCTCGGAGGATACGCCGGCGGTCAAGCTGAGTATGTTCGCGTACCATTCGCGGACGTCGGTCCGATCAAAGTGCCCGATACGCTCACGGACGAGCAGGTGCTGTTCCTTTCCGACGTGCTTCCGACCGGCTACATGGCTGCGGAAAACTGCGACATCGACGAAGGGGACACGGTCGCCGTATGGGGTTGCGGACCGGTCGGCTTGTTTGCGATTGCGAGCGCACGCTTGCTCGGAGCGGGGCGCATCATCGCCATCGATCGTTTTCCGGAGCGACTGCGCAAAGCGCGTGAAGCCGGCGCGGAAACGCTCAACTACGAATCCACCGATGTGCTCAGCGCCTTGAAGGAAATGACGGGCGGGCGCGGCCCCGATGCTTGCATCGATGCCGTGGGCATGGAGGCGCACATGCACGGTCCGATCGGCGCTTACGATCGCGTGAAACAGGCAATGCGCTTGGAGACCGATCGTCCGAGTGCTCTGCGCGAAGCCATCATGGCCTGCCGTAAGGGTGGCACCTTGTCGGTACCGGGTGTCTACGGTGGTCTGATCGACAAGATTCCGTTCGGCGCGATCGTCAACAAGGCGCTCAAAGTCAAGAGCGGCCAAACCCACGTGCAGCACTACATGAGGCCCTTGCTCGAACGGATCGAGCGCGGCGACATCGATCCGTCGTTCATCGTGTCGCATCGCTTGAGGTTGGACGATGCGCCACTCGCTTACGAAGCGTTCCGCGACAAGGAAGACGACTGCATCAAGGTCGTAATGACGCCGTAAGTGAGATGCAATCGCGGCGATGAGAAAGCACAGACCTTTGCGGGCCGGTGCGCGTGAAATAGAAGGCGATTGGCTGCAAGTCTTGCAACGGATGAAAATGCGTGTAGGCACCTTCGGCGGTGAGGTGCCCGCCGAGAGCGGCACGGTATGACTTCATGCAGCGGGTTCGCGATGGCACGAGTGCGCACGATCGCGCAACGATGAGCAGACCTTGAGGCTCGAATCGGCCATGTCGATCATGGAACGCTATCAGGCAAGACCGTAGGTATCGGTGCCTTTCGAGCGCCGAGCACGATTCGAGGCGGACGGTCTTGTACGTTTTGCAGCTCGTCATCCGACGATTCGGCGGCTAAGCTCAAGCCAGGCGAATCGTCCGCCTGTCGCCCTCTGTTGCCGTGATCGTCTACGAAGATGTCGCTCACGCATACGCCCAGGCGCCCTCATTACGGGGTGTGACGCTGCGCGTGCCCGATGCCGCAACGACGGCGTTGATCGGGCCGAGCGGTTGCGGCAAGTCGACTTTGCTCAAGCTTGCCGTCGGCTTGGTCTGGCCGATGCGCGGGTCGGTCACTGTCGACGGCGAGCGGCTGACCACCGAAAACATCCGCCGTATTCGCCATCGCATCGGTTACGTCATCCAGTCGGGCGGGTTGTTTCCCCATCTCACGGCCAAAGACAACGTCACGCTCGCCGCGCGCTACTTGCGGCGCGATCGAGCATGGATCGACGCTCGGGTCGCCGAGCTGCTCGAGATCGTGCAACTGCCTTTTGAGCTGTTGGATCGCTATCCAGGCGAGCTGTCCGGAGGTCAGCGCCAACGCGTGAGTCTCATGCGTGCGCTCATGCTCGAACCGGAGGTGCTGCTGCTCGATGAACCATTGGGTGCGCTCGATCCGATGGTTCGATTCGGGTTGCAAGAAGATCTCAAGAGTCTGTTCGCGCGGCTTCGTAAGTCCGTCTTACTCGTCACGCACGATCTGGCGGAAGCTGCGTTCTTCTCCAACCGCATCGTCCTGATGCACGAAGGTCGTATCGTTCAGGAGGGCAGCTATCGCGACTTGGTCGAGCGGCCCGCGAACGAATTCGTGCGCACGTTTCTGCGTGCCCAGCGAGTGACGCCGGATGCTTAGGTGGTCTGGCGTGCTGTTGATGATCCTCGCGACGAGCGCCTCGGCGCGCGAGGTCATCGTCGGTTCCAAGGTGTTCACCGAGTCCGTCATTCTGGCCGAGCTCGCAACTCAATTGCTCGATGCGCGAGGAATCGAGACCGTGCATCGCCGCGAGCTCGGCGGAACGAGCGTGTTATGGAGTGGAATGCTGCGTGGCGACATCGATTGTTATCCGGAGTATACGGGTACGTTGCGCGGCGAAGTTCTTGCTTCCAAGTCGCTTCAGTCCGATGCGCAACTTCGCGAAGCGCTTGCGCAAATGGGGGTTTGGGCTTCCGGATCCCTCGGCTTCGACAACACGTATGTGCTCGGTATGCGTAAGGACGTCGCCCAACGCCTGTCGATCGTGCGTATGTCCGATCTCGCGCAGCATCCGGAGCTGCGCTTCGGTTTCAGCAACGAGTTCATGCGGCGCGCCGACGGCTGGCCGGGAGTCAAACAGGCGTACGGCTTGCCGCAAAGCGATGTGCGCGGCATGCAGCACGACTTGGCGTATCGCGCGCTGGTATCCGGCGCGATCGATGTGACCGATCTGTACGCGACGGATGCGGAGATTGCTCACTACGATCTGTTTGCGTTGCCCGACGATCGCAGGTTCTTTCCCAATTACGACGCCATCTTCGTCTGTCGATCGAGCGTGGCGGAGGACGTCAAGCAGGTCTTGCAGAGCCTCGAGAACGCGATCGATGCTCAGACGATGGCCGGGTTGAATGCTCAGGCAAAGCTCGATCGCCTGGATGAGCGATACGTGGCTCAACGGTTCGCAGTCGAGCGGTTCGATGTGACGACCTCCGCTGGCCTCGATACGAGGATGTCGCGGATTTGGCAACGCACCCGCGAGCATCTCGGCATGGTCGCAGTGTCGCTCGTGGCGGCGATCGTCATCGCCGTTCCGCTCGGTATTGCCGCTTACCGCAATCGCAACGTCGCTCGCGTTGCATTTGCGATTGCAGATGTTTTGCAGACCGTGCCTGCGCTCGCGTTGCTCGTCTTCCTGATCCCATGGCTCGGCATCGGTTACGGACCGGCCATCGCTGCGCTGTTCTTGTACAGTCTGTTGCCGATTCTCAGGAACACTCACGCGGGCTTGGCGGACATCGGTCGCGATCTGCGCGAATCGGCAGAGGCGCTCGGTCTTTCGCCCGCAGCACAGTTGCGATACATCGAGCTGCCGCTTGCCGCCCGCTCGATCATCGCCGGCATTCGCACGGCAGCGGTCATCAACATCGGCACCGCGACGCTGGGTGCGCTCATCGGTGCGGGCGGCTACGGGCAGCCCATTCTTGCAGGCATTCGTCTCGACGATCTCGGCTTGATTCTCGAAGGCGCGATACCGGCCGCACTGCTGGCGCTGCTCGCGCAAGGATTGTTCGGTGTGCTGGAGCGGCGCTTGGTGAAGGCCAAGTAGCGATTCAAGGCGCTGCGGTCTCTAAGACTTCTTTGAGCATTTGTCGCTTCGCGAATTTACGTTCCTGTCCAAGCTTGCGCATGAGCGTCTGCGCATCGAAGGGCGCACGCAACTTCACATCGGTATTGTCGAAATAGCAGAACACATCTCGGGCGCGGCGAGGCGGCCGCGTCTGCGTAATCGTCATGCCATCGGCAACGCCGCCCGTGTGCCAAGCACGCAAGCGCTCCGCCCATCGCTCTAGTGCCCGATCGCCGTAGCCGCTTTGGTAAAGCTCTTTGTCGCCGTGAAGGCGGACGTAGACGAAATCCGCTGTGATGTCTTGCGGCATGGGCCAGCGCTGAGCTGTCTCCGCGATCACCAAAGCAGCGTTGTGCTTCCGAAGGAGGTTGACGAACTCGGTGTCGAGAAAACTTTCGTGGCGGATCTCGAACGCATGCCGAATCGGTCGTACCGCATCGATCGCAAGGCGCGAGCGGCCTCGCATGCGCTTGTCTCGCCCGCGTGCGAGCGATAGTGCGGCAGCAGTGTCTTTGGGCAACAGCTCAAGGAACCCTGCAAAGCGGTCGCGATGAAAACGCTGCTGCGGAGGGAACTGCCACAACATCGGACCGAGCTTGTGCCGCAGGTTGAACACGCCAGAGGCGAAGAAATTCGCCAACGGCTTACGCACGTCGTTCAAGCGTTTCATGTGAGTAATGAAACGCGGGCCTTTCACTGCAAATACGAAGTCGTGCGGCGTCTCATCGAACCATTGCGCGAATCGGTCCGGACTTTGCAGAGAGTAGAACGTGCCGTTGATCTCGACCGTCGACATCAGTCGCGAGACGTAAGCAAGCTCGAGCCTTTGCGGCAGCTCTACCGGATAGAACACGCCGCGCCACGGCGCGTAGCGCCAGCCGGAGACACCGATGTAGATCCGAGAGGGCATGGGGTCTCGGGAGGAAAGGCTAGGCGACAGGCTACGGGCGACAGTTGGCGCGCATTCGATCGTCTCTCCCGGGTGGGAGAGGCCGCAGAGCGAAGCGTGCAGGTGAGGGGGATCTGAGAGCCATGAGGACTGCGTTAGACGCTCTCCGGTCTTCGCCCTCTATCTCCCGAGGAGAAGGGCTCAATCCGGCAGCTCCGCCAGCCGCTCCAACAACCGCGGATCCGCAGCTACTTCGATGCGCTCTGGACCGCTCAACCAATCGAGCGCTTCTTGGAGTCGCTCGGCTTGCATGACTTTCGTTTCAGCAGTCAGACGTTGCGGATGCGGATGACCGCGGGCATCCGGCGGGCGAGGCAAGTTGCCGGCCAAGTGTGCAACACGCGCGGCACGATCGCGTGCGAGATAGCGCAGGCCGTCCTTGGGTAACGGCGGTGCTTGAGCGATCAATTCGTTCCGACGCCGAATCAATGCATGAGGTGCAGTCTCCTCCGGAATCCGGAATACGCCGACCTCGGCCAATGCGCGGCCGAATCGGACGCTTCCGCTGATCTTCGAAAGCGGCACGGCCAGCACGAGGCCAGCGACTGCCGGCGACAGCCACGCCAACAGCGTCGGCGAAAGCAGATACGCCACAACGGCGATCACCAGGCCGACGAACGTGTGTTTCCAATGAAAATGCCAGGCATCGCGCCACGAAAGCTCTTCTGCTTGGCGGCGTTGCGTCACCCAGTCCGAATCGCTGCCGGTCAGAATGTCGAACACGTGCTGCGTTTGAATCAACATCATGACCGGTGCATACAGCGCTGAAAGCACCAGCTCGACAATCGAGCTGGCTAGCACGCGAATCAAACCGCCGCAGCCGCGCCGCGTGTGCGAAAGCACGATCGATCGGATCAGACCGAGCGCCTTCGGCGTGAGCAGCACGATCATGCTGAAGATGAACAGCGAGACCATGCGCTCGGCATCGAATACCGGCCAGTTCGGAAACAGCTGGAATGCCTGACTGAAGTATTCCGGGCGGATCAGCGAGGCCTGCAACGTGAGCGCGAAGCCGACGAGAATCAGCATCAGCCACAGCGGCGAGGACAGGTAGCCCATGATGCCGATTGCCAAGTGTTTCCGGCTCGTCCATGACAAGCCGCGCGCACGAATGAGCTTGATGTGCTGCAGGTTGCCTTGCGCCCAGCGGCGGTCGCGAACGGCGGTGTCGACGAGCGACGGAGGTCCTTCTTCCCACGAGCCTTCCAAATCGGGTGCCATCCGCACTTTCCAGCCTGCGCGTCGCATGAAGGCGGCCTCGATGAAATCGTGCGACAGCACGTGGCCGCCGAACGGTTTGCGGCCTGGCAATTGCGGCAGCCCGCAAGCTCGAGCAAAGGCGCTGACGCGGATGATTGCGTTGTGTCCCCAGTAGTTGCCATCGTCGCCGGACCACGCAGCGACGCCTCGCGCGATGACGTTGCCGTACACGCGGCTGGCGAACTGCTGCAAACGGGCAAACAATGACTGCTGGCCGATCAGCGCAGGGACGGTTTGCAATAGACCGAGCTCGGGATCGGCTTGAATGCGCTTGACCATCGTCACGAGCGTCTCGGCCGTCATCAAGCTATCGGCGTCGAGCACGATCATGTAGTCGTAGTGACCGCCCCAGCGTTTGACGAAGTCTTCGACATTGCCGACTTTGCGGCCGGTATTGTGCCAACGGCGCCGATAGCGCACGGGCATGACGCCGTTCAACGCGCGCCGCAGCCGGTCGACGGCAATCGTCTCAGCGATCCATGCATCGGCGTTCGTCGAGTCGGAGATGACGACGATCTCGAAGTTCTTCGCAGCGCCGATCTCGGCGAGCGCTTCGGCCATCGCTTGCAGCGCCGCGGTCGTGTGAATCGGATCCTCGTTGTAGATCGGCATCAGCAGTGCGGTGCGCGAGTTGCCGAGCGGTGCTTCGGTAGCGCGCGGTGCCGGAAACAAGAAGCCGGCGACGGCGGAGCTTGCGGCAAAGGCGATCCAGCCGAGCGTCACGGCGAAGAAAAAGATCATCACGCCTTGCAACACGGTCATGTTGCTGAAGCCGACGATTCCGAACATTTCCCAGACGCCGTAGGCCGTAATGCCGAGCGCGCCGAGATTCGCGACGAGTCGTGCCGGCCAGGTGGTCCAGCTCGACTGACCCGTGCGCGGGATGTGCTCCTGAACCAGACGCAGATCCTGAGTCGGCATTTCGAGCGGATGCTCGGGCGGCATTGCACCGCTTGCGAACGCGAGCGTCTCCACGCGAGCCGGCTTCAGCTTGCCGTCCATCGATAGAGCCAAGTTTCGGTGGCGGGTTGATCGCCGCGCATCAGACGCAGTCGAAGCTCGGCGACGGTTGCGTCGCCGGGCGCCAACTCGAAGCTGGCGCGCACTGCTCCGATGCGCGGATTCGGCTGCAGGACCAAATTGGTGAGTTTCCCGGCGGACGTGCCTGCATCGATACGCAGTCCTTCGGTCGACTTACCCAATCCCTCGAAATCGATGACGAAGAGTCTGCGCTTTCCGTCCCAAGTCGGGCCCGTGCGCGTGACCATCGCGCGGCCGAGCTCGGGCGTCAGCCGCGGCAGTTGATTCCAGCGAAGCCGATAGGAAATCGACCACGGCTTGCCGGCGGGAATCGGCTCCTTCGGTTGCCAGAACGCGATGATGTTGTCGTTGGTCTCGCGGTCGCTCGGGATCTCGATGAGCTGAACGGAACCCTCGCCCCAATCGCTGCGCGGCTCGATCCAGGTGCTCGGTCGTTTCTCGAAATGCGCATTCAGGTCTTGGAAGTCGGAGAACTTGCGCGAGCGCTGCACGAGACCGAAACCCTTCGGCGCAACGGACGTAAAGCTCGACACCTGCAATTGCGTGGGATTGGCGAGCTGGCGCCAGACTTGCTCGCCCGAAGCCATCACAATCTGCAGGCCGTCGGAGTCGTGCACCTCATCGCGAAAATCTTCGATGCGGTTGCGCATCGACTCGTCGAACAAGAACATCGATGTGAGCGGTGCGATGCCGACATGCTCGAGCGTCACGCGCGGATAGAGCGTGAGGTCCACGTCCATGATCGTCTCGGTGCCGGGTGTGACCGCGAAGCGATACGCGCCGGTCGTCGATTCGCTCTGCAGCAGCGCATGGATCACGATGCCGTTGGCATTCGCGCTCGGCCGTTCGATCCAGAAATGCGTGAACACCGGAAACTCTTCCCCGGTCGGCGAGGCGGTGCGCAGCGCCAAGCCGCGGGCCGATACCCCATATGCGGTTCCCTTACCGACAGCGCGGAACAGCGACGCGCCCTGAAAGACCAGGAACTCGTCCCAGACCGCGCGCGAATTGATGAGCGCACGCACACGGAAGCCTGACAGAGGAATGGCTTGTCCGGCGAGCTGTTTTTCGACGAGCGGTCCGAGAATGAAGGTGCCCGGGGGCGACTCGATCTCGCGCGTCAAGCCGCTTTCGACGATGGACACCGAAACGGGATTTTGAAATAGAAAGCCCGCCGGCAGCACATCCACCCGGAACGGCACTTGCTCCGTGCGCCAGATTTGCCGCTGCGGATCGACCCGTATGTCTCGATACTGCTCGTAGCCGATCTGACGAAGCGGCGAGTTGCTTTCGAGCTGTCGGATCGAATGCGCCTGCTCCGCGAGACGCTGCGCCATCTCTTTCACCAAATCGGGCGTGAACTTGGTGCGGGCGGGCGGAGGCGGCGGGCTTTCCTGTCGCATTGCAGCGACGCCCGCCACGCTCGCGCACGCGATTGCGAGGATGCCTGCCCATATCCGCGCACGCGAACGTGGACGTGCCGCGACAGTGGGCTGAGGCTTGGGTTCGCTCGGAGTTGACGCCAGTGACTTCATGCTACCTCGTTCGCCACACGGCCCTTCGTCGACACCGACCTGGCGAATCTTGAGAAAGCGGCCTGGGAGTGTGAGAGCGCGGGGCGCGCGGAGCTCGCCCGACTCGCTCGCTGCCGCCGTTGCCCAGGACCGGTATTGTAGCGAGGTCGGAGCCGTGCCCAGGCAATACGCGCATCGCCAAGACCCTGTTCCTGAAAGTGACGGTTTCGCTTGGTGCAGATGAGGTCCTCAGCCGGTCCTCTCATCAGCTTACGACTGCTTTCCCTTAGGGGCCGCAAACAGGCACCATTGGCCCTTTCAACGTTGACAACACGGCACGATGGGGAGTTGCATGCCTCGTATCTACTTATTCTTTCTGGGTCTACTGCTGTCTACAGCTGCGCTTGCCGATTGGACCGGCAAGGGCGAGGCCGGGCTCGTGATCTCGACGGGCAACACCGAAACCAAATCAGCGAACCTCAAGATTGCGCTCGCGAACGAGACCGACGCATTCGTCAACAAAATCGGCAGCTCGGCGTTGTATGCGTGGACGGATGACGAAGGCACGACCGCGCAGCGCTGGGATGTGTACGGCGAAACGCACTACAACTTCTCGCCGCGGAATTTCGTCTTCGCCGCCGGACGTTACGAGGACGATCGTTTCAGCGGTTTCGAGTACCAGGCCGCGCTGTCCGGCGGCGTCGGCCGCAAGTTCATCGACAACGAGCGCACCAAGTTCGTCGGCACGGTCGGTGTCGGTTACAAATTCTTCGAAACGCGCGATGTGTTCGATGAGGAGACCGGAGAGCTCATCTTGCCCGGCGACAGCGAGAACGAAGTGATTTTCCGCGGCACGCTCGACTTCGAGCATCAGTTCACGGAGACGACGTCGCTGGTCGACAAGTTCATCGTCGAGGCTGGCGCCGAGAACACGTTCCTGGAGAACGGGTTGTCCTTGCAGGTCAAGATGACCGACGTGCTTGCTTTGGCCGTCGGCTATGTCGTGCGGCACAACACTGATCCGCCCGCCGGCTTCGAGAAAACCGACACGTTGACGACCATCAACCTCGTGTACGAGCTGAAGTAAAACAGCTCGTTCGCAATCCGCGCGCTGCGCTCCTGTAGACTACGCGCCGGCAAAATCCGGAGGGGCGCAGTGAAGGATCTTACGCAGGGGTCGACCACGCGAAACATCATCGCGATGGCGACCCCGATTGCGTTTGGGATGATCTTCCAAACGCTTTATTACCTCGTCGATCTGTATTTCGTTGCCAGCCTTGGAGACGTGGCGATTGCCGGCGTCAGCGCCGGCGGCAACGTCATGTTCATCGTACTCGGACTCACTCAAGTGCTCGGCGTCGGTACCGTTGCGCTCATTTCGCATGCGGTCGGCCGGAAGGATCAGCCCGGAGCCAATCTGATCTTCAATCAGTCCATCGTTCTGTCGGCGCTGTGCGGATTCGTCACGCTCGCCGGCGGCTACGGCTTCTCTCACATTTATATGAAGGAAGTGGCGGCCGATGCTGCCACGATCGAAGCCGGACTCACCTATTTGTACTGGTTCCTGCCCGGCATGGCGCTGCAATTCGCGATGGTCGCGATGGGCTCGGCGCTGCGCGGAACCGGCATCGTGCGACCGACGATGGTCGTGCAGATCGTTACGGTGCTCTTGAACATCGTCCTGGCACCGGTCCTCATCGTCGGGTGGGGTACGGGGTACGCGATGGGTGTCGCCGGCGCCGGGCTTGCAAGCACGATCGCGATCGTCGTCGGTGTGATCATGCTCGGCGTGTACTTCGTCCGTCTGGAGAAGTACGTCGGATTTCATCGCGATTTGTGGAAGCCGCAATTGCAGTCGTGGCGCCGCATGCTGGGGATCGGTTTGCCGGCGGGCGGCGAGTTCCTGCTGCTGTTCATTTTCATGGGTGTCATCTATTGGTGCATTCGCGGTTTCGGCGCGGATGCCCAAGCGGGCTTCGGTGTCGGCGGGCGGGTGATGCAATCGATTTTCCTGCCTGCGATGGCAATTGCATTCGCTGCTGGACCGATCGTGGGTCAGAACTTCGGGGCGCGACGACCCGATCGAGTGCGCGAAACGTTCAAGACCGCGGCAACGATCAGCGCGGTCATCATGGCCGTGCTGACGTTGCTCGTTCAAATCGATCCGCCGCTGCTCGTCCGCGGATTCACGGACGACCCGCAAGTGCTGGAAGTGGCAGCTGTGTTCTTGCAGATCTCATCCTGGAACTTCGTCGCTCAGGGTGTGATCTTCACATGCTCGAGCGTATTCCAAGGACTCGGCGACACGCGGCCTGCGATGTTGAGCACCGGAACACGCTTGTTGACGTTCGCGCTGCCAGCGATGTGGATGTCGGGTCGTTCGGGTTTTCGCATCGAGCACATCTGGTATTTGTCGGTGGCGACGCACACCGCACAGGCATTCCTGAGCCTGTGGCTCGTGCGCCTGCAATTTCGCCGCAAGCTCAATTTCGCCGCACCTGCGCCAGTGCCCGCGTAAGGCTCCCGAAAAGAATTGGCCCCGCAATCGCGGGGCCAATTTCGTATGACGTTGGCTGTCGCGCGACTCGTCAACCGTCGCTTTCGATGCCGAGCAACTCGACGTCGAAGATCAACGTTGCGCCGGGTTTGATGTCGGGCGGAGCACCGCGATCGCCGTAGGCGAGAGCGGAGGGGCACACGAAACGGCTCTTGCCCCCGACCTTCATCAGTTGCACGCCTTCCGTCCAACAAGGAATCACAGCATTCAAGGGGAAGCTTGCTGGTTCGTTGCGCTCGATCGAGCTGTCGAACACCGTCCCGTCCTGCAGCGTGCCGTGATAGTGGACGGTTACGACATCGGTTGCCGCCGGCGATGGCCCGGTGCCCGCAGTGATTTCCTTGTAAACCAGTCCTGAGGGAGTCTGCACTGCACCCGGCTCGGCGGCGACTTTCGCAGCATATTCTTCGCCGGATTTCTTTTCTGCTGCCGCAGCGGCAGCGATTCGCTGCTCCTGAAGCTGCTGAATTTGGGGGAAGTACTCCTGGATGTTGCCGACGTCTTTCTTCAAGGCGCCGTCGGCAAACCCACGCTGGACATACTTCAGCTCTTCTTCCGTCAGATCGAAGCTGGCGATTTGGCGCGAGACGGCTGCGCCCAATGCGTAGAGTGCCTTTTGCTCTTCTGTGTCGCCGGCGTTCGTCGCCGATTGCGACGGGCCTTTGGAGCAGCCCGCAATCGCGATGAGTCCGCAAGTCAACGCCGTGGATAAGAGACGCATGTGCATTCCTTGTAGGTGAGGGTGGAAGCGGGCGAGGATACATTGAAACCCGCCGGGAAGGACAATGGCGAACGCCGGACAGCGGCAAATGTTTGTATAGATACGGAATCGAACCGCTTACGGCACCGTGCCGATCTGCTCGCAACACTCGAAGAGTCCCGCATCGGTTGTCGCAGATCGCGCACACGCGATTCCCTGTCGATCGGCGTTCAAATCGCGCCACTCCGCATTGCCAGGTCCGAAAATATCTACGATTTCCTTACCATAGCTCGCGAGCCGCGCTTCCGCTGCACTGCAGTGCAGTGCGATCAATCCCGCTGCGAGGCAATGCAATTGCGCATCAGACAGTGTCGAGCTCGGCAATCTAGCGACGGCCGCGCGCATGCATCCGAGCGTCGAGTGCGCTGCCCGACCTTCCTGTATTGCAAGCGGAGTGCATCCCTGTATTGCCAAAGCAACGACAGGGATGCACAGCGCCCGATGCACTGTCACGCGCCGGTTTCGGTGAGCGAGAGGCCTCGGGACTCGAGCAGCGGTCCGATGTCCGGCTCGCGCCCGTAGAAATCCTTGAACATGGTGAGTGCGTCCATGCTGAAGCCGCGCGATAGGATCTTTTCGCGCAAGATGTCGCCGTTCTCGCGCCTCAAGCCGCCGTGCGTGTTGAACCAGTGCTCCGTGGCTCGGGCGAGGACCTCGCTCCAAATGTACGCGTAGTACCCCGCGGAGTAACCGCCCGCAAATACGTGCGAGAAGTACGTGAGGTGATAGCGCGGAGGCACCGCATGGAAGTTCAATCCAGCGCGCTCGAGCGCTGCTTGCTCGAATGCGGCGATTTCCTCGGCGCTCGGCGTTTCGCCCGGAGCGAGCTGATGAATGGCTTGATCCACGATGGCCGCCGCGAGGTACTCCGTCGTCGCATAACCTTGATTGAACTTGCGCGCAGCGAGCACCTTGTCCATGAGCTCCTTCGGCATCGGCTCGCCGGTCTTGTAGTGCTTGGCGTAGTTCGCGAACACCTTCGGGTCGGTTGCCCACATCTCGTTGTACTGCGACGGGAACTCGACGAAATCCCGCGGCACACTCGTGCCCGAGAATTCCGGGTAGCGCACGTTCGAGAACAGGCCGTGCGCCGCATGTCCGAATTCGTGGAACGCCGTATTCACTTCATCGAACGTCAGCAGTGTCGGTTGTCCGGCCGGAGGTTTCGGAATGTTGAGATTGTTCAGTACGACAGCCTTCGTGCCCGTGAGATGAGCTTGCTCGACGTAGCTCGACATCCAGGCGCCGCCGCGCTTGGTGTCGCGTGCATACCAGTCGACGAAGAACAACCCGAGCTGCGATCCGTCGCGATCGAAGACTTCGAACACGAGCACGTCTTCGTGATATGTCGGAATGTCTTTGCGTTCCTGGAACTTGATGCCGTAGAGCTGCTCGGCTGCGAACAGCACGCCGTTACGTAGCACGCTGTTCATCTCGAAGTACGGGCGTACCTGCGATTCGTCGTAGGAATACTTCGCCGCACGGACCTGCTCGGCATAGAAATCCCAGTCCCAAGGCTCGAGCCGGAAGCTCGGTTGACCATCGGCCTTTGCCTGGGCGTCGATCAGTTCCTGGATCTCTGCAGCTTCGGCCTTCGCATTCGCGACGGCGGCCTTCGCGAGCTGTGCGAGCATGCGATTGACTGCATCGGGGTTCAGTGCCGTTTCATCTTCCAGCACGTACGCGGCGTGATTCGGATAGCCGAGCAGCGCGGCGCGTTCGGCACGCAGCTTCACCATTTGAGCGATGATGCCGGTGTTGTCGAACTCGCCGCCGAGCCCGCGCGAGATCGACGCCTTGTAGATGCGCTCGCGCAGCGCGCGGTTCTTGAGCTGCGCAAGCGCCGGCTGCTGCGTCGTGTTCAAGAGCGCGATGACCCATTTTCCTTCGAGCCCGCGGCTCTTGGCGGCTTCGGCTGCGACTGCGATCTGCTCCGGGGAAAGCCCGTCGAGCTCTGCGACATCGTCGACGACGATGGCAGCCGCATTCACGCCCTTGAGTACGTTCTGCCGGAACTGGGTCGACAGCGCGGAGAGCTGCTCGTTGATTTGTTTCAGTTTCGCCTTGTCGGTGTCGTCGAGCTTGGCGCCGCGGCGAACGAACTTGATGTAGTACCGCTCGAGCAGGCGGAGCGATTCCGGATCGAGCCCCAGGCTTTGACGCTTCTCGTAGAGGGCATTGACGCGCTCGAACAGTTTCGGATGCAGGTAGATCCAATCCGAATGTGCCGAAAGTTTCGGCGACATTTCGGTTTGAATCTTTTCGAGCTCAGGATTCGTGTTCGACGACGTCAGGCTCGAGAACACTCTCGACGTACGGCCCAGCACGCTTCCCGACTTCTCGAGCGCCACGATCGTGTTCTCGAACGTCGGCTCGGCGCGGTTGTTCACGATCGCTTCGATTTCGCGCCGCTGCTCGGCCATACCGGTTTCGAACGCCGGTCGGAAATGCTCGGGACGTATGCGGTCGAGCGGAGGCGTGCCGTAGGGCAATGGGCTCTCGGCGATCAAGGGATTGTCGTTGGCGGCGGTTGCGGGTGTGTTCATGGTTCGTGGTGCCTGGGTGCAGGCAGAGGCAAACAGTAGAGCCGATGCGACGAATGCGAAGCGGCGAGCGTAGGACATGACCAACCTTCATCCGGTAGGAAAAGCGGGGAATGTAGCAGGTCGTCGACGGTTTCGAAGCCGGGAACGATGACCGATGACGGCTAAGCGCGACCCCGCCTGACCGCGCGGTCCCGCAGATTGGGACACTCGCGACGGGTTCTTGGCTCAGGAAGCAAAGAATTCTGGCCACGACTGGCGAACCGTTGGCGCCCGATCGGGTAAGATTTGTATACACGGGTGTTGCGGGCGCTAGACATAACGACTCCCAAAGCCCGGGCCAATCTTGCGAGCGAACTAGATGAACCGACCGATTTTGATCGTCGGGGCCGGCATTGGCGGCCTCGCCACAGCATTGTGTTTGCATGCACGCGGCATCGACGTGCGCGTGTTCGAGAAGGTTGCGCAGCTCAAGCCCCTAGGCGTCGGCATCAACCTGTTGCCGCATGCGGCACGCGTCGTTCATGAACTGGGGCTTGCCGACAAACTGGCGGCCACGGGAATCCAGACCTCGAAGCTCGAGTACTACAACAAGTTCGGCCAGCTCATTTGGAGCGAACCGCGCGGCCTGGCAGCCGGCTATGCGGTGCCCCAGTACTCGATCCATCGCGGCGATCTGCAGATGCTGCTCTACGAAGCTGCCATCGAGCGCCTGGGACGCGAGCGTATCCGGACGAACGCAAGCTTCGAGGTCGCCGAGGAACGCGGCGATACCGTCGTTGCGCGATTCAGAGATTCCGACGGCTCGACCTTCGAAGCGGAAGGTTGCGCTTTGATTGCCGCCGACGGCATTCACTCGGTGCTGCGCAAGACGTTCTATCCGAACGAGGGCGATCCGAACTTCGCGCAGCGCATCCTGTGGCGTGCCGTCACCGAGGGCAAACCGTTCCTCGACGGGCGCACGATGATCATGGCGGGCTATCAGCACGAGAAGTTCGTGTGCTATCCCATTTCGCAGCGCCATGCGAAGGAGGGTAGGTCGCTCATCAATTGGATCGCCGAGCTCACGGTGCCGGACGAATTCCCGCCGAAACAGGATTGGAACCGCGAAGTGCCGAAGTCGCGCTTTGCGGATCGATTTGCGAAATGGAAATTCGATTGGCTCGATATTCCTGCGCTGATCGAAGGCGCCGAGTTCGTTTACGAATTCCCACTCGTCGATCGCGATCCGTTGCCGTCATGGACGCGAGGTCGGCTGACGTTACTCGGCGATGCAGCGCATCCGATGTATCCGATCGGCTCGAATGGCGCATCGCAAGCCATCCTCGACGCCGAATCGGTGGCGAACGCATTGACTAGGTTACCGGTGCCGGATGCGTTGCTGGCCTATGATGAAGAGCGTCGGCCTGCGACGGCCAAGCTCGTGCTGCTCAATCGCCAAAACGGCCCCGAGCAGGTGATGCAGATTGCCGAGGAGCGCGCGCCGAACGGCTTCAAGCACATCCATGACGTCATCTCGCAAGCTGAGCTCGAGGAAATCGCGCTGCGATACAAGCAGACGGCCGGGTTCACTGTGGATCAGGTGAATCAAAAGGCAAAGAGCCCAGGCTGAAGGCTGTAGTTGCGGCGCGCGTTCGCGCTTCGTTCGCTTCGCGGCGAAAAGTGTCAGGTTGCCGACGTGCGATCGAACGCGCGTCCGGCGGCGAGGATGCGCTCCGCTATCTCGGTGTCCGCAAGCAATCGCCAATCCGGATCCAGAAACACCTCGTGCGCCTTGAGCGCCAGCACGGCGATGCCGGTCGGCGAAGATGGGGCGCGTCCGCCCGGGAAGCTCGATTTCCGGTCGCGGATGAATGCCGCTGTAGCACGAATCGCATCGTGTACGCGCTTGGCGGATTCATCTTCATAGACGAAGCGCCACGCACGGACTCGCCGGTTGATGACTTCTTTGTCCGCGCCGCCGGCATCGATGCCGGCAGCAGCGAAGATCCGGCAGTCGTAATCTCGGCAAGTTTGCGGCCGATCCTCGTAGATCGAGCACTCGCTGCCGGCGAGCATGGGACACGTGCCGTCGTCTCGGTAGCCCAACACTACGTCTGTGCCGCCTTTGCCACGTGTGCGCACCAGAAGCTCCGCCGGAATGCGTGCCAACGCCCCCTTGTCTTGAGGTCGAACGGGAATGAAATAAGAAGAGATGCAGCAGCCGACGCAGTCGCCGCACGGTACGTTTGTGCCTGCATCTCCGCGCAGACAGGCTTGCATGCTCAGCAGCCACGCACCGAACGGCCCGGCGGGGATTTCACGCGGCTCGTCGATTTTCTCGCCGGAAACGGAATTGGCTGTGCGCATGGCAGGCGCATTCTACCCGTCGGAGGCGCGAATACAGATCGGAAATTGCCTGCGCTACCGATCGGACCGATCTGCTGGTGGGCTACGATGGCCCCGAGGGCGATCAGCGTTCCGACATGAGTGAGGGAGTTCATTGGGCAACGTCTTCCATGCCCGTGGAATTGCATTCGTCACCAAAACTGCCACCACGGCTTCGGTTTGAACAGCTCGTAATCCAGGCACATCACGCGGTTCTTGTATCCGAAGACCGAATTCGAGAAAACCACTCGAATTCTCTCTCGCATACTTCGCCCGATCGTATCGCCGTGCCTGATGACGGAGCCGTTCATGATCAGATACATGGCGAGATCGTGCAGGCGCTCGCGCAACTCATGCGGGCGTTCGGGCGACGACGGAACCTCGATTTCCTTGAATCCGAGCGCCTCCATACCGCGCGTATAGCCGTAGCTGGTTCCGTTGTCTTTCCAACCGACCTGCACGTCGACCCAAATGTGAATGGGCGGCCTACGAGGCAAGATCTCCGTCGTGAAATCGAGAAAGATATCCTTCGGGGCGATGAGCGGCGCGTTGACCCAATAGACGCCGATCGCTGCATCGGTAGCGGCAAGCGCGGCGGCCGTCGCCTTCGTCAGTCGAATCGCTTGTTCGACCTTGTCGAGCTCGCTCGTGAAAGTAACGATGAGGTGAGCCCCGTGCTTCTTGATCTCACTCTCTACGTTCTTCCACAGCGTTGTCGTCTTGCACAAAACCTTTCACCATCGGCCAGGGACGCGCCAAGGTCTGGAAATCTGTTCCGAAGTTCTCTTTCGATTTCCTTTAGGGGTAGGGCGATCGGCCTGTCGAGCAAGACTATCGATACCATGACTGTCTCAGCTACAGGATGTTGCTCCACGGGTTCACTGAGCTGGAAACAAGACCGTATGCTTTGCGGGCTCGAGTTCCACGCGGCGCAACCGAGAGCTGCCAGTATCCCGCCGGTGTCGTTCTTGCGCGGCTCGCTACCGCCAGTTCGAAGGATACTCCGCGTAATTCGGCAAGTCTCCGCCGCTGCACGCCCAAGCCGCCCGCGATTCCCAAAAAATGTTGAGCTGAGGCATGACGTCTGGCACGGAATCCAGAGTGCCTGCGGGAATGACCATCTCTTGGCCGTTACGCGTGCTGTGGGGGACCCGGCCGCCGCACAGGGCACAGGTGCAGATGCCGAAGCTGGCCGCCGACATCAAGTCGAACCTGCGGACGAGCTCGGCGCCTGATAGCCACGAAAACTGCGCCGGTGCCACATAGAGGTTGGTTGCATGCGAGGCGCCCGTCGCTTTGCGGCAGCGTCCGCAGTAGCAATGCGCAAACCGCAAATAGGGCTTGCGGACTTCGTAGCGGACGGCACCGCACAGGCAACTGCCGAAAAGGGGATCAGTGCTCACGGTCTGCTTCTCTTCGCTCGTTCGAACCAATCGCTGCATTATCGATGCGCGGATTCGCGTGCGGACCGTACAGTTGAGGGTCGCGACTTCGGTACACGGATGCGAAGAAGGCAGGTTCTGTATGGCGGGGCTATGTGCAGGCTCGCCCATTAACGCGCAATTTCGCGGCAATGATGGAAGCGCCGACGATGCCGGAAATTGCGCACGCGCGGTGCAGTGAGTCAAGAGTGACTATGCCAAGCAGTCCGTTTCCGGAAGAGAGCGGCCACCAGGGATTCATATCGCTGTGCATCAGTGCGTCGAGCAGGACATGCGACAAGGCACTGACGCAGGCGCCGATAAACGAGGCACTCCATGTGAGATCGAAACGAGGAATCCTGAGAGCCCTGAGCACGAACGTGCCGATCGGTTTTCCGATGATCGCCGCGACACTCCCGATGGCGAGTGCGCCAAGAATCGTGTGCGTAGGTCCGTGCAGCACCGGTTTGTGCTGAATGATTCCGATCAGCGGCTCGATGTCCATGAGCACTTGCGTGCCGCCGTAAACCATGAAGCTGAAGTGTCGACCGACGACACTCTTGACGAGTGCTCCAGGCCCGAGATGAAAAGGAGTGAATGGCATATTCAGTGTGGAGCGTATGTGCGGTGTCCACTCGGAATGCACGTCTTTACGCCGAACGCTACAAGCAACTAGCTTGGCGTCACCGGCCATGTCTTTTTCGTTTGTTTCACGCCTTCCTTCAGAATCTTGCTCAGCACACCGAGATCAACATCTGCAAGTTTGTTGATGTACAAGCATTGCTCGATCCCCCCTTTGTGCTTGCCGAGCTTCTTCAACAGGTCTGCTTTCCCTGGGAAGTCCGCGACATAGATCACCAGGTTGGCTTTGCGCGGACTGAAGCCGACGACGCAGATGGAACCCGAGTGTCCCGAATCGTAGGTGTAATGGTAGGCGCCGAAGCCGATGATGCTGGGGCCCCACATCTGAGCTCTCCACCCCGTGACTTCCTCGAAGAGCTTCGAAAGCGTCTTGGAATCCTCTCGGCGCGTGTCGTTTTCGATTCCAGCGATGAACGCCTGGACGTTGTTCTTCGTCCGTTTCGTTTTGGGTTCGGCCATGTCCTGACGCTCCTCGCCAGTAAATTCCGTCAAATTCAAGAATGCGTTGCTTCGAACACATCTTTCGACGCGTGCGGCGATTCGTACATGTGTCGAACCGATTCGCGACCCAAAACAATGAAGGTGAAAATGCCGAGGACGGTGCCGAGAGGGATGTGAAGGCAGTTCAAGCCGGCGGTGATCAATGAAAACACGCGATGACGCCGCGAGCGCATGAATAGACCTGAAAGCAGGTTGGCGACCGCTGTTGCAAGAAACCACGTCCCAAATGCAATGGTGAACACGCGAAGTATCGAAACTACCTGAGCTGGCGGCGGGCCTTCGGGCGCCTCAGTCCAGACGTTCGGATTGGCAAAAAAGCCCTGAATGAGCACGAAGTAGAGCAAGGAGAACAACACCCCGACGAACGCCAGACCTGCCGACACGAAATGGAAGATCGACAGCAGCCTCAGGTGTTCTGCATCGATGACTGCGCGATTGGTATTGTTTTCGCTCACGAAGGGTCCCCCTTTGACCAGGAATCTTGTGGCCGACGCAGCATCGAGCAGCAGGTTCTATTGTCTGCAACGATATCGAATCCGTCACGCTGTCGTACGCACTTCTTCTAGAACCAATGTCAAAACTGCTGTGCGCCCCCCACGCGACCAGACCCGGCGCGTCTTTGCGGTGCGCTCGTCAAGACTCGACCCGCGGCCGCCAGATGAGGTTCTAGTTCGGAGACTTTCAGGTCGGGTTCCTTTATGCGCTGGTGAGCGATTGATTTGTCGTTGCGCTCGCCGTGCGTCAGTGCCGAGCCGAGCGCGCGATGTTGTGCAGCTATTCGGGAGGGTGTGCAGGAGGAATAGGGGCGCGTCCGGAATGTGGCTCCGTGATGGTGCGTCGACCGAACCTGCGGCGTCCTTCGCTACAACGGCGATCTTCGATACGGATCCGCCGGTGTCTTCTGGTACGGGTCCGCCGGTGTCTTCCGGTAATGCTCGTACGGTGCTGAGCCTGGGGTCTGCGGGCTCTGGCCCCCGATCTTGGGCTTCAGCGACGCCGCGCGCACATTGTCGAGGTACGTTGCGCCCTTCTGTTCCAGTAGCAGGCGCCAATTCGCATGCTGTTGCAGGAAATCTATCGCTCTTCCGACCTCTTGGCCGAGAAAGTCCTCCATAAGGATAGGAGCCAGATTTACGCCCACCATTTGCAGGGTCTGGAGCAACGCAACCATATTCGCGGGTGTCGGCTTGTAGTGACCGCTGTCGCAGCGGATGCGCTCGATGACGCCGTTTGTGATCAGCATCGATCCCGCTGCCATCACTGTGTCGCCGGCGAGATACGCCGAATGGAAAATCCGATATCTCGATTTCCCGATTTGGCCGTGTCTCATCATGTAGATGTCACGGCTCATGCTCATCACGAAAAAGCCGTAATTCTTGCCAACTGCCTTGGCACCAGCTTCGGGACTGTATGCGTTTGCCGAATTAGCAAGTACGCGCACGCCATGGGGCTTTTTCCACCACTGATACTGGTACGCAAGACCGTTCTTGAAATACAGCTTGAACAGCGGTAGCTCCGAGCGCTTGGCGTAGTAGGCCTTCCAGCCGTGCGTCTCGTTGATATCCACGTTCACGCCGACATCGGAGAGCTCGCGCCCGAACATGAGCTCGAGCTCGCGCGGCAGCACGTTGACGGTGCAGTTGAAGATCTTGCAGAGCTCGTCAACAACACACTCGTATAGCGCTTGGACGGACGGCGCGCGGCCTTTCTCCATGTGCCTGTTCGTGCGGTACGTCTTCAGCCAGTAGTCCAGCGTGAAGAACAGATCGCACAGGACGACGGAGGCGTGCGGCTTACCGCGGACGGCGTCGTGGTAATCGAGCAGCTGGTCGATGCGAACCAAGATGACGTCGTGCTTGCGCACAGCCAGGCTGACGCTGCTGTCTTTCTGCCATTGCGCCAGCGTCGGAATCGCGTAGTACCTGAAGGCCACTGTTCCGTCTCATTCCGTGAACACTTGGATCGTAGTTTCACGGAACAACTGCCAGGATGGCAACACTTGTGCCACGCATTTGACTTATCCACATTGCATTGGACACCCACCAACTCACCCATTGCACCCATCAACTCACCCATCATTCACCCATTGGACACTCACCAATGTTGTCTTATTGGACACCCACCAATGTGGACTGCGGTAGCCGCCAGCCAGCGGCCA
>CALEKY010000063.1 GCA_937902995.1 uncultured Sinobacteraceae bacterium
TCGTCATTCCTCGTCCGGAAATTTCACGACGGCCGTCGTCACCGGCGTCCCGGGCGGCGCGTACTTCGGCACTTGCGCTGTCGAGGGCCCGAGCGATCGAATGAATGCATAGAATCGCTGCGAGGTCCTCATCGGTCATATCCCTCAAAGCGAACCATGGCATCGGCGGGCGGATCGGTCGGCGGGCGTATTGCAACCACGTTTCCTCGCTCATGCCTTGCACGAGCTGGCGGAGATTTGCCGGATACGTCGTACCCCACGGACCTTGAAACCCGCGCGAATCGCCGATCAACCACTTCGACTCCTCAACGTCTCCGGCGGTCTTGGCGTATCCGGGCGTATGGCAATCATTGCAGCCCGCCGTACGAACGAGATAACGACCGCGGTCGATCTTCGACGCGCTGCTGTCGGTTCGATCGGTCGACTCTTCGGCCTGAACCGACGAAGACCGCATCGTCACGACAAGAAACGCCGTACATGTAATTGCGACAGACGCTACGGCTGCACACAAGCGGCTACAGAAACGATTCATGCTGTCCTCCGTCCTTTGCATGCAGACCTACGCCGCCGACGAGTGCTCGTGACACTCCGTTGAGATGTCACGCCCGCAATGGCATCGGCGTACTAGTCGTTATCAACTGCGGCTGAGCACATCGGATGACTGAGGCAATTCCTTCTACGAGTGTGTCGGCATTCGTCGGCGCGCGGCCCGACCGCTCTCGGGCAGCACGCGTTACGACTTTCGTATCGGCATGCAAGCCGCGACCATTTCGCACGATGCATGCCGAACTCGACGAGCTGAGCGCGCTGATGGACAGCTACGCAAGCGGCAACGATGTCGCTTTCGAGGCGCTGTACGCTCTGCTCGCGCCGCGTTTGTATCGATTCTGTTTGCGGCTTACGGCGAAGCGAGCCGACGCCGACGATTGCTTTCAGGAAACGATGCTGAAACTTCATCGAGCACGAGCCACCTACGTGCGCGGCGCCAACGCTCTCTATTGGGCGTTCGCAATCGCGCGTTCGACGTATCTCACCCGGATTCGCTATTGGCGCCGTCGACCCGAGACCATCGGCGTTACCGAGGATGTCGCCGTCGATGAGACGTTACACACATGCGCGGAAACAACTCCCGAGACGCAGGCGATGGCCTTGGAAGTTCTCGAGGCTGCGGCGTTCGAGCTGGCCTGCATGTCGGAGAAGAATCGCATCGCGTACATCCTCACCAAACAGGAAGGTGTCAGCGCTCACGACGCCGCGGCAATTCTCGGCACCACTGCAGAAGTCATTCGCCAGCGTGCTCATCGCGCCTATGCGCAGCTACGTGCGGCGATCGACAGGACGGTATGACACGATGAGCTCTCACTTCGACAAAGGCATCGACCCACCAGTCGCGCTGACTCGGCGCATTCATGCAGAAGTTCTTGCGCAACGAGCACCGATGCTGCGAACGCATTTGCGGAACGCTATCGCGCTCGCAATTGCCAGTTGCGTCACCGCGAGCGTCGTCGCATCGGCGTCTAAATTGGTATACGGAGAGCTGGCATTGGGATTGCGCTCTGCTTTGAGCTCGCCTTCCCTGCTCGCCCTCGTTGGCGTCGCGCTCCTGACTCTGTTGTTCGTATCTACGCTTGCCGCGTTACGGCGCGGACGCTTGGGGCTTGGATCGAGCGCTGTCGTATTGCTCACGACGGCAATGGCGTCCGTTCCGCTCTACGCGCTCCTCGCGTTGGCGTTTCCCGTTCACGAGGACATCACGACCGTCGGTTCAGTCGCCATTTCGCCCTTGGGCGCACGATGCTTCGTCATCGCTGCGCTCGTAGGTGCGGTCGTTCTAGGCAGCTTTGCTTGGGCAATGCGCGCAGCAGTTCCCGTCGGCACGCATGTCCGCAGCCTGGCGATCGGGAGCGCTGCCGGCATCTGGGCAGGCCTCGCCGTATTCGTATTTTGTCCTTCCGGAGACTCGCTGCATGTGTCGTTCGGACATGTTCTTCCGGTCGCTGCGATCGCTCTGATCGGAACGCTCGCATTGCCCGCCATTCTGAGACCGTAGCTCCATCGAGCGCGCTCGGTTCGATCTATTGTTCAAGGAGTAAGCTCGCTGTGCGTGCACGGTACGTCCCACAAGTGCCAGCAAGACACGAACGCCGTGCGAAGGCGGCGTTCGCGTTCGAACTTCCGGTCTACTGCATTTGTGCCGCAGCGCTTGCGTGCGTGTGACGAGCAGCGAGATCGAGGAATGCTGCCATGCTTGGCGTTTCGGGGATCGACGCCCGGCGCGCAGCTCCGTACCTGTGCACCGTCTCTGCCACTCGACGCGGCGTTCCGAGATCGCTCCAGCCGCAGGAGGGTACGGTCAGAACTTTGAGCGCCCCCGGCGAGCGCTGCAGGATCTCGCGCGAGAAATCCACTTGAGGCAACTGCTCGTACATCTCGGCAAGCTTCCTGGACTCCGATCCAGTTTCCCTCTCCGTCGCGAGGATGTCTCGCATCTCGCTGACGAGATCCGCACAACGCTCCTCGAAAAGACGCAGCAGCTTCTGTGCATTCGCGGCGAAAATGAACGAATTCCATACGCCGCCCGTGGCAATCAGCTCCCGTGCCGCGCTCGCGGAAGGCTTCTCGACGAAGGCGCGCACTGCGCGTATTCCGGTCTCGTCCATACCCTCGCCTACGATGTAGCCGAGCTCGGGATCGGGTTCTTCCGGCGTGATCCCCAAGAGAATCAAATGATCGCCATCGCGCTCGAGCGCAAACATCGCCTGCCGCAGACTAAATGCAAGCACTTCCTCGTTTCGCACATAGTGGTCCGACGGCAGAACGAGAATGTTGGCATACGGATCGCGATGCACGATTCGCATGAGCGGTAAGAGAATGCCGTTGGCTGTGCCGCGATTGTGCGGCTGACGAATGAGATTCTGCGGCGGAACGGGGAGCGGCAGCGCCTGCCACCAGCGACGATGTTGCTCGGCAACGATTGCGCAGGTCTGGTCGGGCGGTGCAACGGCCCGAGCGCGACGCAATGCATCATGGAGCAACGACGGACTCCTGCCGAAAGCACAAAACTGCTTGGGGATTGCGATGCCGGAAGCAGTCATCGTCAACGATTGCAATCGACTGCCTTCGCCCGCCGCGAGCACCAGGGCCCAATTGTGTCCAGCATCCCAATGCGTGTCCCATCGGCCTTGCGCCCGCGTCATGTGCCCACCTCGAAATCGCTCGGTTGTTCGTATGGAGTCGTCGAACGTTGCGAGGCAGAGCGTGCCATTTGCTGACATAACGCGCAGCCGTGAGAAGATCCTAGCGGTTACGTAATTGGACCGAGCATGAAGGGAATGCGGCCGTTGCTCTTTCCATGTCGCATCGCCGCATCTCTCGCTCGGTGCGAATCGGAATAAACGGCGCTAGCCCCCCGCCGTCGGGCCCTCTACGACCAAGACTGTGAAGCCTGTGTTCGCGAATATGCTCTGGGCTTCGGGACCGGATAGGAACGCTAGAAAAGATTTCGCCGCTGGACGCGCGTTGGCGACGACAGCGACTGGATAGCGAATCGGTCGATGCGAGCTCTCCGGAAAACGATCGACGATGCGTACGCGCGGCTCGGCAATGGCATCCGTTTCGTAGACGATCCCGAGCGGCGCTTCGCCTCGAGCCACATATAGAAGTGCCACCCGCACGTTGTCGGCGCGAACCAGTCTTGGCTCTGCGACGGACCAAAGTCCCAGCGACGTGAGCGCGGCTTTCGCGTATCTCCCCGCCGGAACCGAATCTGGGTCGCCTACCGCGATGCGGCCGGTACGACCCAACATGCCAATGAGAGGCGCACCCGGCCCGAGCTTCAGCTGCCCCGTACTTTCGCGCGGCGCCACGAGCACGAGACGATTGCCGAGCAGATCTCTACGAGTCGATCGGTCGATGAGCTCTTTCCGATCGAGATAGTCCATCCATTCTTCATCGGCCGACAGGAACACGTCCACTTGCGCGCCGGACTCGATCTGCTTGGCCAGGGCCGAGCTGGCCGCGAACGACAACTTCACGGGAACGCCGGAAGCTTTCGTATAGGCATCTGCCACCTGTTGGAGCGAGTCTGTCAGGGAAGCCGCCGCAAAAATCATGAGCGGTTCGCGGGCGGGTGCGGCAGCATGGCTCGGCGAGCCCGTACACAAGACTGCAAGCGTAAGAACGATTCGAGCCAATTGTTTCATGAAACGCTGTTTCGATCGTTTTATCTTGCGCACGCTTACGGAACCCGGCAGGTCGAGGACGCCCCTGAGCTTCATCTCGGAAGCATAGCGAATGAACGACGCGTCGGCATGTATCCTGCCACCAGGATAGGGTGTCGGATTGAAAACTCGTCCAGATCTCATCATCCGCGTAATACCCGATATCCCACGGAACGCGTTCGTAGATCATTACGCCAAGGCGACGCGACAGCGAGAACGCACACTCCATGATCATCGTGCTCAACGGACCGCTCGGGATCGGCAAGTCCTCGCTGGCTGAGGCGCTGTGCGAGCGAATCGACCTGTGTGTATCGCTCGACGGCGATTACCTGGTCGCCGCCAATCCGCCTGCACAAAATGAGTTAGAGCACCTGCACTCGACGATCGCATTGCTCGTCGAGCATCACCGTAAGTTCGGTTATCGAAACTTCGTCATCAATCATCTCTGGCGTTCGAAGGCAGAGCTCGACGACCTGCGTTCGAGATTGCGCGCCGACCCGGAAATCCATTGCTTCAGGCTGACGCTGCCGCTCGAGGAAATCCTTTGGCGCATCGAGCGCCGCGCAAGCGCACGCGCGCTCGACGAATTGGACTTCGAGCGGAAAACCGTCCTCGAGGAGTACGCGCTTCTCTCCGCAGCTGAAGGCTCGGAGCTAGGCGAGCCGATCGACGCCTCCGGAACGCCGGATGAGTTGGCGGAAATACTCTTGAGACTCGTGATCCGTGATTCGTGATTCGTTAAGGGCTCGGGGCGTGGGGCTCGGGACTGCGCGCCGGCGATCAAAGAGTGAGAGCAGGTAACAGACGTTGTCCCACGAATCACGA
>CALEKY010000064.1 GCA_937902995.1 uncultured Sinobacteraceae bacterium
TCTCTTCGTGTAAGGGCCATTGCCGTATCTGCCGTGCTGTCGGGCCTCGCGGCTCCTCCGGGGGCGGCCGATGCCGCTGGTGCGCATGTCGTCGAAGAAGTCGTCGTCACGGCGAGCGTCACCGAAACACCGCGGCGACAGATCGGCACCGCGGTCTCCGTGATCTCGGGACCCGAGATCGAGCTTCGCGGTTACCACTCGCTGGCCGACGTCTTGCGAACGCAGCCCGGGATCGGCGTCAGCAACAGCGGCGGGCGAGGCCACTCGACGGCGCTGCGGATCCGCGGCGAAGAGGCGTTCCGCACGGTGCTCTACATCGACGGAGTCAAGGCCGTGGATCCGACCGCCGACAAGGTCGCGCCCGCATTCGACAGCCTGCTCGCGACCTCCGACCTCGAGCGCGTCGAGGTGCTGCGCGGCCCGCAAGGCTTCATGTACGGCGCCGACGCGGGCGGCGTCGTGAACGTCCTCACGCGCACCGGTGCCGGAGCGCTCGGGGCACGCCTCGGCGTCGAGTACGGGAGCTTCGACACGCGCAAGCTCGATGCGAGCCTTTCGGGCGGCGGCGACGAAGGCGACTACTTCGTCTCCGTCACCGATCTCGAAACGGAGGGCTTCAACGCGCAAACCGCCGATACGGTTCTTCGGGACCGGGACGGCGCCGAGAACACGACGTTGCACGCGAAGCTCGGCTGGAACGCGACGGACGCGCTGCGCGTGCAGCTCGTCGCGCGCGATATCGATGCCGCCGTGCGCTTCGACGGCTGCGGCTTCCCGACGACGACGCACGACTGCGAGGCCACGACGGAGCAGACGACCTATCGGCTTTCCGTCGATTATCGAGCCGACAGAGTGAGTCACGTGGTCGCTTACAGCGAGAGTGATATCCTGCGGCACAGCCTCGCCGAAGGCGCGATTGCGTTCACCGCGGACGGCAACCTGAGCCGGTTCGAATACATCGGAAGCTTCCGTCCGTCCGACGCGCTCACGCTCGCGTATGGCGTGGACCTTCAGACCGAGAAGGTCGTCGGGGCTCCGACGCGAGAGCGGGATCAGAAGGGCTACTACTTCGAATATCAGGGCCGGCTGGGCGAGGCGTTCTTCGTCTCGGCCGGTGCGCGCTACGACGACAACGACGATTTCGGCACGCACACGAGCGCCCGGCTGAGCGCCGCGTACGTGCAGGCGCTCGGTGACGGCTCGACGCTGAAATATCGCGCAAGCTACGGCACGGGTTTCCGACCGCCGAGTCTCTACGAGATCGCCTACAACCGCGATTTCGCGTTTCCGCCCGCGTCGAACGTCGTTCTGAAGGAGGAAACGAGCCGCGGTTACGACGTCGGGCTCGAGTACTTCGGCGCGAACGGTTTGCGCGTCGAGCTCGCGTACTTCGATCAGGACATCGAGGACGAGATTTTCTTCGACCTCGTATCGTTCTCCGGCTATCTGCAGTCGCCCGGCAAGAGCAGGTCGAAGGGCGTCGAGGCGGGGGTCGAGGTGCCGTTCGGGTCTCGTTGGGCCCTTACGGGGAACTGGACGTACAACAAGGCGGAAGACTCGACGAACGAGCAGCGCCTGCGGCGGCCGAGGCATGTCGGCAATCTCGGCATCGGTTACACGTCGACGGACGAGCGTCTCCGCGTGCTCGCGAATTACAGGGTGTCGCGGGACTCGATCGATATCGGCAACGTCGCGCTCGACGACTACGAGGTGCTCGATCTCGCGATCGCGTATGCGCCGACCGCGAAGCTCGAGGTGTACGGCCGCGTCGAGAACGCGCTCGACGAGGACTACCAGGAAGTCCTGGGCTACAACACGGCGGGCCGGTCGGCCTACGGCGGCGTCCGACTGCGCTTCTGACGCCCGACTGGGCCACAAGATCTTGACAGTTGGCGTCGGCCGACCACAACATGTGGGCCGTGCGACGGTTCGCGATGAGCGACGAAGAGGGAATCCGGTGAGCGGCGCGAAGCCGCGAGTCCGGAGCTGCCCCCGCAACTGTAAGCAGCGAGCGGCCGCCAGATCGCCACTGGAGCGTTCCGGGAAGGCGGCGGCCGCGATCGAGCTGTAAGCCAGGAGACCTGCCGGCGCACGACGTCACCGGTCGGACGGGGTGTGCCGAGCGGGTCGCGGCGCGTGGCCGTGCGTCCGAGGCGCTGCTCGCTCGCTTCGTCCAGCACACGAGCAAACGAGGTGAGCGATGGTCCAGGCGCTTTCTTCCCGAGCCGTTGCGGCGGGCAACGGCATCTCGGTCGACTCTTCTCCGCGCAGCCCTTGGCGGCATCCCGTCGGTCCCGTCGTGACCGATCCGCGGCGTGATGCGCTCCTGACGGAGTTCGGCAAGGCGACGCTGCGCGATCGCTATCTGCTGCCGGGCGAGTCGTTCCAGGATCTTTTCGCGCGCGTCGCGCGCGCGTACGCGGACGATACCGCGCATGCGCAGCGGCTCTACGACTATATGTCGAAGCTGTGGTTCATGCCCGCGACGCCGATCCTGAGTAACGGCGGCACGGATCGCGGTCTGCCGATCTCCTGTTTTCTGAACGCGGTCGAGGACAGCCTCGAGTCCATCGTCGAGACCTGGACCGAGAACGTCTGGCTCGCGGCGAACGGCGGCGGCATCGGCACGTATTGGGGAGCCGTGCGCTCGATCGGCGAGCCGGTGAAAAGCAACGGACAGTCGTCCGGCATCATTCCGTTCGTCCGAGTGATGGATTCGCTGACGCTCGCGATCTCGCAAGGCTCGCTGCGCCGCGGCTCCGCGGCGGTCTACCTCGACGTGCATCACCCGGAGATCGAGGAATTCATCGAGATCCGCAAACCTTCGGGCGACTTCAACCGCAAGAGCCTGAACCTGCATCACGGCGTCTCGATCACCGACGAGTTCATGGAGTGCGTGCGCGACGATCGTCCGTTCGCGCTCCGAAGCCCCGTGACCGGCAAGCCGATCAAGACCGTCTCCGCGCGGCTCCTGTGGCAGAAAATTCTCGAGACGCGGCTGCAGACCGGCGAGCCGTATCTGCTGTTCATCGATACCGCTAATCGGGGCTTGCCGGCGCATCAGCGCGAGCTCGGGCTCGCGATACGCCAGTCGAATCTCTGCAGCGAGATCCTGCTGCCGACGGGACCGGACCATACCGGTGCGCGGCGCACGGCGGTCTGCTGCCTCTCGTCGGTGAACCTCGATACCTGGGACGAGTGGAGCGGCGATCCGCGCTTCATCGAGGATCTCATGCGCTTCCTCGACAACGTGCTCGAGGACTTCATCGAGCGCGCGCCGCCGTCGATGGCGAACGCCGTTTACGCCGCGCAGCGGGAGCGCTCCGTCGGGCTCGGCGCGATGGGGTTTCACTCGTTCCTGCAGGCGCGCGGAATCCCATTCGAAAGCGCTCTGGCGAAGAGTTGGAACCTACGTATATTCAGTTACTTGCGAAATAAAGCTAATGAAGCGTCTAGAAATCTCGCAATCGAGCGGGGCGCGTGTCCGGACGCCGCCGAGCGGGGCGTGCTCGAGCGGTTCAGCCACAAGCTCGCGATCGCGCCGACCGCGAGCATCAGCATCATCTGCGGCGGCGCGAGCGCGTGCATCGAGCCGATCCCGGCGAACGTCTACACGCACAAGACGCTGTCCGGCTCGTTCACGGTGAAGAACCCGGCGCTCGTCAAGCTACTCGCGTCGAAAGGACTCGACACACCCGCGACGTGGCGCTCGATTCTCGAGCACGAGGGCTCGGTGCAGCATCTCGATGCGCTCGACGAGCACCAGAAGGCGGTCTTCCGCACGGCGTTCGAGATCGATCAGCGTTGGGTCATCGAGCTCGCCGCGGACCGCGCGCCGCTCGTCTGCCAAGGGCAATCGCTGAACCTCTACTTGAAGAGCGATATCCACAAGTGGGATCTGCTCATGCTGCACTGGACCGCATGGGAGCGGGGCATCAAGAGCCTTTACTACTGCCGCTCGAAATCCGTGCAGCGCGCCGGTTTCGCCGGCGTCGAGGGCGACAATACGCGACAGTGGCCGGAGCGAAGGCTCCAGGTCGCGGACGTCGCGAAATACGACGAATGCCTCGCTTGCCAATGAGGAGCCGAGAGAGATGAACGAGTCGAGCCCGCAGATCGAGCTGATCGCACGTCCCGGTCTGATGACGCCGAGCGTGAGCTACAAGCCGTTCCGCTATCCCTGGGCAATCGAGTACTGGCGGCGGCAGCAGCAGATCCACTGGCTGCCGGAGGAGGTGCCGCTCGGGGAGGACTGCAAGGACTGGGCGACGCGCCTCACGGACGCCGAGCGGAACCTGCTGACGCAGGTCTTTCGGTTCTTCACGCAATCGGACGTCGAGGTCCAGGACAACTACCACGAGCGCTACGCCCGCGTGTTCCGGCCGACGGAGATCAAGATGATGCTCGCGGCGTTCGCGAACATGGAGACCGTGCACATCGTCGCGTACGCGCTGCTGCTCGAGACCCTCGGCATGCCGGACTCCGAGTTCGCCGCGTTCCTCGACTACGCCGCGATGCGCGACAAGCACGATTACATGCAGCGGTTCGGCGTCGCGAACGAGGCCGATATCCTGCGCACGCTCGCGATGTTCGGTGGCTTCACCGAGGGGCTCCAGCTCTTCGCGAGCTTCGCGATCCTGCTGAACTTCCCGCGGCACAACAAGATGCGCGGCATGGGCCAGATCGTCTCCTGGTCCGTGCGGGACGAGACGCTCCATTGCGAGGGCATCATCCGGCTCTTCCACACGTTCGCGGCCGAGACCGGCGCGCTGACGGCGAGCGTGCGCGACGACATCGTCGACTGCGCCCGCACGGTCGTCGCGCTCGAGGACCGCTTCATCGACCTTGCGTTCGAGATGGGGCCGATCGAGGGGCTCGATGCCGAGGACGTGAAGCGCTACATCCGCTATGTCGCCGACTGGCGCTTGAGGCAGCTCAATCTTCCCCCGATCTACGGCATTTCCGAGCATCCGTTGCCGTGGCTTCCCGAGATCCTGAACGCCGTCGAGCACGCAAATTTCTTTGAGACGCGCGCAACGGAGTATGCGAAGGCCGCAACCGGTGGCGACTGGCATGGGCCCGAAGGCGCGTGGAGTCTTTTCGATGCCAGGCTCGCCCGCAGGGCGCAGATCGAGCTGACTTGACCTGACGCGTGTGCCGCGCAATGGACCCACGCGAACGGATAAGGGTAAACGACAGGGCCTAGGCCGGTTGTTGCTTCGCCTTCGTGAGGATGCTGTCGCATGTCTCTACGACAGCGGAATACTTAAAGACTAACCCCAGATCGATCATCTGAGGCGTCCGTATAACGGGCGTGTACGCGGTCGGAATATCTACCACCTCGATTGCACCTGTCTCGTAGCGGACAAGTACGCTTGATACGACCCCCAAGAACAGTGTGCGGCTGCCAATTACGAGTTCATTGCCGCGTCGGTACGATCCTTCATTTACGATCAAGACAGGGCTTCCGCTCGAACCTGGAAATACGGAAGCATCGATTAAGAACGTCGGCGTGCCGTTGTAATCCAAATAGGCCGGTGTCGCGGTCGTGCCTCTTCGTATTATCGGAATCAAGTTTTGTCGGTCATATATCCCACTTGGATAGCCTGTACAAGTCTCGTATTTACCCGACACCCGGGTCGCCGGGGTGATGCTCAAGCAG
>CALEKY010000065.1 GCA_937902995.1 uncultured Sinobacteraceae bacterium
CCTCAATCTTTGCTCGCCAGTCGCTGAAACACTCGCTTCATTCGCTCGACCTTGTCGATGTATGCCTGCGCGGAGTGATCGCCGCATCGATAACCGGGCGGCAGGCGAAAACCGTTCGCGACGTAGCGTCGCCCTACTCCCGCTCCGCACAGATGGATCAGTGCGGCGAGCTCTTGTTTCTGTTTCAGGCTCGCGTGTTTCACGCCATACGCAGCCAGCGTCGTCGTCACCTTTCGATCGAGATAAGCGGACGTGAGCTCGGCCGCATGCGACGGCACAGTACGCATATAGAGACTATTGAACCAGCACGAACGCCAGTCGTGCCAAGGACCGTCTTCGACGACGACGTGGTCGTGAATGCAGTAGCGGCGCGCTTCGGCGAACGTGCCGTCCGTAATCTGATACATACCGACTGCGCTCGATGCCGGACGATAGATCTCGAAGGGATCGGAATGCATGCGCCAGCGCCAATACGTGCGTACGATGGGGTTGCCGGAACCTTCGACCTGAGCCAGCGCCGCCAAGAAGTCGGGCGTGATCGTTGCCGTCGAATGACGGCGAAAGATCGGTGCGTACGTAGCCCAGGTCTCGCTCGGCGTCTTGTAGAGCACGCCGCTGACCGGAAAGAAGAGTTCCGACGGTTTGCGCGCGACCTGATAGATGAAGTTCACGCAGAACCACGCCGCGACGAGCGCGACGAGAGCGAGCGAGATCTGCAAGCCAGCCGGCGCCGCGCGATAGCGTTTGAACCAACGCTTGAGCGTTGCCTTGCGCGGCAGTCCTTTGGTCAGACTCGGAAGTTTGAAGCGGCGTTTCGATTTACGTCCGGCGGACTTACGCCGGGAGCGCCGTTTGACACGTGCTGCCATCGTGAATGCGCTTCACTGCGCAGAGAATCTCGCTGAGCATCCGCGACGCATACAACCGCCCGGTGATCCTTTCGTGGAATCAGCTTCTTCTTGCGAGCCGGTCGCGATGTCAGTCGACGTCATCGACGCAACTGGGAATCGCTCCCGGCATCCGGGGCGATCATGCGTTCGCGTTGCTTCTTCTCGATGCGGTCGATCTCCATCAGCATGTCGAGACCGTAGCCGCACCATTCTTCGTCGTCCACGAGCTCGCACGATTCCGTGATGAGACGACGTGCGCGCGGCAAATCGCGCTCGACGCCCATGCCCCGCGCGAGATACATGCCGAGCGTCAAGCACGCCCAGGGGTCGCTGCGGTTGCAGGCCTTTTCATAGGTTCTGACCTGGCATGCAGACTCCGCCGCATTCATGCTGGCGGCCCGATTCGAGCACGCGGAAACGATGCCCAGCGAACACGCTCGGTAGAACAACCGATCGGCCGTCTTCGTGTGCCCGCGAAGCGGTTCCACGGCCAAGGCCAACGCAAAGCAATCGTTGGCGTTACCCGCCTTGCAGCCATCGACGCACTTCTTCGGATTCTCGACGCATACCTCACCCAGATAGCGCACCGGCATCGGGTAGTCGGTCATCACATCGGCCGGACACGCATTCTCGGGACCGTTGAACAGCCATTTCGGCTGCTCGCGCGTCAGCTTCTCCGCCGCCTGCTCGATGTCTTGTGCAGCAGTGCACCCGGCCGCCAGCAGCAAGATGGGTATGCAGAGAAATCGGTCCATTGGCGCAATTCTAGTCAGGCTGTCGGCTGGAGGCTGTAGGTCATAGGCTGGAAACGCACTCGCCGCCGCGACAGCGGCCCCCTTCAGCCTACAGCCTTCAGTCTACAGTCTATTTCAATGGCTTCGCTGCCAACACTTCCGAAATCTCCCGAAGAGCTCGTCGTACGTAGCGGTAGGCACCGGTCCGACTTTCGCCCATTCGAATGCGAGAGCCTCGATTTGTTCGCGGACCGGGAGACTCGACCGACCCGTGCCGCTGACGAGCGCCTGGAGTTGCATCGCGCGGCGCTGCGCCTGATCGGATTCCGGTGTTTCGGTTCCGGTCATGATTTCCGCGCGAATCGTCAGCTCGCGAAGCGCCGCCTCGTTCGCCGCCAAGTCCGTGTTCGCCGGTTGTCCGAGCTTCGTCTCGATGACCTGCTTGCCACCCTTCGGCCAAGTTTCGATCGAGCGAATCAGCTCCGCGACCGAATCGGCATCCGATCCGCCCTCGAGCTGCAGCAAACGCACACGGTTCGCCGCATCGAAGAAGTTGTCCCACGCTTGTTCCGACTCCTGATGCCGCTGTTTCGCGAGCGCCTTCTCGAACTCGTCCACGGCGCGACGAAACCGTTGTTGTAACTCCGCAGCCCTCGCGCGAGGAAACTCGCCGAGCTGTGCGAAAGACTCGCGCAATTCGCGTAAACGAGCCGCGCCGGCCTGGAGCTCCGAGCCGGAACGTTGCGAAAGGCTTTCCGCTTCTTGGCAGAGCGTCAGCGCGCGCTCCGCGTTTTGCTCGAGCTCAGCCATGCGCTCGGAATGCAACTTCCGCCGCTGCTCGAACACGGCGTCGCAATGACGCTTGAACTCTTCCCAGAGCCGCTGACCGCGTTCGTGAGGCGTCAAACCGACATTGCGCCATGTCGCCTGCAGACGCTTCACCTCCTCGGCTGCCTGTGCCAAGTCCTGTATGGTCGCAAGACGCTTCGCCTGCTCGACGAGCTTCTGCTTCCGCGCCAGGTTTGCAGCGTACTCGGCATCCAAGCGCGCCTGGATGCGCGCGAGATTCTCTTCGAATTGCTGCTCGACCGGCTTCGTTGCCGCACGTTCCGTCGGACCGCTGTCGCGCCATTCCTGTCGCACGGTCCGCAAGAAGCTCGCGACCTGCTTCCAATCGACCTCGTCCCAATTCGTCGCTTGCTCGAATTGCGCAACTCGCGCCACGAGCGCCTTGCGCTTCTCCAGGTTCTCTGCCCGTACCTGCGCTTGGCGCTCGAAGTACGCCTTGCACGGCGCATAGGCCGCTTCGGCGGCAGCATGAAATTGCGTCCACTCCTCTTCCGAGTCCGTCCCGCCTTTCGCGAGCGATCGCCACTCTTCCTGCAAACGCCGAATCTGCTCGGCCAATTCCGGCGGAGGCAAGTCGCTGCCGATCAGCGCTCGCATCTGCTCGATCAGCTCGCTGCGCTTCGGTGCCACTGCAAAGCGTTTCCAGTCTTGAAGCTCTTGCAATCGCTCGTCGAGCGACTGCAACCGCTCCGCCAATGGCTTCGGTACCGTCGGCAATCGATCCAGCTTCGCGGCAATCGAACGACGGATCCCGAGCGCGTCGCGCGATCGGCCTGATGCCAGTGCTTGCTGCGCCTTGCGGATGAGCTGCCCGATCCGACGTTGCGCATCTTCAATGCTCGCTCTTGCCGCGGCTCGTTGCTCGCGCCACTGCTCGACCGTGGCTTGCAACTCATCGAGAATCGTCGGTACCCCTGTGCCGAACAATGCACGCTCGACGATCAATGCCTCGAGCCGCTCATAGGCTTCGTGATTCGATAGCGCTCGGGCGGATTCGAGTTGGAAGGACACCGCACCGTGCTTTGCGATTTCGCTCGTCAATCGGTCGATGGCGGAGCGAAGCGCTTCGAGCTCTTTCGATTCGTTCTCCTCTGCCGGACGGTACTGCAACGTGTCGTTCCAACGCTCGATCAGTTTGGCGATTCGCTCCCGCACGTTCTCGGCCGCTGTAGCATCGAGCTCGCTCGCCGCGTACAGCGTCCGAAGCAGCTTTCGGAGCTCGTCCACGATGTCATTACGTTGCGCCTGCGCATTTGCGACAGCCGCTTCATGCGCAGCACGCGCAGCGGCGGCACGAATCTGTTCGGCGATGACTTCGCGTGCTCGGTCGATGGCGGATTCGACGCGCGCGCTTAGCTCTTCGGGAATCGGCACGTCCAACGCGCGCCATTCGCGCTCGAGATGATCGATGGTCGCCACGTAGGCGCCGTCGAACGGCTTGTGGCTGTGCCGCTCGATCGCCTCGGCAATCGAGCGCATGTGATCGCGCGCTTGCTCGGCTCGCTTGACCTCGGCATTCAGCGCATCGAGCTTGGTCTTCGCGATCTTGTAGACGCTCTTGTCGCGCTCCCGCGCTGACTTCATGACGGCGCGCAGATCGTCCGGGGCCGTCAAGCGCGCAGCCGCCAATTGACGCAGCTTGGCGCTGCTCGCGTTCATGGCGAGCTCGACCCATGTCGCCTGATCGGAGACGCGACTCGCCGCCGTTTCGAAGTTGCTCTGATCGGCCGTCAAAGCCGCAATCGCAAGCACGCCGCGCTGCTTGTCGGGATCCCTTGGAAGCCGATCGATCGAGACCGTACCTGTATCGATCAGCTCCGCAATGCGCTGGCGTGCAGCACGATGCAATGCATTCGACTCGTCGAAAGCCAGCGCGAGCAGCCGCTCGCCGAACTCGAGCGCACGCACTTCCGCAGCCGGATCGATCTGCGTGCGCAAACCTTCGGCCGCCGGCGGAGCGGACGACACTGCACGATCGCTGGCGGGCGTCTTGCCCATCAGCCGCGAAAAGAACCTCATCGAAATTCCTTGGATGATCGGGGGGCGTGAGTATGCGAAGAGCGCCGGCCGCTCGCCAGTCCGCCGCAAGCTTCGCGACGCCCGTTCGAATATAGCGTACGCGACATTGGTGCGTTTTCGCCCCGCATTTGCGAAGCTTGGCCTTCGGCTTCGCCGCCGCGAGCCGAGATCAGCTACACCGGGGGCATCATGCAGGTCGCAGGTAAAGTCGTCGCAGTCACGGGTGCAGGCAAGGGAATCGGGCGCGCACTGGCCAAGCGCTTTGCGCAGGAAGGCGCCCGACTCGTCGCCGTTTGCGATCTCGACGGCGCCGCAGCGCAGGCGGTTGCGGAAGAAATCGGCGGTATCGGCATGCGAGTCGACGTCTCCGTCGAAGCCGAGCTCATCCGTTTCATCGACGAAGTCGAGCAGCGCTCCGGCGGCATCGATCTGTTTTGTTCCAATGCGGGGATTGCGCGCGGCCGGGGACTCGAGACGACGAACGAGATCTGGCGACAGGTACTCGACGTGAACCTGATGGCGCACGTGTACGCAGCGCGGGCGCTCGTACCGCGGATGGTCGCGCGCGGCGGCGGCTATTTTTTGAACACCGCCTCTGCTGCAGGACTTCTCGCCCAAATCGGCAATGTGACCTATAGCGTCAGCAAGCATGCGGCCGTCGCATTTGCGGAATGGCTGTCCATCACGCACGGCCACCAAGGCATCAAGGTCTCGATTCTGTGTCCGCAAGCCGTTCGCACGGACATGATTGCCGGCCACGAGGGCGGGCCTGCCAGCGTCGACGGCGTGATCGAGCCGGAGCAAGTGGCGGACGCCGTCATCCAGGGACTGGCGGAAGAAAAGACGCTGATCTTGCCGCATCCCGTCGTTGCCGAATACGCGGTGCGCCGAGCGGCCGATCGCGACCGCTGGATCGCCGGCATGCGGCGCTTACAGGCACGGCTCGTGCAGGACTGAGCGACCTTCACTGCGTTTCGACGGCAGCTCGCTCGAAGGCTTCGTGGCCCTCTTCGATCGACGGGAGGAATTGCGCTCTCAGCCTGACGCCGGCGCGCTGCTCGAATGCGAAGGCTGCGCCGAGCAGCACATCCTCGGTCCATGGCGCACCGATGAAAGACAGACCGAGCGGCAAGCCATGCAAGTCGCCCATCGGCACCGTCAAATGCGGATAGCCGGAGACGGCCGGCAGCGTGCTGAAAGAACCGGGAAACTGATCGCCGTTCGCCAGGTCGATGCGCCATGCCGTCCCCGTCGTCGGCGCAACGAGCAAGTCGAGATCGTGCTCATCGAGCAGGCGGCGCAGCCCCTGCTCCCCCGCGAGCCGCTTGCTCAGTTCGAGCGCCGCGCGGTAGTCCGCATCGTCCGCCGTCGCGTTCGCATCAATGAAAATGTCCTGACCGAAAAGCGCGAGCTCGCGCGGATTCGACGAGTTGAAACGGATCAACGCCTCGAGCGTCCGTGTCTCGACCGCTTCGGGCAGCGTCGCAAGGTAGGCATTCAAGTCGGACTTGAACTCCGTGTGAAGCACGCGAAGCTCGGCCTCGTAAATCGGCGCCATGTTCGGCGTCTCGACTTCGATGAGCTGCGCACCCGCGTCGCTCAGCACCTGTAGCGCACGCTCATAGACCGGCTCGATCTGCGGCTGGCGCGGCGGTTTGAAACGCAGCACACCGATGCGCTTGCCGCGCAAAGCGTCGACGGACAGCGCTCCGAGGTAATCTCCGCGTCTGCAATCGATCGCAGGCGGTTCGCATGCCGGCCGAGACCCGACCATTGCATCGAGCAGGATGGCCGTATCGCGAACATCGATGGCCATCGGCCCGGCCGTATCCTGGCTATGTGCGATCGGTACGATGTGCTTCGTCGACAGCAAGCCGAGCGTCGGTTTCAATCCCACGATGCCGTTCATGGCGGAGGGACAGACGATCGATCCGTCGGTTTCGGTGCCGACCGCCGCGGCCGCAAATCCTGCCGCAACCGCGACGGCACTTCCGGCGCTCGATCCGCACGGCGTGCGATCCAATACGTGCGGATTCTTCGTCAATCCCCCGAGCGCGCTCCAGCCGCTGATCGATTCTCCGGAGCGGAAGTTCGCCCATTCGCTCAAGTTGGCTTTGCCAAGGATGACGGCACCGGCAGCGCGAAGATTCGCAATGACCGGCGCATCCCGATAGGTACGATTTTCCGCGAGCGCGAGCGAGCCGGCTGTCGTCGGGACGGGATCCCGCGTCTCGATGTTGTCCTTGACGAGAATCGGAATGCCGTGCAGCAAGCTCCGAGGCCCGCGCTCCTTGAGCTCTGCATCGAGCGCACGTGCCTGCTCCAGCGCATCCGGATTGACCGACAGCACGGCACGAAGCGTCGGTCCGTGACGGTCGAGTGCTTCGATACGTTCGAGATAGGCGCGGACGAGTCGCTCGGAAGTAATTCTTCCCGCGTCCATCTCGGCACGCAGGGCCGCCAGCGACTTGCCTTGCAGCTCGGCGGACGGAGAGACCGTGCGATTCGCACAGCCTACAACGAACAATGCGGCCGCCAAGAACGCGCCGACGCGCACACCAATACGCATCCCAGCATCCCCACTTGTAGCGGGATGCATGGATAACACTCGATCGGAGGTTTGTCGACGATTCCCGCGGCCGCGGTCGTCTCAAAGACTCGAGGCTGTAACGAGGACGTTACAGCCGTTTAAGCGTGGCTCAATGTTCCGTCACTTCGACCAGGCCGCGCTTGGGGTGACACACCGCCGTGGCAACTGTGCGACCGGAGCTCTTCTCCACCGCTGCCAGCTGCATCGACAGCTCGCTGCGCAGGATCAGCGGCAGCGGACCGACGCGGTCCTTGATTCGGACTTCGGCAGCACGATTGTCGAGAGTCTCTGCAACAAAACGGTCGACACACGCTTTCGCCTGCGACGTCGTCATGCTGTAGGCAGCAGAAGACAAGGCCAGAGCAGCCAATCCTACTGCGGCACAGCTAATCGCTTTCATAAATCCTCCTAATCCAAACGTTCAGGGAGCAAACGATTTCGCTTCCTGAGTAATTGGATGCCGTACCGACGTGGGAGTTCGTGACGATCTGTTAAGTCTTGTGAGTTGAATTTCGGCGAATTGAGAGCAACGACAACGCACATGAGAACCAGTGCTCGCCCTTGCTTAGTTCAGCTTCTGCCCTATTCCAGGCCGACGAGATACACCGATACTGGAGTCGAAGCGCGGATTTGCGCCGAAACATGCGGAGATTGGCGATGAGCAAAGAGTCGCGGATGTATCCGGAAACTCGGTTGATGACGATCGAAGAAGCTCAGCGTCTGTCGACGCTCGAGGGTTGCGAGCTTCACCGCCGGGAACAGGACGAGCGCAAGCGGATTTGGTCGTGGCAAACAGTCGATGACGTCTTGTCGCTGACTGTGAGCGACGATCAGCTCGACGATCTCGCAAAGCGCTGACGTTTCCGGATCGAGGCTGGATCCAAGAGCGCAGCCGATCCAGTCGACACCGTTGTCGCTGTCGCTCATACATGCGGCGATGTCCCCGCAGTCGCGGCGACAGTGACGTGCTCAATCCTGTTGCGGCGCGATCAGAAACCGCAACACGATGCGATGGCGATAGGTCTCGCCAGGATCGAGCCTTGCTGACGGGAAGTCCTTCTGGTTCGGCGCATCCGGAAAGGCTTGCGGCTCGAGACACAATGCATCGCTTTGCCGATAGAGCCGGCCGCTCTTGCCCACGATCGTGCCGTCGAGAAAGTTTCCCGTGTAGAGCTGCAGACCCGGCGCGGTCGTCCACAGCTCCATAATGCGTCCCGATCTCGGCTCCTCGAGCCGAGCGGCCAGGCGCAATGTGCCCGGCGTGCCCATCACGATGAAGTTGTGATCGTAGCCGCGTCCGAGTCGCAACTGGTCGTCGCGACCGTCGCGGATCCGCGCGCCGATGGCCGTCGCCATCCGGAAATCGAACGGCGTCCCCGCCACCGCACGTCGCTCGCCGGTCGGAATCAGTGTAGCGTCCACGGGCGTGAACTCTTCGGCTGCGAGCCGCAAACGATGCCCGAGAATCGTGGTACCGCTCCCCTCTCCCGCGAGATTGAAATAAGCGTGGTTGGTTAGGCTCACCACCGTCGGTTTGTCGGTCGTCGCGCGATAGTCGATGGCTAGCTCGTTGTCGTCGTTCAACTCGTACGTCGCCGTGACCTCCAGCTTGCCGGGATAACCCTCCTCGCCATCCGGGCTCGTGTACGAAAGAACCGCGCGTGCGCGCGAACCGCTCTCCGCAGCATCGATGCTCCAAAGTACGCGCCCGAGCCCTCGCTTTCCGCCGTGAAGATGATTCGGTCCGTCGTTCCTTGCCAACGTGTACGTCTTCCCGTCGAGCGTGAACTGACCGTTGGCAATTCGATTCGCATAACGACCCACCGTCACACCGAAATTCTGCGGATTGTCCAGATAGTCGGTAGCCGATGCGTATCCGAGCACGACATCGGTGCTGTGGCCTTGCCGATCGGGAACGGACAGCGCTTGAAGCGCCGCGCCGAGCGCAATGATCCGCGCCGACATCCCCTTCGCATTGGAAAGCTCGACTGCTTCGACCTCGCGACCGTCCTTCAACGTTCCGAACGTGACGCGTTTGGCCTCGGCAGCGACGGTCATTTCGGCGACCAAGACCATGATCAGCGCACCGACGGGGATGAGTTTCATCGCGCACTCCTTGCAGAACCTGCGATGCAGTCTCGGTCTTACAGCGGATTCATATCAACTCCGGAAATCCGCAGGTGCAGCCGCGCTACACATCGCTCACGGCATTCTCGAACCGACGGAGGTTTGGGGATATTTCTCCAGTAACGCGCGCAGAACACCGTTCGTCCAACCGAAACCGTCCTGGAGCGGATACTCGCCTCCGCCGCCGCCGACGTCTGCATTCACGACATCGTATTTCTCGACGAGCTTGCCCGTGCGCTGAAACACGGCAATGTTTTGGGCGATCCAGCGGTGCGCGATCTCCGCGGCGAGTGCACGCTCGCCGTAGCGGTTCAGTCCCTCGATGGCCATCCATTGCAGCGGTGCCCATCCGTTCGGCGCATCCCATTGCTCGCCCGTCGTCACAGTCGTTGTCCGGAGCCCGTGCGGCGCGAGTAGTTGAACGCGTATCGTCTGTGCAGTTGCGCGGGCTTGCTCGTCGCTGGCGATACCGAAGAACAATGGCACTGCCGTAGCGGCAGTCAAATGCTCCGTAGGCGCACCGGCCTGCCGGTCGTAATCCGAGAACGCACCGAGACGCTCGTTCCAGAAATATCGGCGCACGGCGTCCTGTCGGGCGCGTGCAGCATTGCGATAACGCTCGGAGAGCGCCGCCGAGCTCGATTCGAACGCACGAGAGAGCGTCAGCTCGAGCTGAAACAAGAGACTGTTCAAATCCACCGGCACGAGATCGGTCGTGCGAATCGAGCTCAACGTCCGACCGTCCGCGAACCAGCGCGAGCTGAAGTCCCAGCCGCTCTCGGCTGCCGCACGCAAGTGCCGGTACACCTCTTGCGGATTGCGACCTGACGCTTGCGCCGTCGCAATGTCTTCCCGATACGATTCTTCGCGCGGAACGGCGCGATCGTCCCAATAGCGGTTGAGAATCGTGCCGTCCGCGAGCCTGACGACGCGTCGGTGCGTCTCGCCGGGTTCGAGCGCGGCTGCACCTTCCATCCAGAACTCGTACTCGCGACGCAGCGCATCGCGATAACGTGCGTAAGTCTCATGACCGTCGATGCTCGCCAACAGCTCGACCATGGCCGCAAAGAACGGCGGCTGCGAGCGACTCAAGTAGTACGTTCGATTTCCGTTGGGCACGTGACCGTAACGCTCGATCAAATGCGCGAAGTTGTCGCACATGTCGCGGATGAGCTGCACTTCGCCGCTGGCTTTGAGACCGAGCATCGTGAAATACGAATCCCAGTAGTAGATCTCGTTGAAGCGTCCGCCTGGAACGATGTACGGCCGAGGCAATGGAAGACGCGTGGAGTTCGGCGGTTCGGGTACCGGCTCGCGTCGGAGCACTTTCCACAGCCGGTCGATGTGCGTTCGGACGTCCTCGCCTGGGCGAGTTCTATATGCAGTCTCTACGGGAATACTGACCACGAACTCTTGCGCCACGAAGGCGCGCAAGTCGAACGACGGATCGTCTTTGCGCTTGCGGTAGTCGGCGAGAACATCCGCCGGGCTGCGTTTCGGGATGGCATCGACGAAGGTCTTGCTGTCGGCGAACACGCCCTGGGTCTGTACGTCATGGAACAGCTCGCCGTAGAGCTCGGACGGGGTAGCCGGCGCGCTCGCCGGCTGCATCGCGCAGCCGGCAGCCAGCAGTCCCAGCAAGTAACCGCAATAGAGGAGCGCTAGCGAGCTGCGCCTGCGGCCACGGAGCTCCATCGATCGATCATTCATAGCGTGCCGAGCCGCCCTCCCCGACGATCAGAACTTCACCGTGCCGTACAGCGTGAACGAGCGCTCGAACAGCGGACGCGCCATGAAGATCGCACCGACACCGGATGCACCGACATCGGTACGCGGGTTGCCTTCGGTCAAGCCGACTTCGTTCGTGAGATTGTCCCCAACGAGTTGCAGACTGAACATGTCGTTGACCTCGAAGATCACGCCCGCATCGAGCTTCGTGTATTTCGGTAGCACGACTGTATTCTCGTCGTTCGAATAGCGCTTGCCGAAATAACCGTAGGTCGCATAAATGCGCAGTCGATCCTCGAGAAGCCGTAAGGCGGGCGTCAATCTCCCCATCGTTTTCGGGATGCGCCGAATCGTGTTACCGGTATTGTCGACCGACGCGCCCGTGAAGCTCTTGTACTCCGGATCCTGGAACGTGACGCTGAACCCGATCGAGAGGATGTCGAGCGGCTCGAATTGACCCTCGATCTCGATACCTCGCGTGCGCGTCGCCGCGGAACGACGCACCGATGAGCCGTCGGGCAGAATGTCGTTGAACGTGACATTGTCGAATTCCGTCTGGAACAAGGTGACGAATGCGGCGAACCGGTCGAGCGACGTTTTGTAGCCGATCTCGATGTTCTCGACCGAGTCCTTGTCTAGAAAACCTTCGCGTACGTTGTCGAAGTGCGGCAGGCGGGCCGAATCGGTGTAATGCCCGAACACGGCGTGTTGCGGCGTGAATTCGTAGTTGAAGCCAACGGAGAAGCCGACGTTGTCGAAGTCTTCGTCCACCCGACGCGATGCCGAACCGATGAGCGACGACCAATTGTCATACCGAGTCGTCGGGTTGCCGTCGGCATCCTGCGTCGAGCCTTCGCGAAGCGTCCCCTCGATGTCCTGAGAGTCGTAACGGACGCCGAAATCCAAGCGGAGCGCGTCGGTCACATTCCACTCATCGGAGACGTAGAGCGAGTACGTGAAGCCGTCGTAATCGGTAAGCAAGTTGAACGTGGAATAGCTGGCGAAACCCCTATCATCGGTGACGCCCGGCAACAGCAAACGCCGCGGGCGATCGCTCACATCCATCAACAATTGATTCCCGAGGCTCCAACGATCCTTCATTCCGTAGTCGGCGATGTACGCCCCCACGGTCAAGTTGTTGCTGCCGAGCTGGAACGTGACTCGCACATCGTCCTGAATGGCTTTGAACTCCTTGTCGACCACCCAGTGACCGTGCACTTGCACGAGACCGGTTGCCGGATACGGCGCACCGCCTTCCGCATAGCTGAAATTCGGCGGCACGCTGTATGAAGGTTCTTGGCTCGGGTCTGGAAACGGCTGCGCGGCGTATTCGAGCCCGGTCTTCGGCGCTTCGCCCGAGAAAATGCCGTCGAATCTCACATCGCCATCGGTGTAACGAATCAGATTCGTGACAAACACCGTGTCATTGAGATCGAGCCGCACACGCCCGCCGATGGTCCACAGCGAAGGATGGATACCGTCTTCGAGATTCGAGCCCTGCAAGCCGACTTCTGCTGCAGTCACGGGCAAACCGGCGCGCGCGAGATCCCGGCTGTGCAGCGAATAGGAACCGGCATCCTGCCCGTTGACCGCATCCGGATCGGACGGCGATCCTTGCAGCGGAATCGGCACGACGAACAGCGACCGATCGTTGATGTACTTGGCGAAGATCTCGACGTCTCCGCCATCGAACTGCGAAGCAAGCTTGACCCTGAATTGCCCACCTTCATCTGCCGTGTATCCCGGATCGCGAATGCCGTCCGATTCTCGGTAATAGCCGCCCAACGCGATTCCCCATGTGCCGCCGAGCGGCGCACTCCAAGCAATATCGGCGCGATACGAGTTGTAGTCCGATATGCCGAGCTTGACGATGCCTTCCGCCAGGTTCTTCGGGCTGCGTGTCACGAAATTGATCACGCCACCGACGGCCCCTGCGGTGAAAATGGGCGCGGTGCCGCCGCGCAGCGCTTCTACGCGCTCGATCGTTTCGTCGACGCGGATGAATTGATCCGGGTTGTAGAACGAGAGCTCGAAGATCGGATAGATCGGAATTCCGTCCTCCATCAACCCGACGTACTTGTATCCGCCGTCCTGAATGATGCCTCGAGCGAAAACATTTCCTTGGGTCGAGCCCGATGTGGATTCGACCCAGAAGCCCGGTACGGCGGAAATCAGATCTGCAGCGCTCGCAGGTGCCTGCTGTTGAATGTCCTCGGCACCGAATGTCGAAATGGCAACGCTCGATTCGAACTTCGTCCGCTCCCGGACTGCGGTTCCCGTCACCACGATCTCTTCGACGCCAAAAAGCGCGCTTTGTTGATCCGTTTGTGCTTGCTGGGCGAGTACGATCGAGGACGTTCCGAATGCCACGGCAGTCGCTGCCGCAAGTCGAGTGATGGTGTCCATTTCCTGCTCCCGACGTCGTGCGTACGCGAAAGCAAAACCATGCGCGACAGGTGCGCGCAGCGCCATCCGTTATGCACGCACGACACGCTCACACGACCAAAGAAAAATTACACGCGTCGGGGTTCTGACGACTCTCCCCGCCCGATCGTTGCGATCAGTTCGGCTCGATCACTTCGAAGCCGCGTGCACGCAGATGTGCGAGCAGACCGTCTTCACGCAGCAACATGAAAATCGGCAGTGTCGCCACCGTCGTGCGATTGCTGCGTAGCGCTCGCTCAGCCGCCTCGAGCCATCGGCGATCGGTCTCGTCTGCAAGCTCCGCAAGTTCCATCGCGTCGAGAAACGGCCAACTGGCCGCATAGAGCTGCGCTGCCGTCGTATCGGCATCCGCTTGCGCACGCAGTGTGTCGATGTCGCCTGTCGACCATGCATTCGCCCGCATGCGCGCGGTACGCAGATCCGTTTCGAGGTTGTTCATGGTCTGTTCGAGGAAGGCAATCCCGCGGCGCTCTGCCGCGCGGTCGAGCGGGACACTCCAGATGGTTTTCGTCACCTGGTGATCCGTGGTCACGGGAACTTGATAGTCCTTCGCTAGCCGATGCAACTCCTGGAGCACGACGTCCGCGTTGCCCAACCCCGCCGCCGCAAATGCGTTCGAGCGCAACACGAGCGCGGCGATCACCGGCAGCGCGGTTTCGATCTCGTCGTTCTCGCCGATGTACTTGCGCTTCAGGGCGCGCCATTGCGCATACGAGCGCCGAGAGAGCAGCCGTCGAAGCGGTTTGCCTCGGATCGCAAATGGATTCTCTCCGCGAACGACGAACGATGCCGAATAGCTGCCGAGCACTTCCTGGGCCTCGCTGACCACGAACTCGACTTCCTGCGAGCGCCAGATGAGCCGCCGAGGTAAAGGCGCGTGCGTACCGAGAATCCACAACGCGTTGTCGCCGTTTCGGACCTGCCACATGCCCGGCCCGGGATGCTCGCCGGTCACGAGCACTTCCTCGACCGACAATCCCGTCTCCGCATCGACGATCCGACCGCCAGGCGGCTGCGCACACACGGAGAACGCAACCGTCCCGAGAAACAATGCCAGCAGGAGCGCGGCGGCCCGCCCCGTTGCTCGACGACAATCCGATTGCCTTGCCATGGCCGAAGATTATGCGATGAGCCGCCGATGTCTTGTGATTCAGCTCTGCTTCAGCACGAACACGCATGCTTGTCAGATGGGGTCGTCGCCAGCTGACGACAGGTTCCGGACCGAGAACCTCGACCTGCGGGGACGACACTCAAAAGCGAACGCTCGCGCAACGTGTGTAGGAGATCTTGCGCTAGGCTTCGAGACGGCTCAGTGGAAGTCGGCGCTGCAGAAGGGTCCGGAAGGTATGGAGAAAAAATCTGCAAATGGGTTGCTCTGGTCGTCTGCGCCGTCTTCGCCCTGCCCTGTGTGGCGCAGCAGGTCTCGGAAGGAACAGCGGAATACAACGGCGAACCGTCTCGTTCGGCCCGCGCAAAGCCCACCGGACGCATCATCGTGAAATGGCGCGGCCAGGCACGTGCGCTCGATTCCGCTGCCCGAAGTCGGAAAGCTTCTGCCGTATCCGGACTCGAGCTTCGTGCTCGCAAGCCGACCGGTGCCGACTACGAAGCGCTCGAAACGGAAGGCACGCCGAGCTTGGCTGAGCTCGAAGCAGCAGCGGCGCGCCTGGCCGCGGATGCAGATGTCGAGGCCGCGGTGCCGGAGTTCATACGCAAACCGCATCTGCTACCGAACGATCAGTTCTTGACGGAGCAATGGTACTTGCTCGGCGATCAGCCCGCGGCGACCCGTACGGAAAGCGCCTGGGACATCACGCAAGGCTCCTCGTCGATCATCGTCGCCGTGCTCGACACGGGCGTTCGGTTCGAGCATCCCGATCTACAAGGCAAGCTGCTCGACGGTTATGACTTCATCAGCGACCCGCTCATTGCGAACGACGGCAACGGGCGGGACAACGATGCGTCCGATCCGGGCGATTGGGTGACGCTCGCTGAAATCCAGCAGAATCCCAACGATTTCTTGGATGAAGACTGTCTTCCGGAATTCGGCACGATTCGTAACAGCTCGTGGCACGGCACTCGGGTGGCCGGTTTGATCGGTGCGCAAACGAACAACGGCGCAGGCGTGGCCGGCAACGCCTGGAATACGCGCATTCTCCCGGTGCGTGTGCTCGGCAAGTGCGGCGGTCGAGACCTCGACATCATCGATGGCATGCGTTGGGCTGCGGGCATCCCGGTCGATGGCATCCAGAACCCGACACCTGCAAACGTCATCAATTTGAGCTTGGGCGGCGAAGGTCCGTGCCATGCGCTGTATCAGCAGGTCGTCAACGAGATCACTGCGCGTGGCGTGCTGATCGTCGCATCCGCCGGCAACGAAGGCGTGCAAGTCAGCGCGCCTGCGAATTGCAACGGCGTCCTCGGCGTCGCGGGCTTGCGGCACATCGGGACGAAGGTCGGCTTCAGCAATCTCGGGCCGGAAGTCGGCATTGCGGCACCGGGGGGCAATTGCGTGAACGTCCAAGTCGGACAACCGTGTTTGTTCTCCATCGTCGTGGCGACGAATACCGGCACGACGACGCCAGCCGCCAACGGCTACACGGATGCGATCAATTTCAATGTCGGAACGAGTTTCTCTGCTCCGATGGTCGCGAGCGCTGCGGCGCTGCTGTTGGCGGTCAATCCGACGCTCACGCCGGCTCAAATGACTTGGCTGTTGCAAGAAAGCGCCGCTCCGTTTCCCGTGAACCCTGCCGTATCGTCGTGCAGAGTTCCGACGGCTTCGAGCGCGCCGCAGCTCGAAGAATGCAATTGCACGACGCGAACCTGTGGTGCGGGCATGCTCAACACGGGCGCTGCCATCGTCGCTGCTCTGCGACCGCTCGCGGTCGTGACGACAACGGGAAACATTGCGGCCGGCGCGACGATAAACATCGACGGTTCGAACAGCTTCGCTGCCCAAGGTCGCGCGATCGTCACGCATCAGTGGAGCGTACACGACGTCACGGGAGTAATGCCGACTGTCGGCAATGCGAATGCGAGCGCGACCACGTTGACCATTCCAGGAGAAACGCAGTTCACGCTCCGCCTGACGGTTACGGACGATCAAGGCGCGCAGGACACGAAAGATGTCACGATCTCGACGGTGTCGGCTGCCCCGCCCACGCCCGGACCGATCCCTCCGCCGATTCAATCCGGTAGCAGTGGCGGAGGCGGATCGTTCGGCTGGAGCTTGCTACTGCTCGCTGGCGCAGCTCTGCTTCGACAGCGTAGGGTCAGCGCCTGAAAACGGCGGCATCGCGACATTGAGCAAGGGAGAGCTCGATCTACGAAATCGATCGCTGTGTCCGATGCGCGAATGCCCGCGCCTCGCGAGATCAGCTCGCGAAGTGAAACATTGTCACCCCGGAATGGGTACAGCCTGCCGACGGCCTACTTCGTGTTGAGCTTGCCGACCACTTCGGCGAGCCATTCGCCGAACTTCGCGCCGAGCTGCTCGTGCTTCAGTCCGTACTCGACAGTCGCCTGTAGATATCCGAGCTTGCTGCCGCAGTCGTAGCGTCGCCCTTCGAACTCGTACGCATAGACGGGCTCGTCTGCAAGCAGATCCGCGATAGCATCGGTCAACTGGATCTCGCCGCCGGCACCGCGGCCCGTGTGCTCGAGCTTGTCGAATATGGCCGGCGACAACAAATAGCGTCCCACGACGGCCAATGTCGAAGGCGCATTCCCCGGCTTCGGCTTCTCAACGATCTTCGTGACACGACTGACGCGACCCTCGCGATCCTTGGTTGCCACGATGCCGTACTTATCGGTCTCGGATTGCGGCACGGTCTCGACCCCCAGGATGCTTCCGCCGCGCTCGGCATGCACATCGGCCATTTGCCGCAAACACGCCGTCGGTGCATCGATCAAATCGTCAGCAAGATGCACGAAGAACGGTTCATTGCCGACGACGGGACGTGCACACAGCACTGCATGTCCCAAGCCGAGCGGCGCTGGTTGCCGGATGTAAATGCAACTGGCCCAGCTCGGCAGAATGCCCCGTAACGTCTGCAGCAGCTCTTCCTTGCCTTGCGCTTCGAGCGCCTCCTCGAGCTCGCTGTCTCTGTCGAAATGGTCCTCGATCGCACGTTTGGAGCTGCCGGTAATGAATACGAGCTTGCGTGCACCCGCTTGCAGCGCCTCCTCGGCCGCGTACTGAATGAGGGGCTTGTCAACGATCGGCAGCATCTCCTTCGGACTCGCCTTCGTCGCAGGCAAGAACCGCGTGCCTCGTCCTGCGACAGGAAACACCGCTGTTCGGATCTGTTTGTGTTGACTCACGCAGACGATCTCCAATCGTTTTCGTTCGCCAGATGATAGCCCATCGAGCCGACGAAAAAGGATGACGCCCGTCTAAGACGGGCGTCACCCTTGATCCGCACGTGCAGCGAAGCCGCTTGCGGTTCGATGAAGCCGTGATGCGTGAGCAAACGCTCAACCGGACTTCTTTGTTTCGGCGCTGCCGAAGCGGATGTTCGCGCGGTTCTGTTCGAGCGTCTTCGCCCCCACGCCCTTCACTTTCTTCAGATCGTCGATGCTCTTGAAGGCGCCATGCTTCTCGCGATACTCGACGATGGCTTGCGCGCGGCTCATTCCGATGCCGTCCAGCTCCTTGGCAATCGTCTTGGCATCGGCCGTGTTGATGTCGACGGGACCTGCGATCGCCGCCAGCGGCAAGCACGCGGCAATGAGCGCCTGCACCGAACGACGGACCGCAGGCGAAGCTGTGAGAACCGAATTCTTCATGACGCCACTCCTTAGCAACTGAATTGAGTGAATTGAGCTTCCAAGTTCGCGCCTGCTCGTGCAGGCGTAGCACAGTTTGACGCTGCGGGTCCCTCAGCGGTGCGCGATTAATTGGGCAATTTGCCCAGAAAGTCGGCGCCTTTGCATTTTCATTCGCAGTACTCGACCTCCGGGATGAGCGTCCGCCCCTCGCTGCCGCCGTCGTCATACAGCTTCGAGTCCTAGAAGCTTCGTATTCGGACCGATGCTGAACATCTCCGCACCGACGAGAACCTTTCTCACGTCCCCTCGCATCCGTACCCGCGAAGACTGAAGGCTGAAGACTGAAGGCTGAAGGC
>CALEKY010000066.1 GCA_937902995.1 uncultured Sinobacteraceae bacterium
GCCAGCGCCGGCATCAGCAAGCGAAATTCGCCAACGCCGGTCTGTGTAGGCATGACCTCCACGATCGTGCCGGACTGCCAGCCTCCGTACGGCAGTACCGCATCGAGCTCCGAACAACCGCTCGTATAAACGGCAGTCGGCACAGCGCCTTCCCGCCGGCACAATCGTGCAAGTTGCTCCAGTGTTTTGGCGCGGTCCAACACGTTGCATCGTATTCAAAGCTTCTTCATCCCTGCTCGAACGATGCCCACAGCCAATCCCTCGATCGTGAACGCCTGCTTGCGCAAATCGATTTCGATGGCCTGGTACGCAGCATTGGCCGGCTCAAGCCGCACGCGGTGACCTGCGCGTCGGTAGTATTTCACCGTGGCCTCATCGCCCAGACGCGCCACCACGATTTGTCCGTTGCGCGCCTCGTTCGTGTGATGCACGGCGAGCAGATCGCCATCCAGAATGTCGGCGTCTTTCATGCTGTCGCCGCGCACTCTCAATAAGAAATGCGCTCGCGGCCGAAACAGCGTGGGATCGATCTTGATTCGATCTTCGATGTTGCCGCTCGCCAGAATCGGCGAGCCTGCAGCGATGCGGCCGAGCAAGGGCAAGCCCGCTTCTTCATCAGGATTTTTGAGCGCAGACATGGAAGCCGCCGCCGAAGCTTCCAGTCGCAATCGAATACCTCGGGACATCTCGGGCACGAGCTCGATCGCGCCTTTACTTTGCAAGGCGCGCAGGTGCTGCTCGATTCCTTGTCGGCTTTTCAATTTCAGCCCCAGCGCGATCTCGCCGCGGGTCGGCGGTACGCCGCGTTCCGTCATGAAGCGCTGAATAAATTCGAGCACTTCCAATTGCTTAGGACTGAGATGGGGCTTGGGGGCGGTCACGGCAGGATACCAGACGACTGTCTGGTATTCAGTCTAGGAGCCTTGCCGCCGAGAGGCAAGATCAGAGGCGTGGAGGCGAGATCAAGGGCGTGCGGTGCCGTCAAAACGCAGTCGGACTGGCCGTGGCAGGGCTCAGCGCACTCGACGACACGATGCTCAGCCTCGCCTTCTGCTCCGAATCCTGTCGGGCATAGGCATTCAGCTTGTTGTACAGAGTTTTCAAGCTGCAGCCCAACATGCTCGCGGCTCGGCGCTTGTCGCCCTGACAGAACTCGAGCGTGCTCTCGATGAGCCGACGTTCGGCTTCCTCGAGTTTGGAGCCGAGCGGAATGTGCAGGCCTGGACCCACCGGAGTTTCGGGATCACGTCCGAACGGCTGGATCGTCGTCGGCAAAGTACCGTCCAGCACTTCATCGGCCAAGATGAAGCTGCGCTCGATCGTGTTCTTCAGTTCGCGGACGTTGCCGCTCCAGCGCGACTTGCACAGAGCATCGACGAAGCCCGGTGCGAACCGCTTGTTCGTACCCGCCGCCTTGTTCAGGCAGTCCAAGAAGTGCTCGGCGAGCAGCGGTACGTCCGAGATGCGTTCTCGCAGCGGCGGCACGTGCAACGGAAACACCGCAAGCCGATACATTAGGTCTTCGCGCAGTTGCTTGTTCGCGGCCGCCTCGGCGATGTTGCGATTCGTGGCAGCGACGATGCGGACGTCGGTCTTGATCTCATGTGTGCCGCCGACACGATAGAAGCGACCGGTTTCGAGCACGCGCAGCAAGCGCGTTTGCATCTCGAGGGGCATCTCGGTCACCTCGTCCAACAATAGCGTACCGCCCGTCGCCCGCTCGAACACGCCAGCATGCGAGCGCGACGCGCCCGTGAAGCTGCCTTTCTCGTAACCGAACAACTCGGCCTCGATCAGCGATGCTGGAATGGAGCCGCAATTGATCGCTACGAACGGTCCTTGCGCACGACGGCTCAGCAAATGAAGGCATTCGGTGACGAGTTCTTTCCCTACACCGCTCTCGCCCATGATCATTACGGTTGCTTCCGTCGGAGCGACTCGCTTGATGAGCGTGAACAACTGACGCATCGCCGGCGAAGCGCCCAGCAGGTTGCCAAGACCTCTTTCGTGTTCTTCGATCGTCACGTGAGCTCCCCGAAAAGATGTGCGCGACACGAGGTGAGCTGAAAATAGTTCAACGGCATGAATGGTTCCGTTGTAAGAACGCCGTTTGCACGTTGATCGAAGATTGAAAACTTTACTGATGTAGCGTGTAGTCGACTACGCATGTAGGCGTACTTCGCTATGAAGAACTTTCCGTGCTCTTTGCGCGGCGCGATTCGTCAGCGACGCCTTCTCGAGCAGTGCACCATGCGTCCTCTTGCACGAAAAGTCGTGGCATAGAACTTGCCCGTTTTCACTCCGAAGTTCGTCTTCTTTCGAGCGAACGATGGAGTGCTCATGTCCCTTCGATTAGACGCTCTCAGAATCAACAATCGCTACGCTCGCGGCTGGGACGATGCGGATCCGGACCGCGCGATCGTCCCGGTGGCAACTCAACGTTCGATCAGTGTCTTCGGTCTAGGCTACGTCGGAGCCGTGTCGCTAGCGTGTCTGGGTCGCGACGGTCATCAAGTCGTCGGCGTGGATATCGACCCGACCAAGCTCGATCTCGTTCGCTCCGGTCGTTCGCCGATCATCGAAGAAGGCATGCAGGATCTCATGCAGGCCGTCGTCAACGGCGGCAGCGTGTCGGTCACCGACTCCTTGCGTACAGCGATCCTGTCCACCGATATCTCGTTCATTTGTGTCGGTACGCCGCCCCGGCCGAACGGCAATCAGGATCTGAGCGCGCTCATTCGCGTGGCACAGGAGATCGGCACTGTTCTTCCCGAAAAGTCGACACGGCATCTGATCGTCATTCGTTCGACGGTCAAGCCGGGAACGGTCGAGGGGATCGTCAAGCCGACGATCGAGTCGTACTCAGGGTTGAAGGCGGGCGTCGATTTCAGTCTGTGTTTTCAACCGGAATTCTTACGCGAAGGCACGTCCATCAAGGACTACGACAATCCTCCGTTCACGATCATAGGCACCGACGACGATGACGACTATGCATTGGAGGAACTGCGCGTCATATTCGGACACCTGCCTTGCGAGATGATCCGCACCTCGATCCGCACCGCTGAGATGCTGAAGTACGCCTGCAACGCGTTCCATGCCGTCAAGGTTACGTTCGCGAACGAAGTCGGGCGCGTGTGTCAGGCCGCCGGCGTCGATCCTCACGAAGTCATGAAGCTGCTATGCATGGACCGCCAACTCAACATCTCGCCGGCCTACTTGCGTCCGGGATTCGCGTTCGGGGGTTCGTGCCTGCCGAAAGACCTGAAGGCCTTGCTTTATCTGGCGAAATCGAACGACGTCGAGTTGCCGATGCTTGCGAACGTCATGACCAGCAACCGCATGCACATCGATCATGCGATTGCCCAGGTGCTGGAAACCGGAAAGCGCAGCATCGGCGTCATCGGGCTGAGTTTCAAAGCAGGCACCGACGATCTGCGCGAGAGCCCTATGGTGGCGCTCGTCGAATGTTTCATCGGCAAGGGGCTCGACGTGTGGATTTACGACCCTGCCGTGAACGTGGCGCGGCTCGTCGGTGCGAACCGCCGCTTCATCGAAGAGAGTATTCCGCACATTTCTTCGCTGATCACGATGGATGTAGAACGGCTCGTGGCGCGCTCGGACGTTCTGGTCGTGGCCATGAAATCGCCGGAAGTGCTGGAGGCGCTCGAGAAGGCGCGACCCGAACAGATCGTGCTCGATCTGGCGCAGCTCCCCGAGCGGCGCGCCGGCGAGGCGATCTATCGCGGAGTGTGCTGGTGATTCCAACCCCGTCGGCTGAAGGCGGGTCAACCCTGAACGACGCCGTCGCCGCGCTTCCGGGCGGCAAAACTCGTGCACGCAACCGCGTTCTCATCATCGTGGAGAATTTGCCGTGTCCGTTCGACAGGCGCGTCTGGCAGGAAGCGCGTGCGCTGCGTGCCGCCGGCTATACCGTGTCCATCATTTGTCCGAAGGGATCCGGCTACATGCGCAGCTTCGAAGAGCTCGAGGGCATTCGAATCTATCGCCATCCGCAGCCTTTCGAGGCGAGCACCGCCCTCGGCTATCTCGCCGAGTATACGTGGGCCTTGCTTGCGGAATTCGTGCTCTCGGTCCGTGTCGCGCTGTTCGGTCGCGGCTTCGATGTGATCCATGCGTGCAATCCGCCCGACACGATCTTTCTCATCGGCGCGTTCTACAAACTGTTCGGTAAGAAGTTCATTTTCGACCATCACGACATCAATCCGGAGCTGTATCTCGCGAAATTCAATCGCCGCGACATGTTCTACAAAGCACTGCTCTTGCTCGAGCGACTGACTTTCAAGACGGCCGACGTGTGTATCGCGACCAACGAATCGTACAAGCGCATTGCCATCGAGCGTGGTGGGGTGCCGGATTCGCGCGTCTTCGTCGTTCGAAGCGGACCGGATCTGTCGCGCATGAAGATTCTGCCTGCTGTGCCGGAGCTCAAACGAGGCCGAAGATTCCTGGTGGGCTACGTCGGCGTCATGGGTCGGCAGGAAGGTATCGATGGCCTTCTCGTTGCGATTCATCACATCGTGCACGAAGTGGGTCGCCGCGACATTCATTTCGGCCTGGTGGGTGGAGGCACGGCGCTAGCGGAAGCTAAAGAGCGTGCACGAGCTTTGAACGTCGAGGACTACGTGACGTTCACCGGACGAGTGCCCGACGATGAAATGCTGTCGATGCTCAATACCGCGGACGTGTGCGTGAATCCGGACATTGCGAACGAGATGAACGACAAATCGACGATGAACAAGATCATGGAGTACATGGCGCTCGGCAAACCGATCGTGCAATACGACCTGACGGAAGGGCGCGTGTCCGCACAGGACGCTTCGCTGTACGCAAGGCGCAACGATCCGATCGATCTTGCGCGAAAACTGCTGACGCTCATCGACGACGAGCCTCTGCGCCGGCGGATGGGAGAAATCGGTCGCGAGCGGGTCCGTACGCGGCTCGCGTGGGAGCACGAAGTGCCGAACTTGCTCGCCGCCTACGAGGCCGTGCAGCCGGTCGTCGCTGAAAAACTTGCCAGACGCTGAAAGAAATTCCATCGAGCGTGCGGCAACATGCCTGTTGACGTCTCGATCCGGAGACGGCCCGAAACTTGCTGAAGATGCCGTGTGAAGTAACGAGGCATTCAGGTCCGATGGCCGGGTCAACCGTTCTCGATGCGATCCTTGAGCGAGGTACGCGCCGTGCGTTACGCCGTGCTCGCCGCAGGGTTTGACGGCACGCTGGTGCGCGATGGTCGTTGCGACGATCATTGCGTGGCCGCATTGCGAGCGCTTGCGGCCTCCGGTCGTAAGCTGATCCTGACGACATCGCGTCAGCTGCGCGAGATCCTCGACATCTTTCCGCAGGCCCGTCTGTTCGATTATCTGGTGGCGGAGAACGGCGCAGTCGTACATCGGCCATCTGCGCGCGAGTCGGCGATTCTTGCGCCGGCTCCTTCCGAAGTGCTGATCCACGAGTTGAGGCGCCGTGCTGTGGAGCCTCTTACCGTCGGCAGCGTCGCGATCAACACGGACGATCGGCACCGTGCATCGCTCGCTCAAGCCATCGACCGGTTGCACTTGGATTGCTACGTTCTCGACAACGGCGGGTCGATTGCCGTCCTGCCCATCGGCGTGAGCAAGGCGAGCGGCGTTCAATACGTGCTCGACGATCTCGGCTTGTCTGCACGAAATCTGGTCGCGGTGGGAGATGCCGAGAACGACATCGCCTTGTTCGAGCTGGCCGAGCACGCCGTCGCGGTGGCGAACGCTTCTGCCTCGCTCAAGAGCGCGGCGGACCGCGTAACGCGAGCCGGTTACGCCGAAGGTGTTCTAGAGGTGGCTCGCGAGTTGCTCGATGCGGACCTCGTCGGCGCGCAGACGCGTCGACGCATCGTCATCGGCACGGGCGAAGGACAGCAGCAAGTTTGGTTGCCGTCGCTGCCTTGCTCCATCCTGCTGGCTGGGCCGCCGGCAAGCGGCAAAGCGGCGCTTTGCAACACGATCGTGAGCCAATTGCTCGCGTATCAGTATCAATGCTGCATCGTCGGCTGTTATTCGATGCGCGAAGAACGCGAGCATTTCGCGGGCTTTGCGGTCTGCGGCGACGAGCAATCGCCCCCTCGCCATGCGGATTTCGTTGCCTGTCTCGAACGACCGACGCAAAGCGTGGTCGTCAACGTGGCGTCGTTGCACGGGTCCGCCCGGACTGCCTGCGTCGAACGCATCCTCGAGCACTGTGCGGCGATGCAATCCGGAGTCGGCAGACCGCATGCAATCGTGATCGACGAGGCGGAATCGCTGCTCGGCCCCGCGAGCATCGCGTGGTCCGCTGGGTTGAACGCAGCAAGCAGAATCTATCTCACCGCTCGGCCTGAACGCCTGCCACCGACACTGCTCGAGTCGGTGGAAGTCCTGTTCGCACTCGGCGAGCCAGCGAGCGCGCTCGCCTGTATACGCGAGCATGGAAATGCGCCTGGGCTCGGCACGGAGAAGGGGGCAGTTCCTACCGATCAGGCAGTGATGTGGATTCGCGATAGCGGAAAGGCGCCAGCTCGAATCGATCCGCTATCGACGGCGATGCGCATCATGCCGGAGCCGCAATCGCGCGCCGCGGCTCGCCCAAGGGTCGCGCATAGCGAGAACGGCGCAGCGGCCGTTCCGTAATTGCGATCGATTCCGGCACGCCTTTATGCGACTGCGTGAGGCGAAGCGGCGGGTAGTGCAGTATCTCTAGAAGCCGGTACGGCCGGCGCCGACTCGTTCGATGAGTCTTGTTGCGGTGTCTGGAACTCGATGATTTCCTCGACGCGATAGTCTTTCAGATCGCGGGCGTGCGTGAAGATGATGAGCTCGCCCAACAATCCGAGCGCGAAGATCTGCATGCCGAGCACGACGAGCAGGGTTGCGAGCAGCAGGGCAGGGCGATCGGCCAACGGTTCGTTGAAGATCAGCCGCTCGATGCACAGGTAGGCCAACGCCAGTACGCCGACGCCGAAAGTCGTCGCGCCGACCATGCCGAAGAAACGCAGCGGTCGTTTCGTGAAGCGCACCAAGAAAAAGGTGCTGAACAAGTCGAGCACGTAGCGCATGTACTCGCGCGGCCGATAGACGTGCGGGAAACGGTCCTGCGCCGATTGACGCACCGGGATCTCGACGACGCGAAAGCCCAGGCGCTCGGCGAGCACCGGCAGGAAGCGATGCTGATCGCCGTACACTTCGAGATCTTCGAACACCTGACGCCGCACCGCGCGGGCTCCGCAGCCCAGGTCGTGGAACTGCGGTCCGATCAGCCAGCTGACGAGCCGATGAAACGTAGCGCGCCGCAGGCGATCGAAAGGTCCGGCCGCTCGCGGGCTGCGCACCGCCACGGCGACATCGGCGGTATCGAGCGCTGCCACGAGTTTGGGAATGTCGGCGGGCTCGATTTGGTCGTAGGCAGGCAGCGTCAAGATCGCATCGCCGCTCGCTCGCTCCACACCCGCCATGAGCGCCGCAGCTCCGCCGAACGATCGCGCGAGCGCAATCACGGTGAATTGCTCGCCGCGAGCGAGGAGCTCTTCGAGTTGAGCCGCAAAGGTCGGACGAGGTCCGTCCAGCACGAATACGATTTCCACAGGGACTGCCAGAGCCGCGAGCCCGGCTCGGTAGTCGCGGTAGAGCTTGCGCGCGTCGCCACATCGTCCCCCGACGGGAATGATGATGCTGACTGATTTGGCTTCGAAGCTGGTCGGCATTTGAGTTCCTGCGTATGCGAACGTTATTCAGCGGATTCCGCTACGCCGTCCATGCGCCGTTCGGATTGCGTCAGTCGCGCAAACTCTCGATCTCGCAAGTCGCCGCGGTGATAGATCAGCTCTCCCAAGGCTCCGCTCAGTAGAAAGATCAGTGCTGATGCCAGCATGAGCACGCCACTGCCCGCGAGCGGCAGAGGCAATACACCGTTGCGCGTCATGCTGATCGCGCCTTGCACGAATGCGGCCGCGGCACCGAGCAGCAGCGGCGTCGCGAGCAGTACGAACCATTGCAGCGGACGCGATGCAAACGTCGCGATCGTCTTGATGACCGTCAGATCCAGCAGCACTTTGTAGATGCGGGACAGGCCGTACTTGGATTTGCCGAAGCGTCGGGCGTGGTGCCGAACCTTGATCTCGGCGAGCTTCGGCCCTGCAATCGAGGCCATTGCCGGAATGAACCGATGCATTTCCGAGTAGAGCGGAATGTTCTTGATCAGCTCTGCCCGAAACGCCTTCAGCGAGCAGCCGTTGTCGCGAATCGGCACGCCAGTGACCTTCGCGATCAGCCAGTTGGCGATCCGCGAAGGAATCTTGCGTGAGACGAGCTTGTCCTGTCGGTTGTAACGCCAGCCGACGACCAAGTCGTAACCTTCCTCGATCTTGGCGACGAAGGCGCCGATGTCCTCGGGGTCGTTTTGTAGGTCACCGTCCATCGTCACGACGATCTCTCCGCGCGCGTGCTCGATTCCGGCAGCCATCGCCGCCGTCTGCCCGTAGTTGCGCCGAAACTTGACGATGCGCAGTCGAGGGTCTCGGCGAGCAAGTTCGATCGCCGTCGCTACAGTCATGTCCGTGCTGCCGTCGTCGACGAGGATCAGCTCGAACGGATGACCGAGTCTGGTGACTGCGCCGACGATTGCGCGGTACAGCGGCGTGACGTTTTCTTGCTCGTTGTACATCGGTACGACGATCGAAAGCTTCGGTAGAAGAGGCAATCTCGGTCGGGGCGATCGGGCAATGTGCGATGCAGTCGCGGGACCGCGAAAACAAGACCTCAAGGTTGTAACTTTTGCAGCGCGCATTGCCGCTCTTCCGACGTTCTTACAACGCTCGCTCGCAACGTCGCGTCCTGCTCTCGCATCGCGTATGCACTGGACCCGTACGCCTACTTTCGAGCATTAGTCGTCGCATGTGAGTGATCGGCCGTCGTTGGCACATGACCTGCAAGGGACAGGCCAAGTGATACGTCTTCTGAAACGTGAGGCGAAGGGCGAGAGGTTCTCGATGATCGTGCGTAGAAGCTTTTCCGTCGTGTGCATGGCTGCCGTGCTCGCATTCGCGCTGGCGCCGACCGACGCGCAGGCGCAGGCACAGCCGACCTACCACGTGAAGCCTGGAGACATTCTGGAGATCTCCGTGTGGAAAGAGCCCGATCTGCAGCGCACGGTTCTCGTGCGGCCGGACGGCGCCTTTTCCTTTCCGCTCGTCGGCGAGATCGATGCGCGGGGCAAGACCGTCGCCGATCTGAGCAAGATCGTGAGCGAACGCGTCAGCAGGTACATCGCCGATGCGGTCGTCACGGTCTCCTTGCAAGAAGTGAAGGGCAACAAGATCTTCGTGATCGGCCAGGTGAACAAGCCCGGCGAGTTCATCGTCAACCCGAGCGTCAACGTCATGCAGGCATTGAGCATGGCAGGAGGACTGACTGCGTTCGCATCGGCAAACGACATCAAGATTCTTCGTCGCAACGGTGCAGCGCAGCAGGCCTTGCCTTTTCAGTACGGCGACGTCGTGCGCGGACGCAGTCTCAACCAAAACATCGAGCTCATGAGCGGCGATGTCGTCGTGGTGCCATAACCGATGCGTATTTCAATTCCGCTGACTGCAGTTGCGCTACTCGCGATGTGCTTACCGATGCTGGCCAATGCGCAGAATTGGCAGTTCGCGCCGAGGCTCGAGCTCGGTTACGAATACAACGACAACTATCGGCTCGATTTCGCGGGACAAGAGATCGACGTTTCCGGTCCGCTTCTCGACGTGACGCTGCCGGTTCGGCTGATCGATCCACTCGTCAAGGCCGAGATTGCGCCGCGTGTGCGCGCAAATTATTTTCCAGACGAGCGCGACGAGGATTCGACCGACTACTACCTGCGCGGGCTGCTCGAGCGCCGCACGCAACGCCAGCTGATCGGTATCAGCGGCTATTTCAGTCGCGAAGATGTCGTGCGCAGCGAATTGCCGCCGCCCGATTTCGACGGAGATCTCGGCGACATCTCGACTGGGGATGCGGGGCGCGTACTCTTTCGTAACGAGCGCGATTTCATTCGGGTCGAGCCGTATTTCAGTTACGACGTGACGCAGCGTGCTCGGACGGAGCTCGGCGGTTACTTCATCGATGCGTCGTACGAACGAAACTTCGAGGGCTTCCAGCAGGACTACCGCGATTACGGCGCCCACATCGGCTGGGCGTTCAGTGTTTCTCCCCGGTCGCGACTTGCGTTGCGTGCACGCGCGTCGCGCTACGAAACCACGTTCGACGCCGACGGTTACGGTGCGGAGGTCGAGTGGCGTACGGACTACTCCGAAGTAGGTCAGGTGTACGTGCGTCTCGGCGGCCAGCGCACCGAGCCGAAGCGGTCGAACAGCGATGCCGAAACGAGCATCGTCGGAGGTGTGGGCGGCCAGTGGACGTGGCCGACGACGGACATCTGTCTCGATCTGACTCGACGCGTCGGTCCGAGCGCGTCAGGTGCGATCGTCGAGCGCAACCAGTTGCGGTTCAGGCTCGCGCGTGCGATCCAGCCTCGCCTGTCGTTTCTGTCCGGCATTCGCGCTTCTTACGATGAGGCCATCGACTCGTCGACATTTCCCAGGCGCGAGTACGTGAACGCCGAGGTCGGCTTCGATTGGCGCATGACCCGCAAGTGGTCGATCGTCGGTCTGTATCACTACATCTGGCAGGAGTACTCGCACGAGCCTGCCGACAGCTCGTCCAACGCGATCAGCGTCGGCATCGTCTACGAACCGGGACGCGGGGAGTGAACTCATCGATGGAATCGTCCGCCCTCAATTTCCAAGACTATCTCTCAGCGCTGCGGCGCCGCTCGTTGCTGATCTTCGGTATCGCGCTGCCGATCGTGGCGCTCGCGGCGATGCTGGCGATCGGGTTGCCAGACGTCTATCGATCCTCCGGATTCATCGAGATCGAGTCCGCGCAAGGCGGTGGGCGGCGCAACGACGAGACCGCTGCCGGTCCGCAGTATGCGGACCAATACGTGCAGAGCCTCAGTACTCAGGTCTTGGCCAGAGCGAACCTCCGGAAGCTGTTGGAGGAGCATACGTTGTACGACGATCAGGCCGAGGATCCGGAGGCAGCGCTGCAGCGGCTTCGCCACGACATCAGCGTCGACATCGTAACGACCCGGATCATCGACCCGTCGACCGGCCGTGAGCGCGAGATCGTTTCGGCATTCACCGTCGCGTTGGATCACCGCGAACCGCAGCGCGCCTACGAAGGTGCAAAATGGCTCGTGGATGCCTTCCTCGCGGCCAATCGCCGCGATCTACAGCGCGAAGCACAGACGGCTGCGCAGTTCTATGCGAAGGAAGCCGAGCGCATGCGTCAGGAAGTCGTTGCGCTGGAGGAAAAGCTTGCGGACTTCAAGCGCAAGAATGCCGGAATGCTGCCGGAGCTGACTCAGGCCAATTTGGGATCCATCGAGCGCACCGAGCGCGACCTTCGCGATGCGGAGAGCCAGTTGCAGGCGTTGCGACGCGAGCGCGTATTGCTCGTATCGCAGTTGCAGCAGGCTCGGGCGGCGGGACCCGAGGCCGTCAATCTGCGTGCGCTCGAGGACGAATATCGGCGCAAGAGTGCCCAATACGATCCCAGCCATCCCGATCTGGTCGCTCTGCGCAGACAGATCGAAATTGCCAAGCGCGGCGGCTCGCCCACCGGCATGTCGCTGCAGCAACAGCTGGCGAACGAGCGCGCGGTACTGGCGGAAGTGCGCCAGCGCTACAGCGAAGATCATCCGGACGTGAAGCGGATTCTGCGCAATATTCAAGCGTTGGAGGCGCGTATCGCGGCAGGCGATGTGGCCGATCGCAGCGTTGCCGCCGACTCGCCGATCGCGATGCAGTTTCAGGCGCAGCTCAATGCCACCGATACGCAGATCGGGGCGTTGCAAGCGCGTACGGCGGAGCTGCGCGCCCGACTTGCCCAGCTCGAGAATCGGCTCGCAATGACGCCTGAAGTCGAACGCGAGTACCAGCAGGTCACGCGGGACTTGGCCAGCGCACGTGCGAAGTACGAGGAACTCGTGCAGCGTCGCATGGATTCTGAAGTTAGCGAAGCGGCGATTGCCGGCGGCCGTGCCGACAAGTTCAAGGTCGTACAGGAGCCGAGCGTGCCGCGCGAGCCGGCCAAACCGCGTCGGCTCGTACTCCTGATCATGGGGTTAGTTGTGGCGGGCGCGGTCGCGTTGAGCGCGGCCATCGCCGCGGAAGTGATGGATCACACGGTGCGCGGCACGCGCGATGTGAGGAATATCCTCGCCGTGTCGCCGCTCGTGGCAGTGCCGGTGATCGCAAACTCGATTTCCGTGCGACAGCGTCGTCGACGGCTGTTGAAGTTCAGTACCTACGCGGCGGCGAGCGTCGTTGCGGCCTATATCGTGACAGTTCAGTTGTTCGTTTGACGCATGTGCGGCGCGGTATCCGTGCCATAGGACGGTAGCTCATGAGCATCATCGAAGAGGCAGTGCGTAAACAGGCCGGCCAGTATGGGCGCCGTGCAACGGACCCGTTGCCGCAGACCCGCGCACGCAGCAGGACCGCGGTGGAGACGACACCGGCGCGTCAATTCAAGACCTTGCCAGTCGACCCAACCGTCATGGAACGCAACTGCGTGTTACCGGCGGTGTCCGATCCCGCCGCCGTCCGCGCCTACAAGATCCTGCGCACGCGTGTCCTGCGGCGGCTGGAAGCGCAGCAATGGCGTTCATTCGGCGTGACGAGCTTGGCGCCGGGTGACGGCAAGACGCTCACGTCGATCAATCTTGCGATTTCGCTTGCCCAGAACGTGAACGTTTGGGTCTTTCTCGTCGACTTCGATTTGCGACGTGTTCAGGTCGCGAAATCTTTCGGCGCGACCAACGCGAACGGCGAGCTCGGCCTCAGCGACTATCTGCAAGGAGATGCTTCGGTCGACGACATCATTTACTCCACCGGGATCGAACGGCTCGCCATCGTCCCGAACTTCCATCCGGTCGAAGACTCCTCCGAAGCTTTGATGGGCCCGCGGACGATGGAGTTGTTGCAAGCGCTCGAGCGTGAAACGCCCAAGCGCATCATCGTTTTCGATCTACCTCCACTGCTTTCTTCAGACGATGTGCTCGCCTTCGCACCGCAAATGGACAGCACGTTGCTGGTCGTTTCGGAGGGCACGACCGGCCGTAGCCATCTCGAAGCGGCGAGAGAGACGTTGAGCGAAATGAACTTGCTCGGTGTGGTGCTCAATCGCTCGGCCGAGACTTCCGAGCGGGACTACTACGGTTACGCTTATTGAGCAGGATGCGCTGACGAGCTCGCACCGTTCAGCGGGGCCGTTCGATACTGATCGGCTCTTTTTGCGGCGGTCGCAGGTGCTTCATTTCGACCGCCATCATCAGCCACCACGGAAACCAGACGATCACTTGCAAGGCGCGCATTGCCAGCGAGATGGCGAGCGAATCCTCGGGACGCACGCCGCCGAGTGTCATGATGGCCATGAAAATGCCTTCGTAGACGCCGATGCCGTCGATCGAGATCGGCAAGCGCGACACGAGCAGGCCGAGCGGTACGGCCGCGAACAGAAAGGCCGCATCGAACTCGATGCCGAGCGCAACGGCGGTCAGTCCATAGCAGGCGATCATCACGACCTGTTCGAGCACGGTCAGCGAGCTGAACAGCATGATTCGTTCGCGGTCCCCAGCCAACGACCGATAGGCTGCGTGCAGGCGAAAGATCGCTTGCGCGATACGGCTCGACGCGATTCGCGCCGGCAGCAAACGCATCCAACTGAGCGCATGTTGGCTGAACGAAAAGGCGACGATGCCGACGGCTGCCACGAGCGTCCCGCTGCCGAGCAACAGGATGCTATCGAACGTGGGCCCCAATGCGACTTGAGTGCGCAGCAGTCCGATGCCGAGCAATGCGATGAGCAGCGCGCAAATGAATCCGATACCACGCTCGACGAGGATCGTTACGATTCCGTCATCGACGCCGACGCCGAAACGCCGCGCGAGCACGATTCGAATACCGTCCGCGCCGATCGTGCTCGGAAGCGCAAGACCCCACATCATCGCGCTGCAATAGACCATCAATTGGCGCCTCAGGCCGATGCGATGATTGCGGATCTCGAGGAGGATTCCCCATTTGTAACTCATGAGCACGCGATCGGCCGTCAGTGCGGCAAGCACGACCAATGCCCAAAGCGGATCGCAGCGTCCGAGCGTCGCGAACACATCCTTGACGTCGACGACGTATACGAGCAGCGCTGCACAAAGCAGCAGAGTGACGACCGCCCGGATCCAGGTCTTCATGACGCTGACCGGCGGATGAAGGTGCGTTCTTGCATTGGCATCAACCAGCTCTTAGCGCGGTGCCGGCTTCGGCCGCAAGCTCTGCTTGCAAGTCGGCCTTGGATTCGCCGCGGATCATCATCCGATACCACAGCTCCGCGTTGATGAGAAGCCAAAGCCGGTTGCCATGATCTGCCCGGCGTGAATGATGTTCCGCCACGAGCCGCGCGATCGTATCGCCGCGAAGAATGCCGTCGTCGACGAGCCGCGAATCGCTAAGGCACGTGTCGTACAGCCTGGCATATTGTTTCTCGAGCAGGTACGGAAGCGCAGAGGAGAATCCCTGCTTCGGGCGATTGAGGATTTGCGGCGGTAAGTATCTGGCCGCAAGCATCTTCTGGATGTAGCGCAGGGTCCCGCCTCGAACTTTCAACGAATCCGGCAAACGTGCCGCAAAGGCTGCGAGCTCGTGATCCATGAAAGGACTGCGCGCTTCGAGACCGTGAGCCATGCAAATGCGATCGGTGATCATGACGGGATGATTCGGAAGCCTGACGAGGCTGTCCGCGTACAACATCCGATCGAGCGTGCTGCCGGAGCTCGATTCATACGGCGCGCGAATGGCTGCTTCCGCATCGAGCTCGTCCCAGCGTTCGAGCGCCAGCGGACCCAGCAGCTCCCGCCGGCGTTCGCGGTCGAAATAGAAATAAGTCAGGCTGGCCGCGTAGCGGGCGGCGCCGCTGTGAAACGAGAGGTGATGCAACCAGCGTAGCTGATGTCCGATGCTCTTGTACCAGCCGGACTCCGGAATCAGCGACATCGCGGGTGCGATCAGCATGCGTCGCACGACGGCCGGTACACGCTCGTAGTGCCCAGCGTACAAGTTGCCGTAGTACCGATCGTAGCCGCCGAACAGCTCATCGCCGCCGTCGCCGCCGATCACGACCTTGACGTAGCGTCGCGCGAACTTCGCCAGCGACCATGTGCACAGCGAGAGCGGATCGGAAGGTTCATCGAGTGCAGCGATCAGGTCAGGTAACAACCCGATCATGTCGGGCGAAACGCGATCTTCGTGATGATCGGTAGCGTAGAGCTGTGCGACCTCGCGGGCCGCAGGCGCCTCGTCGAAGCCCTGATAATCGAGTCCGATCGTGAATGTAGGCAGCCGCTCGACCTGCAGCCGTCGCGCGAGCATCGCGACCAGCAGGCTCGAATCCATGCCGCCGCTCAGAAAGGCACCGACCGGCACGTCGCTTTCCAGATGCAGGCGTAAGGTTTCTTCGATCTTTGCCTCGAGCGCGTCGAGCAATTCGTTCTCGCTGCCGGCGAGCTTCGGCTGTTGCTCGAGCGACCAATATCGGCGGATTTTCGGCGGCTCCTCGGTCGTGCGTACCGTGAGCAGGTGGCCGGGAGGCAGCTTGTGGATGCCCTCGAACATCGAGAGCGGTGCGTCGATCAGGCGCAGAGCGAGATACTGATCCAAGGCGGCGAGATTCAAGCGCGCGGGCCGATTCTGATAGGCCCGCAACGCCTTGATCTCCGAAGCGCAGGCGAAGCGGCCTCGTTTCCACGAGTAATAGAGGGGTTTCTGGCCGAGATGATCTCGCGCGGCGAGCAGCGTACGCGTGCGTGTGTCCCAGAGCGCGAACGCGAACATGCCGCGTAGCTTCGTCAGCAAGTCTTCGCCATATCGCTCGTACAGACCGATGATGACCTCGCAGTCGCTGCGCGTGAGAAAGCGGTGTCCGTCGGCTTCGAGCTGTTTCCGTAGCTCGCGATGGTTGTAGATTTCTCCGTTGCAGACGAGCCAGATCGTGCGTTCGACGTTGCAAAGCGGCTGCTTGCCGCCGTCCAGATCGATGATGGACAGGCGGCAATGTCCGAGACTTGCGTGCTCATCGTGATATTCGCCTTCGCCGTCCGGTCCCCGATGGCGCAGCGCGTGCAGCATTCTCTGCATCGCCGTTGCACGCGATTGATCGGCGGAGAGGATGCAAGCTAGGCCGCACATGTTGGGCTACAGGCTAAAGGTGACAGGCTACGAACGGCAGCGCAGGGCCGGTACCGCTGGGTGCTGCGTACGATCAGAGACAATAGCCTGCAGGTCACAGTCGATAACGAAAGGCGAGTCACGGGCGCGACAAGGGACTGCGTGGTGTGGGCTGTGGGGGAGAGGTGCGTGTGACTCCGTTCCTTAAGGCAACGACTTGTTCGTAGACTTCCTCGTACCGGCGCGCGCATGTATCGATGAAGTAGCTCTCCACGAGTAGGCGATTGTGATGTCCGTAGCGGAGTCGGCTTTCGCGATCGCGGTGCAGCTCGATGATTGCACTCGCGAAAGCAGCTTCATCGTTCAATGGCACGACGAAACCCGTTCTGTGAGAGGCCAAGAAGTCCGTCTGTCCGCCGCGGTCGTAGCAGACGATCGGCAACCCGAACGCCATCGCTTCGAGAAAGACCAGTCCGAAGCCTTCGTGCTGGCTGGTCGTCGCGAACGCATCCGAAATCGACAGTGCTGCATATTTCTCGGCATCGCTCACCATGCCGAGCAGGTGCACTCGACTGGCTATACCGAGCTCGTGAGCTTGGCGGCCGATCGCATCGCGGTCTGGACCATCGCCTACCACCAGTAAATGCACATCGTCGAGCCCGGTTCCGGCAATCGTGTGAACGAGCCGACAAGTAGCTTTACGTGCGACGAGTCGTCCGACGGTGACGAGCACGAACGCGTTGTCGGGCACACCGAACTGCGCCCGCGAGGCGTGAGCGACAGCATTCGGTCGTTCGATTCCGAGCGGAATCAAACCGACGTCGCGGTTCACGTTGTACAGCTCGCGTACGTGTCGCGCCGTATCGTTGGATTGACCGACGACGGCATCGGCTCTACGGAGCAGCCAGCGAACTGCCGCGCGCAGCGGCGGGTGCAGGTGCGGAGAGCTGCGTTTGCTCGGATCGAACAAGTCCCCGCCGTGCACGGACAGAACGTTGGGAATGCCGTACCCGCGTGCGAGCGCATGTCCGAGCGGTCCAGTCGGCACGACGAAATGCGTGTTGATGACGTCGAATCGGTTCTTCCGTCCGAGCTGCAAGCCGCGCGCAAATCCGGTCGGCAGATACGCGAACATCGACGGAAAATTTGCGACAGCCAGATTGCGGCGAAAGAACACGGGCACGCGTACGATTCGTGCACCTGCATCGATGCTTTCCGCCGGCAGTTCTCCGGCGCGGGAAGTCAGCACGGTCACTTCGTGACGACGTGCAAGCTGCCTTGCGAGCGCCGCCATTACGACACCGCCGCCTCCGCCAAGCGGCGGGTATTCGTAATTACAAAACAAGATTCTCACGCGGGATGAGGAGCAAGAATGATGCCGTTTCAGGCAACAGGCGACAGCAGAAGGGATTGGGGCTCGGGGCTTGGGGCTCCCGAAAAGAGCTCCGGGCAGCGGGAGCGAACGCTCACGTGAGAGGAGCTCGCGAAGCGAGAACTGTGGTCTGGAGCCTGTCGCCTAGCCTTCTTCGGAACCGCAGCTGACGCCGCCGTATTTACAGGGTCTCTCTGGCGTTGTTCCGTAGGGATTCGACGATGAACGTCCAACCGCTCAGGCCTGAGCTCCCGACGCGGCGCCGTCTTGCGGCGCGGCTCGAGCCGTTCGATTCGTATTGGCAGGCGCCGAAAGACGTCGAAGGCGGCTTCAAGGCGTTCACTGCATATTACAAGGCGAACTATTTGCCTCACCTGCCGGAAGACCGCGAAGCGCGCATCCTGGTCGTAAGTTGCGGGCCGGGCTACTTGTTGAACGCACTAGCGGAGGCGGGATATCGCAACGTGGTCGGTATCGATTCCGATCCGAGCAAAGCGGCGGTCGGCCAAAAGCGCGGTCTTGCGTGCGAAGTCGCCGAAGCGTTTCCGTATCTTGAGCATCATCGCGGCGAATACGACGTCATCATTCCGGAGCAGGAGCTGAATCATCTGACGATCGACGAGACCATCGAGTTCTTGCGGCTGTGTCACGATGCGCTCAAGCCGGGCGGCCGCGTCATCGTCTACGCCATGAATGGCGCGAATCCTTTCGTCGGCTCGGAAAATCTTTCACACAACATCGACCATTTCTACAACGTCACCGAGTACAGCCTGACGCAGCTCCTGCAACTCGGGGGCTTCACCGACGTTCGTCCGTTTGCGCTCAAGCTCTATGTGTTCTGGAAGAATCCGCTCAATTACGTCGGCTTGGCAGTGACGTCGCTGCTCGAGCTCGCCATGCGTGCGATTTTCATGCTGTACGGCAAGAAGGTGCGAGTGTTGAGCAAGAAGGTCGGAGCAGTGGCGCGGAAAGGCGCGTGACGCTGGCGCGAGGCGTCAGTCAGAGAGGCACGGCCGCGCGCTGACTACGGATTGCAGTTCACGGCTTACATATAGGCTGAGGCCGCCGAGCGGCCTCAGCCCAATCGCGTCACAACCACGGCCACGATCATCGCCGCAATACAGGCCGCGATCAGTATCAACCAGCGTTTTTCGTCGCGTTCGTTGAGTGTCGCCGTAACGACGGGAGGCGAGGCCGGGCGTGCGGGCGGTGGATTCCGCGAAGCGCGAGGCACGATTGCAGTCGCAAGCGTCTTGAGGTCGGATTGGCGCGTCTCGCGATCCCACGCCAGGCCCTCCAACAGCGCTGCCGATTGATTCTCGGATAGCTGCGGAGGTGGTTCGGGGCTGAGGTTCTCGTCACGCGCTTCTTTCGCCGATCGGCGCTCGAACGGATGATGTCCGGAGATCATCTCGTACGCGATGCTGCTGAAGCTGTAGATATCGTCTTGAATGGTTGCCGAAGCGCCCTCGAGTATTTGCGGACTTGCATAAGCTCGCGAAGCGGCGCTGGGCGTATCGGTCTGCGCACAGCCGAATCCGAGAAGCTTCACTCGATCGCCAGGCAGTACGAATACATGTGCAGGACTCAGCCGGCCGTGAACGATGCCGACCGAATGCGCGTAGCTCAACGCATCCGCGATTTGCATCAAGATTCGACGCACCAATGCCGGCGGCGGCGCACCGGAGTAGCTGTGCAACAACTCCGCAAGCGATCGGCCTTCGAGCAGCTCCATCGTCAAGAAGCGGAGGTCGCCTTCGCTCTGCAGATCGAACACCTCGACGATTCCCGCATGCGATAGCCGTTTGGTTTGCTCGAACTGTCGCTCGAGACGCTCGATGGCACGACGTGCTGTTTCCGTGGGCGCGCCGATGAGCATGGGCGCTTTTACCGCGACGAAGGCAGGGGTCTCTCGAGTCGCCTCCAGATCGCGAGCGTGGAACACAGTGCATGCGCCGCCCGAATCCAACACTCGGGTGAGCACGTACCGATCGAGCAGGATGCGTCCGGGTGCAACCGGGCCGCCGCGAACGCTTCGTTCAGGGGAGTTGGCAGCAGCGGCCAGCTCATCGAGATCGATCGTGCGATCGATTTGCTCGCTCGTCTTCGGCGAGAGGTCGGCTGCCCGATCCATGCGTGCACCGGCTAGATGCGGGCTGTGCCCGACAGCGCTGCTTCGGTACGCTCGGGTAGATAGCCCTGCGCGCGGTACCACGCCAGCGTCGCACGTGCACCGTCGGAGAACTTCGTTGTCGGTTCGAAGCCGAGCAGATCCCTGGCCTTCGTCGTCGAGAACACGAACGATTTGCGGAAAAAGTCCAGACTGCGCGGGTGCAACGGCGAGCGAATCCCGGCGAGCCGCAGCGGAACGTTGAGCACGGTGGCGGCAGCGAGCACCGGCCACATCGGAACGCGCAGGCGAGGCACCGGACGCTCGAGTGCACGCGCGATGTGCTCGATCATTTCGCGCGTGGACATGGGCTCGTTGCCGACGAGCGGCACGATCTCGCCGACCGCTTCCCCCGAGGTGAGCGCCGCAAGCAGCCCGCGGATGAGATCGTCGACATAGATCGGCTGGCGCAGATTCTTGCCGTTGCCGATCAAGACGAACCGATTGCGGTCGATCGCCTTGTACAGTTTGAGCAGACGCAGATCGCCTGGGCCGTAGGTTTCGCCGATCCGAACGATTGCGGTTTCGAAGTGCCCGGCATTTGCGAGCACGGCATCTTCGGCGGCGAGCTTCGTTCGCGTGTAGCTGTTGAGCGGCTGCGTTCGCGTGTAATCGTTGATCGTTCCCTGCCTGGACGATCCGTAGACACCGATCGTGCTGCCATAGACGAAGCGTTGGATGCCGGTCGCGCGAGCTCGTTCGAGCAGCAGCTCCGTGGCGCCGAGATTGATGGAGCGAAAGTATTCCTCGTTTCTTTCGTTCTCGTGCTGGGCGGCTGCAAGGTGCACGATCGCATTGCGTCCTGAGACGATACGTCGAACGAAAGCCGGATCCCGCAGATCGCCCAGGTGTACTTGAATGCCGGACGCGCTGAGCTCACGCAAGCGTGCACGTTCGGCATCGTTGGCATCGCGACCGGCAAACTCGGCATCGATACCGATCCGGCGCAGATGCAGCGCCAGTCGCGAGCCGATGAAACCGCTCACACCTGTAACTAGGAGACGAAGATCGCCGGGATTCATGCGCTCAACTTTGCAAGCATCGAGCCAACGGATGCGTTTTGCACGCGGTCCGCTGCACCGGTGCGGTCGACGGCGTGATGTCGTGCGAGCGCTGCTTCCGTGTCCGAAATTTCATCGCTGATGCGTTGCGCAGACCAGCCGAGATACCGAGCCATGCACTCTGCCGTGAACTCGAGTGCGGCGCGCCCTGGATGCTCGTGTCCGCTCATGTCCGTGCGTCGTAAGACAATATCGGAGAGATGCACGGCCATTTCCTCTTCGATGGCGTGCTCGACCTCGGCTGCAAGGACGTTGGTCCTCGGCACGGTTGCACGAAGGTGCTGCTCTGCCGTTGCGCGCTCGAGAACGCGCAGATAGTCCGTTCCATGGTTGCAGAGCAACGAGTCGAGCGTCGCCTCGCTCAGGAAAGCGGGGCGATTCGCGTGCGCTGCCGACCGGAAGGCTTGTATGTCGGCGATTGCGCCGCCCGCAAGCGGCATGTTTTGCGTGTCTACCTGGGGCGGTCGCTTTTCCTGTTGAGCGAGGAGCGCATCGAGCGCGCGCTCGGCATCGGCACGCGCCATCGTGTAACGGATGCCGATGAGCGTGACGAGGCCGCCGATCCCATGCGTTTGGCGATGGTCGATGAGCCGCGATTCCTTGCCGAATTGCAAAGCGTTGTCGTCGGCATGATCGCCGAAAGGCACCAAACCGCAGTCGGAGAAAACGATCTCGCGTCGAGCCAGTTTCAAATTCGGGTTGACGGCATTGATCTCCTCGAGCCACTGCTCGAGCTCGGGCTCCTCGATGCGTGCGGCATCCGGCGATTGCGGAAAGAGACGATGCCATACGCCGACGAGCGTCTTGTCGCGCCATGGAACCAGAAACAGGTGCCGATTGGCACGGCTCAACACGGCATCCTGGTCGCGGCTCAATCCGGGAATGGCGAGCGCGTACGAAGAGCTTGGCGGGCGGTCGATGATGAAATACGCATCGCGAGAAAAATTGCTGCGCTGCCATGCGCCGAACCGGCTCGCATCGTCGAACAGATACTCCGCCCAAGGGCCTGCTGCATTCAAAATGCCGCGCGCACGGATGACGAACCGCTCGCCGTCGAGACGGTCTTCGACCTCCGCGCCGATGGCTGTACGACCGTCGAAGACGATTCGCTTCGCTTCGACGTAGTTGCAGGCGACTGCGCCTGCCGCGACAGCCGATTTGACGAAGGCCAGCACCAACCGGGCCGGGTTGTGCATCTGTCCGTCTTCGAAGATTGCGGCGCCGGTCAATCCAACAGAATCCAGATGCGGAAAGAGCTCGAGCGTTTCTGTGCGCGACAAGAAGCGACCCGGTCCGATCCGGCGCGCGGGATCGCGAATGCCGCGGTTGCGATCCCACGTCAGCACGTCGTAGGCACGCAATCCTGCGCCGAGAAACAGCTTGCCTCTGCGCCCGCGTCCGTACGTGGGGATCGCGATCGGCAGCGGTTTGACCAGATGCGGTGCGGTTCGCAGCAATGCGGAGCGCTCGCGGCACGAAGCGCGTGCGCGGACAACGTCCAGGTGCTGCAGGTAACGAATGCCGCCGTGGACCATCTTGAAACATTCGGCCGATGCACCGCTGCCGAAGTCTGCGCGCTCGATGAGCGCGGTCTTCAATCCGCGCAGCGCGGCGCTGCGCGCGGCCGCCGCGCCGAACGCCCCACCGCCCACGACCAGAACGTCGAAGGTTGTATCGATCAGAGCTCGTGCGTTGCGCTGCATCGCTCACCTCGAAGGCTTACGAGGACGAAATGCACGACCGATGCCGAGATCGCTCGTTCACGAAGTGAGCGCCGACTTCTGAATGATGAAAGTGAGATTGTTGTGTCGCCACTGCAGGCGACCGAGCGACAGCAGGGAAATCGACCTCACGGCCGTGCGCACGAGTGGACCCCACAGCGGGCTCTTCGGCAAGTACTGCCCATGACCCATTTCTACGAGCACCTTGCAGTGATGCTCTCTGCAGTACTCGTGGATGGCCCGCCGCGAAACGATTCGATCGTGATAGGTCGGATACGGTCCATGGCCGGCCAGCCCAGCGTTGTCGAGCCGCTCCACATACCGTTTGTACAGCTTGTGCATCCAGAACGGCGTGATTCTCGTGACGAAACCGTACACGGAATCGCGATCGGGAATCCGCAGGATCAGCAGCCCACCGGGTGCGAGCCAACGCAGGAAATTGTCCAGGACCAGCTCGGCGCCTCGAACGTGCTCCAGCACGAAGGAGTTGTAGATCACGTCGAAGGAGCTCGGCGGGAATATGTCGGTCGAGCGCAAATCTCCCACGATGATTTCGTCCACGTCGCGTATGCGCGATTTGCGAATCTCCAGCGCCTCTCTGTCTACGTCCACGGCTGTCAGGGCATAGCGTATGCCCTCGAGACGCAGCGGCCAGCTATTGCCGCAGCCCGCTTCGAGAATACGCAAGCTGTTTTCACGCGCGTGCTGCCGGATTCGCTCTTCGATGATGCGATTGCGGCTGCGGTAGTCGGTGCTGAGATCCAATGGAGGAAGCGAGCTACGTCTGCTCAGCTGAGCGCGCGCCTGCGCTGCCATCGAGGCATTGCCCGAATCCGGAGCATCAATGGTTTGCTGCGGCACGGCCGGTCTCCTTTTTCCTTGCTTTGGCAAGTGAGGTGAAATGCAACGGATGTGCCACGTAGCAGACTCTTTTTTGCACGCCCGATGCGTGCCAGAGGACGTCGCTGTACGCCGTCGCCGATCGTAAACACGATTTTTCGGCTTCGAGCCAACTTGCTGATGTAACGATTTCAGGACGCGCTTGTAACCTTTGCCGCGTTGCGACCGCAAACAGCACATTGTTGCGTCCGAGGGACGTTCGTTACGGCCGCGCGCAATGGGCGACTGCGTAAGAAACCACAAAGCTCCACGCGTGCCGGCGAACAATCGACAGGCGTCCCGCGTATATGCAGCGTTCCTCGCGATGCTTGCATCGCGTGGTATGCATCTTGCTCCGAACATTGATGACGATGGAGCCGAATAAATGAATGCTGCAGTCGATGCGCGACAGTTCGAGCAGCGCAGGGCCTCGCGTCCGGCGCCGGAGCGGCCGCGTATTGCCGCCGCCGAACCCGTTTCGATACGTCGACCGTTGCGCGAGCGCGCCAGCGCAGACAGCTATGAGATTACGCAGCCGATCCTGTTCAAAGGGCACACGGCGCTTGCCAGTTGTATCTTGCTGTTGCGGGTCATAGCGCCAACGATGGTCGCGATCCTGACCCTTTACGCGATCATCCGGATTCACGATCTGCCGATGACGCACGAGTTCACATCGTTGCTCGCGCTAGCGTCCGTGCTCGCAGCGACGCTCTTGCACCAACCGCGCAAGGCAACCACTCAGTTGTTGGCGCCGGAGTTTCATGCGGTGATGGGGTTGCTCGTCCGCTGGTGTGTCTTCCTCGGCGTATTGCTCGCCGTCGGTTACCTCACCGAAGCGTCGGCAAACTATCCGCGTCGCGTGATCGTGACCTGGGCGGTCGTTACGCCGTTTCTGCTCGTCGGCGTCACGTTTGCGATCCATCGACTGGCGCGCATGGTCATCGCGCGGCCGAAGAACGCACGCAAAGTCGTCTTCGTCGGATGCACGGAAGCGAGCGTTGCGCTTGCCGAGCGGCTCTCGCGTCATCCCGAGCTGTGCATGTCCGTGCAGGGCTGTTTCGACGATCGTCATCCCGATCGGCTTGCGAGCTCGGAGCTGGAGGTGCTCGGTCGTTTCGATGAGTTGCCCAAGTACGTCAAGGAACACGGCATCGATGCAGTGTTCATCACGCTGCCGCTGCGACACATGCGCCGCATGCAGTGGCTGATCAACGAATTGTGCGATACGACGGCCTCGTTGTATTTCGTTCCGGACGTTTTCGTGTTCGATCTGATTCAAGCGCGCAGCGGCGAGATTCTCGGCGTGCCCGTGGTGTCCCTGTGCGAGACGCCGTTCCATGGCTTGAGGCCGGTTGCGAAGCGAATCACGGATGTCGTGATCGCTTCGATTGCGCTGGTCGTGTTGTCGCCGTTGATGCTCTTTGCGGCGATCGGCGTGAAGCTTACGAGCCCCGGTCCCGTCATCTATCGTCAGCGCCGTTACGGTTTGGACGGCCGGAAGATCACCATCTACAAGTTCCGAACCATGTCCGTCATGGAAGGGGAGAACGAATTCCATCAAGTCACGCGGCAGGATTCGCGCGTAACGCGGTTCGGCAGATTCTTGAGGCGCACTTCCATCGACGAGCTGCCGCAGCTCATCAATGTCCTTCAGGGACGCATGAGCCTCGTCGGACCTCGTCCGCATGCGATCGCCCACAACGAGGAGATTCGTCGTCTGATCCGTGGCTACATGCTGAGGCACAAAGTGCCGCCGGGTATCACGGGATTGGCGCAGATCAAAGGCTTCCGCGGCGCGACTCCGCGCCTTGCCGATATGCATGCGCGTGTGCACTACGACCTCGAGTACATGCGCAACTGGTCGTTGTGGCTCGACTTCAAGATTCTGCTCAAGACCGTGCCGCAATTGATTCGCAGCGACAGGGCCTTCTAGAGCAAAAGCGAGGACCATGCGCCCGATCGTACTGGGGACGACGCGCTCTCCGTCGAGCGATCTTTCCGCCTGGCGGCTAGAGAGTCTCGGTCGCGCGCTCGGGGACTGCTTCGAGATCACTCGGCCCGAGGAGCGCGAACGGGCGGTGCATTGGTTCGTGCTCTTCTTGCTCGTGTGCGTGGGCGCATTCGTGCGGTTCTGGGGGCTCGGCAGCGTCGGCTTGCATGGCGATGAAGAGACGATGGCGCTGGCCGTGCGCCACATCCTCGTCGACGGTCAGCCGATTCTGCCGAGCGGCATGTACTACCCGCGCGGGCAGACACAGCTCTACTTGATGGCGCTCGCCGTCTCTCTTTTCGGCGAGTCCGAGTGGGCGCTGCGTCTGCCTTCGGCGATCTGCGGGATCCTGCTGATCCCGCTCGCCTATTTCGCTTCACGGCGCTTCCTGCGGCCCGTTTGGGCTCTTGCCATGGCCGGCACGGCGGCATTCCTGCCGGCGCTGATTCTCGATTCGCAGACAGCGCGCATGTACATCTTCTTGGTCACGCTGATCACCGCCTCGATGGTGTGCGTGTTCGCGTGGGAGCGCACGCAGCGGATCTCGTGGCTCATCGCGGCGGTGGTTGCATTGATTGTCGGTCTCGACATGCACGTGCTCGCCGTCGGAACCGTGTTGGTGTTCCTGATGCCGGGCATCGTGCGCGGCGATCCGCGGCGCTTCTTTCTGGGTGCAGGGGCTGCGCTCGTCGGATTCATCGCATTCTTGATCATCAACAGCTGGGTGGACGCGCAGTATCCGACGCCGCCGCCGGACTTCGCCGAGGGTCTGCCGGTACGACAGCAATCCTCCGTGAAACACGAAGGCTTCGAATTCGCCGTCCAGCTCACGCTGTCCGTCGTGGCATTGGCCGCAGCCGTGTTCGCTTGTCGTATCGTGCAGTTCGTCCGTCCCACAGTGGCCAAACTGGGCGTCGCATTCCTTCTACTTGTCGGGCTCGTGCTGCAACTTGCGCTGTACTACCACCTCGCAGTGATTTGCTACACGGTTGGCGCAGTACTGGCCGCGCGTTACCGAACGGATATCAAACTGCGCGATGCCATCTCGTTCGCCGCTGCTGTGGGTTGCATCCTGGTTTTCCATGTCGCGCTGCTGATGCCGATCGCCGGCACGATCGTGCGTCTCGTCGGTGCGCTCATCGGGCAACCGAGCGTCTGGCCTTATGTGCGCGCGGCTCAGCTCAGTCCGTTCGCAGGCTTGCTGACTGCGGCGCTGCTAGTGTGGGGACTTTATCTCATCGCGCAGCGCCGTCGCGTACCGGACTACTGGCTGCTCGCAGTATTGGCCGTCTGGGCGCCCGTGTTGGCGCTCGGAGTATTCGCTTGGAATGTGCCAACGCGTTACACCGCCATGTCGCTCGCGCCGATGTTGTTGTGCGCTCTCGCGATCGGGCAACGCGGTGTCGACGGGTTGTCGAGCTATGTCGGCGAGCGGTTGGCGTCGACGGTCAAGAGTTGCGCTGCTGTGATCGCGGGCATAGCGCTCGTCAACCCAGCGCTGGTCGCTGCGACGATGAATGCAGGATATGCAATTCGCCCGGACCACAAGGGGGCTGCCGAGTTCATGCGTACTCAGCACATCACAGACGACGACGTCGTCATGGCAGAAGATGTATTGCAGCAGACCTATTACCTCGGCCGCGTCGACTACTGGCTGGCGAGCCGGATGTTCGCCCGCAAGTTCGTCAAACGCACCGAGTCCGGCATCGTCGATTTCTACACGGGGACGCCTGTCATCACGACGACGGACATGCTCGAGACCGTGCTGCGCGAGAATCGCGGCAAACGCATTTTCGTGATCGGTTCGGGCGAGGATTGGCGCAACGGACAGCGCGTCGCGCGTCAGGAGTTGAACGAGATATTGAGTTCGGACCGTTTCGAAACCGTGTTCGTCGGCCGCGACGGCCGTACGCAGGTCCTGCGTGCAGTCGAAGAGCCGTCGATCGCCGCCGCAGCAGACGACCAGACTGTGCAAACGGCCGCCACGTCGGCAGTTGCAGCGCCGGCGGCGAAGCCATCGGAGCAGGGTAAGCCCTCTCTGGACTCGAACTAAGACGGAGAAGTGCCATTCGCGGAATGATGGGGCGTGCCGTGGCGATCTCCGCCACGCGGCTCATGAACTATGGGCTGCTCTTGATCAGCCCTATGGTGCTGGTGCGCCTGCTCTCGGAGCAGGACTTCGGGCGCTACCGCGAGTTCCTCGTCTATTCGACTCTGTTCGCCGGAATTGCTGCATTCGGCATCAATTCCAGTCTGCTGAAGTTCGTTCCCGGCGATCCAGCCGCCAAGTGGCGCTACGTCTTTCAAGCGAACCTCATGACGCTCGCGAGCAGCGTCATCGTGACGGCCGCTATGCTGCTTGCGAATCTGCTCTTCAAGGGCGAGCTGGTCGGCGAGTATGCGGTGCCGGTAGCACTCTATGTGCTGGTGGCCGTCAATCTGGATTTCTGGGAGTTTCTTTGGCTGGCGGAAAAGTACAGCACGGCGGTGCTGCGCTATACGACGGCGCGCCTGGTGGCTCGCATCGTCGTCGTCATCGGGGCGGCAGCCTCGACGCGGGATGTGACGACGATCGTCTACGCGTTGATCGGGCTCGAGGCCGTGCGCTTGGCGATCTCTGCGATTGCCTGGCGTTCGTGCGTAAGACGTAGCGCTCACGGGACAACCGGATCATGGCGCGAACAGTGGAAGTATTGCCTGCCGTTCGGCTCGGCGATGGTGGCTGTGTCCATCAGCAAGTCCATCGCACCGATGTTCGTGGCCAAGATGATGGGCCCTGCAGCGCTCGCTCAGTATGCGATCGGTACGTACTTGCAGCCGGTGGTCAACGTCGTGCGCAACTCGCTCTCGGACGTCGTGTTGCCGGAGATGTCCTCGAAGGCGGGGCAGCCGCAGAACGAGCCTCTACGGCTCTGGCAGCGCACTTCGGTCGTCACGGCGATCTTCATGTTCCCGATCACGGTGCTGCTCGCGCGTTTCGCCGAGACGCTGATCGTGACGCTGTTCTCGGACACGTATCTGCCCGCAGTTCCGGTGTTTCAGATCTATCTGCTCGTGTTCCTGCGCGAGACGATCGACTTCGGCGTGCCGTTGCGCGCCATCAATCGCAATGCGCCCATTCTTCACAGTACGTCGCTGTCGATTGCGGTGCGCCTTGTTTTGCTCGTCCTCGCGAGTCCAATCTGGGGTCTCGTCGGCGCAGTCACGGCTGTCGTGATCGCGCGCTTCGTCGAGGGCAGCTACTTGGCGGCACGGCTTGCACGCGCCTACGACGAGTCGTTGCGGTCGCTCGTACCCTGGTGGGAACTGTTCAAAATCCTAGCTGCCGCAGTCTTTGCGGGCGCGGTGATCTATCCGGATTTCTGGACAAAGCAGTTGGGTTTCTTCGGAATCATTCCGGCCAGCGCGCTGTACTTGGTCCTCTTTGTGCTGTTCTTGAGCCGTCTGAAGATTCCGGAGGTCAGCGTGCTTCTTTCCCGTCTGCGCGACCACGCTTCCGGCTGGCTACATGCGACCGGCGATAGGCTTCAGTAGGAGGGCTTGGGTACGGGGGATTGGGGATGGGAGACTGAAGACGCCTCGTCCGTGAATGGGTCGGACAGTTGTGGAGTCAATGGATTGGATCTTCGTCTGAAACCCCGTCCGGAGCCCCTCTCTGTCGCGAAACGCGTGTAGCAATTTCTCCGATACTGCCTAAATGGTGCTCATGAGCTGTTCAGGACTTGTCCAATTTGCACCTGCGGACTCCGCAAGTAACGTTTCGACACCGCAAGAGGCAGCTTGGCATTCTTGCAAGGCTGATTCCGAAAAAAGCATAGGTGCTGATACATGTCCGAAGCCTTATTCACGATTTCGAGGGGGCAATTGGCCCGAGAGCGGCGATGGAACTCGAAGCTTGCCGCACTGTTCGCTTGTGGCCTTGTCGCGGCACCGTTCGTGGCGAGCGCGCTTCCCGTCATTCCAAACGGTGTGGGTTATGGAATGGAGACGCCTGCAGGCCGCGGCGGTAAAGTCTTCCGTGTCACGAACCTGAATGAATCCGGAGCTGGCTCCCTGAAGGAGTGCATTCAGGCAAGCGGTCCGCGCGTCTGCATCTTCGAGGTGTCGGGCACGATCAAGCTCACGACCGACCTGCACATCAGGAATCCATACATCACGATCGCCGGTCAGACTGCACCTTCTCCGGGCATCTCGCTGCGCGGGGCAGCGCTGCAGGTCAATACGTCGGATGTTCTCGTACAGCACATTCGAATCCGCGTCGGCGACGATCCCGAAGGGCCTGCCTTCGGCAACCGCGATGCATTGAAGATCGACTCAGGATCGAGTACCACAAAACTTCGGAACATCGTCATCGATCATTGTTCGTTTGCGTGGGCGTTGGACGAGACCGTGTCGCTGTGGGAAAACTGGACCGATGTCACGCTGACGAACAACATCATCGCCGAGGGTCTGCACGAGCGCTCGGATGGCAAGGCTTCCGGCTATGGGCTCTTCCTGGCGCAGAGCGGCGGCGGTCGAGCGACGATCGCGGGCAACTTGCTTGCGCACAACTACGCGCGCAACCCCGTGATCCGCTCGTACGATTCCATCTTCGTGAACAACGTGGTCTACAACGCCGGGTGGCAAGCGATGGCGTTGACGAGCATGAACGTGGCGACGAAGAACGCGGTCGTCGGCAACGTGTTCATCAAGGGACCGGACTCCTCGAATCATTGGCCGATCTGGCTGCGTCGCGATCAGTATCCGCTGCCGTCGACGGCGAAGGTGTACTTGAGCGATAACCAGGCGATCGGTTACGGCGTCAGCTCGACGGACCCGTGGGCCGTAGCGAATGGGTCCGAGGTGCCGAGCTCGATCAAGGCATCGAGCGCACCGATCTGGTTGCAGAATCTGACGCCATTGCCGACGCGCGACAATGCCGTGCTGAACAGCGTCTTGGAGAACGTAGGTGCGCGCCCAGCGGATCGCGACAGCGTCGATACGCGAATCATTCGCAGCGTGCGCGATCGCACCGGCCGCATCATCAATTGCGTGAAAGCCGACGGTTCGACACGCTGCTCGAAGAATGCAGGCGGTTGGCCCACGTTGGCTCAGAACCGTCGCGCGCTGGTCCTGCCGAGCGATTACAACGCCGTCACGTCGAGCGGCTATACGAAGCTCGAGCTCTGGTTGCACGACATGGCTGCAGCTGTCGAGGGCCGAACGACGTCCGTCAAACCGAAGTCGCCGGTGCTCAAGGTCGAATAACACGAACAATGTACCGATCGAGCGATGCCGCCCGCCTTGTGCGGGCGGTGTCGTTTTCGGCCGAGGGACGCGAAGCCGGCAATTGCAATTTCTGCCTTCGAGCCGCAGCAGAAACTACACGAGCACTCCGTAAGACTTACACCGCTTGCCGCCAACGGCCGACTCAGCCTGCGCGCGCAGCGATTCGCAGCTTCCAGTGCTCGCGCCTAGCGTGTTCGATTTCTTCTGTCGCCTGTCGCCTGT
>CALEKY010000067.1 GCA_937902995.1 uncultured Sinobacteraceae bacterium
GCGCAACATCATGACCGTCGAGGATCCGATCGAGTACTACATCGACGGCATCGGTCAGACCCAGGTCAACACGAAGGTGGAAATGACGTTCGCGCGCGGCTTGCGTGCGATCCTTCGTCAGGACCCGGACGTCGTGATGGTGGGCGAAATCCGCGACCTCGAAACGGCACACATTGCCGTTCAGGCCTCCCTCACCGGACACTTGGTGCTCTCGACGCTGCACACGAATACGGCGGTTGGAGCCGTCACTCGTCTGCGGGATATGGGCGTCGAGCCGTTCTTGCTGTCGTCGAGCTTGATCGGCGTTCTCGCTCAGCGTCTGGTCCGCGTTCTGAACCCGGAGTCCAAGCAGCCTTACACAGCCGGCGAGTACGAGCGACGACTGCTCAATATTCCTCCCGATGCGCCCTCGCCCATTCTCTATCATCCGAGCCCCGAAGCCACGCAAGGCTTCAAGGGCCGTACCGGCATCTACGAGCTCGTGCTCGTGGACGATACGATGCGCACGATGATTCACGATGGTGCGAGCGAGCACGAGCTCGAACGCTACGCTCGTACGATGACACCGAGCATTCGCGACGACGGCCGCGCCAAAGTCCTCGCTGGCATCACGACCATCGAAGAAGTGCTCCGCGTCACCCGCGAAGACTAAGCGCTACAGCCTCGAGCCCACAGCCTACAGCCTTAGCAATGGGTGCTTTCGAATACACCGCAATCGACACCACTGGACGCGAGCGCAAGGGGGTCATTGAAGGCGATACAGCGCGGCAGGTACGCCAGCTCCTTCGCGAGCGAAACCTGCTGCCGGTTGCGGTTCAAGAGGTCGCGCATACCGAGCACAAGCGTCGAACCATAAGCATCGGGTTTCGCCGCAGCATCTCCGCCGGGGATCTGGCGCTCATGACGCGCCAGCTCGCAACGCTCGTGCACTCCGGTCTGCCGCTCGAAGAAGCGCTGCAGGCGGTGGCGGAACAAACGGAAAAGCCCCGGGTGAAGAGCATCGTGCTCGGGGTCCGAGCAAAAGTCATGGAAGGCCATGCCCTAGCCGATGGTCTTGCCGAGTTTCCCGCGGTCTTCCCCGACCTCTACCGCGCGACGGTCGCCGCGGGGGAACAGTCAGGCCACCTCGATACAGTGCTCGAACGGCTCGCGGATTACACGGAGACGAGAGAGCAACTTCGAAACCGTACGCTCGGTGCCCTGCTGTATCCGATCGTGCTCTTCGTCATCTGCTCGCTCATCGTCTTCCTGCTGCTGATCTACGTGGTCCCGAAGATCGTCACCCAATTCGAGCAATCGAAGACGGCGCTTCCGTTCCTGACTCGGGCGCTGATCGGATGGTCCGACTTCATGCGTGAATGGGGCTGGCTGGTCGCCCTGGTGATCGTCGGATCGGTCGTCGGCTTTATGCGTTGGCTGCGCGACCCAGCAGCGAAACGGCGCTTCCACGCCTTCTTGTTGCGCCTGCCGCTCATCGGCAAGGTCGTTCGCGGTACGAACACGGCGCGCTTCGCGCGAACGCTTGCGACTCTGACATCGAGCGCCGTACCGGTCCTGGAAGCGCTACGGATCGCGGGCGAAGTCGTCACGAACCTACCCATGCGGGACGCCGTGCAGGATGCCGCCGCACGCGTCCGAGAAGGCGCGCCAATCGGCCGTTCACTGGGTGCGTCGAAGCTGTTCCCGCCGATGATGATCCATCTGATCTCGAGCGGCGAGACCAGCGGCGAGCTGGAAACCATGCTCGATCGCGCAGCCACCAATCAAGAACGCGAAATGGATGCCATCCTGACGGCGGTCGTCGGGCTGTTGGGACCGCTGATGATCATCCTCATGGGCGGCTTCGTCTTGATCATCGTCATTGCCATGTTGCTGCCCATCTTCCAACTCAATCAGCTCATCGGTTGAAGGGCCGGCCTCCCCCACCGTCCGTTCTCAAACGGAAGCAACGGTTTTCCACGCAGTTCAAATCGCCGCAAGGCCAGTATTGCTAGCGCACGGCATTCCTTTTATATATCCGCCCCGAGAGTTCACCCCTTGATCTGAAACGCTGCGAAGTCATTCGGAGCGAACGATGAGCGAGAAACCTGAGTCGGAAGAATTCGACGACGATGAAGATGAAGGCGTCGAGTCGGATGATCTCGATTTGGATCGCTTGATCGATACGCTCGACCGACGCAAGAAGGCGGGAGCGAAACCCGACGAACCCGCATGGCGTCGTCTTGAGCGCTATCGCGAGGAACGTCAAACGGCAGAGTTGCTTGCCGACTTGGATGATTTCGACATCGGAGACGACGGCGGCGGAAACCGACGCCGACGACGGTCCTTGAATTGAAACGACAGTGGAGCTCACGCGGTCGGGGAACGAGACTGCAGTCGACTCTACCGGAACCGCCCTGCAGCGGTCCTAGAAACCATTGGGACAAATCTGCGAGCACATCGGCTCACTCGAACCCTGACCTGCGGACGCTGCCAGCTTCGAAGCCAGCCATCGTCCGCTTAGTACCTCGCGCGATGATCTCGCGCTGTTCCTATTGAAACATTCCTTTCGTCTTGCCCTGACGCAGGACACCCACGACGATGCCCTCGATGACGAGCTCCTCTTCTTTCGTGTTCACCTTGATGGGTTCGAACTCGTCGTTCTCTGGCAGCAACCAAACGATCGATCCTTCCTGCTTGTAGCGCTTGACCGTTACCTCGTTCTCGAGGCGCGCCACGACGATCTGTCGATTGCGCACTTCTGGCGTCCGGTGCACGGCAACCAAGTCGCCGTCCAGGATCCCAATGTCCTTCATGCTCATGCCCCGAACCTTGAGCAGGTAGTGCGCTTTGGGTTGGAAGATCCTCGGATCGATCTGATAGCGAGCTTCGATGTGCTCTTCCGCAAGGATGGGCCTGCCTGCCGCAACTCGACCGATCAAAGGGAGACCCAGCTGCTCGCGTAATGAATCCTTGAGCTGAATTCCCCGCGAAGCACCCGGGATGAGCTCGAGCACTCCTTTCTTTTGCAGCGCTCGCAGGTGTTCCTCCGCCGCGTTCGGCGACTTGAATCCCATTTCGGCCGCGATCTCTGCCCGAGTCGGCGGCATGCCGTCTTCGGCGATCCGTGTCTGGATGAACCTCAGAATCTCGCGCTGCCTGGGGGTGAGCTCATTCATAGGCTGCTCTGTATAAAGTGCCAGGACTGGTTTTATATCCAGAATACCAGAGAACTGCAACGGGGATATGCGCATTCGCGCTTTACAGAATGCACCCGCCCCTGCCGTCCATCATCGGTTGTCTACCGCTCATCGGCGTCCCGACCATCCCACCATGGACCGCTTCTATATTCCCGGGCCATGGAACACAGCACGCGCACACGTAACCGCGGAGTCACGCTGTTCGAGCTGATGTTGACGCTCGCTGTAGCGGCGGTCCTTGCGGCAATCGCAGTACCGAACATGCGGGACTTCATACGAAATAATCGACTCACAGCCGTCGCCAACGACTTGCTGCGTTCGATGCAGGTAGCACGATCGGAAGCCATCAAGCGTCAACGCTGGGTTGCCGTTTGCGCCTCCGCGAACCCCGCCGCTGCGGCTGCCACATGCAGCAACGGCGCTTTTGGCGGGTGGATCGTTTTCGAAGATACCAATGGGGATTGGGAGATCGGTGCTGGGGAAGAGATCATCGAACGACACGACCTCGTCCACGCGTCAATCTCCCTCGTCCACGACAACGACAGCATTTTCAGTTTCGCTCCCTCCGGCTTCCCGACATCCCCAGGGGCCAAGGAGCCCGTCCGCAATATCGTCATTTGCGACGAACGCGGCACCGCAAGCATCGGTGACAACTCCATGGCTCGCGCAGTGATGCTCGTGGGGACGACCGGTCGCTTTCGCGTAAGTCGAGCCGCCGCAGACGTCGACGAGGCGATCGAGGATATCGGTTCGACTTGCCCGCCATGACATCCATGAAGCCTGTGAAGTCTCATTCCGTAATTGCCCGCGGCTTCTCCATGGTCGAGGCGCTCGTCGCGCTCGTCGTGCTCGGTGCAGGACTGCTCGGCATCGCGAGCCTGTACGTAGTCACGCTGCAAACGAGCGGTAGCGCCATTTACCGTACGCAAGCCGTCAATCTAGCGAGCGATATTGCGGACCGCATTCGTGCGAATCGGTTGGGACGAGAAGCTTACGCAGGTGCTGCGGCGGCCTCTGAAGATACCTGTCTCGTCAACATATGCGATGCATCGCAAATGGCTGCGCACGACTTGTATTGGTGGCAGCGCCAAATTGCAGAAACGCTGCCCGGTAACCCGACCGGAACGATCACCGTGAGTGGGGCCGGAGAGACTCGCACGTACACGATAACGATCACATGGGCAGAGCCCGGTCAGGACGATCCAGACGGCGAGAACCGGCAATCCTACGTGCTGAGAATGCAAATATGAGAGCTGCCTTTGCACATGGACCCTTCCGCGCGCTCGGCCTCAGCCTGGTCGAGCTCCTCGTGGCTGTAACGATCGGCGCAATTCTGATCTTCGGCGCTACGCAGGTGTATGTCGACAGCCGGAAGACGTACGCCCTGAACGAAGCCGTTGCGCGACTCCAGGAAACGGCACGCTACGCCATGAGCGTGCTCGAGCCCGACATCCGCATGTCGAATTACTGGGGTCTGGTGAAAGGCGCTGGACTCATCACGGATGTGGCGCCAGCCCCGTCGGCTGCCGAACAGCAATGTGGCGCCAACTTTGCGCGTGACTTGTTAGCGAATCTCGACGGCAACAACAATTCGTACGGCTTCGCCTGCGCTCCGGCGGATCCTCAAGGCACCGGAAACGGCGCCGTTGCTTCCGCGGACACGTTGGTTGTCCGGCGGGCAGCTGTCGCTGCTCGAGCGCCAGGAACCGGGCAACTGCAAATCTGCTCGACACGGATTGCAGGCGATCTCGTTGTCGATAGCACAGCCTGCTCGAGCCCGCCGGAAGGGGAAATTCACGACCTCGTCGTCCACGGCTACTACATTCACCGCGATTCCCTGCAGGCTGCGAACCTTCCCTCGCTGCGAAGAAAGACGCTCATCGCAGGCCCTGCATTCCGTGACGATGAAATCGTTGCCGGTGTCGAAGACATGCAAATCGAATTCGGCGTTGACACATCCGGAGTCAACGGCATCGCCGAACGCTATGTCTCTCCTGGCGCCATCCCGACTGGCGCACAAGTGGTTTCGGTACGCGTCTGGTTGCTCGTTCGTTCCGAAGAACCGGAAGTCGGTTTCATCGACAACCGGACGTACAGCTACGGTGATCGCACTTATACGCCGAACGACAACTTCCGGCGCGTGCTCGTATCCCGGACCTTCCAAATTCGCAACGCACTGGGAACGTGATCATGCGTTTCGTCGCTCCTTTCTCGTCTCAACACGGCGCTGCACTTGTTGTAGGGCTGCTACTGCTGCTCGTTCTGACTTTGCTTGCGATTTCCGGAATGAACACGGCGAGCCTGGAACTCGTGATGGCCGGAAATACACAGTACTACCAGAACGCATTTCAGGCCGCGGAGACCGGTATCGAAGAAGCTCTACAGCAGTCTGAGTTCAACCCCGCGACTGCGGAAGAAGCTCTGGAAGATGTTCAGATCACCGGCTCGTCGACCGACTTCTTCACGGCACGCACACGCCGACAGCTCGACGGCCAACCACAACCAGCCCTCTGGGGCTCGAGTTGGGATGCATTCGTCACGTACCACTTCGAAATCGAGAGCACGGGACGTTCCGCGCGTAATGCAGTCGCGACCAATTTTCAGGGAGTGGCCGTGATCTCGCCGGCCACTCAATCCATTCCACCCATTCCGGGATCGAGCGGAAGCACGGAACTGGAATAACGGCACCGGGAAACGGCTTATGAGCGCAGTCAAGAAGTCACTTTGGCTTGCACCTTTTGCGTGTTTGGCCCTGTTGCTTGCTGTACAAGCACCAGGTCAGGTACGCGCACTGGAAGAAGCCATCGAAACCTCCACCGATGCGGTGTTGCTCCCAAACTCCGTGCCCGGACGCCTGACGCTCAAAGAGTGCAAACGACCCTGCAGATCCAACACGCTCGATCTGAATGAGCAGACACAGTTCCTTATTGGAGCGACGAACGTCTCTCTCAAGGAGTTCAACGAATACATCTCAAGGACAGGTTCGCAGTTTCTCATGGTGTTCTACGAACCGAGCGGGCGTTCAATTACGCGTTTGATCGTGTTTGGGGAAATCGGCCAGTAACACGATCGAAACGGACGCTTCGAACTTACTCATCAGAGAACTTATGAGCAGCACAGGTCGTATCATGCTCAAACCCTCACGGTCTTTGCTCGGCTTCGTCGTGGCTGCGACGTTCGCAGTGGTCGGCACGAGCGCTTGGGCGGACGATTCGGAGATCTTCGTCGCCGAATCTACCGCTGCTCCGAACATCATGCTGATTCTGGACACTTCCGGAAGCATGATGGGACAGCTCACGACCCAAGAACCCTACGACCCGAGTCGAGACTACGTAGCGGAAGCGAGCGGCAGCTGCGCATCGATCGCCGATCGCGTCTTCTACAAGACGAACAATCAGGGCACCCCGCCCTCTTGCAACAGCAGCGACTGGTTCAGCCATTCGAACTTGCGATGCGCGGCCGCGAAAAGCGCTCTCGATGCAGCCGGTATGTATCAGGGCGACCGGTTCATCCAATGGCGCCGTAGCTCGAGCTCTACCCGGCAATGGCGGACGCTGAGCAATAGCTACGACACGCCGGTCGAATGCCACGCCGACAACGGCGTCGACGGCGATCTATCGTCGGCAGATCCGTACCCGAATGGAGGAGCAAGCTCGAACAACGACACGCCCGTATGGACTAACAGGAGCAACGACTCGTTTTGGCGCAACAATGCCAACGGTGGCACTTCGGCGACACTTTATTCGGCGAACTACGTTGCCTACTGGAATCAGTTCCGCACGCAGCGACTCGGCACTCGCCTCTCGGTCATGCAAGAGGCTGCGCGCACCTTGTTGAACTCGGTATCGAACGTCAATGTCGGACTCATGCGCTACAGCCGTAACGACGGTAGCAGCGAAAGCGGCGGCATGGTGCTGTGGCCGATTTCGCCGATCGAAACGAGCCGACAGACTCTGATCAATCTCATCGACAACTTCATTCCGGGCGGCTACACCCCGTTGGCCGAAACGCTGTACGAGGCGCACCAATACTTCTCTGGCGGCACGGTGCATTTCGGCAATACGACGAGAGCATGTACCGTTGCCACGAGCGGCATATGCTCGACGAGCAACACGACGCTCTTGCCGAGCGTTGCCTCTTCTCGCGTGGGTGGCACTGCCGATGGCACGCACTACCAAAGTCCGATCACGGATAGCTGTCAAAAGAATTTCATCGTCTATCTGACGGACGGCGAACCCACGAACGACAACGATGCGAATACTCAAATCGCTGCGTTAGCCGGCGGCAGCTGCGGGCAAGAAGGCTGTCTGGCCGCGCTCACCGAATACATGTTCACATCGGATTTGCGCGCCAGCGTTGCCGGCGAACAGAACGTCACCACCTATTTCATCGGTTTCGGTAGCGATTTCAACGGCACTTCAAATGAGGCGTTCGAACTCCTGAGGAACGCTGCCCGACGCGGCGGCGGCGAGGCCTATCAGGCCGGCGACTTGACGGAGCTGACTCAGGTCTTCACGAACATCTTCGGGGCCATCCTGGGCAACAGCACGACGTTGACGGCACCTACCATCGCCGTCAACGCGTTCAACCGAACGCAGACTTTGAGCGACTTGTACGTTTCTGTGTTCCAGCCTGCATCCGCCATGCATTGGCCAGGAAACGTCAAGAAGTACCGTGTGAACCCGGAGGGTCAGATTGTCGATCGCAACGACAACCCGGCAATCGATCCGACGACGGGATTCTTCCGCGATAGCTCCAGCGACGTTTGGTCGGAAACCACCGCGGATGGTCCATCAGTAAGTCGCGGCGGCGCGGCCAACCAGATTCCGGATCCGAGCACGCGCCGTCTCTATACGTACCTGGAGAACAATCCGAACAGTCCAGCGCTGCTTACGGCAGCACAACGTGCTTTCGTGGAAAGCAACACAGCCATCACTGACGAATTGCTCGGCACGGACCCGACAGAAGATCTAACGCGGGAAAAGCTCATCGCATGGGCACGCGGCGCAGACGTCGATGATGAAGACCAAGACGGTGATACATCCGATCCGCGGCTGGTCATCGGAGACCCCATGCATTCGCAGCCCGCCGTCGTGATTTACGGCGGCACGACATCGTCTCCGGATATCGACGACGCCGTTATCTTCTCGGCGACCAACGATGGTTACCTGCACGCGATCGATGCCCGAACCGGCGAGGAGCTCTGGGCATTTATCCCACAAGAGCTCATCGGGCGGCTCAAGCTGCTCTATGAAAATCAGAACACGGTGCCTCGCAGCTACGGCCTCGACGGCGACATCCGTGTGTTGCAGTACGACGTGAATGGCGACGGCATCATCACGCCGTCTGAGAACGACCGTGTACTCATCTTCTTCAGTACGGGCAGAAACGCTTCGGTCAGCCGTTACTACGCGCTCGATGTAACGAACAAGAATGCGCCGCGATTCCTCTGGTCGATCGGCGACGACGTGCTTCCAGGTCTCGGACAAGCCTGGTCGGCACCGGAGATCGCACGCGTCAACATCGCTGGTGCGACTCAGAACTCGCAAAAGCTCGTTCTCATATTCGGCGGGGGATACGACCCCATTGAGGAATCGGGTCCTTTCAATGAAGAAAACGCGGTTGGCAATCGCATCTACATCGTCGACGCCCTCTATGGGACGCTGCTGTGGTGGGCAAGCAATGATTCGGACGCCAACTTGGTGCTCGACCGGATGACGCACTCCATCCCCGCATCGATCACAGTGCTGGATCTGGACGGCAACGGCTTCGCCGATCGCATGTACGCAGGCGACATGGCCGCGCAGTTGTGGCGCTTCGACATCTATAACGGGAATAATGCAGACGAACTGGTTGCGGGTGGAGTTTTTGCGTCGCTCGGATCTTACGAAGATGCATCGCATCCTGCCGAAAGCACACGCCGGTTCTACTACGCGCCCGACGCGGCGGTCTTGAGCCTCAACAACGGCCCCGTGTTCCTCAATCTAGCCATCGGCTCAGGATACAGAGGCCGTCCGCTCAGTACGTCGACGCAGGACCGGTTCTACTCCATCCGCGACCATCGCCCGTTCGTCAGGATGACGCAGGAACAATACAACTCGTGGACGCCGATCCGGGATGCCGATCTGATCGACATTACGACAGACCTGGCACCGACGATTCCACCTAGTGCTAACGGATGGAAACTACGGCTCGATCAGCCCAACAACGTCTGGCGTGGCGAGAAGGTGCTCGCTGCGGCCAACACGTTCCAGAACACGATCTTCTTCACGACCTATACACCGAGCCCGAGTGCCGTGAGCAACGCATGCACACTGGCAGTTGGCTCGAATCGTGCGTACGCAGTCAGCGCCTTTGATGGTCGACCCATACTTCCGCGGCGAGATACACCCACGGATCCAGAGGATCCCGAAAATCCGTCGACACCTACCCCATCGCCGGAGGATCGTTACGACGAGTTGTACCAGGGCGGAATCGCACCTGAAGTGACGTTCCTGTTCCCGGAACGCAATCGAGTCGTCTGTCTCTCCGGTGTCGAAGTGCTCAACGCGTGCAGGAACTTTAATAGCCGCGTGAAAACCTTCTGGCGCGAATCGACTGCTGAATAGGTAGAGCAATGAATACGAACGTCACTTACCGCTGGACGAAGAGTGAGTTGGTGCGCGCTCGATCTCGGGGAATTACCCTGATCGAGCTCATGATAGTCGTCATCGTCGTTGCGATTCTGGGAACCGTGGCCGTGGGCAGTTATCGCAGCCAAATGATTCGGGCCAACCGAACGGAAGCGAGAATGGCGCTGCTCCGGGTTCAGGCGGCGCAAGAGAAATTCTTTCTCCAGAACAACCGGTATGCGTCGAACTCGGAGCTTGCGGCTGCACCGCCAGACGGTCTCGGGATCCCGACGACTACGCCCAAAGGGTTCTATACCATCTCAATCGAAAACTCGACGGCCAACACATACACCGCTGTCGCTACTGCTATAGGCGGACAAACAAGAGATGCTGTCGAGTGCCAACGTCTGACCATCAGTCATACAGGCGCACGCACACCTAGCGAGGCGAGCGGTTGCTGGCGCTAAGCGCGCCGAGTGTCTCCCTCTCCAGACGCTCCTTTATCACCGAACAGCGTTCCGGTATCCTTCGGGACGCGCGGCTCTGCCTAGCACCTTTACATGGAAAAGGCACGTGTGGCGAAATTCCCGGGAACCTGCCACAAGTCTCGGGGGTTAAGAGCCGGTATTTTTCGCTCTAGTCCTATTTGTCCGACCCAGTATGAAGGGGAAAGAAGCTATGAAGAACACAATCTCCACAACCCTGAAGGCGGGCGTTGCCGCTCTTGCTTTCATCGCTGCAAGCGGTTGCGTCTCGCAAAAGACGGTTGACGAGATCAGAGCGACAGCGGAAAAGGCCGTGCAAGACGCTGCGGCAGCCAAGGCCGCTGCGGATTCTGCAGCTAGCGCAGCTCAGGCTGCCCGCTCGGCAGCGGATAGCGCCCAAAGCGCCGCGAATCAGGCCCTTCAGGCTGCACAGGCGAGCCAAGCCTGCTGTGACGCGACGAACGAGAAGATCGATCGCATGTTCAAGAAGTCCGTTTCGAAGTAATTCGA
>CALEKY010000068.1 GCA_937902995.1 uncultured Sinobacteraceae bacterium
CCCACGGGCGGTGTGCCATGTCCGCGTCGGCAATTTGGGCCCACGGACGGTGCGCCATGTCGGCATCCTCAATCTGGGCCCACGGACGATGCGCCATGTCCGCGTCCTCAATTTGAACCCACGGACGGTGCGCCATGTCGGCGTCGGCAATCTGGGCCCATGGACGGTGTGCCATGTCGGCATCCTCGATTTGCGCCCACGGACGATGCGCCATGTCGGCGTCCTCGATTCGAGCCCACGGACGATGCGCCATGTCGGCGTCGGCAATCTGGGCCCACGGACGGTGCGCCATGTCGGCATCCTCAATCTGGGCCCACGGGCGGTGTGCCATGTCCGCGTCGACAAGCCGGGCCGGCTCCGTGCTACCCACCCCGCCAAGGATCGAACTCACCATAATCACGGACGTCGCAAGAATGCTGGACATAACCTGTTGCCTCCCGAAAAAAGTTGCTAACCCGGACCGATCCGAGATCGGTTCGCGGGCATAAGCGACGTGGACATGTGACTGCCGTCACATCAGCTACTGGACAACGGGTGAAAAAAGCCAACAATCAGTAGCTGACTGAAGCCATATCTCGGGAAAACCCTGACGTCGGAAAGGGCTCTGGTGTTCAGGGGCGACCGTAGGCGGATTCCGGCAACCAGCCGGGAGCAGACATCCGCGCTCCGTGACACACTACTTGTAAGAGTTTTGATTTAGATTCACTGCACTTACCGCGGGGAGCGCAGTCCTGAGCAATACGATCGCAGCCGCCATCCCTGCGCCGGATCGCCAAGCCGTCACGCGCCTGCTTTCCGCGTGGCGATCGGGCGATGCGCGCGCCCTGGAACGCCTGACGCCGCTCATCTACGAGGAGCTACGCGTCCGGGCGCGGCGTTATATGCGTCGCGAGCGGCCCGGCCACACCCTCCAGGCCACGGCCGTGGTCCACGAGGCGTTCGTGAAGCTCGTGGAAATGAATGTGTCGTGGCAGGACCGCGCACATTTCTTTGCGGTAGCGGCGAGGCAGATGCGGCGCATCCTCGTCGATCATGCGAAAGCCCGGTATCGGGCCAAGCGGGGCGGAACGACGACCACGAACTCGATCGACGATTTCGATACTCTCGATACGGGTCCGATGACGTCCGGAGACATCGACGTCTTGGAAATCGACGAGGCCCTGGAGCGGCTGGCGGGACATAACCCCCGGCTCGCGGAAATCGTCGAGCTGCATTATTTCGGCGGTTTGACCTATCAAGAGCTGTCCGAAACGCTCAAAATCTCCGAAGCCACGGTCGATCGAGACCTGCGGCTCGCGAAGGCATGGATCCTGAAACAGATTCGGCCGCAAAGGGCACGCACAACGGAATCGTTATGAGCTCCTCGAGTTCAGGGATCGACTCAAATTGGGAACGGTTGCAGCAACTGTTCTCGCAGGCCGTCGAGCTTCCTCCGGAAAAGCGCGAAGAATTCGTCAAGCGAGAGACCGCCGATAACCCCGAGCTGCGCGAAGAGCTGCTCGACCTGCTCGCCTGCGACAGCGGCGGCAACTCCACCGGCCCGCTCACGGCCGCACTCGGCGCAGCCATCGATGCGACGACGCGCGACCGGCGCCGCGCCATGCTCGGCAAGATCGTCGGCAATTACCGCCTGACCTCCGTCCTCGGCCACGGCGGCACGGGTACCGTTTATCTCGCCGAACGGGCCGACCGGCAGTACTCCGCACAAGTCGCCGTCAAGATCGTTGACAGTTCCATGCCTGGGGATCTGGGCATGCGATTTCGTGCCGAGCGGCAGATCCTCGCGAGCCTGAACCATCCGAACATCGCGCGGCTGTTGGACGCCGGCGAGACCGACCACGGTCAGCCCTACCTCATCATGGAATACGTCCATGGTGAGCCCATCGATCGATACTGCGATCGACTTCAGCTCGATTTGAACGCGCGGCTCGAGTTGTTCCTGGACGTCTGTGCGGCCGTCCAATACGCCCACCAGAACCTGGTCGTACATCGCGACCTCAAGCCCGCGAACATCCTCGTAACGGTCGAAGGCAAGCCGAAGCTGCTCGACTTCGGTATCGCCAAGCTCCTGGATGTGGGCGAAGCCGCCGCGATGCTGGCGCTCACGCGCATGAACGATCGGCTGTTGACGCCCGAGTATGCGAGCCCCGAGCAAATCCTCGGTCGGCCCGTCACGACAGCGAGCGACGTCTATGCGCTGGGCGTCGTGCTCTACGAGCTGCTCACAGGGTTGCGGCCGTACGTCGTCCCTGCTTCCGCGAGCCAGTTGGAGCTCGAGCGATCGATTTGCATCACGGACCCGCAGCGACCCAGCGCCGCCGTACGGCGGGCCATCGAAACCGGCCCCGTCGAAGGGCAATCCAACATTGCCGCGATCGCCATCGCTCGCCGGACGAACCCGGACCGATTGCAGCGCCGCCTCACGGGCGACATCGACGCAATCGTCATGCGTGCGCTGCGCAAAGAGCCGGAGCATCGGTACAGCTCCGTCGAACAGCTGCAGGCCGACATTCGACGCTACTTGTCGCGCGAACCCGTGGTCGCACGCCAGGGCAACTGGGTCTATTACTCGCAACGATTCGTGCGCCGGCACGCCATCGGCGTCAGCGTCTCCGCGCTGTTCTTGATACTGGTCCTCGCGTTCGCCGCCACGATGTCCATCCAACGTCAGCAGATCGCCGAAGAGCGCGATCGCGCCACCCAGGAACGCGCGCGCGCAGAGAAGGTCTCGAACTTCATGCTCGACGTGTTCGCGTACGCCGAGCCGTTCACGAGCGAGGGCAAGGAAGTCACCGCTCGGCAGTTGCTGGAACAAGCCGCCCGCAGCATTCAAAGCGATCTCAGCGAGCAGCCTGAAGTCCGTGCGCGCCTGCTGGAATCCATCGGTAAGGCGTTCCGCCGCCAAGGTCTGAACGAACGTGCCATCGCTTACTACGAGGAAGCGATGCGCATCCGCGAGCAAGCCGAGCTGCCGCTCGATGCGCAAACCGGTTCGCTTCTCACCGAGCTTGCAATCGCGCTGCGCATTCAGGGTCGGTTCGAGGATGCCGATCGGGCACTGGCGAAGGCGCTGGAGATCTCCAAGTCCGAGGGTAACGACCAATCGCTCGCGGGCGCTCAACTGCTCGCGAGCCTCGGCCAGCTCGAGCTGAATCGCGGCAATCTCGACCGCGCAAGCGACTATCTGACCCGTTCGCTCGAAGTCACTCGCGAAGTCGCCGGACCGCGCAGCACGCACGTTGCCGCGATTCTCATCGACATAGCGAACGTTCGTTCCTGGATGGACGACGTCGACGGCGCGGAACGGGCGGCCCGCGAGGCGATGAGCATCTATCGCGAGACCGTCGATGAGCGCCACCCGGATCACGTCACGGCCAAGTACCTGCTCGCACGCGTGCTCAATATGCAGGGCCGCACGGACGATGCCGCGACGCTGTACGAGAACGCGCTGACATTCCAGAAACTCGTGTTCGGCGAAGATAGCGTCCGCGTCGGCCACACCATGACCGAGCTCGCCCAGGTTCGTCTGAATCAGAACCGGGTGGACGAAGCCGAGCAGCTCATGGCGCAATCGCTCGAAATCAGCCGCAGGGTTCGCGGCGAGTCGCATTACACGACGGGTTATCTCCTGTCGGGTCTCGCCCAGATCCATTTCCGCCAAGGCAAGCTGACACAAGCGGAGGACGAAATCCGCCGCTCGCTCGACATCTTTGCGGCGACGCTGCCGCCCGATCACCAGTACGTCGCGTCGGCCGAGTACGTGATGGGCGAGATTCTCCTCGCGACGGGCCGCCTGCCGGATGCCGAAGCGATGCTGACCGCCTCGATGAATCGCTGGAAACGTACGGATGCACCCGCCTGGCGTGCCGGCCGCTCGGCAAGCGCACTCGGCGAGGTGTTGCATCGCCAGGGTCGCCATGCCGAAGCCGAGAAGTATCTCGTCGAAGGCTTCACGGCGCTGAGCGCAGGTCGCGGCATCGATCAAGACACGCGCGCGAAAGCCCGCGAGCGCATCGCCAACTTCTACGCTGCTACCAATCAACGACAAAAATTCGAGCAACTCCAACTCGCCGTCAGCCGCGGCTTGCCGCCCACCACCGCACCGCCGAACTAATCGGCGGTCGCATCTGAACGTCTCGCATCTGTTACAGTCTGAAGCCGAATTGCGGCCGATCGCCGCTCGGTGGTTCGACGTTGGGGCCGACGCCTGCGCGTCCCTCGACTCGAACGAGACTTCAGGCAAGCAGGTGAGCTACCAATGCGCGCACGACCCTTCTGGTCTCGAATCCTCATGATTGTGGCCGGCTTGGCGATGGCGAGTACGTCCGTCGCAGCGGCGCGGCAGGACGCGCGTCTCATGACGGCGACACAAGTGCTCGAAGAGCTGTATCGCATGCCCGAGCAGAATATTCCGACGTGGCTGCTGGAACGTGCCTATGCCGTGGCCGTCATCCCCGAAGTGATCAAAGTCGGACTGGCCATCGGCGGACGTCGCGGTAAAGGCGTGCTCGTCGTGCGCAAGGACGACGGCAGTTGGAGCAGTCCGATCTTCGTGAACCTGACCGGCGGAAGCGTCGGATTCCAACTCGGCGTACAAAGCACGGATGTCGTGCTCGTGTTCACTTCGCGTCAGAGCATCGAAGGCATCGTCGGCGGCAAGGTGACGCTGGGTGCAGACGCTTCGGTTGCAGCAGGACCGGTCGGCCGACAGAGCTCTGCGGCCACCGACGTCGGATTCACAGCGCAGGTGTATTCGTACTCGCGGGCGAAGGGACTGTTCCTCGGCGTGGCGTTGGACGGTTCGGCGCTGACGATCGATCACCGCTCGAACGAGCAGTACTACGGCCGGTCCGGCGTGCTTGCGAGCGAAATCATGCGCTTCGATACGGCAACGGCACCGGCTACAGCGCAGACATTCATTGCAGCGCTGCGAAAGTCCATGACGAGTCCGGACACGGCAGCACCGCGTCCTGCGACGAGTCCCGCTCAGACCCCGGGCACTCCAGCACCGGCAAGTCCGAGCAGCGTCACGACGTATCCGATGGAGGATCCGTCGCCGGGCACAGAACCGCCGCCGTAAGCCGCGACGCTCTCGGAGTCACTTTTCTGGGCAGCTCGGATCTCGTGGTCGAGCGAGCTGCCATCCGCTTTCACGCAGCGGATCCAGCGCTCCAACCGTTCGTCGGCTGCTTCTGGATCATCGAAACCGAACGCGGCGCCGCGTTACGCATCGTGCCCGACGACACGACATCGATCGCGATCGAACAGCTTACTCGCAGCTTTCATCCCTGAGCACGTACAACTCTGGGACAAATTCCCGATCTGGTATCACCTGACGTTCTTGTCGTACCTCGTTCCGCTCACCTACGCTGGAAACCGCCTTGCGCACTCTCCGAACAAGAGGCTTTAGGCTGTGGACTGTAGGCTGTAGGCCAAAGTCTTTCCCTTTTTCCTTTTTCCCTTTTCCCGTTTCCCTCCTTCCCTTATTCCCTCCTTCCCTTATTCCCTCCTTCCCCTATTCCCCTACTGCCCTCCAAACCCATGCACCGCCAGCCAGTTCTTCACGAGATCCTTCCAGCTGTCGACCGGCGTATTCGTCTTCGCCATGCCGACCGGACCGCTCAACTTGTCGTAGATGTGTAGCTCCGCGGGTTTGCCCGCCTGCTTCCATTTCACGAACAGCGCGATGAGCCCGTTTGTGACGTTCCAATGATCCTGAGTGACGGCCATGAAGAGCGGCGGCGCATGCTCCGGCACGTCGATGTCCTGAAGCGCAGGACCGAACAACGAGATGATGAAATTCGGATAGGCGTCGCCGGCCGGCCCCATCGCCGTGCCGAGCGCAACACCGCCGCCCGCCGAGATTCCCAGGAATCCGACCTTGTCCGGCTTCACGTTCCACTGTGCCGCATTCTTCCGCACCAAACGCAATGCTTGCTGCGCGTCCGCCACGGCCATGTGCAGCACTTCGGTCATTTTCCGATCGTCGGGGGAAGGATTCGCGTTCGCCGTTTCGAGCAGCTTTGCCACGGAAATCTCGGATTGGCCCCCGAATCCTCGCGGGCCGGGCGCAGACGGTCTCTCTGCGTTGCCGCTCGATTGTGCCGGCGGCGGCGCTTGCAGCACGCGATACTTCAACACGAAAGCGGCGATCCCTTGATCGCGCAGCCACTCGATGAGCTCGTCGTCGAGACCGAGAAAGCGCAGCGCGCCGCCGGGCGCGAAGATCACGGCCGTTCCAGTGGCCTTCGCGCGATCCGGCAGGAACACCGTCAGTGTCGGCTGGCTGACGTTGGCAACGATGCGACCGCGGGGCGTCTGCGAGACAGATTCGGGCAACGCCCAAGATTCGGTGCCCGGCGCCTTCCCCGGCCACAGCGGGATCTCTTCCTGCGCAAACGCAGGCGCGAGATGCGCAAAACAGATCGCAGTGACGGTCAGGCCGATGAGTTTCTTCATTGTGCTCCCCCGAAATAGGTTTCGCCGCGATGCGCTTTCCGATTGTGCGTCAACGAGGCTCGACGACCGGCAGTTCGATCGCAGAGGACCGCTTCGCATCGCGATAAAGCGTCAGCGTCACCGGTCGGCCCTCTGCCAGCGGCGGTGCTTGATACGCCTCACCGATCGATGTCAGCAGACGGACGCGAATGCTGTGACCTTTCTTGAACACGTAAGAGATCGGGAAGAAATCGAAGACCAGCTCGGTCGGCTTCCCCGGCTCGAGCGGCTGGAGATCGGCTTCGAAGCCACGATGCCAAGTCTGCATCGAATTGCCCCAGGGCGCCGGATGAACCTTGCGCCACGACGCGCGTAAACGCCCGTCCGTCACGTACGTCGAACGGCCATCCGGTGCAACGTCTTCGAGAATCGCAAATACGTTCGCATCTCTTGCATCGGCACTGACCCACAGCCTCGCGACAGGCGTGCCCGTCGTCTCTAGATCGCTGCTCAACGGCGCGAGCGTGTGCACCAGACTCTTGTCATCCAATGCGCTCATGTTTCCCGACCAGTAGCGGCGCAGCGGTGAATAGGCGCCGTCGAACAGCTTCACGTCCTGCTGCGCATAGGTAACCGGCTTGCCATCGCGCGCCGGCAAACGCTCGGACAGACCTTGCTCGGTGAAATAGAGCTTGCGCTTCCGTGCGTCCGAGGGCGGCCATGTGGGCAGAGCACGCCATTCGGAACCCGCCGGCGCATTGATCGTGTAATACAACGCAGCAAGCCTTTCTGCTCCGTTGTCGATGCCCTTCGCAGCGTAGTCGAACGAGCGAAGAATCTCGGCGTTGATATCGAGCGTGCCGTTCGGAAACGCGGCATCGGGCATCGCTCGATTGCCGTGCACCCAGGGCCCCATGATCACGCGTCCGCCCCACAGGCGTTGCGATTCGAACTGACCGGCAACGGCGGCATCGAACCAACCCCCGATCTGCACGATGTGAATACCCGCTTGCTCGACGAAGTTCTTGATCGCACGCCACTCCGTCATCGCGGTGTCGTCGAGCGCGGGGCGATTCTTCGCGAACGTGTTGTAACCGTCGCGCGGCATGTTGAGCCAATACTGCCCCATCATCCCCGAGCCGCAGCGTTGCTCGGCAATTGCCGCCGCGAGCAGCTTGCCGTCCATGTCTTCATCGACCGGCTGCGGTCCGCGTTCGGGCTCCGCACGTCGTGAATTTCCCATTGCTGGACGTGCGCCGCTCGACGGTCGATTGCACTCCCCCGCGTAATGCTTCTGCGCCAGCGGCAGCATCGGAATACCGTTCAGCGAAATGCCGTGATCGAAGAATTGCGGGCTCGCACAGGCAGGTGCAATCGCGACGAGATACTTGGGCCGATACTTGAGCACGACGTATTGCCATGCACCCTGATTGGAGCAGCCATAGGCGGTCACTTTGCCGTTGCTGAACGGCTGAGCACCGGCCCATTCGATAACTGCCTTGCCATCCTTTGCATCCAGCTCGTTCACGAACCCGGTTTGCACACCGAACGATGCACCCGTACCGCGCCGATCCTGAGCGACCCACACATAGCCGCGCGAAGTGAAGTAACGAATCGTCTCGAGCGTGAACGCAGGAGGGTCGCTGCGCGCCTGCGTGACGACGACGGGCAACGGTTCTTCGACCAGCCGCCCGTTGCGAGTCGGACGATGCACCGTAATCGCCAAACGCGTGCCGTCGAAGCTTTCGATATACCGGGAGGTCGTTTCGATACCGTCGTTCGTCGGCTCGACGACGTACGGCGATGAGATTTCCGTGGGGGCGGCAACGCACAGCATCGACGCGGCGACGAGCGCGGCGCCGATGATCGAGCGCATTATCGTGTCGTTGCGCCAGGAAGAATCGCTCGACGTCATATCCCCCTCCACGCTTGACCCTCAAGCGCGCCGGTTCGCTGACTCGACTGACGAACCGACAGTCGTCGAATTCAACTATGCGCTATCGAGCATAGTCAACCGTTTGCATTGCTAACCTTTTTGCTCTATTGAGTCACGACACCGCGCTCGCTCGCCGCCCAGGCATTTGCTGAGTTTTCGCAGGACCGAGCGAACGCATCGATCGTTTCGTAACAAGCGAACAGAATAGTCTCGACGCATTTCTCGGCAATGAACGCTTGCTCACTCGCCTCGGCGCTCGGACTCGCCCTTGCGCTGACTGCATCGGCCGAAACACTCGAAGCTTCGGCGCCCAAACGTCCCGACCTAGACTGGTGGGCACCGGGAGCCGCACGCACGTTCGATAAGCAAATGGAATTCGAGAATCCGCATGGAACGCTGCGGCTGATCTACACGGGCGAACCGTTCGACACCCGCAACCATCCGTTCTTCGCGCCGATCGGCACGAATGGCCGCGCGTGCGTGACCTGTCATCAGCCCGCCGATGGAATGAGTCTCTCGGTCGACACGATCCGCGCACGCTGGGAGGCGACGGAGGGTAAGGATCCTCTGTTCGCAGCCATCGATGGCTCCAATTGTCCAAGCCTCCCGCAAGGCAAGCGCGAGTCGCATTCGTTATTGCTCGAGAAAGGACTGTTTCGCATTTCCATGCCGTGGCCGCCGAGGGCTCCGGACGGAAGCGTCATCACGCCCGAGTTCACGCTGGAAGTCGTGCGCGATCCCACCGGCTGCAATCTCGATCCCAAGTACGGGTTGAGCAGCGCCCATCCTCGCGTTTCCGTGTTCCGGCGACCGCGGCCCGTTGCGAACATGAAGTACTTGCTGTCGTTGCCGAACGGCGTGCCGCCGCACGAATACTTCATGTACAACGACAAGAGCCTTCTGCCCAAGGATCCGGAGTCAGGACAGTTCGTCTCAGTACAGCTCATGTCGGACGGGCGTCAGCCGACACTGCGGTTGCAAGCGCAAGAAGCGATGAAATGGCACTTGGAAGGTAAAGCCCCGCTCACCGAGGACCAGCTCGAGCAAATCGAGGCGCTCGAGCGGTCGATTTACGTGGCGCAAAGCAGAAGTAACAAGGCGGGTCGATTGACCGGTCCGGGCAACCCGCCTGGACTCGGCCCTGAAGCTTTACGAGACGGAGCGCCAGCAGAGCTCGGTAACAACCCATTCAATCGCGTCTTCGGCACGTTCGTCATGTGGCGGAAGGAACTGGGCCCCAGCAGCAGCGAGGAGACTCGACGCCGCGACGCCTATCGCGCTTCCATTGCACGCGGTGCGGATCTGTTCTTCGAACGGCGTTTCTTCATCAAGGACGTCGGCGTGTTCAACGACAAAGGTCTCGGCAATCCATTCCATCGCTCCTGCGCATCCGGCTGCCACAACACGCTGCTTGCGGGCATGGACCTGGCACCTGGCTTCATGGATCTCGGCTTGAACAATTGGCCGTGGAATCAGCGCGACGATTTGCCGCTATTCAAAGCGGTATGCCGCGACGATGTGCGTCCGCAATCCTATCTCGGGCGCGTCATCTACACGCACGATCCGGGCCGTGCGCTCGTGACCGGGAAATGCAACGACATCGGCGCGAGCATGACGCAGCAGCTTCGCGGTCTTGCCGCTCGACCGCCCTACTTCATGAGCGGCTCGTCGGCAACGCTGCGAGAACTGGTCGATTTCTACGATCGACGCTTCAACATCGGATACACCGAGAGCGAGAAGCAGGATCTGGTCAATTTCCTGGAGGCGCTCTGATGTTGACTCCAGTACTGATCGCGCTTGCGACGTTCGGCGCCGCACAGCCCGGCGAAAGCGTCAGCTTCGTCGCCTGCCCGGTCGCGCAGCACCTAGGACCCGATCGCGATGTATGTTTCTTCACTGAACACCGCGGCAGGCGCTACGCATTGACGAATCCGCCCGATTGGGGCGCGCCGCAGCTCGGCCACAAGGTTCTCGTCGAAGGTGTGGTGACCGATCGGCCGGCCGAGTGCGGCGGCATCGTGCTCGAGGGACGCGTCTCCGTCATGCCGGAGCTGTCGCTGGAGTGCAATACGATCGCACCGCTCACGCCGGAGATCGCCGCTTCGCTCGATCGCAGGAATCCGCGTGCCGATGAGATCGCGGCAGAGCTTGCTGCCATTGCCCGCGATCCTGCGCGCTCGTTGCACCCAGTTCGCCTGCGCTTGGATGCGACCGCGACTGTCGCGCTCGGTAGAGTCGAAACGATCTATTACCCGTTCGAGAGCGATCGCTCCTCGGGTCCCGATGCCATTCGTCTCGTGGAATTGGCCAAGCTGGCAAGTGCAACGCAAGGCGCGCACATCCGTATTCGTTCCTATCGCGGCGCCAGCCGCTTGGACGACGGCACCGTGCTCTCCGAACGGCGTGGCATGGCGCAACAGCGCGCCGACAAAGTAGCCGGCATTCTCAAAGGGCTCGGTGCGGAGCGCGCAACTTTCGACATCACGGTATTCGAAGACGACACCGAACCGAAAGGCCGCGAAGATTGGAAGCTACGGCGTGTCGAGATCAGCGTGCAAACACGCCGTGAGTAGTGAGTGGTGGCTGTAGCGCCTCGTCAGGCGCTACTCCGTTCTGTTGCTTCGCCGAGATCCAAGGACACGCCGCATCCCCCGAGCCCGCAGTAGCCATCCGGGTTCTTCGCCAGATATTGCTGGTGATACTCCTCGGCGTAATAGAACGTGGGCGCATCGAGGATCTCGGTCGTGATCGTCCCATAGCCGGCGCGCGCGAGCAGCTCTTGATAGCGATCGCGGCTCGCTTCGGCCGCTGCGCGTTGCGCATCATCGAACGTGTAGATGCCCGATCGATACTGCGTGCCGATGTCGTTGCCTTGCCGCATGCCTTGCGTCGGATCGTGCGATTCCCAGAACGTCTTGAGCAGCGTTTCGTAAGAGATCTGATTCGGATCGTAGATGACGAGCACGACCTCGTTGTGGCCGGTATAGCCCGTGCAGACTTCTTCGTACGTGGGGTTCGGCGTGAAGCCCGCCGCATAACCCACCGCAGTGCTGTAGACGCCTGGAAGCTGCCAAAACTTGCGTTCGGCACCCCAGAAACAGCCGAGCCCGAACATCGCCTTTTTCAGCCCTTCGGGAAACGGCGGAACGATGCGATTGCCATTGACATAGTGACGCTCGGGAACGGGCATCGGCGTATTGCGCCCCGGCAGCACTTCGGAAGGAGCAGGCATCACGCCCTTCTTACGAAAGGAGTACATAGGACGACCTCTAAGCTTCGGCAGTAACCAGTAGCGTCGGCCCGCGATCCGGCCAGGTCAAGAGCGAAGCCGTAGGAACTCAGAGATGTAACCGTCGACCGTGACAACGATTTACAGATTTGCAATCTGAGCAGCGAGTTGGACTCCGCGGACCCGCTCCCATCATGGATGCGGACTTCAGCTATGATTGCTGCCAGCCATCCTGGAAACAGCCATGCCGATCTGTCACGAACACAATCTCGCTCGCCCTATTCCGAAGCAATTGCCCTACGGCATTCGCGTCAAGCTGCGTTCGACCGACCCCTTCAAGAATCTGGTCGGTGGCGATTGGACGAAGGAGCATTGGTTCGCCACGCGCGAGGAGCGCGACCGTGCGCTCAAGGAAATGAGCGGCCGTTACGTTTATTTCCGGCCCGGCGATCAACCGACGCTGGAATTCGAAAAAATCGAGCGCTGATGCACTTCGCTGGCGGTCACCGAAGCTGATCGCCAAAGCGGACCAGAACCTACTCAAAACGCTCGTGAGCGGTCGCAGGTAACCCCGCGACGGCGCGCAGCAGTTTTGAGATAGGTTCTAGAAGGTCCGCCCCAAGAACAGATAAAACGCCCGATGTCCGCCCTCGCCGAATCCGGCGGCGAGATACACGGGACCGAGCGGCGTGTCGACGCCGAAGAAAATGCTTCCGTCCTTACGCAAGTCGCCGAGACTCGCATCCTCCTTGTCCATCCACGTATTGCCCGCTTCGAATGAAATGCCGGCGTAGGCCGGCAAGTCGAGCACGCCGCTACCGCCGCGACCGATCTTGCGGTAATAAATGAAACGGCCGACCCCATAGTGCGGACCGGACAGATATCCGGGCGGCAAGCCCGACAAATTGAAGAAGCCGCCGAGCGAGAAATAGTTTTCGGCGGTCGGCACGTCGTCGACCGTGGTACCGAAGTCCGTCCAGAAGATGAACGTATGGCGGTCGATGGAACGTGCGATCAGCCAGCTCGCGGTGAGCGTATCGAACTCCTGATCGGCGCCCAGCGAGTCCCGCTCCGCCCGCCATTCGAATTCGAACTGCTGCCCGCGGCGCGGGAAGTAAATGCTGTCCAGCTTGTCGTACGAGAATCGCGTGAAGAACCCGCCGCGATCGAAGCGACGCTGCGGGATGCTTTCGCCGGGCTCGAGCGGTAAGACAGAAACGTCTTCGCCGATGGTGACGTGCGATCGCCCGCTTCCGCGCACCACGCCGAGACGAATCTCTCCCCAATTCGAGAGCTCGCGACCGACATCGAGCCCCCCTTCGAGCGTCCGTACCCGGTACTCTGCGACCCGCTGCAGATCGCGCAATCGGAACACGCTCCGTTCCTCGAAATTGAACCACGGTGCGACGAAATAACGGCTCGCGAGCGAAATCGGCTGATAGAACTCGGTGAAGAACTTCGGGTTCTCGCCGATTTGCACGTCGGTCAGCCACTCCGCACCCAAGCCGTTCAGCTCGGTCATGATGAAGCGCAAGGCGAAGTTGTAGCGGCTGTTACCTTCGAAATCGTCTTCGAGATTGAGACCGACGCGCACGTAATTCGGGCCCCAGCTCTTGCGGCGCAAGTCGAGCTCGAGTCCGGTACGTCCGTCCTCGGTGATCACGGTGTAGTCGATCGTTTCGAACAGATCGAGCGCGTAGAGCGACGACAGCCGGTTGCGTACCAGATCGGGGTCGAGCGGCTTGTCGACCAGATCCGCCATGTGCGCCGCAACCAAGCCCGCGTAGTGTTGCGATTCGGCGCTGGCGCGCACGAAGCTCACGACGGGCTGCGCGATGGGCCTCACTTGCCGGGCAGCGAGATAGTGCGCGTACTCCTCGCTGCTCAACGACAATGAAGCAAGCTGTTCGCGTACTGCTTCGGCGCCGATGCGTCCGGCGCGCAACGCTTCGGGCACGCGACTGAAATCCGCGGACGGGAACCGGCCGAGCGGCGGATCGATGATGATGTCGTTGGGTCCCAACTTCGCGCGCTGCTCGAGCGTGCGCGAGCGAATCAAAATCGCGAACGCTTGATTCGTGACCTCGAGCGGCGAGAGAAGCTCCTCGCGCGCGTAGAGCGGGAAGCTCACGTCCACGACGATCAGTCGATCCACGCCCATCTGACGCGCGATATCCACCGGCAGGTTCTCTGCAATCCCGCCGTCGATGAGCAACCGTCCGTCGCGCGGCGCGGGTGCAAATACGCCCGGCGCCGAAATGCTGGCACGCAGCGCCGTCACCAGATCGCCCGAATCCATGACGACGAGCTCGCCCGTCTCCAGATCCGTGGCAACGGCCCGAAACGGAATCGGCAGCCGATCGAAGTCCTGCACCTGCGCGACGGGAATCGTCGCCGAGCGCAGCACTTGCTCGAGCTTCTGTCCCTGGACGAGCCCGCGCGGATAGGCGAACCCCTCGGAGCTCACGCCGAGCGAATAGCGCACGAGAAAGTTGCGATCGTCCTGTTTGCGCCTGAAGCCGAGTTGCGCGCGCGGCGGACGGTCCTGAAACGCTTCTTGCCAATTCAGAGACGAGATCAGCCGTTCGATCTCCGCCGCCGAGATGCCGGAGGCGTAGAGCCCGCCGACGACCGCACCCATGCTGGTGCCGGCAATGGCGTCGATCGGGATACGCATGTCCTCGATGACTTTCAATACGCCGACATGAGCGGCACCGCGCGCCCCGCCGCCGCTCAAGACGAGGCCGATGCGCGGGCGGTCTTGTTGTGCTTCGGCCGCTATCGTCTGACAGCCAGCCAGCAACAGAACCACCAGGAGAACTCGCTTGGCAATCATGGTCCGCGTCACACCAGCAGATTTTCCGAATCCCTCGACGGGCGTTTCTGGAATGCGATTCGGTTACATTCGTTGCGGGCCGCTAAACTTCGGCCTCGCACGCACGATGCGATAGTAACAGCACGCAGGGGACACGCGATCCTGTCATGACCGATCGAATCCGGACGATATCTGCGGCGGCCGCGGTTCTGTTCGCCGTCTGCGTCGTGCGCGCAGCCGCAGCACAGGACGTCGCGCCCGCCGAAATCGAAACGGCATCCGACGACGACTGGTCGTTCTACGGCGGCGACCCGGGCGGCTCGCGCTTTTCCTCGCTGGCGCAGATCACGCGCGAGAACGTCGCCAAACTCGAGCGGGTGTGGACGTATCGCACCGGAGAAATGGGCCAAGGACTGGCAAGCGCACACAAGCTGGCGTTCGAGGCGACGCCGATCTACGTCCGCGATACTTTGTATCTCAGCACGCCCACGAACATCGTCATTGCGTTGGATCCGACGACCGGCCGGGAGCGCTGGCGGTTCGATCCGCGCATCTCGCGCTCGGTGCATTACAGCGAAACGACCTCGCGCGGCGTGTCGTCCTGGATCGATACGAACGCACCCCCGACTCAACCATGCGCGCATCGAATCTTCATCGGCACGCTCGATGCCCGTTTGATCGCGCTCGACGGCCGGACCGGCCGGCCGTGCACCGAATTCGGCGGCTCGGGTGCCATCGATCTCACCGCCGGCGTGCGTTTGCGCGAGCGCGGCGAATACCTCGTGACATCGCCGCCTGCGATCTATCGCGATCTCGTCATCGTCGGTTCGGCGATCGGCGACAACGCGGCGGTGGAGCTGCCGCGCGGCGTCGTTCGTGCCTTCGATGCGCGCACCGGAGCGCTGCATTGGTCGTGGGATCCGCTTCCCACCAGCGAAGAAGAGGCCCGTGCGCGCGATTGGGATCCGGTGGCTGCGCGCCGCGCAGGCGCGGCGAACGCGTGGTCGGTGTTTTCAGTCGATACAGCACGCGGGCTCGTGTTCGTGCCGACCGGGTCGCCGAGTCCCGATCACTACGGCGGAGAACGTCTGGGCGACAACGCCTATGCGAATTCGCTCGTTGCGCTACGCGCCGACACAGGTCGAGTCGTGTGGCATCGGCAGCTCGTGCATCACGATGTGTGGGACTACGATTTGGCAGCGCAGCCGCTGCTCATCGACATCGAGCGCGAGGGCAAGTCGATCGCGGCCGTCGTGCAAGCGACGAAAACCGGATTGCTGTTCGTTTTCGATCGCGAAACCGGCGAGCCCGTATTCGAGATCGTCGAACGACCGGTACCGCAAAGCGACGTGCCTGGCGAGCGCACGTCGGCCACTCAACCGTTTCCCACAACGCCGCCCCTGCTCTCGCACGCAGCCATCACGCCCGAGGATGCCTGGGGACTGACGTTCTACGATCGCGCCAAGTGCCGCGCGCTGATCGAGCGTTATCGCTCCGAAGGCATCTTTACGCCGCCGAGTCTGCGCGGCTCGATCGTCACGCCGAGCTTCGCGGGCGGCGTGAACTGGGGGAGCCTCGCCTTCGATAGCGAGCGGCAGCTCGTCGTCGCTGCAGTCAATCACGTGGCCGCCGTGATTACGCTGATCCCGCGCAACGAATTCGACGCGGCGGCGCGTTCCGGTAAGTGGCCCGATTCGGAATTCGCTCGCCAGGATGGCACCGCTTATGGCATGCGTCGCGAGATCCTGCTTTCTCCTTGGGGATTGCCGTGCACTCCGCCGCCGTGGGGAACGCTTGCGGCGGTCGACCTACGGCGCAATGCAATTCGCTGGCAGGTCATGCTCGGCTCGACTGCCGGTAAGACGCCTCGCTTCTTACCCGCGCCGACGGTCGGCATGCCGAACATGGGCGGCCCGATCGTGACCGCAGGCGGACTCGTGTTCATCGGTGCGGCGACCGACGATTACCTACGCGCGTTCGACGTCGAAACCGGTCGCGAGCTCTGGAAGGCGAAGCTTCCCGCAGGCGGGCAAGCGACGCCGATGACTTACGAAAGCGGCGGCCGTCAGTTCGTCGTCATTGCAGCCGGCGGACACGGCGCACTCGGCACGACCCGCGGCGACTATGTCGTGGCTTTCGCGCTACCCGAGCAGGCGCGTAGATGACACCTCGTTAAGTTTCGCTCGATCGTTACGGCGCGACATCGCCGATGCCGCAGTGCGCACTCATGATTTTCATGATTTGCGCTCCCTTGAAGAAACCAGTGGCCAAATACGCAGTTGAGCGCTGCAAGATTGACGCCTTTCCAGCGAAACATCGAAGGACCTTGGCATGCGCTCTGTTCACTTCGCTTCCAGATCGTTCGCCATTCTTGCTGTCGCCAGCGTGTTCACCAGCGTCCACGCCGCAGAAACCTTGGATGAGGTCGTCGTCACGGCGACGCGTCAGTCGCAATCCTTGCGCACATATGCAGGCAGTGCGTCGATCGTCGGACCCGAGTCAGTCGCGCTCGTCGGACCCACACATCACGCCGAGATCATCAATCGCGCTCCGGGCGCGATGATCCAGCGCAACAGCGGTCAAGAGAGCCTCACCGCCATCCGCTCGCCTGTGCTTTCGGGCCCAGGCTCGTGCGGTGCGTTCTTGTTCCTGGAGAACAGCGTGCCGATTCGGCCCGTCGGCTTCTGCAACGTCAATGAAATGTTCGAGCTCAACTTCGAGCAGGCCTCTTCCATCGAAGTTCTGCGCGGCCCGGTCGGCGTCGTGTACGGCTCGGGTGCCATGCACGGTGCGATCAACATCCTCCAGCCCGAGCCGGCCAGAGTCGTTCCGGGCGTCTCGATCGAGATCGGTCCCGACGATTACTATCGCGGGCGCGGCACGTTCAGCCACCTCGGCACGAACACGGATTTCTCGGTCAGCGCGATCGTGACCGACGACGGCGGCTGGCGGGAACAAACCGGACTGGAAGAGCAGAAGCTCAACGTCGGGCTGCTGCATCGAGCGGGCGATTCGACGTTCACGCTCAATTTTTCGGCGACGAATTTGAGCCAGGAAACGGCCGGCTTCATTCAGGGCAAGGACGCGTATCGGGTCGAATCGATCGCCAAATCGAACGCGAATCCCGAAGCGTATCGCGACGCCTACTCGGTACGTCTCGTCGGCGGCTACACGACGCCGCTCGGCACCAACATGAATTTGAGCGTGCGCCCGTACTTCCGCCACTCGCGCATGGATTTCATCCAGCACTTCTTGGTCGGCAAGCCGTTCGAAGACAACGGCCAGGACTCGCTCGGTGTACTCACGGCGCTCGACCTGAAAGCTTTCACGAATACGAACGTGCTCGTCGGCCTCGATCTCGAAGCTGCGCGCGGATTCTTGAAAGAGACGCAGCCGACGCCGGCAACGGACGAGCGCCCGGTCGGCAAGCACTACGACTATGAAGTCGACAGCACGGTCGCGGCGCTCTACGCGCAGGTCACGCAGCCGATCGGCGAGCGCTTGACACTCACCGCCGGCGCGCGCGCGGAATACGTCGAGTACGACTACGACAACAAGATGAACTCGGGCAACGTGCGCGAGGACGGCACGCCCTGCCCGAACTCGCCGCGCGGCTGCGTGTACAGCCGGCCGGCGGATCGTAAAGACGATTTCACGAACGTGACGTCGCGCATCGGTGCGAGTTATGCACTCACGAACAACCACACCGTATACGCGAGCATCGCCCGCGGTTATCGCGCGCCGGATACGAGCGAGCTGTATCGCCTGCAGCGCCAGCAGTCCATTGCGGATCTCGATTCCGAACGCATCGACAGTTTCGAGCTCGGTATGCGCGGATATTTCGGGCCGTTCCGTTACGCGCTGGCCGGCTTCGTGATGGAGAAGGACAACGTGATCTTCCGCGATGCCAACGCCTTCAACGTCAGCGACGGCCGGACGGATCACGAAGGCATCGAGTACGAGCTCGCCTGGTCGCCCATCGCTACGCTGACGCTCGCTGCTGCCGGCACGTATGCACGCCACAAATACGCATTCGATCGCGCAGTCGAAGGCGGCGAGACGATCGTGTCAGGCCGCGACGTCGACACGGCGCCGCGCCACGTGCACACGGCACGTGTGTCCTGGCAGTTCGTACCGAGCGCACACGCCGAGCTCGAATGGGTTTCGGTGGGACGCTATTACTTGGATGCCTCGAACGAGCACGAATACGGCGGGCACGACCTGCTGAACCTTCGGCTCGGCTATCGGTTCCTGGAGAACTGGAGCGCAACCCTGCGCGTCAACAATCTCACCGACCGCGCCTACGCCGACCGCGCCGACTTCGCATTCGGCAACTATCGCTACTTCCCGGGACGCGGACGGACGGCGTTCGTGGAAGTGAGCTATCGGGCGCGCTGATATTCAGCGCTGTAGGCTAGAGGCTGAAGGCTGAAGGCAGGGGTGAGGCGCGGTCGCGCCTCACCCCTTTCTATGGGGAGCAGGCAGCGGTCTATTACGTCGGTCGGGCCCGGACCGTGCCGCTCACGATCGGCTCGAACGCAATCATGCCGTCGAGCGCGGCGCCGGTACCGAGGGCATTGCCGAACTGTCCGTTGAAATATCCTGCCTCGCCGTGCAGGGCCATGTAGTTGAGGATCACGGTCTGCACGAGCAGGTTGACGTTGTTCGCTGCGGGGCTGCTGCTATTCACGACATCGCCGTTGGCGCTGAACACACCGAGCTGCTGGTGGCGTGCAGCGGCTGACGTGCCGTCGCCGATGAGCATCGGCCGCCCGCCGAGATCCGGAGGGTTGTAAACCAGGAAGAACGACGCGGCTGTGGACTGATTGTCGCTCGTCCACTCGCCCTTGCCGCCGCCGTCCTGCGAATCGTCGATGCGTCCGTTCGAGGAGACGGAGCCGTCGCTGAACACGTAGATCATGAGCGGCATGTTCTTCCGCGCAGCGTATTCGAGACAGGCGCCGATGCAGCGGCCGGCCAGATAGTCGCGCCGCTCGCCGGTCGCACGATCGCCGGTGTGATAGTCGTACCCGCCCAACGTGATCGTGCCCGCGCCCGCATTGCCTTCGACGACGAGCTTCATGACGGCGGCCGTTCTCTGGATTTCGCCGCCGCCATTACCGAGATTCGAACCGAGGATCGCAGTGATGTCCGGATCTTTCGTCGGATCGAGATCGGAGGGCCGGCCGAATCGATCGATCGTATCGGCCGTCTTCACGTAAGCGCATTTCGCGCGCCGGCGCGTCTCGACGTCTTCCTGTGCCGGTAATCGGGTCGATACCTGCTCGAGCTTGTCGCGGCTGATGCGCGTCATCGATTCGAGCACGCGAACGGTGTCGGTGGAGCTGCCCAGAATCGTGCCGAGCTCGCCGGTATCCACGAGGCCGGTCACGTCGCTGGCGCGATCGATCTTCGTCGGACGCAACGCCGGATCGATCAGCGCCGCCGGCGCCATGGAGTTGCCGCCCGATTCGGAATTTTGAGTGCCGATCAACGTGAGCAGCTCCCCCTTCGCGCCCATTCCACCCGGACCGGCTTTGGCAATGCCGTACATCGGGTTGTGAGGATTGTTGCCGGTATCGTTTTCCGAACGCGCTGCGATGACACAGCCGTTGACCCCGGCCCGCGTCGTTTCCGAAGTCATCTCCAGGATGCCGCGCAGCATCGCGCTGTCGGCATGAAACGCCAAGCCGAGCTCGGTGTTCACGAAGTTCGGGTTCGAGGGGAGCATGTCGCCCGGAATACCGAGCTTCGAGTAGCCCTGCGTGCTCAGGAAATCGAACTGCCCGCCCTCCTTGCCGACGAGCACGTTCGATCCGGCAATGTTCGCGCCGCCGGCAAGGTCGAAGCAGATGAACGGGATCTTGCCGTTGCCCGCCGTAATGTTGCAGTCCTCCGGTGCCTTCATGAGCTGGATGTCTTCCGCCAAATCGGCACGCGCGCGTCTTGCATTCAACAGCGCTCCGAGCCCCGCAGGCGCGATCACGGTCGCCGTACCCGAGATGAACCCTTGAGCGAGGAAATCCCGACGAGTCACCGGCCTGCGGTGCGATTCGTGCCGGATCGGCTCGCCGATTTCCAGAGGGCGTTTACGACGAGATTTGATGATGAACATGTCGCGTGTCCCTTATTGAACCAACATGGCAGCGCTGCCGAGCGCCGCTCCGCACACTGCTTTCGCCACGGCCAAGCTGCGCGAACCGCTGCAGCCTCCCGAACCGTTCGGGCACAGATTCCCGATCAATTTCGAGAGCTCCTGATACGTGTCTGCCTGAGAAGGCTGCGTCGCCACGTCGCCGATGATCTTGTCGACGATGGGCGCGATCACCCGATCCTGATCGTCCGGAAGCTGCAGGTTGGCGAACGGATCGGGCCCGGTGCCGTCGGGGTCGTTGTCGTTGAAAAAGCGGCGGCGGGCGGTTCCATTATCGACGAGCGCGCTGCAGTACACGAGGGCAAGCTGCGCTATCGCCGTCTGATGCGACGAGAGGAATGCCTCGATCGACGGCGTCGCGGGCAACGAGGCACGCACGTTTTGGAACGTTGTCCTCACTCGCGTATCGGTCGGGCTCACGCCCGTGATCGCCGCCATCGCCGCATTGATTTGATCGAACGTGCGCACGCCGATATCCGACGGCGGCGGACCGTAGTTGCGCGGCTGCGGCATGCCTTCAGCGAACTCGGAGCACACCTTCTCGCGCGACCCGAGTTGATCGAAGCAGAGGAAGAATTCATCCAAATCCGGTCCACGCTCGAGTCCGATGATCGTGCCGAGCGTCGAGATCGTGAAGCCGGTTTCCGGCGAGTATTCGTCGTCCGTGATCGTCGTCTCGAGCAACCGGTAGGCTTGACCGACGGCCGGCTCCGCTCCGTTCAAGCCGATGCGCATGCCCTTGAGCGGGATGTCGCCCGGCCGAGCTTCCGGATCGAGGCTGATGAACTTCGGATTCGTGAACAAATAGCCCGAGCTATCCCATTGCGACACCTCGAACATGACGTACGACTTCGGCACGTCCACGATGTGCTCGATGCCGAACAGCAGGAAGTACTTCTCGCCGACGCCCGCCTCGAAGTTCTGACGGATCTGATCCAGTGTCAGCGCGCGGTTGTGAATCGCGACGAGCCGGATCACGCCTTCCCACTGGCGAGCCGGATCCGAGCTCGGCTCGTTGCCGAGCACGAATGCAAAGCTGTCGTCCCATTCGCCGAGCGTACCGCCGCCTGCGCGATCGACGTCGCCCGTGAACTCGCCGTTCACGTAGATACGCCGGCCGTTCACCGGATCGAACGTCATGACCACGTGCTGCAACGAAGCTTGCAACCGTTCGTCGTCGGGGTCGGTCGTCAGCACCGGGCCGCCATTGTTGTTCGTGGCCGTGCTGCGGTTGAAGAATTCGTAGTTGTACATCGTCTGGCTCATCGAGAAGTTGCGGCTCGTGTTGCTGCCGCCGTACGTCACGATGCGCGCGTTCTCTTGGGTCACGTTGCCAGGGACGACCCAAGCCTCGATCGAATACTCGCCGGTCGCTGCGATCATTTGATGGAACTTGCGGCTCGTGGTCGTCGAAGCCTGAGCTTTCGAGCCCCCGTTCGGCACGGCCTTGATGCTGATGCCGTAACCGCCGACCCAGTCCACGTTGCCCGAGAAATGCAGATCGGCAGCCGGATCGACGCCGCTCGTGTCGTAAGCAATCCGGCCGCTGCCGCTCTTGAACTCGTAGAGCGCAATCAAATGGTTCTCGTAGCGATTGCCGCCGCTGGCGATGGTGCCGTCACGGAGCGATACGGCCTTGCTGAGCACTAGACTCCGATCCATTTCCTCGAGCGGAATCTGTGCGGCCAGCTGCTCGATCAAGTTCTGGATGGCCGCCGCATCGCTCTCGCAGTTCGAGGTCCAGCAGTTGTGCCCCTCGTTGCGCAGACGTACGACCAAGCGCGAAGACTCGGGCTCGTCCAGATTGATCTTCGGCATCGCTTCGAGGTAGGCCTCTTCGCGATTATCGGAAGCGAAATAGGGCTTCTGCGGCGTAAGCGCATTCGAACGATGGCACCGGCTGCATTGGCCATCGGTACGCAGCAAATTCCAGAGTGCGTTGAATCCCGTCGGTGGTTCCGCCGGAAAACGCCGGCTTTCGCCCGGGTCCTTGTCGGGCGGCGGCACGAGCTCGATCTGTCGTCCGCCGGTCGTTGTAGAGCCCACCCACTCCGTGATCCAGCGCGTCAAGATGCTCGCGCAGGCGCCGGCGTCGGCCAGCCAGCAGTTGTGTCCGCCGGCGACTTTGGCCACGAGCGCCGATTGCGACGGGTTGTCGCGATCGATGATGCCGACGGCTTGTTGATACGCTGCGTTGACGTCGTCGGAACGCGCGAATGTCGGCGCCTGACCGCCGACCGAGTGACAGTTGCCGCAGCGGTTCGCGGGCCGGATGTTCTCCCAGAACGCGACGCGGAAAGCCTGAATATCCGCATTCGCCGGCTGCGGACCGTTGTAATCTGAAGGCGCGGCCGAACCGCCCGATGTCACCGGGTTCTCGGTCGTCTTGGCGCCGCCGCTGCAACCAGCGAGCGCCGCCAACGCAACGATCGCGGCAGCGAACGAAAACAAACGAGTGTTCATAGCGCGTTTCATGGGTCGGTCCTTATTCGCCTGCGCAATGAGCGGCCACTTCCGCGAACACACGCTTCAGGTTGCCCGTGGCCTTGAAGCCCGCCGTTAAGTCCTGAAACCGCCGCTCATCTCCTTCGCTCGGCGACCGGAAACAAATTGCGCGAAACACTTTCTCGACCTGACACTCTGCGAACGCGTCGCTGTATGCCAGTTCTCGACCCAGGGACTTCGCGCCGTTGCCTGACCCGGGAAGATCGGGATCCCAACCGAGCGCATTGTTGGGCCCAGGCAGACGCCAACGGTTTTCCCAGCTGTCGTCGGGCGTGACGTATCCCGGCCGAAAGTTGTCGGCGTTGATGAAGTATTTCGGCCGCACCGTGCCAGGCGTGTAGATGAGACGTCCTTGCGCTTCGTCGAAGTCGTAATACGCAAAGGCCTGCGCCATCGGGTCCATACCGTTGTGGCAGCCGACGCAATTGTTCAAGAACACGCTGCTGTCGCCGCCAGGGCTGCGCGAAACGTCCTGGCGGATCCGATCCGGCGGAAGCCTGATGTCGTTCAGCTGCTCCATGTCGCGGCACAGATGATTGAGCAGCGTGAAGCGGAACATTGCCCGGTTCGTACCGGCGATGAAGAACGCTTGCGCCGCCGCCCGTGAGGTGATGACGCCCGCGGTCGCCTCCGAAGGAATGCCGTACACGGCGCTTTGCGTCGTCCGCTGCAAGACCTGCTGCAAGTTTGCGAAGTTCGACTCGAGCGCTTCGTAGTGCGCGTTGCTCGTCGGCGTCGGCGGCGAGCCCGGACCGACGTAGAGCACGTCGTCCCACAGGATCTCTCGAAAATCGTGATCCTCGTTGTCGCGGACGATGCCGATCACCGTGGCCGTGTAGTCGTTGAGCGCCTCGAAGGCGGACTGTTCGCGGTTCGTCCACGGCGTCGCGAAATTCTTGAGCGTGACGTTGTAGAAGTCTCGGCCGCGAGGCGAGCTGAGAATTTCGTCATAGGCCACGTCAGCAAGCTGTTCCACGGTCGGGCTCGGCCCGAGAGCGGCCTCGAGCTGATTCAGCACGGTCGGGCTCGGCGGCGTGCCCGTCAAACGGTCGAACATGCGCTTCGCCTGCTCGCGGCTCGCAGCTTGTGCGGCGTCGTGTCCGCACACGACGGCGAGGAGCGCCAATGCAAGCGTTGCCAGTTTCCTGCAGCGACGTGCCCACGGCTTGCGAACGCATGGGTGCACGGCAGCCCCGGCAAACGATTGCCCGCGCTTTGCATCCGGTGCGTGTTGCGTGATGCTGTTCGTGTTGCTCATGCGATGACCTGGTTGACGTTTCGTTGAAGTCGGCCGCATTTGCCACAGCGCTGCATCGGCCAGGTGCAGCGCGGGCGGGACTATAGCCAGCGAAGATTTGGTCCCGTAACTGTCTCAACGCCGAGACGTCGCGGTCAGGAGACAGTATCGACCGCCTCGCGCGCGCGTGTAGTCTCGCCGCCACGATGCATGCAGCATTCAACGTGCGGACTCGGGTCGCGAATGTGAGCGACGTCACGTAATTCGGCGATACAGGACGAATCGGCCTGCCGAAGGCGCATTCGTCACACGAACATCTGTGATTCGCTTAACGGTTGCCTGCAATATGTCGCGTCGATCATGACGCACCTTCGAGATCGCACGGCTCGGCAGAGCGACGAACGAACAAAGGCAGAGCGCACGACGGGTTGCGGCTTCAACGAACACTGCACGATGCATTCACGTTCCGGAGTAGTCTCAATGGGTTTTCAGGCGCAGGCTGAAACCGCGATACGCAAGCTCGCGCTGCGCGGAGCAACGGTCGTGCTCGCCGTCGGAATTCTGACTTCGCTCGGCGCCTGCAGCAGCGACGGCAATGGCGGCACCGACGTCACGATCGGCAGCGGCCAGAGCGGCGACCCGGTGACGCTCGACTTCCCCGTGTTCTACGTGAAGCGTCCGGTCCCGCCAGACGATGCGGACATTGCCACGGATGCGCGGGAGCTGCGCCGCTATTGGCCCGGCGCGGACCTGTACATGCGCACGAGCGCATCGCCCTCCTCGCCCGAGATCAACATCACCGGTGCGATCACCGGCAACGGCCGCGCGGACATCCGCGACGTCGACGTGAGCTTCGACGGACAAAAAGTCGTGTTCGCGATGCGCATCGCGCCGGAAGGGATGGATCCCGAAGACGTCGACCCGGAAGAGGCGATACCGAGCTGGGACATCTGGCTCTACGACGTCGCCGCCGACGAGCTGCGCCGCGTGATCCAATCGGACAACGTCGAAAACGACGGTCACGACATCATGCCGCACTTCCTGCCCGACGGACGTATCGTCTTCTCGTCCACCCGGCAGCGACGCTCGAAGGCAATTCTGCTCGACGAGAACAAGCCGCAATACTCGGCGCAGGTCGAAGGCTTCACAGGCGTGCGTCCGGCCTTCAACCTGCACGTGATGGATGAGAACGGCGAGAACATCACGCAGATCTCGTTCAACCAAAGCCACGACCTCGACCCTGCGGTTCTCAACAACGGTCAAATCGTGTTCACACGCTGGGAACGCGCCATCGACGACGATCAGATGGATCTGTACCGCATCAATCCGGATGGCACCGGACTCGAGCTCTTGTACGGCGCCGTCAGTCATGCGACAGGCACGCCGAATCCAACGACGGGCACACCGACGACTGTGCAATTCCTGCAACCGCGCCCCATGCAGGACGGACGCACGATGGTGTTGCTGCGACCGTTCGACGGCACGAACGAAGGCGGCGATCTCGTCCTGATCGACACCGAGAACTACGTGGAGTGCAATCAGACCGTGCCGACGACGACGGTCGCGGCGCCGCCGCCTTGCACTGCGCAAGCACGCGCGTTGCCGACCGATGTGCGCACGATTCCGGGTCCTTCGCCTGGTGGACGTTTCCGCTCCGCCTCGCCGTTGTTCGACGGCACGAATCGGTTGCTCGTCAGCTGGTCGCAGTGCCGCCTGACGCTGAATGGACGCATCGTCCCCTGCACGGCCGCCAATCTCGAGAATCCGGATGCCGAGGAGGCCCCGCCGCTCTACGGCATCTACATCTATGACGTGCGCGATAACACGCAGCGCCCGATCGTCGCGCCGGAAGAAGGCTTCATATATACGGAAGTCGTGGCGGCCGCCGCGCGTCCATTGCCGCCCGTGATTCTCGATCGTGTCGCCGGCGTGGATTTCCCGTCATCGCTCGAGAACGAAGGCGTCGGCATCCTGCACATCCGCAGCGTCTACGACTTCGACGGCACAGAGAACAGGACGATCGTTCCGGGCGGCATCGCCTCCGTGCGCGACCCGGCAAATGCCGCCTATGCGTCGCGACCGGCGCGCTTCCTGCGCTTGGAGAAAGTCGTCTCGCAGCCGGATGAAGACACGCGCGAGATCGCGAACACGGCATTCGGTCCGCGGGGCCGTCGCTTCGGCATGCGCGACATTCTCGGCTATGCACCGATCGAGCCCGACGGTTCGGTCAAGGTGAAGGTCCCCGCGAACGTCGCGTTCACATTCAGCATCCTCGATGCGAACGGCCGACGCTTGAACGCCTTTCCGCTGCATACGAATTGGCTGCAAGTGCAGGTCGGCGAGACGCTCGAATGCAACGGCTGCCATTCGACGACCGTGAACGCAGCGAATCCGGCGCGCTCGCACGGACGCAAGGGCCTTTATCCGCCGGTGAACAGCGGCGCTCCGACGACCGGCGCACCCTTTCCGAACACGAACGCCGACCTGTGGGCCGACATGGGCGAGACGATGGCGGAAGTTCGCAGTCGCATCATGTGCGACGGGGTATGCAAGCCTTCGGTGAATCTGGTCTTCCGCGACTACTGGTCGGCGAGCGGCCTGACGCCGCTAGCGACCTATGACGCGTGCTACTTCCCCGGCTTGACCGATATCGCGGTCGACCCGGCGCTGCCGATCGCCGAAGATCCGGCCGATCCAATGCGCCGCCACACTTGCGAGACCGCGTTGATCACACCCGCACCGACAACGCTCGAATGCAGCCAAACCTGGTCGAGCACGTGCCGAGTGACGATCAACTACCAGCAGCACATTCATCCGCTCTGGAGCGCCGACCGCCGCGTCTTCGATCCGAACGACCCCGAGGTCGTGGTCGACGACCATACGTGCACGTCCTGTCATTCGCCCGTCGACGCAGACAACGTCGTCAGGGTGCCGGCGGGAGATCTCGATCTGACGGACGGCCCGTCGGACGACGAGCCGGATCATCTCAAGTCCTACCGCGAGCTGCTGTTCAACGATATCGGCCAGATCGTCGAGGGCGGACAGCTCGTCGACGAGTGTCTGCAATTCCAAACCGACCCGGTGACGAACGTCACGACGTGCGTCCAGTACCGACAGGTACAGGCCTCGATGAACGCCAACGGAGCGAATGCCTCGACGCGGTTCTTTGCGAAGTTTGACGCCAACAGCCCCAACGGTAATCATGCCGGCTGGCTGTCGCCCGCAGAACTGAAGCTGATCTCCGAATGGCTCGACATCGGCGCCCAGTACTACAACAACCCGTTCGACGCACCGGAGGATTGATGCCTCAATGGCTGCGACCGTTCGCGTTGCTGGTCGCGTTGTTCACAGTCGGCGCCAAGGCAGACGACGAGCTCCCGAAAGTCCTCGTTGCCGATCCCTATATCGAGCTGCACACCGGCCCGGGCCGCGGCTACCCCGTCTTTCACGTGATCGAACGCGGCCGCGAGGTCGAGATCGTCAAGCGCCGTACGGATTGGTTTCAGGTGCGCACCGACCGCGGCATCGAAGGCTGGGTTCCGCGCGAGCAAATGATTGCGACGCTGGCACCGACCGGCGAGCCGCTCGATCTCGACGAGCCCGCTCGCGAGAACTACATGAGCCGCCGCTGGCAGGGCGGCATCACGGCCGGCGATTTCGGCGGCGCGAGCGAGATCTCGATCTTCGGTGGGTATGCATTCAGCGACAACTTGTCGATCGAGCTCACCGTCACGCACATCCTCGGCGAGTTCTCGAACGGCTACAGCGCCACGCTCGGCCTGATTCACGTCTTCGTTCCGGAATGGCGTGCGTCACCTTATTTCACGCTCGGCACCGGTATCATCTATACGGATCCCAAGTCCACGCTCGTGCGCACCGAAGATCGCACCGATCAAATCGGCTACGTCGGCGGCGGCATCCAACTGTATCTGACCCGTCGTTTCATGTTGCGGACCGAGTATCGAAGCAATGTCGTCTTCACCAGCCGCAACGACAACGAGGAAGTAGACGAATGGAAGTATTTAGGCTTCGCGTTCTTTTTCTGATTGCGCTCGCTGCGACGACGCTGCCTGGCTGCGCCCTGTTCCGCGGCGATGGCGAAGCCGCATCGACATCCGAAGGCATCGAAGCACCGGCCGGCGACTCGACCGGAAGCTTGCCGCAGGACCGCCCGATCATCGAACCGCAGGTGGAACGCCGCGAGATCCGGCGCGCCCGCATCGACACGGAAGATTTCGAGATCGGCGCCTATTTCGGCGTGCTCAGCATCGAGGACTTCGAGAGCAACACCGTGTACGGCGCCCGCCTGGCCTATCACATCACCGAGGACTTCTTCATCGAAGGCACCGTCGGTCAATCGAAGGCCGGCCGCACGAGCTACGAGACGCTCTCGGGATCGGCGGCGCTGCTCACCGACGACGAGCGCAGATACACGTATTACGCATTGTCGCTCGGGTGGAATGCCTTACCCGGCGAAGTCTTCATCGGCAAGAACCGCGCGTACAACTCCGCCTTCTACATCGTGGCCGGCATCGGCAGCACGAGCTTCGGCGGAGACGACCGTTTTACAGTCAACGGCGGATTCGGCTATCGCATCCTGCCGACCGATTGGCTCGCCGTGCATTTCGATGTCCGCGACCATGTATTTGACATCGATCTGCTCGGCAAGAAGAAGATCGTCAACAACCTTGAGGCACATCTCGGTTTGTCGATCTTTTTTTAGGGACGATGCACGTTGGGAAGAATCCCCCTCCTCGGCCTCTGGGCCGCTGCTCGGACGAGGAAGGATCGATTCGAGCCTTTTTTACGAGAGGTTTACCTAACATGCGTTCCATCAGCTTGGTTTCCTCGCTGCGCGCCGCAGCGCTCGCATTCACGCTTGCCGTCGCACCGTTCGTCGGCGCGAGCACGACCGTCGCACCGAATTTCTCGCTCCCGTCGCGAAGCGGCGACACTGTTTCGCTCGACCAGCTCAAGGGACAAGTTGTGATGATCAATTTCTGGGCGAGCTGGTGCGGCCCCTGCCGTCAAGAGATGCCGCTTCTCGATCAGATGTACAAGCGGTACAGTCCGCTCGGATTCACGCTGCTCGGCATCAACGTCGAGGCGAACTCGAAGGATGCGGAAAAGATGCTGGCCTCCGTCCCGGTGAGCTTCCCGGTGTTGTTCGACAAGGAGAACAAGGTCAGCAAGCTCTACGACGTGAACGCGATGCCGAGCACAGTGTTCATCGATCGCAAGGGCAACGTCCGCTACTTGCATCGCGGCTACAAGCCTGGCGACGAGAGCGAGTATCTGAATCAGATCAGAGCGCTGTTGAAAGAGTGAGCTGCTGCCCTGCCGCAGACTCACAGACTGTAGGCTCTAGGCTAAAGGCTGTAGCTAGAGAGATTCGAGTTGCGGTACTGCTGCGAGAACATGCGAGAGAGCAACATGGCTAAGTACGCGAAGCGGGAGCGAAGCACCAACATGCGTCCTACAGCCTACCGCCATCCGCCTGCAGCCTGCGCGCAGCTGCGCGGCGCTCTGGCCCTCGCCGCGCTGCTCGCGCTCTCCGCCTGCGGCAATATCGAACCCTGGGTCAAACCCTACGAGCGCGAGGCGCTGGCCGATCCGATCATGTCGTTCGACCCGCACCCGATCTCGACGGCTTATACCCATCACGTGTTCGAAGCGCGTGAAGGTGCGCGTGGCGCGCTCGGCAGCGCTGGCGGCGGATGCGGATGCAATTGATGACAGGCGACAGGTTACAGGCGACAGGCGACAGTAAGAATGCGGCGGTAGCCGCCGACTTGTTGCTGCTTGTTTTTGCGCGTTGCGCATCTCCCGTGGCTCGTCGCTTGAAGCGTCTTGCCTGTAGCCTGCGGCCTGTCGCCTGTAGCCTCTCTCTCTTCCTCGTTTCCTCCAGCGTCTTCGGCGGCGTGCTGCCGGACGATCGGGCGGATGCGCTCTATCACCGCTACGAAGGCGGCGGCGTGACCATTCATGGTCCGTCGGTGCTCGTGCGCAAGAAGATGGCGGAGAAATACTCGATCAGCGCCAACTACTACATGGACATGGTGACGAGCGCATCGATCGACGTGGAGACGAGCGGCGCGAGCGAGTACAAAGAAGAGCGCAAACAGTACAGCTTCTCATTCGACTATCTGCGCGGCAAGACGACCTACAGCTTGAGCTACACGAATTCCGAAGAGAACGATTACGAAGCCGAAACGTTCTCGTTCGGTATCAGTCAAGATCTGTTCGGCGATCTGACGACGATCAGCATGGGCTTCTCGAAGGGCGCGGACGTCGTCATGCGCACGATCTCCGACCCGGGCTCGGGCGGGCGCATCGTCGACCCGTCATTCGAGCAGGACATCGATCGCTGGAGCTACCGCGTCGGCGTCTCGCAAATCCTGACCAAGAACCTGATCGCAGCGCTCGAACTGGAAGTCATCACGGACGAGGGCTATCTGAACAATCCGTATCGCACTTACCGGTTCGTGCGGCCCGACGACGAGCGCAAGTTCGCGCTCGCGACGGAAATTTATCCGCGCACGCGCACGAGCAATGCCGTTGCGCTGAACGCGAAATACTTCCTGTCCTACCGCGCAGCCTTGCAAGGCGGTTACCGCTTCTTCACGGACACCTGGGGCATTCGCGCCGACACGTACTCCCTGGGCTATACGCACCCGCTCGGGAATACGCCGTGGGTCTTCGAGGTCAGCTACCGCTTCTACGATCAGAGCAAGGCCGATTTCTACAGAGATCTGTTCGATCGCGCGGATCAACAGAACTTCATGGCGCGCGACAAGGAGCTGTCGACGTTCAAGAGCCACACGCTGCGCATCGGCGCGAGCTACGAATTCGTGCGTAACGGTCAAGGATTCATCAAAAAAGCCTCGGCCAACGCCTTCTTCGACCGCATCTCGTTCGATTACGAAGATTTCCGCGACGCCCGCTTTTCGATGCTGGACGACTCCGATCCCGAGTTCAGGCCGGCCGGCAGCGAGCCGCTCTATTCGTTCGACGCGAACGTCATTCAGATTTTCGTTTCGGCGTGGTTCTAGCCGATCGCCTCCGGACACGTCATCGGCAGCTCCGCGCTGGGGCCGTTACGCTCGCACTTGCCCTCGGTCCTGCTCTGACTAGCGCCGAGCCTTTTCAGATCCGCGATCAAAATCCGTTGTTGGCCGGCTTCGAGCTGCCGCCTGCATTGCCTGCGCAGTGGGGCGAGGACGGCGAGTGGCGTTTCGATGCGCAATTCCACTGGGGCAGCACGGCGGTGGTTCAATCGGGCACCCGCGAGACGCTCATCGTCGATGCCGAAACCCAGGAGTTGCGTCTATCGATCGGGCGCGCGCTACCCAATGGCTATTTCGTGCAGGGCGAGCTTCCGTACAGACGCACTCGCGCCGGCATCCTCGATGATTTCATCGACGGCTGGCACGACACGTTCGGCTTGCCCGAAGGCGCGCGTCCCCTCCTCCCGACGGACGCTTTGCAGATCGCTTATCGCTACGACGAAGCCACGCTGATCGATGTGCGCTCGCCGCGCGAAGGATTCGGCGACCTGACGCTACGACTCGGCAAACGAATTTCGGCCGCGCCGCTGACGGCGTGGCTCGGCGTGAAGCTGCCGACCGGCGATGCCGATCGTCTCACCGGCAGCGGCAGCTTCGATGCAAGCGCGGCGCTCGCCTTCGAATCTTCGTTCGCCGAACGCTATACCGTATTTGCGCAGATCGGCGCGAGCTATTTGGGCGACGGCGACCATTGGTCGCAACGGCAGCGCAATTTCGTGGGGTCTGGGATGCTCGGGCTCAGCGCGCGCGCATTCGGGAAGTTGACGCTCGCTTTGCAGCTGGACGCGCATACCGCCGTTTTCGACAGCGACGAAGACTTGTTGGGAGAGGTCGCCATGCTCAGCATCGGCGGCAACTACGGGTTTGCCGACGGCTGGGATTTCTCCTTTGCAGTCGTCGAGGACCTTGCCGCCGAGTCGACCGCCGACGTCGTCTTCGTCTTCGCGCTTCGACGGACGTTACGCTGAGCGAGCGCGACGCGGCAGCATTCGCGTGCCCGCGGGCACTTGCTGCGTGATGCAATGAATGTTGCCGCCCCCGAGCAGAATCTCCCGCGATCGCACCCCGATCACCCGCCGTTCCGGAAAGATCTTCTTGAGTTGACGTGCCGCTTGCTTGTCGCGCCTCGGATCGAGCAGCGGCATGACGATGGCCGAATTGGCGATGTAGAAGTTCACGTATGAACCCGCGAGCCGCTCGCCGGCCGGTCGCGGCTGAACGCCTTCTTCGGCGTCGACGTGTAACGCCTCTTCTTTCGTTCGAAACAGCGGTCCCGGATGCACGAGCTTGTGAACCTTCAAGCGGCGACCGCGTGCATCGCGCGCCTCCATCAGCCGCTCGTAAGCATCGCGCGAAACCCGATATTGCGGATCGCGCTTGTTGTCGGTCCACGTGAGGATCACTTCTCCCGGCCGCGCGAAACAGCACAAGTTGTCGATGTGTCCGTCCGTCTCGTCGTTGACGACGCCTTCGCCGAGCCAGATCACGTTCGTCACGCCGAGATATTCGTGCAGCAGGATCTCGAGCTGGCCCTTGTCGAGACCCGGATTGCGGTTCGGATTCAGCAGACATTGCTCCGTCGTGAGCAACGTACCCTCGCCGTCGACATGAATCGCGCCGCCTTCCATGACGAATGGCGCACGATAGCGATCGCAGCCTTCGATCTCGCACACTTTGCGCGCCACGAGATCGTCCTGATCCCACGGGAAATACAACCCGCCGTTCAGCCCGCCCCATGCGTTGAATTGCCAATCCACCCCGCGCACGACGCCGTCCGCGTTCTTCACGAACGTCGGTCCCACATCGCGCATCCAAGCATCGTCGCTCGACAGCTCCACGACACGTACGGCATCGGGAAGCATCGAGCGCGCGTGCACGAACTGGCGCGAGGAAACGCCGACGGTCACGGGCTCGCTGGTGGCGATGGCCGTCGCGACGGAGGCAAACGCCTCCTGCGCCGGTTTCGCGCCGAGCCGCCAGTTGCTCGGCCGCTCAGGCCAAAGCATCCAGCAGCCCGCGTGCGGCTCGAACTCGCCAGGCATGCGAAAACCGTCGGCGGCAGGTGTCGTTTCCAGAAGGCGCGTCATCCGATCATCGTACAGTCTTTACAGCTCCGAAGGCGCGCCTGGCATCACATGCCAGGGTCAGGCTTCCTGGCGCTACTCAGATGAGTCGTCCGGCTCGCTCCACAACACGCGCCGCAAGACCGAGCAGATCTTCCAATTCCGTTCGCGGTACTCGAATCCGAGCAGGAACTGACAATGCGTCGTGGACGTCGGTGCGCCTTCGCGGCGCCGCAGAATCATCGCCGAAAGCCGCGCGGTCGCACTGGTGCCGTTGATGTAAACCTCGACATTGCCCGTCAGGTGCTGCGTGCGCACGTCCTCGAGCGCGGCGCGCTGCGATTCGACGAGCTCGCGACGCGGCAACGACTCGGGCAGTCGTCCGTGCGGCTCCGAGAAATCGGTGTACACGGATTCCGCCAGGCATTCGCTGAGCTCATCCCAAGCCTTTGCATCGAGGCAATTCGCGAACCGTGCGATCAACCTACGAACCGCCAGTTCAGCTTCGCCGGGCGTCATGTCCGTCCTCGCAAGAGAGATTCAGTGCGAACAAGCAGAGCGGCTCCGGATCGCCAGGAATTTGGATTTCACGCTCCAACTGCATACCCAATTTGCCCAGAAGCTTCTGCGACGCTCGGTTGTCGTGAGTCGTGATCGCCAGCAAACGCGGCAGGCCGAGCGCTCTCGCATGCGCGCGCGTGGCTGCAGCGGCTTCCATTGCATACCCCTGTTCTGTGTAACGCTCCAGCAGGGCAAAACCGATATCCGCGAACTCGAGCGTATCCCGCTTGACGAGCCCGCATGTGCCGATGGCCGTCGCATCTTGCTTGCGCTCGATCAGATACAAGCCGAATCCGCAACGTTCGTACATGTCGAGCGGTCCGGTCTGCAAATAGGCACGTGCATCGTCCAGCGTCCTGATGTTCCGGTCGCCGATATAGCGGATCCACGCGGGCTCGTTCACGAGCTCGAGTATGAAAGCTGCATCGTCGAGCGTGAAGCGGCGTAAGAGCAAGCGCTCGGTTTCGAAGACTGTCACGCTCGAATCCCTCCGCCGGCGTCTGCTTGCCCCGAAGCGACTGCACAAGAATGGTGCCGGCTTCGCATTTCATTGCGATACGGCCCGCGCGCGTAAACGAACAGCATCGGATCGCGCGCGGATCTTAGAGGATGATCCGCGAATACGACATCGCTTCGTGCGCGTCGCCGGGCTCGAGGTTCGGAAACGTCAACGTCCTCGGCGCCTGCCCCATCGCAATGAACGAACATTTCTCCAAAACGCGCATCGATGCCGTGTTCGCAACATGCACCTGCGCATAGAGCTGTTCGATCCCGAGCCGTGCAGCAACGGCAACCATCGCATGCAGTGCTTCGGTAGCGTAGCCGTGTCCCCACGCATCCTTCGCCAGCACGTATCCGGTCATCGCGCGGCGAGGGCTCTCGATCGCAAGGCCGGTGCTGCCGAGCAGATACCCCGTCGTGCGCAGCTCGATTACGTACGGACCCGTGCCCCACTGCTCCCAACAGGCGTCGCTGAATTCGACGAACTCGCGCGTGTCCGCGACCGACCGATGCCGCGGCCATCCCAGATAGCGCGTCACCTCCCGATCGCACGCGTAACGGACGAAGATCGCCTCGCTGTCCGCCAAGGCAGGCCGGCGCAGCACGAGACGCTCGGTGAGGAAAGTTTCCATGGGTCCGCTCGCAAACTTCCGAAGCCGACGCTAGGGCGGCCCGGAATCCGCGTCAATCCAGATGGATCGCCGCATCGAGCGAGCGCGTACAATTGGCTTCATGAGACTGTTGCTGATCGAGGATCACCACGACATCGCCGCAAACATCGCCGAGTACTTCGAGGCGCAGGGCGACACGGTCGCGCACGCAGTTGACGGAGAAACCGGCCTTGCGATGGCCGAGCGCGAGCCGTACGACGCGATCGTGCTGGATCTAATGCTGCCCGGAATCGACGGCATCGCCGTGTGCCGCCAACTTCGGCAGTCGATCGGAGAGCGCATTCCCATCCTGATTTTGACGGCTAAAGACCTGATTGCGGACAAGGTCATAGGTTTCGAAGCCGGCGCGGACGATTATCTGGTCAAGCCGTTCTCGCTCGCCGAGCTCCACGTCCGTTTGAAGGCGCTGCTACGTCGCGCACAGCCGCAAGAAGCGCAGCGCACGCTCACGGTGGGCGATTTGAAGTTCGATCTCGATACGCTCGAGGCCGAGCGCGGCGGCGTGCCCGTGAAGCTCAATCCGACGACGCGCCGCATTCTCGTCATGCTGATGCAGAACGCAAATCGCGTCGTCACCCGCGCAGAGCTCGAAAAAGAGCTCTGGGGCGACAATCCGCCGCAAGGCGATTTCCTGCGCGCCCACATGCACGCGCTGCGCGCGGCGATCGACAAGAATTTCCCCGTGAAACTCCTGCATACCGTCCATGGCATCGGCTATCGCATCGCGGTGGACCCGTCTCGTTCGTAACCTGCAAGCGTGGCTTGCGCAGCTGAGTCTGCGGGCACGCATTGCGGGAACGACGGTGGCGTTGATCGCACTGGCGGGCATCGTGCTCGGCGCCTGGGCGTATCAAGCCGACGAGCGATTGAAACACAACATCACGTTCGACCTGCTGTCCGAGGAGCTCACGCACTTCGAACAACGCATGCGCGTGGACCGCGGTGCCGAACCGTTGCGCTCGGCGCGCCTGCGCATCTACCGATCGAGCGATCTCGCAGAGTTGCCGCGCCACATCGCCATGCTCCAGCCCGGTACGATGCATCGAGTCCGGTCGCAAGGCCGCCTGCTCGACGTGCTCGTCCGCGACGGCGATTTCGGTCGCTTGTACATCACCTACGACGTCACTGCGTACGTCCGTCAGGAGCGCATCGCCATCGCCGTCCTCGCGGTCGGTGTCGTCACGATCGTTGGGCTTGCGGGATTTGCCGCCTTCGGCATCTCGCGCCGTCTCGTCGAACCGATCAATGCGCTCGCCGATCGACTCACGCAGATCGATCCTGGCGAACGTCACGTGCGCATCGGCGCGCAGTTCGCCGGCAACGAGCTCGAACCGATCGCCCGCTCGATCGACACGTTCATGGAACGGCTGGACGGATTCGTCGAGCGCGAGCAATCGTTCACGGCAACGGCGAGCCACGAATTGCGAACGCCGCTTGCGGTCATTCGCGGTGCAGTGGAAATTTTGGAATCGCAAACTGCAGAGCGGCCTGGCGCAGCCAAAGCTTTGGCGCGGATACAACGCGCGGTCAGGGAAATGTCCGAATTCACGGACGCGCTGCTCACATTGTCGCGCGAAGATTCTCCGGCCAGCGCCAGCAGCGCCGAATGCGACGTTGCCTCCGTGCTCGTCAAAACCGTCGAAGATCAGCACCACGTGCAGCCGACGAAACGAATCGGCTTGCAGATTCCGGAGGAAGAGGCACTACGCGTCGCGGCGCCGGAAAGCATGGTGGCCATGGTCATCGGAAATTTGGTGCGTAACGCGCTCCAGCACGGCACGGGCGATGAGGTGATCTGCCGCCTGCAAGGCCGGGAGTTGACCGTTTCGAACGCCGGTGCGCTCCCCGAAGAACGTCTGAATGCCAGTACCAAGCGATTTACGACGCATCCCCGAGGCCATGGCATGGGGCTTTACCTGGTGCGCCGCATTTGCGAGCGCTATCGCTGGGCATTCCGGCTCGAGAACACCGAAAGCGGCGTTCTGGTTACGGTCGGATTCTGACGTACTTTGACAAATCTGCGCGCGGAACGGGTTTTCGCTGCGCGCAAGATCGCCGCTACGAACCGTTCGCAGTCCCATCGATTCCCCCGCGCTGTGATAGCATTCCGCACCCCAAAACTGCCGGTTGTTTCGGATCATTACGGAGTCGTCGATGTCGACAGCACTCAAGCTCAACGTGCCCCCTCAGGGCCAGAAAATCACCATTCAAAACGGGAAACTCGTCGTTCCCGATAACCCGATCATTCCCTTCATCGAAGGCGACGGCACCGGCCCGGACATCTGGCGCGCCTCCGTCCGCGTCTTGGATGCGGCGGTAGAAAAGGCCTACAACGGCAAGCGCAAGATCCATTGGATGGAGGTGTATGCGGGTCAGAAATCGAACGATTTGTTCAATACCTGGCTGCCCGATGAGACCGTCGCGGCTTGCCGCGACTACCTGGTTTCGATCAAAGGTCCGCTCACGACGCCGGTCGGCGGCGGCATCCGTTCCCTGAACGTTGCGCTTCGCCAACTCCTCGACCTGTACGTGTGCTTGCGCCCTGTGCGTTGGTTCAAGGGCGTGCCCTCGCCCGTCAAGACGCCCGAGAAGGTCGACATGGTGATCTTCCGCGAGAACACCGAGGACATTTACGCGGGCATCGAATTCGAAGCAGGTTCGCCGGAGAACAAGAAGTTCCTCGAGCTGTTCCAGCAGGCGTTCCCGAAGTACTACGCGAAGATTCGCTTCCCGAACACTTCCGGCATCGGCATCAAGCCTGTGTCGCAGGAAGGCACGGAGCGTCTGTTCCGCGCCGCCATCGAGTACGCGATCGCCAACAAGCGCAAGAGCGTCACGATCGTGCACAAGGGCAACATCATGAAGTTCACGGAAGGCGCCTTCCGTAACTGGTCGTATGCACTCGCCGAGCGCGAGTACGGCGACAAGGTCTACACGTGGGAACAGTGGGAGCGCACGAAGGCCGAGAAGGGCGAAAAGGCTGCGAACGAAGAGCAGGATGCAGCAAAGAAGGCCGGCAAGATCATCATCAAGGATGCGATTGCCGACATCACGCTGCAGCAGGTGTTGACGCGTCCCGACGAGTTCGACGTGATCGCCACGATGAACTTGAACGGCGACTATCTGTCCGACGCGCTCGCTGCCCAGGTCGGCGGCATCGGCATTGCGCCGGGCGGCAACATCAACTACGCGACTGGTCATGCCGTGTTCGAAGCGACCCACGGAACCGCGCCGAAGTACGCAAACCTCGACAAGGTGAATCCGGGTTCGGTGATTCTGTCGGGCGAGATGATGCTGCGTTACATGGGTTGGACCGAGGCTGCCGACGCGATCATCGCCGCCATGGACAAGACCATCGGTCAGAAGACCGTGACCTACGACTTCGCCCGTCTCATGGAAGGCGCGAAAGAGGTGAAGTGCAGCGAGTTCGGAGATGCGCTGATCAAGAACCTGTGACCCAGTCACAGGTTCCCAGGCTGAAGCCCGTAGGCTGTAGGCTGAAGGAAAAAATGCGGGGCGCTTCGGCGCCCCGTTCTTTTTCGGGCTCTGTGCGCTGGGCGCTGGACTTGAGCACCGCACAGTTTGACCGTACCCCGTAGCCCTTTAGCCAATTCTCAATTCTCCGCTCGGACGATGAGGCCGTCGCCCGCATCGGCGCTCGCCGCACCAATGACTGAATTCCAATTCTCGATTCTTCCAACGCGCGCCGCGCGCATTTCTGACCAGTGCCCAGCGCCCTTAAAGTTCGGCTAGGCTATGCATATGACCCTCCCGCCTCCACCCTCCAGCCTCCAGCCCACAGCCTCGACCAGCGCGTCTCGGGATGCGCTCGTGGAAGATTGCGCCGTCACGCTCGTCAAGGCGTTCGAGCAATACAACACAGAGTTTCGCGCGATCACCCGCCGGGCGCCGCAGCGGTTCGAATCCCGGGATTGGCGGGGAAGTCTTCGCGACGCCGTCGAGCGCATCGAGCTGTACGACCACAGCGTGAACCGCGCCGTCGCGCAAATGCGCGACAAGCTCGGCGAGGACGTCCATGAGCGGGCCGTGTGGAGCAGCATCAAACGGCGGTTTGCCGAGTTGATTTCCTCGCTTCCCGATCAGGAATTCGACAAGACCTTCTTCAACTCCGTCACGCGGCGAACATTCGGCACGGTTGGCGTCGATCCTGCGGTCGAGTTCATCGCGCTCGACCTGGACCCGATCAGCTCGATCAAGACGCCGATCGACACCAACGTGTACGTGAACCGCGGCTCGCTCGAGCTGTTGTTCGAGGAAGTGCTCGCGGACTTCCGATTCCGCACGCCGTACGTCGATTTCGATCGCAGCGTACGCATCATCACGAACGAGGTTCGCGCGCTTTGCGAGGAGTACGCCGATTCGTCGAAGCAGCCGCTGCAAGTCGAGCAGGTCGAATTCATCCGCACGGTGTTCTTCCAGATGACGCGCGCCTACGTCATCGGGCGCATTTCCGGCAAGAACTGGATGCGGCCGTTCGTGATCGCGCTGAAGAACTCTGAGAGCGGCGTCGTCATCGACGCGGTCATGATGGACGAGAGCAGCGTGAGCATTCTGTTCAGCTTCACGCGCTCGTATTTCCATGCCGACTTGCCGCATGTCGGCCAAGCCGTCGTCTTCTTGAAATCGATCCTGCCGCGCAAGCCCGTCAGCGAGCTGTACACAGTGCTCGGTCGCGCCAAGCAAGGCAAGACGGAGCGATACCGCGAGCTGTTCCGGCATCTGCAGCAAAGCGACGATCATTTCGTGCACGCGCCGGGCGATCGGGGGCTCGTGATGATCTGTTTCACGCTGCCCTCCTTCGACGTGGTGTTCAAGATCATCCGCGACCGGTTCGCGTATCCCAAGAACGTGCTGCGCGAGGAAGTGCTGCAGAAATACGAGCTCGTGTTCAAGCACGACCGCGCGGGCCGGCTCGTCGATGCGCAGGAATTCAAGCGGCTCAAGTTCCCGAAGAAGCGTTTCTCCGAGGCGCTGCTCGAAGAGCTCCGCACCGAAGCGGCGAACACGGTCCATTTCGAGGACGACGAGATCATCATCGATCACCTGTACATCGAGCGGCGCTTGACGCCCCTCAATCTGTACATCCGCAACGCGACGCGCGAGGAAGCCGAACGCGCGGTGATCGATTACGGTCAGTGTATTCGCGATCTGGCCGTGACCAACATTTTTGCCGGCGATCTCTTGCTCAAGAACTTCGGCGTCACCCGGCACGGCCGCGTCATCTTCTACGACTACGACGAGCTGTGCCTGGTCACCGATTGCCGGTTCAGGGACATGCCGAAGGCACAGTTCGAAGAAGACGAAATGCGCGCCGAAGCTTGGTTCCACGTCAACGAGAACGACGTGTTCCCCGAGACATTCATTCAATTCCTCGGCTTCGATGCGCACCTCAAGGAAGTGTTCCTACGGGTGCATGGCGAGCTGTTGACCGCCAAGTGGTGGCGGGACATTCAGCGGCGGCTGCAGGAAGGCGATGTGCTCGAAGTGCTGCCCTACCATCGCCATCGCGTGCGCGTTCTGAGCAGCTTGTAAGCCGTCAACGCCTGAACAGCCACATCAGCAGCGACAGCACGAGACTGACCAGAATCATCGTCGTGATCGGGAAAAAGAACTTGAATCCCGGACGATCGACGACGATGTCTCCTGGCAACCGGCCGAGCGGCAGCTTCGACAGCCATGGCCAGGCAAGTCCGATGAGAACGAACAAAGCACCGATGACAATGAATACGCGTTGCATGAGCGCTCTGGTTTTCTCTCCGATCTCTCGATGCAGTTTCTTGACGCCGGCCGCGTAGCGGGAGTTCCGCTGCCCTTCGAGCGCAACCGACCTAATCCTGTGCGCTTCGTTCGAGCGCCCGGGTCAGGTCTTCGATCAAGTCATCCGCGTCCTCGATACCGATCGACAAGCGGATCGTCGTATCCGCCACGCCCGCCCACGCGCGCTCCGTCTCGTTCAAATCGCGAGGCCGCATGAGCTCGCCTGGCTGAACGAGCGATTCCGTCGAACCCAGGCTCGCGGAAATCGCAAACAACTCGAGCGCATTTGCGAACCGCCTGGCGCGCTCGCGATCGCCAGCAAGCTCGAACGTGACGATCGACCCGCTATCGTGCATCTGTTTCCGGGCGAGCGCGTGCTGCGGATGCACCGGCAGCCACGGGAAATGCACGGCCTGCACATCCTTCCGGGCGGCCAGAAACTCCGCGATGCGCTGCGCATTCGCGCATTGCCGCTCGTAGCGTAATTCATAGGTCTTCAAGCCACGCTGAATCAAGAAGGCCGCGTGTGGATCCAGCGTCGCGCCGGTCACCACGAAATCTGCGCGCATTGCAGCGATGAGCTTCTTGCTGGCGATCACGGCCCCGCCCATGACGTCGCCATGGCCGGACGCGTACTTCGTCAGGCTGTGCACGAAGATATCGATGTCGAATTGGCCGTGATTGTGGAAGCCGGCGAACGTGTTATCGAGCACCGTCAGCGCCCCGTGCTTGCGGGCCGCCGCGGTAATGCGCTCGATGTCCGCAACTTTCAACATCGGGTTCGACGGACTCTCGAACACGACGAGCCGCGTCGGCGTCGATTCGAGCGTGCGCTCGATCGCGTCCGTATTCTCGATCGAGAGCATCGTGTGCCGCACGCCGTAGCGTCCGAGCAGCCTGCGAACCGTGTACCGCGTCGGCTGATACATCTCCGCGAAACAGACGATGTGATCGCCTTGTTTGCACAGCGCGAGCAAAGGCAAGAGCACGGCGGAAACGCCGGACGCAGTCACGAGGCACGCTTCGCGCTGCTGCAGCTCGGCGAGCGTGAGCTCGAGCTGGCGCAGCGTCGGATTGTCGACGCGCGAATAGACAAAACCCTCGCGCTCGCCGCGGTTGTGCCGTTGCGATTCCTCGACGTCGTCGAACGTGAATTTGACCGATTGATAGATCGGCGCGACGAGCGGACGGTTGTCCTCGGGCACTTTGACCGCTGGCGGATGATTCAGTCGAGTGGAACGCTTCATGGGGCTTCGTCACGATGCCGACGGACCGCAAGCATTCGCCGCGAAGCGCCGCGGCGTCAAGCTGGCAGCCGTCGCGGCTTACAGCTTCCGCAAACGCTCGGCCGCCTGCTCGAGCGTCGCATCGTTCTTGGCGAAACAGAACCTTACGACCGACAAGGTTGGCGGCTCGGCATAGAACACCGAGACCGGGATGGAGGCGACGCCGTACCGCCGCGCAAGCGTCTCGGCGAACTCCACGTCGGGCAGAGAAGAAATGGCGCTGTAATCCAGCAATTGAAAATACGTTCCCCGCGACGGCGTCCAGGTGAAACGCGAGCCGCGCAATGCGTCGAGAAACAGATCTCTCTTCCGCTGGTAGAACGCGCTCAAGCCGTCGTTGTGCTCCGGCGCCTCCCGCAAAAAGTCGGCGATCGCATACTGCAGCGGCGCGGCGATGCTGAACGTATTGAATTGATGGACGCGCCGGAGTTCGCGCGTGATCCCCGCAGGCGCGACCGCATAACCGATACGCCAGCCGGTCGCGTGCATCGACTTGCCGAAAGAAAACACCGCCATGCCGCGCTCGAACAAGCGCGCATTTCGCAAAATGCTCGCGTGCTCGACGCCGTCGAAGACCATGTGCTCGTACACCTCGTCGGCGAGCACGAAGGCATTCGTGCCATCGAGAATGTCGGCCAGCCGATCGAGCTCGGCCGGTTCGACGATCGATCCGGTCGGATTGTGCGGGGTGTTGATCACGATCATGCGCAGCCGCGGCGTCACTGCGGCGCGCACCGCTTCCCAATCGACCTTGAATGCCGGCGGTTGCAACGGCAAATGCACAGGACGGCCGCCGGCGAGCACGACGGCCGGTGCGTACGAATCGTAGGAAGGATCCAGCAGGATGACTTCATCGCCCGGATGCACCAGGGCCAAGATGGCTGAAAAGATGGCTTCCGTTGCGCCGAGCGTGATCGTCACTTCCGAATCGGGGTCGAACGCTCGTCCGTAGCTGCGCTGCAGCTTTTCGGCGATCGCCTCGCGCAGCTCGGCAACGCCAGCCATGTGCGCGTATTGATTGCGTCCGGCGCGAATGTGTTTCTCGACGAGCTGTTTCAGCCGCTCGGGCGGATCGTAATCCGGGAACCCCTGCGCCAGATTGATGGCGCCGACCTCCTCCGCCAGGCTCGACATGACCGTGAAAATGGTCGTGCCGACGTGGGGTAGTTTGGAAGTGAGCTCGATCACCCTCTCGGTGCGGCAGCCGCCGCCTCCGCCAGCCGCATGTCCAACTGGCGTCGACGTTCCTGCCGCGCCATGAGGATGCCGGCCACAATGACGAACACTGTGACGATGCCGACCATGATCGTGGCGAGCGCATTGATCTGCGGCGTGATGCCCCGGCGCACGGTCGAGAAGATCATCATCGGCAGCGTATTCGTCGACGGTCCCGCGGTGAAACTTGCGATGACGAGATCGTCGAGCGACAAGGTAAAGGCCAGCAGCCAGCCCGAAATCATCGCCGGCGCAATGATGGGCAGCGTGATCTTCAAGAACACGGTCACGGGTCGCGCGCCCAGATCCATCGCCGCCTCCTCGAGTGACTCATCCATCGACGCAAGCCGCGAACGCACGATGACGGTGACATAGGACAACGTCAGCGTGATGTGGGCGATCGTAATCGTGCTGAACCCGCGCGTATCCGGCACGAACGGCAGCGGCGCAAGCGCGACGAACAAGAGCAGCAGCGACAAGCCGGTGATCACTTCGGGCATGACGAGCGGCGCCGTGACCATGCCGGCGAACATCGTACGCGTGCGGAACTGTTTGAAGCGCGCGAGCACGAAACCGGCCAGCGTGCCGATGATCACGGCGCCCGTCGCCGTGACCGCCGCGATCCGGAAGCTCAACCATGCCGATTGCAATAGCTGCCGGTTCTGCAACAACTCGCCGTACCACTTGACCGAGAATCCGCCCCACACGGTCACGAGCCGCGACTCGTTGAACGAGTAGACGATCATCGACAGGATGGGGATGTACAGGAACGCAAACCCGAACACCAATGCGCTCAGCAGGAAGAGCGAGCGGTTCTTCATTGCCGCTCCTCCCCTTCGGCTTCCTTCATCTGATAGTGCTGGAAGATGCCGATCGGGATGACCAGGACGATCAACAGCACGATGGCCACCGCGCTCGCAACGGGCCAATTGCGGTTCAAGAAGAATTCATCCCAGAGCACGCGGCCGATCATCAAGGAATCGGTTCCGCCGAGCAGCCGCGGGATCACGAATTCGCCCACCGCCGGAATGAAAACGAGCATGGATCCGGCAATGATGCCGGGCTTCGACAGAGGCAGCGTGATGCTCAGGAAGGCCTTGAACGGCTTGCAGCCGAGATCGACCGCCGCCTCGAGCAAGGTGATGTCGTGTTTCTCGAGGTTCGAATACAACGGCAGGATCATGAACGGCAGGTACGAATAGACGATGCCGATGTACATCGCGAAATCCGTGTTCAGCATTCGGAGCGGCTCGTCGATGAGTCCGAGCGCCATCAAGAGCTGATTGATCGGCCCGTTGCTGCCGAGCAGCCCCATCCAGGCGTACACGCGCAGCAGGAACGAGGTCCAGAACGGCAGGATGACGAGCAGCAGCAGCAAATTGCGCCAACGCAAGTCGGCGCGCGCGATGGCGTAAGCCATCGGGTAACCGATCAACAAACAGATCACGGTCGAAACCGCCGCGACCTTGATCGAGCTCAGGAATGCCTTGACGTACAGCGCATCGCGAATCAGGAACAAGTAGTTCGCGAGGTTCAAGCGGATGTGCAGCTGCGTTTCCACCCAGTCGAACAGCGGCCCGTACGGCGGCGTACCGAGCCAGCGCGTCTCGGCAAAACTGATCTTCAGGACGATGATGAACGGGATCAGAAAGAACAGCACCAGCCACAGCCACGGCACGGCGATGACCAGCCGGTGGCCGCGCAGCCCGACACGACGCAGCATGCCGGCCGACCAACGATAAGGGCCCGACCCCTGGACGTTGGTCCACAGCTGATCCATCCAGAGAACCAGCCGTTCCCCGAGCGAGACGTAACCGGGATTGGTAGGCGCCATGTCTATTCGGTGACGACGACGTTGGCCGTGTGATGCCAAGACACCCAGACGCGCTCGTCCCAGGTGAGTTGATCTTCGGCATGCCGATAGATATTCGGCTGCGTCACGCGCACGATCTTGCCGGAATCGAGCTGCACCAGATAAACCGACAGATCGCCCATATAGGCGATCTCTTTGATGACGCCCGTGGCGCGGTTGTTCGGATCCTCGGGCTCGGTGCGACTCAATACCATCTTCTCGGGGCGCACGGCCGTCCAGACGATCGCCTCAGGCGCCGTGCTCACGCCGTGCCCGACATAGATGTTGCCGCCGAGCTCGCGACATTCGATCAACACGTGATCCGGCTCGTCTTCGAGGATGACGCCCTCGAACATGTTCACGTTGCCGATGAACTCGGCCACGAAACGCGTGTTCGGGAATTCGTAAATGTCGTGCGGCGTGCCCACCTGCACGATGCGCCCTTGATTCATGACGCCGATGCGCGAGGCGAGCGTCATCGCCTCCTCCTGATCGTGCGTAACGACGATGAACGTCACGCCCAGCCGCTCCTGAATGTTCACGAGCTCGAACTGCGTGTGCTCGCGCAGCTTTTTGTCGAGCGCTGCGAGCGGCTCATCGAGCAACAATACCTTCGGACGCTTCACCAAAGCTCGAGCGAGCGCGACGCGTTGACGCTGACCGCCGGAGAGCTGGTGCGGCTTGCGCTTCGAGAACTGCTCGAGCTTGACGATGGAGAGCATCTCGGCGACGCGTGTGGCGATCTCGGCCTTCGGCAATCCTTCCTGCTTCAAACCGAAGGCCACGTTCTGCTCGACCGTCATATGCGGAAACAGCGCATACGACTGGAACATCATGTTGACCGGGCGCTCGTACGGCGGGACGTTGGACATGTCCACACCGTCGATGAAGATCTTGCCCGCGGTCGGCTGCTCGAATCCGGCGAGCATGCGCAGCAGCGTCGTCTTGCCGCAGCCCGAACCGCCGAGCAAACAGAAGATCTCGCCGCGATAAATATTCAGAGTGACGTCGGCGACAGCGACGAAATCGCCGAACTTCTTCGAGATACCTTCGATACGGATGTAAGGCGCCGCGTCGGGATCCAACCACGGCGCCTTACGCTCCTGCACAGGCGAGGCCATCTGAGGCGTTACTGACCGGTCATGAACCGCGTCCACAGACGCGTCATGATGCGAGTGGTCTCCTCCGAGTCCGTCAGGTCCGGCGCCAGCTTCGCGCGCACTTCAGGCGGCGGATACACGCCCGGATCGTTTCTCACTTCCTCGTCGACCAGCTCGGTCGCCTTGGCGTTGCCGTTCGCGTAGTTGGTGAAGTTGCTGACGGCTGCGATCACTTCGGGACGCAGCATGTAATTGATGAAGATGTGCGCGTTGTTCGGATGCGGCGCATCTTTCGGGATCAGGTAGCTGTCGAACCAGATGATCGATCCCTCCTTCGGGATGACGTACTGGATCTGCTGGCCGGTTTCGTTCTCCTCGGCCCGGTCGCGCGCCTGCAGGATGTCGCCGCTATACCCAACGGCCAGGCAGATTTCGCCATTGGCCAAGTCGGTGATCATGCGCTGCGTATCGATGTACTTGAGATACGGGCGGATCTTCATCATGGCGTCCGCCGCGGCATTCAAATCGTCCGGGTTCTGGCTGTTCGGGTCCTTGCCGAGATAGGCGAGCACCATGCTGAACATTTCGGTGGCCGAATCGAGCACGGCAATGCCGCAGCGCTGGAAGCTCTTGGCGATCTCCGGATCGAACACGAGGCGCCAGCTGTCGAGCGGAGCCTGCGGGTTCGCAGCTTTCACTTTCTCGATGTTGTAGCCGATGCCGGTCGTACCCCACATGTGGAGCACGGCATAGTCGTTGTTCGGATCCTGAAGGGCGAGACGCTGCTGGATCTCAGGATCCATGTTGACCAGATTCGGCAGCTTCGACTTGTCGAGCTTCTGGTAATAGCCGGCCTTGATCTGGCGCTCGTAGAACGAGGCGGACGGCACGACGATGTCGTAACCGGAATTGCCGGGGGCCAGCTTGGCGTCGAGCTCTTCGTTCGAACCGTAGTTGCTGACCATGACCTTGATGCCGGTCTCTTGCTCGAAGTTCGAGATCGTGTCCTCGGCCAGATAGTCGTTCCAAATGTAGAGGTTGAGCACCTTTTCTTCTTCTCGTGCCTGTGCTCCCGTGGCGGCTTCGTCCTTTTGGCCGCACGCGCCGAGACCCAACACGATCGCAGTGCCGCCGATCACGGCGCGCAATTTAAAGTTCATGGTTCGCCTCGCTCCCCAAAGTGAAGTGGATGCAGCCGATCGCCTATCGACGCGGCGAAACAGCGTAACGCACGCGAATGGGCTTGGGTAGCGCTGCAAAGCGCATGGTTCGGCGGCGGGTGGAAGCAAGTGGGTCGAATGCGCCGAACGCGCTCGCTGTGTGCAGCTCGAAGCCGGATCGGTCTGCTACAAGCGCATTCCAGCGAGCGTTCTCGAGCGGAGATGCGGAAGAAACTGGGCGGGACGATTAGCGGAAACGACGAGAATCCATGGACAGGTCCAAAGTGTTGCCCGGCCGGCGTGCGACCCCGCACGAGTCGGCACTCATTTTGTGCGCGTGGCCGCGGTCGGCCGAGCCGGTCTTCATACGTTCAACAACAGGTGCTCGCGCTCCCAAGAGCTGATCACCTGCAGGAAGGTCTCGTATTCGTTTTCCTTCACCGCGGAGTAAGCGAGCACGAAGCGCTCGCCGAGGATCTCGATCAGCGGCCGGCAATCGCGCAGGAGCCGCAGCGCTTCTTCGATGTTCCGGGGCAGCCCGAACGGCAAGTCGTACGCGCTGCCAGTGATGGGCTCGCTCGGCTTGAGCCCCTCCACCATCCCGAGGTAACCGCAGGCCAGCGAAGCCGCGATGGCGATGTAAGGGTTCGCATCGGCACCTGCGATGCGGTTCTCCACCCGGCGCGCCGCCGGGCTCGATACGGGGACCCGCAAGCCGGCCGTGCGATTGTCGTAGCCCCATTGCGTATTGATCGGTGCCGACAGGTGCCGCGTGATGCGCCGATACGAATTCACGTTCGGCGCGAACAGAGCCATGGCGGCCGGCAGGTACTTCTGCAACCCGGCAATGAACGAGAAGAACAGCGCCGAGGGGCGTCCGTCTTGCTCGCTGAAAATGTTCTGGCCCGTTTGTCGATCGATGACGCTCTGATGAATGTGCATGGCGCTGCCCGGCTCGGTCGCCATCGGCTTGGCCATGAACGTCGCATACATCTTGTGGCGCAGCGCCGCCTCGCGCGCCGTCCGCTTGAACAGGAACACTTGGTCGGCGAGCGACAGCGCATTCCCGTGCAACAGATTGATTTCCATCTGCGCCGCGCCGTCCTCGTGGATCAGCGTGTCGATCTCGATGTCCTGCGCTTCGCAGAACGCGTAGACGTCGTCGAACAGGGGATCGAACTCGTTCACGGCCGCGATCGAGTACGACTGGCGGCCGATCTCGGGACGACCCGACCGTCCGACCGGCGGACGCAGCGGATAGTCGGCGTCGGTGTTCGGCTCGACGAGATAGAACTCGAGCTCAGGCGCGACGACCGGCTCCCAGCCGTGTTGCGCGTACAGCTCGAGCACGTGCTGCAGCACGTAGCGCGGCGCCATCGTCACCGGGCGACCGTCCGAATAGAAACTATCGTGGATCACTTGGGCGGTCGGCTCGGCCGCCCACGGCACGACGCGAATCGTGTTCGGATCGGCTTTCAGGACGATGTCGATCTCGGACGGACTGATCGCTCGCTCGTCATCCGGGTATTCGCCCGTGACGGTCTGCAGGAAGATGCTCTCGGGCAGCCGCATGCCCTCCTCTTCGGCGAATTTCTCCGCCGGCATGATCTTGCCGCGCGGCACGCCCGCCATGTCGGGGATGATGGCCTCGACCTCGGAAATGCCGTGTTCTTTGAAGAATTGTTGGATGACGCTCATGTGCGATGCCTCGCAGCGCGCTCGTGAACGGCCGCCCCGAAAGCGGCGAACAATGCGCGCGAAAACGGATTCGATTGGAACTTCCACTCGGGATGCCACTGCACCGCCACCGCGAACGACGGAGCGTTGCGCACTCGAAAAGCCTCGATGACGCCGTCGGGCGAGCGCGCTTCGACTTCGAGATCGCGTCCGAGCGTTTGCACGCCTTGCGAGTGCAGGGAATTCACCATGATTCGGCGCGTACCGGCCAAACGCTCGAGCAGACCGCCCGGCGTGAGCTCGACTTCGTGGGCGGGGCCGTACTGTTCGTCGACGGGCGCTTGGGGATTCTCGCGGTGGTCGCGGTAGCCCTCGACCTCATGGAGTCGCTGCCACAGCGTGCCGCCGTACGCGACATTCATTTCTTGGAAGCCGCGGCAGATGGCGAGCAGCGGCATGCCTGCACGCACGACCCGCGGGATCAGCGGCAAGGTCGTCGCATCTCGATGCGGATCGTGTAGTGTGCCGGGCGCGCTCGGCGGCCCGTTGTAATGGTGCGGCTCGACGTTCGAAGGACTGCCCGTCAACAGGATGCCGTCGAAGTACGTCAGCACCTCGTCGAGATTCAGCCGTTCGCCGACCGACGGAATCAGCGCGACGTGCGCATCCGCACCTTGGGCAACGGCATCGATGTACTTCTCACCGACGCAGTGGAAGTAGTGATGGCCGAGCAGACGGCGGTCCGCCGGAACTCCGATGAGCGGTTTGCGATGCATGTTTGTTTAAGATCTTTAACGATCGGCGGAACCGCCGACGCTCAAGAGATGGGGCATTTAAGCACAGAATCCATGCGCCCGCCCGCCGGAGGTTTACTGAGGGGGCCGAAATTCAGGGCTTACAACGTGTTGCGCCGTTCCGATCAGCCCGAAACTGTTGCGATGCCGAAGCGGCCGCCGCTATTCTGGCCGCCAACGGTTCGGTCGAAATCGTTATTGAATATTAAACAGGGATTGCCCGATGGACAGTCGCAGCCCTGTCGTGATCGCCCCCGATGACCACTCAGTCGTACTACGTCGCGACGGCCAATGCCGCCCCCAAGCATCCCGCCCTGCGCGGGAGCGTCCGTGCCGATGTCTGCGTCATCGGCGGCGGAATTGCCGGCTGTTCGACCGCCTTGCACCTCGCCGAACGGGGCTACAAGGTCGTGCTGCTCGAAGCCGAGCGCATCGGTTGGGGCGCCTCGGGACGTAGCGGCGGACAGGCGCTCGTCGGATTTGCCTGCGGTCAGGAAAAACTCGAAGCCATCGTCGGTCCGGACGATGCGCGCAAGCTGTGGGAGATCTCCGTCGAAGGGCTCGACCTCTTGCGCGAGCGCGTCGCTCGGCACGCGATCGACTGCGACCTGCATTGGGGCGCCATGCACGTGGCGATCAAGCCGCGGCAGCGCGAGGAGCTCATTTCAGAGCTCGAACAGGCAGAGCGCATCGGATATCGGAAGGTCAAGCTGCTCGAGCGACCCGAGGTCGAAGCACTGCTGCAAACGCAACGCTATTGCGCCGGACTTTTCGATAGCGGCAGCGGGCATCTGCATCCGCTGAACTACACGCTCGGGCTCGCCAAAGCCGCGAGCGATGCAGGCGTGCAGATCTTCGAGCATTCGCGCGTCGCGAAGCTCACGAACGGCGACCCGTGCGTCGTGACGACCGAGTCCGGCGAAGTACGCGCAAGTTTCGTCGCGCTCTGCTGCAACGCTTATGTGGGCAAGCTGAGCTCGACGCTGCGTGCGCGCATCATGCCGGTCGGCACGTACATCGTGGCGACCGAACCCCTCGGCGAACAAAGAATCACCGAGCTCATCCGCGAGAACATCGCGGTGAGCGACATCAATTTCGTGCTGGATTATTTCCGGCGCTCCGCCGATCACCGGCTGCTGTTCGGCGGCCGCGTGAGCTACTCGGGCATCGACGCCTTCGACACCGCAAGCGCTACGCGTAAGCGCATGATCAAAGTGTTTCCGCAGTTGCGCGATGTGCGCGTCGAATATGCGTGGGGCGGTTTCGTCGACATCACGATGAGCCGCGCACCCGATTTCGGTCGACTCGCCCCGAACATCTATTACCTGCAAGGCTTCTCAGGCCACGGCATCGTGCTCGCTGGCATCGCCGGCAAGCTCGTTGCCGAAGCAATCAGCGGCCAAGCCGAGCGCTTCGATGTGTTCGCCAAGATCCCGCACCGCAATTTCCCCGGCGGCCCGCTGTTTCGCACGCCGACACTCGTCCTTGCGATGGCCTGGTATCGGATGAGGGATTGGTTGTGAGTGGGGCGCTGGCTGGACAGTCGCGGCCGCGCGGAATTTCTCTGCGCAAAGCGGACGAAGCGGGAAGGACGGATGACTGAGCGCCGTGTGCGCGAGTGTTTTGCCTTCCGCTTGGCTAATCGCTGCCCGCTTTCTGCGGTATCTAGATTTCTTGCAGCGCCCTGCGCTGCGCTCTTGCCAGCGCCCAGTGCCCAGCGCCCTTTAATCCCCTTCGTACACGCATCCGCTCGTGCACGTCTCGTGCACGACGATCTTCGAAAGCTGCGGCAGACGGGGTTTCATTTCATTCCAGATCCAGCGCGCAAGATTCTCGCTGGTCGGATTCTCGAGTCCGGGAATTTCGTTGAGGTAGTGGTGATCGAGCCGATCGAAGATCGGTTGGAAGGCTTCGCGCAGATCAGCGAAGTCCATGATCCAGCCGGTATGCGGATCGACTTCGCCGCTGACATGTAATTCGATCCGAAACGAATGGCCGTGCAGGCGGGCGCACTTGTGCCCTGCCGGAACGTTCGGCAGCCGATGCGCCGCCTCGATCGTGAATGCGCGAAAAATTTCCATGAACGCACGCGCGCGATGCAGCGCAGGGCTGCTCGCAAGTTTTTCTCATTGAAACTTGGCGGCGCGCCGCGTCGTGGCGCGCCTCGTTAGGCGGCCTTGCGCCGACGCGAGCTCGAGGCGCAGCTGCACGTACCGCACGTGCAGCGAATCGAGTGGCAATCGCCGCACACGGAGAAATCCACGGAACCGAAGTGACGACGGCACTGCTCGCAATAGGGCTTGCGGCGGCTGGAACGCGCGGTGCGATACGTTTCGATCGCGGTGGCATGCGCCTGCAATTGATCTTCGGTGCACGCAACCAGATCCTTGCTCACGATCGCACGCACGAACGTGCTCGCACCCATTGCGCCGAGCTTGAACAAACGCATCTGCTCACGAGCCAATCCCATCTGGGCGATTGGATCGTTGATGACCACACCTAATTTCGGGTGAAAGCACACCTGAAAAGCATCGCTGCTCATGACTGCGTCGCTCGGGAAACGGGGGATCGGGCTAATTGACGGCGCGTAATTGTGCTGCAACGCAAGAGGCAGATCAATCGGGGACGGCCCGATGTGTATGCGTCTTTGACGAAACTTGAACGCGTAAAACGCGAAAGAAATGGGCGTGGGGCTCGGGACTCGGGGCTTGGGCAGAACAATTCGCCGCACACACGCTGCAGCACAGCAGGAAAGCGCAGTGAATCGAGAGGGGCCGTGGAACCTCCTACCCGTGCCCCATGCCCCGCGCCCCGAGCCCCTTCGGAGTGAGCCGATAACACCGGTGTATCCGCGGATTACGGCGAAAATCCCACGGAATCGTCTGCTCCGTCAGATCTTCGACATCGAACAACGCTTCGACCGACGAGTCGAGCTTGAAGCGCGTGTAGTTGTTCGAGAACACGATCTCCCCTTCCGGGCTGAGGAGCTTCGCAGCGAGCGCCAGCAGCTTCGGGTGATCGCGCTGCACATCGAAATCTTCCGTCAGACGTTTCGAACGGGAGTGCGTCGGCGGATCGATGAACATCAAGTCGTATCGACGTGTGCCGTCCTGCTGCGACTGAAGCCAGGTCAGCACATCGGCTTGCACGAACCCGTGCTGCGGATCGGCGAAGCCGTTCAAGGCCAGATTCCGCTTCGCCCAATCGAGATACGTGCGCGACATGTCCACCGTCGTCGAGGAGACGGCACCGCCGCCCGCTGCGTAGACCGTTGCAGTCCCTGTATAAGCGAACAGATTCAAGAATCGCTTGCCCCGCGCGCGTTCGCCGACGAGTTGACGCGTCAGGCGATGATCCAGGAACAACCCGGTATCCAAGTAGTCCGTGAAGTTCACATAAAACCGAAAGCCGTTCTCGCGCACGATCTCGAACTTGCGTTCCCCGCCGACTTTCTCGTACTGCGATAGCCCCTTCTGCGGACGCCGCTCGCGCAAGTACATCCGTTCGCGCGCCACACCGAACAATTCGGGAATCCATGCGAGCGCTTCGCGCCGCCGCATGCGTGCGGCTGCCGCATCGACCGTTTTCGGCGGCGCGTACTCCTGAACGACGACCCAGCGCTCGCCTGCGCCGTCGCCGTACACATCGATCGCGAACGCGTACTCCGGCATGTCGGCGTCGTAAACGCGATAACAATCGACGTTCTCGCGCTTCGCCCACTTCTGCGCAGCTTCCACATTCTTGCGCAATCGATTCGCGAACATCTGCGCGCCCGGACGCGCACGAAGCTGCGCTTCCTCCTCCTCGCTCGATTCGACCCGCGCCCCGGCGTAGTACGACGGATGAACATCGAATCGCAGCAAGCGGCATTCGATGTTGCCGTTGAAGAGCGTGTGACTGCGGCGCGCATTGATCCCGAGCGCTTTGGCGAGCGGAGGATTTCCCGTGAACACCGCAGCGTTCCAACCCTCGAAGTGCTCGCGCAATTTCTCGCCGAGCGTCCCGTATAGATCTTGTAATTCCTCGCGGTCGCCGATCCGCTCGCCGTAAGGCGGATTCGCGATGAGCAGCCCGCGCGGACCCAGATCGTTCGTCAACGCTTGCAACTCGCGGCGTTCGAAATGAACGACACCGCGTAGCTTCGCACGCTCTGCGTTTTCGATAGCAGCACGGATGGCAAATGCATCGCGGTCGTAGCCGCGCATCGCGAGCTTGCGCTTACGGCCTGTCTCGCGCCGCTCGCGCGCTTCTTCGATGAGCCGCGCCCACAACGCGCGGTCGTGTCCTGCCCACCCCACGAATCCGAAATAGCTGCGCAGCGAACCTGGCGCGATATCGAGCGCCATCAGCGCACCTTCGATCACGAACGTGCCGGAACCGCACATCGGGTCGAGCAGCGCGCCGCCGGCTTCGGCAATGGCCGGCCACCCCGCGCGCATGAGAATGGCCGCGGCGAGATTCTCCTTGAGGGGCGCAGCGACGCCGCGGGCGCGATACGCACGCCGATGCAAACTCTCGCCGGAAAGATCGAGACTGACCGTTGCCCGCTCGCGATCGAGCCGTACGTCGACGCGCACGCTCGGCCGATCGACGTCGATCGACGGCCGCTCGCCCGTGCGCTCGCGCAATTGATCGACGATCGCATCTTTCGTTTTCAGCGCGCCGAAGTGCGTATGCGAGATGCTCGGCGACGTACCCGCAAACTCCACCGCGAGCGTCGAGCGCGGCGCAATGTGCGACTTCCAGTCGATGCTTTTCACGCTGGCGTACAAAGCATCGGCGTCGGGCACGGGAAACGTTGCAAGCGGCAAGAGAATCCGGCTCGCCGTCCGCGACCACAGACACGCGCGATATGCGACTTCGAGCGTACCTTCGAATTGGACGCCGCGTTTGTATTCGGCGGTGCGCGTTGCGCCGAACGCGCGCAACTCGGCCGCGGTCAAGTCGGCCACGCCAAGGGGGCACGAAGCAAAGAACTGCATGGGAATAGTGATGTCGGAGAATCGTTCGTCGTGCGGCTAGGACATTTCGCAGTCTCGATGCCTGACCGCCGTCCGCCGCTGCGAGCGTATCAAGGCGTCCGTCCGTCGAGCGTGAGAATCGGTCCGTAAAGGTCCGGACGCCGGTCGCGAAACACGCCCCACGCATTGCGGTAGTCGCGAATCTCGTCGAGGTCGAACGTCGCCGTGATGACCGCTTCGCTCTCCCGATCCGCTTGTTTCACGATCGCACCGGTGTGATCGGCGATGAACGACGAGCCGTAGTACGTGACCGTCCAACGCTCGCCGCGCTCCGTACCGATCCGGTTCGAGGCGATCAGCGGCATCACGTTCGCGGCGGCGTGACCTTGCATCGCACGCTGCCAATGATCGCGCGAATCGATCGACAAATCCTGCGGCTCCTGACCGATCGCCGTCGGAAAGAACAACAACTCGGCGCCGAGCAGCGCCATCGCGCGCGCCGTCTCGGGAAACCATTGATCCCAACAGATGCCCACGCCGATGGTGCCGAAACGTGTGCGCCACACACGAAAGCCGGTATCGCCCGGCGAGAAATAAAACTTCTCGTGATAGCCGGGGCTCTCCGGAATATGCGCTTTGCGATACGTGCCGAGCACCGATCCATCGGCATCGACGATCGCGACGGAGTTGTAGAACGCGTTGCCGGCTCTCTCGAACACGCTCGCCGGCAACACGACGTTGAGCTCGCGCGCGAGCTCCTGGAATCGACGCACCGCCGGGCTCTCTTCGATCGTGCGCGCCAACGCGAAATGCGCCGGCGAATGGTCCTTGCAGAAATACGGCGTCTCGAACAGCTCCTGAATGAGCACGATGTTCGCCCCCTGCGCCGCCGCCTCGCGAATCAGCCGCTCGGCCGTCGCGAGGTTCTGCGCTCGATCGTTCGTACAGGCGAATTGAGTGGCGGCGACGGTGATTTTCATTGGAGCTCTGGGCACTGGGCGCTGGTAGGAAGAAATCGAGCAGCTGCGCGTTCGGCTCGGCTCGCAGCTTAGCAGGCGGGCAACAGCGATGCAGTCGTCGCTAGCCCCATCCCTTCGCGCCACACGCACATCGACGTGCATCGCCGATGGTCGAAGGCTTCCGGCCAGAGCCCAGCGCCCAGCGTCCATCTACGCCTTCCCTCCCACACTCGCACTCACGATCTCGCACGGCTCGGGGCCGGGGTTGCGGAAACGATGCGGGACGGAGCTTGCGAAGTAGTACGCGTCGCCGGCCTTGAGAGTTCGAGTTTGACCGCCGACGGTCAGCTCGATCTGACCTTTCACCACGATGCCGCCCTGCTCGCCCTTGTGCGAGCGCATTTCGACGCCGGTGTCGGCACCGGGCTGATAGCGCTCGCGCACGATCGACATTGCACGATTCGGCCGTTTCGCAGCGACGAGCTTGAGCGAAATGTTTTCGTCGCCCACTTCAGCGAGCTCGTCTTGCGTGTAGAACACCTGCGGTGCCGCATCCGACTCGAGCGTGAAGAACTCGGCGAGCGACATCGGAATGCCGTCGAGTACCTTCTTCAAGGAGCTGATCGAAGGACTGACGCGGTTTTGCTCGATCAACGAGATCGTGCCGTTCGTCACGCCGGCACGCTTCGCGAGCTCGCGCTGCGACAACCCGTACATCGTTCGCACGCGCTTCAAATGACCGCCGACATCGTCCATCGCATTCTCCAGGCCGCTCACTGTTTAGAATAATGAACAGCCTTCTCACACACCAGGCTCATTGCGGGCTAATTTGGACGCGTGTGTCGAATTTACTTATCATCGGTCCATCTCCCCACCGAGCGCCGCCATGAGCACGAATCCTTCCCGCGCCGAGCTCGAAGCTTTCTGGATGCCGTTCACCGCCAACCGCCAGTTCAAGGCGAATCCGCGATTGTTGGCGCGTGCGCAAGGCATGCATTACTGGACGCCAGACGGCCGAGAGATCCTCGACGGCGTGTCGGGACTCTGGTGCGTGAACGCGGGGCACGGCCGCAAAGAAATCACCGAGGCGGTCAGCCGTCAGATCGCGACAATGGAATACGCGCCGCCCTTCCAGATGGGCCATCCGCCTGCGTTCGAGCTTGCGAACAAGCTCGTGAAAATCACGCCGCCCGGATTGGACCATGTGTTCTTCACGAACTCGGGCTCCGAATCGGTCGACACGGCGCTCAAAATCGCCATCGCTTATCACCGTGTGCGCGGCGAAGCGTCGCGACAACGCTTGATTGGCCGCGAGAAGGGTTATCACGGCGTCGGCTTCGGCGGCATTTCCGTCGGCGGCATGGTGAACAACCGCAAGTTCTTCGGCAGTCTGCTGCCCGGCGTCGATCACCTGCGGCACACGTTCGATCTCGAGCACAACGCGTTCTCGCGCGGCATTCCGCAATGGGGCGCGCATCTTGCCGACGATTTGGAACGGCTCGTCGCTTTACACGACGCTTCGACGATCGCCGCAGTCATCGTCGAACCCGTGGCCGGCTCGGCGGGGGTCATCCTCCCTCCGCAAGGCTATTTGCAGCGCCTGCGGTCGATCTGCGACAAGTACGGCATCCTCCTGATCTTCGATGAAGTCATCACGGGTTTCGGCCGTCTCGGCGCACCGTTCGGCGCAACGTATTTCGGCGTCACGCCGGACATCATCACCACGGCAAAGGGACTGACGAACGGTGCCGTACCGATGGGTGCGGTGTTCGTGCGCAAAGAGATCTACGACACCTTCATGCAAGGACCCGAACAAGCGATCGAGCTGTTCCACGGCTACACGTACTCGGGCCATCCGGTCGCGTGTGCCGCGGGCCTTGCGGCTCAGGAAATCTACGAACGTGAAGGACTGCTCACGCGCGGCGCGAAGCTTGCGCAACAGTGGGAAGATGCAGTGCATTCCCTGCGCGACGTGCCGAACGTCATCGACATTCGCAACGTGGGTCTCGTCGCCGGCATCGAGCTCGAGCCGCGCAGCGGTGCGCCCGGCGCGCGCGGGTTCGAAGCGCTCGTGAGAGCATTCGAAAAAGGCATTCTGATTCGCGTCACCGGCGACATCGTCGCACTGTCGCCGCCGCTCATCATCGAGCCCAAGCACATCGACCAGCTCGTCACGACGCTGCGCGAGGTGCTGAAGACGCTCGACTAGTTGGACGAAAGAAAAAGCCCGGTGAGACGCGCTCACCGGGCTCGTCGCGTCAGATCGCTCGCGACCGTTCGTTATTCCCAGGGGAACGACGTGGAGAACGACAAGACGACTCGGTCGTCCGAACCGTCGTCACCCGCATCCAACGCAATCCACGTCAAACCGACCGTGAAGTTGTTCGCGGAGTAGCTCAGTCCGATGGCGTAGTCGGTGTAGCTGTCCTCGAACTCGAAGCCGTAGGTTGCCACGACGCCGTCGCCGTCCGAGAGACCGGCATGCAGGTCGATCGAGAGCGGGCCGGCCGGAATCGACACATCGCCGTAGATGTAGAAGGCGCTTTCGTCGCTGCCACCGAAATCGTCCGAGTAATACACGCCGGCGCTGACGATCTTGTAGCTCAGCTTGGCGTAGATCTCGGCGAAGTTCAGATCGCTTGCGCCGGGATAGCCGTAGTAGTTGATGCCGAAGTCGTAACCGAAATCGCCGATGCTGTTGGCATAGCCCGTGTAGACGTCCACTTCGGTCGTCGGCTTGCCCGGACCGAAATCGACGCCGCTGCCCCATGTCCCGATGTACCAGCCGCTGTCATGGGCGTAGTCGATCGAGAGCTGCAACGTGGGGTCGTTGTTCGTTTGCGTGAAACCGCGGAAGTCGTAGTCGCTGACGATCGTCGCCGTCGCCGACACGTCAGCTTGCGCCGCCGCTGCAGTTGCCAGTAGCCCGAGCGCAGCCAGAATCCTCACATTTCGCATGGGTCTCCCCTTGTTGTGAAAAAGAAACGCGAAAAACAAACGTATGTCGCTGAGTTCACTGCGTGCAGCCGCGGCTCGAGTTTCGCGATGTCGAAAGAGCAACAACTGCAGCCCGGCCAGGACAATGCAGCAAGCGTGCCAAGAGTGCGATTTGGGCGCGCAGAGCGCAGCGTATGCGCAAAACCAAAGCGCTATGCGGCTTGCCGCAATGAACGAAAGGCATCGGGCGCTCCTTCGCAGAGCAGCGCATCCCCAAAACGCCCCGCCATCGAGCACCCCGGGCGCAAAACGCACTACGATGAAGCAGGCTCGAAGATCACATAGAGCTTGCGAAGCGGCTTCGTGACTTCCCACACGCCGCTGAACCCTGCGGGAATGACGAACGAGTCGCCAGCCCCGAACACCCAGCTCGCACCGTCGTCCGATTCGATGCGCACTTCGCCCGCAGTGATGTGGCAGAACTCGTTCTCGGTATAGGTGACCCGCCATCGGCCCGGTGTACTCTCCCAAACGCCTGCGAACATTTGGCCCGTGGCGTCGCTGAAGTAGTTGCGAGCGCGATGCTGCGGATCGCCGGCAAGAACGCGATTCCCCGCCGGCCGCGACACGGTCGTCTCGGCGGTTGCGGTTGCGAAGCTCACGATGCCGGGCACCGAACGGATGTCGTTCATGACGATGCTCGCCAGACACATTGGAAGTACCTCAATGCCGCAAGGCGCGGACGAGTTCGAAAAAGAGGCGAGCCGACGAGGCGCCGGCTCGCCAACGGGGGTTCCTTCATTCAGCACGCGCAACGGACGTATTCGCGATCGGACGGATCGACAGACTCACCCGACGCTCCCACGCATAGGCCTCGACGTCGCCTTCCTGTGCGGTCGCGAGATCCTCGCCGTGCGCCGTCACCGCGATTTGCGCCGGATCCGCGCCGCCCTCGATGAGCGCCGCACGCACGGCCTCGGCCCGCAGCGCAGAGAGCTTCAGGTTGTCTTCGCGCGGACCGCGCGGATCGGCGAAACCATGAAGCTGAACCTCCAATCCCGGATGCGAGGCCATGAGCTTGCCGATCTGCACGAGCTGAGCCGCGATTGCTTCATCCAATTCGGCACTGCCCGTTCGGAAGAGCACATCGGCGTGCAATCGCTGCGCGAGTGCCTGCATCAGCACCGCATCGTGCTCGAGCTGCTCTCCGGCGCGCACGAGCGCCAAGCGCGTTTCGATCAATTCATCCTGCAGCGCCTGCGCACGCGCATCGGCACGCTTGGCCGTTCCGATGCTGTCGCCGACGATGCCGCCGACCATCAAACCCACGAACGCACCAACCGGGCCGCCAACCACCGCGCCGGCAACGGCACCCGTCAGCAGACCCGCGCCCTCTTCTTTGGTGAGCTTGTTCTCGCCCGCATTCGCCGCATTCGCCGTCAATGCGAGAGCCACTGCACCGATCAACGCTTTCTTGAACATGGTTCGCTCCTCAAGCTGGATCTCGTCGTTTCTCGCCGGTGCGAGTCGGGTGACGATCAACCCTTGGGAGCTATTCAAGGCTTGGAACTCGACACGAACGTGTGCCGAGAATGGCAGGACGCCTAAAGATCGTGGCGAAAAATGACAGATGCGCCGAAGGCGACGCGCACGCGCATTCGCGTGCGCATCGCAGAGATGCTCAAAGTGAGCTGCAGAGATGGCCGCCGTCGACGACCAGCGTTGCGCCGGTCATATATCGCGAGGCATCGGAAGCGAGCAGCAAGAGCGGTCCATCCAGATCCGGAAGCTGGCCGAGGCGTTGTTGCGGAATGCGCTTGATCATCGCCTGGCCGGGCGGCGTTTCAAAGAACGCGCTGTTCATCTCGGTCGCGAAATAACCGGGTGCAATGCCGTTCACCCGGATCTGATGACGCGCCAGCTCGAGCGCCATGCTGCGCGTCAACTGCGTGAGCCCGCCCTTGGAAGCGGCATACGGCGCGACGTGCCCAGCCTGACGGAAGCTCAAAATCGATTCGATGTTGATGATGCTGCCGGCGCGCTTGTGATCGCGCATGCGCCGCGCAACGGCCGTCGCAACGAGAAACGCACCCTTCAAGTTCACGTCGACGACAGAGTCCCAGTCCGCCTCCGTTTGCTCGAGCAAAGGCTTCGAAACGGCGACGCCGGAATTGTTGACCAGGATATCGATCGGCCCGAGCTCCGCCTCGATACGCTCGATCGCATTGGCGATGCTCGATGAATCCGTCACATCGAGCGCAACGGCCGCCGCGCTCCCGCCGCCCGCACGAATTTCATCAGCGAGCGCCTGCAAGGCACCGATACGTCGAGCGCCCAATCCGACCTTCACACCGTGCTTCGCCAGTGTGTTCGCAAAATGACGCCCAAGTCCGCTCGATGCGCCCGTCACGAGCGCGACTTTGCCGGAGAGATCAGAAAAAAGTTGCATTGGTTGATGTCGAGTCGTTGAGGAATCTGTGCAAAATGCTCTGCGGCGCCAATTGCATCATAGCGGCTAGCGCATCGGCAGAGCCCGAACACCGCAGCGAGCTATCAACGATCGTCACGGCAATCGGGCGAGCGAACGTAACGCAAATGTGAAATCCGCGCCAGCGCCGAGGATCGTTGCGCCGCCGAACGGCTTGCAAGTTTCCTCGGTTGGCTCCCGTCACAAGACTCTCGAGAACAATCAGAAGAAGACAGCACGAAGTACATCGATTGGATGAAGGCATCGTCCTCCGGCAGGCTCGACGTTCGCAGCAAAGCACTCAATGCGGTGGACTGAGCACCGGAGAACTATCAAAACCAACGCACACAAAAGAATCTACGAATCTTGTCCGATGCGCTCGATGACTGGATCGCACTATCAACGCCAAGCAGACGCTGACGTATCCGCCGGAGTACGCGAGCTATTGCAATCAGTGGTTCGGCGGAAGACGCACCGTGGATTTTCCAATGACGATCAGCTTCGGGATCGTCCGGCACGGCTTTCGTGATCAACGTCAGAGCGCTTGCGGAATTCGACGGCAGCGTCGGAGCCGGCATCGTATAGGACGACGTGCTCTCGAACTGGAAGACGCACTGCGAATCGACCTGGAACTGCGCAGTGCCGTACGTCGGGCGGCGTGAGTACGACCTATTGCTCAATCTGATCTGGGTGAAACCCGGCGCGCCGCAGCCGCACTACGAGACCAAGATCCATCAGCCTCCGCCGCTGACCGGACAGCACACCCGGCAGCAAGTCGCTCAACACGCTCGCAGCGGAACACCCCATCTAGGTCAGTGGGGCGTCGACGACCGCCAGGCTATCGCGCACGAGTTCGGTCACGTGCGATGGGGTACGAAGACTGAGCAGACGATGGTCTGGTGGCTAGGGTGAGACTCGAACTCACGACCTCGGCATTATGAGTGCCACGC
>CALEKY010000069.1 GCA_937902995.1 uncultured Sinobacteraceae bacterium
CTCTGACGAGCCAGGCGACAGTAAGAACGGTGAGTGGTGAGTAGTGAGAGGTGAGCACAAGGCGCCCAGCGCCCCCTCCCTTCTTCCCTTCTTCCCTTCTTCCCTTCTTCCCTTACCCCCTCACCAACCCGCTGGCACGCAGCAGATCCGGAATATGTTTCTCCCACCCCATCATCATCAGGTGGACGCCTGCACAGAGAGGCTTGATGGCTTCGATGATGCGAGCGCTGATCTCCAAGCTCGTGCGCACCTCGGCTTGCGTATCCCCTGCCACGGTTTCCATTTGCGCAATCAGCGATTCGGGTACGCGAATACCGGGTACGCTCTCGTTCATCCAACGTGCCATGTTCGCCGACTTGAGGGGAATGATGCCGGCGATCAGCTTCGTGGATTCGAGCTGCACGGCATTCACAAAGCGCTCGAGGCTGACAGCATCGTAGACGGCCTGCGTCTGCAGGAACTGCGCACCCGCAGCGATCTTGCGCCGAGTGTTCGCTATCTCGCCGGCAAAATCTGTCGCGCCTGGATTCGCGGTTGCACCTAAAAGGAGCCGCGGCGCACCCTTGAGCGGATTACCGGCCATGTCGTGTCCGGCATTCAGCGCACGAGCGGCTTCGAGCATTTGCGATGAGTTCAGATCGAAGACCGGTTTCGCATCCGGATGATCGCCGATCTTCGGCGGATCGCCAGCCATGAACAGAACGTTGCGGACACCGAGCAGCGCCGCACCGAGCAAGTCGGACTGCAAAGCAATGCGATTGCGATCTCGAGCGGTGAACTGCACGATCGGCTCGATGCCTCGCTCGATCAGAAGCCGTGCGACCGATTTCGGCTCCACGGCCATCCGCGCACGCGGCGACTCCGTGAGATTGAAAGCGTCGACGACGTCCCGCAGGGACTCCGCCTTGGCGAGCAAATCGGATAGATCGATGCCCTTCGGCGGCGTGAGCTCGGTCGTAACGACGAAGCGGCCGGCGGCGAGCTTTTCGGCGAGAGAAGCCACGCGCGGTTCTGCCGGCGCAAGCTACGCACGCCGCCTGAACGGCGAGAACTTCGAGGACGCGACACGCTCCGCTGAAAGAATCGTGTTGTGCAGGAGCATCGTCACGGTCATCTGCCCCACGCCGCCAGGCACGGGCGTGATGTACGAAGCCTTCTCTTTCACGCCTTCGAAATCGACGTCGCCGACGATGCGCCCGTCCGGCAAGCGGTTGTAACCGACGTCGATCACGACCGCACCCGTGCGCACGATCTGCGGAACGATCAAATTCGGCACGCCGGCAGCGACGACGAGAATGTCCGCGAGCAACGTGAAATGACCGAGATCGCGGGTCTTCTTGTGACAGATGACGACCGTCGCATCCTGCTGCATGAGCATGAGCGCAGTGGGCTTGCCGACGATGTTGCTCGCGCCAACGACGACCACATTGCGGCCTTCGACGGGAATGTTCTCGTGCTCGAGGATTTTCTGTACGCCGTACGGAGTACACGGCGAAAACACGGTCGATCCCGTCACGAGTCCGCCCATGTTGTAGAGATGAAATCCGTCGACGTCCTTCTCGACGCTGATGCGCTCGAGCACGCTCGCGACCCGAATGTGCGGCGGCAGAGGAAGCTGCACCAGAATACCGTGCGTCCGAGGATCCTCGTTGAGCCGATCGATGTGGTCGAGCAGCTCCGCTTCGCTTGCGCTGTCGGGCAGCTCGATCAGCTCCGAGCGAATCCCGACTTCCTTGCAGCCGAGGATCTTGTTACGAACATACGAGCGCGAGGCTGGATTGTCGCCGACGAGAATGACTGCCAGTCCCGGCGTGATGCCGTGCACTCGCTCGAGCTCGGACACGCGCACACGATATTCGGCGCGCAACTTCTTTGCGATCGCCCTGCCGTCGATGATCTTCGCAGTCATTTCGAATTCCTCAAATCCGAATCGGCGGCGAATCCGCCGATTCCTCGAGCGGTGCAGCTCGCTCTGACGCGGCGAAGAGCCAGCCGCCCTCGGCGCGCGCGGCAGGAGGTCGCCCTCCTGCCGCCGCTGCAACGATTAATAACGATAGTGATCGGGCTTGTACGGCCCTTCCTTGCGCACGCCGATGTACTTGGCCTGCTCGTCCGTCAGCTCGGTCAATTTCGCCCCCAGCTTCGCCAGCTGCAGACGCGCGACCTTCTCGTCCAAGTGCTTCGGCAACACGTATACGCCGATCGGATACTTGTCCGTGTTCGTGAACAGCTCGATTTGCGCCAGCGTCTGGTTCGCGAACGACGAGCTCATCACGTACGACGGATGACCGGTCGCGCAGCCCAAGTTCACGAGCCGACCTTCAGCCAGCAGGATGATGCGCTTGCCGTCGGGGAAAACGACGTGGTCGACTTGCGGCTTGATGTTCTCCCACTTGTACTGACGGAGCGACGCGACGTCGATCTCGTTGTCGAAGTGGCCGATGTTGCACACGATCGCATTGTTCTTCATGCGCTTCATGTGCTCGTGCGTGATGACGTGATAGTTGCCGGTGGCCGTCACGAAGATATCGGCTTTATCGGCCGCTTCGTCCATCGTGACGACGCGATAACCCTCCATCGCCGCCTGCAACGCGCAGATCGGATCGATCTCGGTAATCCACACCTGCGCCGAGAGCGAACGCAGCGCCTGCGCCGAGCCCTTGCCCACATCGCCGTAGCCGCAAACGACGGCGATCTTGCCGGCGATCATCACGTCGGTCGCCCGCTTGATGCCGTCGACGAGCGATTCGCGGCAACCGTAGAGATTGTCGAACTTGCTCTTGGTGACCGAATCGTTGACGTTGATCGCCGGGAACGCGAGCCGGCCTTCCTGCGCCATTTGATACAGACGCTTCACGCCGGTGGTGGTCTCTTCGGAGACGCCCTTGATGTGCTTGATCCGCGTGGAATACCACTTCGGATCCTTCTTGAGATGCGCCTTGATGGAATTGAAGAGCGCCACTTCCTCTTCGCTCGTCGGATTCGCAATCGCGCTTGGATCGGTTTCCGCGCGGGTGCCCAAGTGCAGGAGCAGCGTCGCATCGCCGCCGTCGTCGAGGATCATGTTCGAATAGCCGCCGTCCGGCCACTCGAAGATGCGGTGCGTGAATTCCCAGTACTCGTCGAGCGATTCGCCCTTGAACGCAAACACCGGCGTACCTCGCACCGCGATCGCCGCGGCGGCATGGTCCTGCGTCGAAAACACATTGCAAGAAGCCCAGCGCACCTGTGCGCCGAGCGCCTGCAGCGTTTCGATCAGCACGGCGGTCTGAATCGTCATGTGCAACGAACCGCTGATACGGGCGCCCTTCAGCGGCTGCGACTTCGCATACTCTTCGCGGATCGCCATCAGGCCCGGCATTTCGGTCTCGGCGATCTCGATCTCCTTGCGGCCCCAATCGGCCAGCGACAAATCGGCAACGTGAAAGTCGCTCGAAGTTGGCTGTGCAACTGCGTTCATCGTCTAACTCCCAAATGTGAACGGGCGCCGTTGCCGTCGAAAGGCTGCGCACCGAGCCTGGCAGAGTGATGGGGAAGAAGATCCCCTACGCTGCTGCAGCGCCCCTCGGTGCGCGGTGAGAAGCGAATAGTAGCTTGTTGGGCCGTTAGGCCCAACAGAGGCTGAAGACCGAGGGCTGAAGACTGTAGGTAGAGCCGGCGCTCCCGCGCCAGGGCCCCAAAAAACGAGGCGCGCCGGAGCGCGCCTCTGTGGCCTGTAGCCTGTGGCCGACCACTGGCACCCCCGGGGCGGGTTCACCCGTTGGCTGCTCTTTTTACGCCCGCATCCTCTGCAAGGGCCTCGGCCTTGTCGGTCTTCTCCCAGGAGAATTCGGGCTCGCTACGCCCGAAATGACCGTAGGCAGCCGTCTCCTTATAGATCGGGCGCAACAGGTCGAGCATCTGGATGATGCCCTTCGGGCGCAGATCGAAGTGCTTCGCGACCAGCTCCTCGAGCTTCTCGTCGGAGACCTTTCCGGTACCGAACGTGGTCACCATGATGCTCGTCGGCTTGGCAATACCGATGGCATAGGACACCTGGACCTGAGCTTTCGTCGCGAGCCCGGCAGCCACGATGTTCTTGGCGACGTAGCGGGCGGCATAGGCGGCCGAGCGGTCCACCTTCGAAGGGTCCTTGCCCGAGAACGCGCCGCCGCCGTGCGGCGCAGCTCCGCCGTAGGTGTCGACGATGATCTTGCGACCCGTCAGACCGCAATCGCCCTGCGGACCGCCGATCACGAACCGACCGGTCGGATTGACCAGATAGTTCACTCTCTTGCCGATCATGTCCTTCGGCAGGATCGGCTTGATGATCTCTTCGATCACAGCTTCGGTCAGTTTCGCATGTTCGATGTCCGGATGGTGTTGCGTGGACAGCACGACCGTATCGATTTCCTTCGGTTTGCCGTCCACGTATCGCACGGTGACCTGCGACTTCGCATCCGGACGCAACCAAGGAAGCTTGCCGGACTTGCGAAGCTGCGCCTGCCGCTCCACCAGCCGATGAGCGAGATAGATCGGCAACGGCATCAACTCGGGCGTTTCATCGCACGCATAGCCGAACATGAGGCCTTGGTCGCCTGCGCCTTGATCCAAATCCAATCCGCGTCCTTCATCGACGCCCTGGGCAATATCCGGCGATTGCTTGTCGTAGGCTACGAGCACGGCACATCCCTTGTAGTCGATACCGTAATCGGTGTTGTCGTAGCCGATCTCCCGGATCGTTTCGCGTGCAATCGTTTGATAGTCGACGACCGCGTTCGAGGTGATCTCGCCCGCGAGCACGACGAGCCCCGTGTTGCAGAGCGTCTCCGCAGCCACGCGCGAGTATTTGTCCTGCGCGAGAATCGCATCGAGGATGGCATCCGAGATCTGGTCGGCGACCTTGTCCGGATGACCTTCGGAGACGGACTCGGAGGTGAACAAGAAGCTGCTGCTCATGGGTGTGCGGTCCTATTGCAACGGAATGCTAAGAATAAGTCTCAATTCGTGGGAAGCGTCAGCCGTCGACCGAAAGCGGCCTCGAAGCGCTGCTCGAATTGCGTCTTGGTGAAGCGGTGATTCTGTGTGCCGCGCGACTCGATCTTGATGGCACCGAGCAGCGATGCGATGCGCCCCGTCGTCTCCCAATCGAGCCCGTGCATGATTCCATGGATCAAACCGGCGCGATACGCATCGCCGCACCCAGTGGGATCCACGACAGCCGTTGCAGGCGCGCACGGAATCACATACTCGCGGCCATCGGCGTAAATCACCGAGCCCTGCGCGCCGCGCGTGACGATGAGCGCCTTGACCTGGGACGCAACGTCGTGCGCCGACAGCTTGGTCTTCTCCTGAACGAGCTGCCATTCGTAGTCGTTGAATGCCACCCAAGTCGCCTGCTCGATGAATGCCTTGAGCTCGTCCCCGCTGAACATGGGCAATCCCTGACCGGGATCGAAAATAAACGGGATGCCCTCGGTCACGAACTGCGCTGCATGCTGGAGCATGCCGTCGCGGCCGTCCGGGGCGACGATGCCGATCGCAATCGACGCATTCCGAGCATCGCCCACCTGGTTCAGGTGCGACAGCTGCATCGCGCCTGGGTGAAACGCCGTAATCTGGTTGTCGTCGAGATCGGTCGTGATGAACGCCTGCGCGGTGTGCTCGCTCTCGACGACCCGTACGAAATCGAGGGGCACGCCCACTTCCTTCAACCATTCGGCATAGGTGCCGAAGTCGTGGCCGACGGTTGCCATGGGATAACCCAAGCCACCGAGCAGCTTCAGGTTATAGGCGATGTTGCCCGCGCAACCGCCGAACTCGCGACGCATGTGCGGCACGAGAAACGAAACGTTCAGGATGTGGATCCGGTCCGGAAGAATGTGATTCTTGAACCGGTCCTGGAACACCATGATGGTGTCGAAGGCGATGGATCCGCAAATCAGCGCCGCTTTGCCTTGGCCTTGAGTCATACGATCTTCGGTTGCCTTTCGCCGCTACGCATGCAGACGGCTCGTCGTTCATTTCGCGGCCGGATCGCGTCGTCGCACCACCACGAACGTTTCGTCGTTGAACCACAATCCGCCGTATCGATGCAGCACGTCCTGCGTCGCCGACCGATACACGCGATCGGGCACCGCAGCAAGCCGTTCATCCTCGATCTGGGCAACGTACGTTGCCGCATTCCAAGCAGCAAAGAGCGTCGAAGTACCGATGCGGTCACCGATCTCGGACGGTAGCGTATGCATCCGGTAACGGAAATTCGCCTGTTCGTCCGGCAGATCCGCAAACTCGTAATTGTCTGCATCGGCTCCGAGCTGCTTATGCAGCTCAGCGATCAACTCATGCCGATCGATTTGGAATGGATTCTCGCCCGGCCAAATCTTCTGCACGATTTCCAAGCCCGGATCGTCGCCTCGGGATTGTATGACAAGCAACCTTCCGCCCGCAGCCAGATTTCGAGCCAACGGTACGAGAATGCGCCCCGCCTTGAACGCCGCGGATTGGCTTGCACGCCACGGCTGACACGCCAGCGCGAGGTCGTATCCTGGAATCGTCGAGCCGGGCTTCGGAATCGCGCTTTCCAACAAGAACCGGTGATCTTCGCGATAGATCACGAGCACGGTCGGCCGCACGTAGACTGGATTGCCGGTCTTGGGGCTCACCTTGGTCTGCCACCCGAACGCCAGTGTCGGTGCAAGCTGCTCGATTTGATCTGCGTATTCGGCGGTGGATGAGCCTCGCAACGGCACTTCCTGCCAGTTCAGCGCCGTTCCGCCTTCGCGAGGCATGAGCTGAGGCGCATCTGCATAGTTCAGATTGGTGACGACGAGCACCGTTGCCGGATGCTCGTAAAACCGGTCGGGCATTTTCTCGAGCCCGAGCCGCACATCCTCCAAACTGATTTCCTTCGCCACGGCGAGAACCGGAACGGTCGGAAACTTGCGATGCACGCTGCGCATGAGTCGTGCGAGCACGCTCGCATCGCCCATGCCGGCATCGAAGATGCGGATCGCAGGCTGCGTGGGGACGATGTGCTCGAGCTCGAGTGCGGCGCGGCGAGCAATCGCCGGCTTCTCGTCGCAGGTATTGACGAAGGCGAGATACTTCTGGCGATTGTCGTAGAACCGAAATGGCGGTGAAGCGGGCGTGGACTGCGCGATCTCTTCCGTTGTACTCGTCGTGTTCATCATGGAATCCTCCGTGGGCCCCGAATACATGGCGCTGCTCGAAGCCACGGCAAGTCATCGAGACGCTCAGAGCACAGTGCGCTACTCACCATTCCGATGTGGACCGTTCGCCGACACCCCGCAGCTTACGGTTAGGGGCGCGATCCGAGCGCGAGTGAGGTGCCCCGAATCGAACCAAAACGGCCGGCTGTGCGTTACCGTCGCGTGCGTGCACGTCAGTTTCATACAACACATTTGCCCAGGGATCTGGTGCACGGATGATGTCCATGGACGAGCCAACGAGCGAGGAACCGGCCCTGGTTCCGGGCGACGGGTCAGCGCCTGAGCCGATTTCGATTCTGCTCGTCGAGGACGAGGGCATCGTCGCGCAGGATCTTCAGGAAACGGTGGTCCACCTGGGGTATCGCGTTGCCGGCATTGCGAGCGAAGGCGTGCAAGCCGTGCGGATGGCACAAGAGCTGCGACCGGACCTCATTGTGATGGACGTGAGCTTGCGCGGAGAGGTCGACGGCATCCAGGCCGCACGCATGATTCTCGAGCGGGCGCAGATCCCGGTGATCTTCTTGACCGGTCATCGCGACATCGAAACGCTCCAGCGGGCGGTTCGCACCGGACCTCTCGGCTACATCTTGAAGCCTTTCCAGGAGGTCGAGTTGCGCTCGGCGATCGAAGTTGCCATTCACAGACACCGCGCCGACGTCGCGCTGCGCGAACGCGAAGAAGCGCTACGGCGGAATGCCGAGCTGTTGAAGAGTCTCTCGCTCGTGGACGACCTCACGCAGCTCAAGAATCGCCGCGGGTTCTTCGAACTGGCGCATCAAGCGCTCAAGGTCGCCAAACGCGAGCGTCACACGATGGGCGTGTTCTTCGTCGATCTGAACGGTCTGAAACAGATCAACGACCGTCTCGGCCACCTCGCCGGCGATCAAGCGCTCAAGGACACCGCCGATATCCTGCGCGAAACGTTTCGCGACTCGGACATCGTGGCGCGCATCGGCGGAGACGAGTTCGTTGCGCTCGCGCACGTGACGCGCGATGCAACCGCGTTACGGCAACGCCTACGCGACAAGCTCGCCGCATTCAACGCGGCTGCCAAGCGACCCTATACGCTGGATGTCAGCATCGGCACGACCATCGTCAACGTGACGATGGACGACGATATCGAATCGATGATTGCCCGCGCCGATGCGGCAATGTACGAAGAGAAGCGATCGAGCACAGGCCAGCATCGGATCATCGCCGGCTGAACCCGCCCCTCGGAGAAAGGACGGACGACGGCGCGACCTGCCGCTATCGCTGCAGGCCGCGCTTCGCCACAGATGGATGGACCTTACTCGACGTCGTCGGAGATGCCGGCGCCGTACACGCTGAACAGTTTGTCGAGCGTGTTGTAAAGGGCGACGCGCTCGCTCTCAGACAAGGTCAGCAGAATCTCGGCCTGGCGGCGCTGAGCGGTCGGCAATACGGACTTGTAAAGCGCCTTGCCCTTGGCGGTCACCGACACGACGACCGGGGCAGCGAGCGCTTCGGCATAGGCACTGCCGCGCTTGAGTGTCTTCGTCTTGGTCAAGCCGCGTTTCGTCATGACCCGCAACGTCCGGCTGACCTGGCCCTTGTCCATGTTGCTGCGCGCCGTGAGCTCGGAGAAGCGCAGCGGCGAGAAGCGGGTCACGAGCGCCAACAGGCGCCATTCCGGCAAGCTCAGCCCGAACTCCTCCAGATAGCGCTTCGTCACGTTGGTGCGCAACGCATTAGACAAGCGAGTCAGACGAAACGTGACAAAGTCTTCGACGTGCAATCCGCTGCCGGTTCGGGAAACCTTACTCCAAGGAGAAGCCTTCGAAGCTCGCTTCGAGGCACGATTGGCAGTTTTCTTGTTCAAGGGAGTCTCACAACAGTTGGGGGGAAATCAAAAAGAGGCGCAATTCTGCCGCAACCGTGCGAATTTGGAATAGGTTAGTGCACATCTAAAGCGCTTTTTTCGCCGTAACTTCTCCCCGTCGGCCGGCGCTTCGCATCCGCGACGCAACATTGCGAATTCGTCATCTTTTCGGGGCAGTGGTTGTCCCCATGATTCGGTCCGCGAATGTCGCAAACAATTTTTCACCTGGCATTCGCGCCCCATCGAAACGACGTCCGGACAACGAAAACTGCCCGTCGCGCTTCGACTTCGCACCATGATCGCAAGCGGTACATCACGAGACCTGCGTCACCGTTGCGACAAATTCGAAGTGCAGCGGCGAAACGGCGCTGCTATGGTCCGCCGCGCGCGTGTTCCGGCTGGGGGGAGAAAATGGCACAGCACGACGAACGGGCGCGCATCCTGGAGGAATGGCTGCGATTACCCGCATCGCGCCGCAAGCATGCGACCGATGTCATTGCGTTCGCATACCGCTTGCTCCAAGAGCGCCCAGAATTCCTGGATGTCACGACCGGGCACGACCAAATCGTTGCATGGTTACTGCCGCACTTGGCGTCGGAAAACTCCTGAGGCTCGGTGCAGGGTCCAACCGAGCCGGCACGGCTCACGCGCCTTGCAATGCTTGGCTGATGCCGGTGACCGAGGCCAACAGCGCTGCAAGCAACTCCTTGTCGTCGCGACCGCCCTGACGCCAGCGTTGGAGAAGCTCCACTTGCACCAAGTGCATCGGATCGATGTAAGGGGCTCGCAAGCGAATCGAGCGCTGAATCGTCGGCTCGTCATCCAGCAGTCGCTTTTTGCCTTTGAGCGTCAGGATGTGGGCCTTGGTCCGCGCATATTCGTCGCGTAAGACCGGAATGAAGCGCCGATGATCGGCATCGACCAGCCGCTCGTAGTGCTCGGCGATCTCGAGGTCGGCACGTGCCAATGCCAGCTCGATCTCATCGATCAGCTGCTCGAAGAAGTACCAGCGCTCGTACATCTCCTTGAGCGTCTCCAGTCCGACCGATGCAATCGCCTTCTCGAGCGCACTGCCGGCGCCGAACCAGCCGGGCAGCATGTAACGCGATTGCGACCATGCATGCGCCCATGGGATGGAGCGCAGTGCCGCCACACCGGTGCGATCCATGCGCAACAACGGTCGCGAGCCGATCTGCATCCGCTCGATGACATCGATCGGTGTGACCTGACGAAAGAACGCGTAGAACTCGGGGTCATCGAACACGATCGCCCGATACACGCGCCCGCTTTCGGCAGCCATCAGTTCCATCGCTTCGCGCCAACGCGGCTCCACCTGCTCTGCCGCCATTGCCCCTGCGCTCGCCAGCGACAGCGCATGAAATGCCTGCTCGAAGATCCGCAGCGCGATCGGCCGCAACCCGTATTTTTCCTTGATGAGCTCTCCGGCCTCGGTGAGCCGCAGCCTCCCCTGGCGCGCATCGTCAGGTCCGCTACGGACGAGCACTTCCGCACGCCCTCCGCTGCGATCGGCGCTGCCTGCTTGACCGTGAAAGAGCGTGAGCTCGATCCCATGCCGCTTGGCCGCAGCGAACAACGCTTCCTGCGCGCGCCGCACCAGCCAGCGCGAACGAATCATGCCGGTATCTCGGTTGCTGGCCGAGTAACCGATCATCACGTACTGATGATTACCTCGATTCATTAAGTGACGCCGGTAGGCCGGCTCGCTGAAGAGCTGCTCGATGATTTCGCCGCAGCGTTCGAGCGACTCCGCCGATTCGAACAGCGGCGCGACATCCACCGGCACATCGCCCGAACGGCGATCTGCCATGTCCGCCCAACGGGCGAGAACGAGGACCGAGAGAATGTCGTCCGCACCTTGTGTCGAGCTCACGACGTACGGCCCGATCGCCTCCGGACCGTACCGGTGGCGGCAATGGGTCAGCGCCTCGAACACCCAGAGCGTGCGCTTGCCCGTTGCATCGAGCACGGTGTCGGGACCTTCATCCTTGTCCAACGCATCGCGCAACCGCGCCAACCGTTCATGCGGGGACTTCCGGCCCCACTCAGGATCGCCCAAACCTTGACCGATCACGGCGCGATGCACGCTAGCGTTCTGGCGGATGTCCAGCGTTGCAAGATGGAAACCGAACGTCCGAATGCGCCGCAGCAGCCGTTTCACTTGAAACAACCCGGCATGCTCGCCTTTGTTGGCCGCCAGACTGGCCGCAATCAGCTCGATGTCCTTCAAAAACTCGTTTACCGATTCGTATTGGTGCTGGCGGCCCTCGTAGGTGGAGCGCAAGCGTTCGAGCACCTGCCCCAGGAACACGCGGTACGGCATCCGGTCGTGCCGTGCCGGCGTCAGCGTGCCCGCCGACGGCAGCATCACCATGTAATGCTCGATGCGCGCTTGCAGCTCGGGCGAAACCGCCACCCGCGTCGCGCTCTGGGACAGCGCTTCCTGCAACGCCTGACATTCCAGGAAGTAATTGTTGACGATGAGTTGCTGATGGCGGGCCAGCGTTTCGCGAATCGCCTTGGCGTGCACGTCGGGATTGCCGTCCATGTCGCCGCCGACCCATGAGCCGAAGCGCAGGATTTCAGTCGGCTCCACGTTGCGGGCGTCCGGGCCGTACACCTTGACCAGCGTCTCCGCGATCTCTTCGTAAAAGACCGGCACGATCTGGTACAGAACTTCGACGAGGAAGAACAGCACGTGCTCGCGTTCGTCGGCCACGGTCAACCGTTCGCGGGAGTTCTCGGCGGTCTGCCATCCGGAGGTGATCTCCGCGCGTATTCGCTCCCAGATCGTGCGCGTTTCGATATCGAACGACGTCAAGCCGAGCCGGCCCAGCAGCAGTTGGGCGACCTTTTGTTGTTTGCGCAATAGCGTCCGGCGCGTCGATTCCGTCGGATGCGCCGTGAACACCGGCTCGATGCGCAGCCCGTCCAGCAACCGACGGACGCGATCCAAGGTCACGCCGTTGGCGTGGAGCTTGACGAGCGCATCCTCGATGCCGCTCGGCTGCCTCGCTCCTTCGTTCAAGTACTGGCGACGACGGCGGATGCGGTGCACTTTCTCCGCCAGGTTCACCATCTCGAACCACGTGGAGAACGACCGCAAGAAATCGCGCGCGACCTCCGCGGAGATCCCGCCGATCGTCTGCACCAATGCATCCGCGTTCGGCGTCTCGCCCTCGCGCCATGCGATGGCCGCTTGGCGGCTGCGTTCCACCGCCTCGAACAAGTCTTCGCCGCCCTGCTCGCGGATCACCTCGCCGACGAGCACGCCGAGCCGATGCACGTCTTCGCGCAATTCAGCGTCTTTCGCGGGAAAGTTGAGATGTTGGCGGGGCATGGCGAGCCATCCGACAGTCGAGCGGTCTTCGCAAGGCGCGCAAGTCTATCGCATGGCCGCAGCCGAGGAATCGGCAAGAGCCGTCCTCGTATTTCCTGGGGTCGGATCCTAGTGGGATCGAACGGGACGCGGTGTCAAGCGGTCGCCTGGATCGTGCGCGCGTACGCCGCATGCAGCAGAGATTCGGCAGTTTTCTCCGCCCGCGGCGCAAGCAACAGACGCAGCATCACATCGTCGCTGGGGCGGGCCGGATCGTCGAGCAGCACCTGTTCGATGAAGCGCGTCACCCGATGCTGAATCTCGTTGATGAACCGCAGCTTCGGCGCATCGATCTCCTGCTCGCCCTTCGGGCTGTAGAAATTCCGTGCTTCCAAGGTGAGCTCGTACATGAACCGAGCGAGGAACCGCGCCTGCTCCAATGCGGACAGTCCTTTGAAGTGCTGGATCTCCGACTCGATGTTCATAGTGCCTCCTGACCGCAGATCATTGCGAGGGGCGCTGGTGTTCGCAACGGCGAGGCGTCGAACGGAGGCTGCAGGCAGATGAACGGCGTTGCGGGTCCGATTCTGTCGGGTCGCCGGCAAAACGCTCCGTGACGCGACCTCAAGCCGGGAAGAAGTCGATCGGCTTCGTTACCGTAATCGCCTCCACATCCTTCGCGTCGAACCGGAACTGTTTGACGCGCGCGACCAGCCGACGTTCGAATTCCGGATCGTTCAACTCGCTGGAGATGATCTCGCAACGCACGACCGTTCCGTCAGGGGCGATCGTCAGCTCGAGCACGAGCTTGCCCTTGAGATCGGGCTTCTCGCGCAATGCTCGCTGGTAGATCGAATCGATCGCGCCTCTGTTGCGGTCGAACACCAGCGTGATTTCCTCCTCAGTGCGTGCAGCTTTCTTGCTGCCCGAACCACGACGTACGTTGTCCTGAGCCTGGCGCTCGAGCACGGCGGAAGTGACCTGAGTGGTCGTGTGTCCGCTCAGAGAACCTGCGCCCCCGCCATAACCTCTGCTGAGCGCAGCAGTGTTGATGCCTCCGCTGCCGGTACCGACCTTGGAGGTCAGCAACGAACGCTCCGAGCGCGTCTGCTCGTCGACTTTGCCGGTGAGGTTCCGCGTTTGCGCCGCTTTCTCAACGATGGCGCTATCGCGCAAATCGGCGAGCTGATCCTGCAATTTCAGCAAGCCCGACTTCTGCGCCCGTTCGCGTGCGTCCTCCACCTTCGGCTGAGGTTTCGGTTGCTCCGGCTTCGGCTCCACTTTCTGAGGCTCGGGCTTCTTCTCCTCTACCTTCGGCGGCGGAGGCGGCGGCGGTGGGGCCTTCTTCTCGATCACGAGCTTGACGATGCGATCGGGAATTTCCGGTGCCGTCGACCGAGTCCTCTCCGGGACGGGCAGCAACGGAATGAGGATCGCGAACACCGCGAAGATCGCGAACGCCGTCCACACGATCTTGCGGAAACGGGCCTCGATCTCCTCGGTCGGCGACCAGGGCAACTCATACAGTCGATAAAACGGTGCGAGCGTCATGGCCGTCAATGAATGAGTTGCGCAGTGCGTGCCGGTGCCGGCGTGGTCTGTTTCAGCTCGCTCTCGACGACGGCGAGCGAGACCTTGCCGTAATCCGCGTCCGTACAAGTCGCCATGACCTTACGCAGCACGCTGTAAGGCGTGGCGCGGTCGCCGAGAATCGTCACTTCGCGGTCCTTGATATCCATCTGCGCTGCGTCTTGCAGCACGGTGTCTGCTTGCGATTGCAGCGCTTCCTTCAACGGCCGAATCACCGTCTCGTTCGAGGCAATCACCTCGGGAATCGTTGCGACGAGGCGGCCGTCGACGAGCACTTCGCCCTTCGTGATCATCACGACGACGCTCGGGCGCGGCTTCTTGTCCGCCACCGACTCGGGAATCGAGATGTTTTTCGTGTTCGGCAAGATCTCGACGTCGGACGTGTGCACGAGCAGGAACACGACCAGGATCATCAGCATGTCGATGAACGGCACGAGCGTCATGTGGTTCGCGCCGTGCGTCGATGCCTGACGCTTGCGATGACGTTTGATGCGATACGGCGTCATGTCGGCGCGTCTCCCACCGAGACGTCAGGGAACAGCTCCGCCAGATCCCAATTCGATCCCGGCACCTGGAACACGCGTACCGTGTCCATCACCTTGACCAGCGTTTCGTACTGAATGTCCTGTTCGAGCAGGATCGTCGCATCGGTCTTGTCGGGATACTTGGATTTGACGAGCTGCAGATACTCCGACAGCGCCTTCAGGTCGTAGACCTCGCCGACACGCGGCACGGTCTTCAACACGCCAGTTCCGCGATCGGCGACCTCGATGCCTTCCTTGCGAATGATGACTTCCAGATTCAGACCCTCGGGCAGATCCGGCACGGCAGCATCCGCCCCAGGCAGATTGAGCTCGAGAATGTTCGTCTTCGTGAAGACGGCGCTGAAAATCAGGAAGAAAATGAGGATCAGCATCATGTCGACCATCGGGACGACATTGATCTCGTGCCGCCCGCGATAGCGCTCATGATTGCGTCGCACTCGCCTCGCGACTTTCGACTGCGCCATGAAAGAGTTCCTCGGTGTCTCGCGCGGCTCAAACGACTTACGCGATTCCGTGCGCCTGACGGCCGCGCGGTGCGGCTGCAGGCTCGGCCTCCGTCTCCTGCCGACGTTCGACGACCGAGTTCAGGAACTTCACGTTGGCGATTTCGAGGCTGTCGATGAGCTTCGTGGTCTTCGCCTCGAGGAACATGTGCGCCAACAACAACGTGATCGCAACGAACAGACCCGAAGCCGTGTTGTTCATGGCGACGGAAATGCTCGCTGCCAACAGACTCGCCTTCTCCGCCGGATTCGCCGTCGCAATCGATGCGAAGGCGGCGATCAGGCCGATAACCGTACCGAGCAGACCGGTGAGCATGCCGATGTTCGCGAGCGCCTGCAGATATGGCGTGCGCTTCTCGATGCGCGGAATCACTTCGAGCAAGCTCTCGTCCATGGCTTTCTCGATGTCGTCGCGACGACGGGCGCCGGCGATCCGTGCGATGCCGTAGTTGAGCGCCGTTGCGATCGACGCGCTCGACTTCTGCGTGATCGCGATCACCTGCTTGAAGTTGCCGTTCGCGATCAACGGCGCAACTTGATTCCACACGCGTCGGTTGTTCGTCATCTCCGCGGTGAGGAAGATGTATCGCTCGATGGCGATGGCGATGCCCACGACGAAGATCGTGGCCAACAAATAGAGGAATGGACCGCCCTCACGGAAGAAGTTGACCACGTAGTCAAAGAAGCTCATCGAATAGACTCCTGTTGAAGGCTTTGAGGCGGTTGTCTCAAGTGCGATGTGCAAAATTGCGTGACATAAGGCTCGAATGCTGAGACTTACTTCTCAGCTCCGCGACCGGAAGGCACGGCCGGCACGGCGGAATCGCCGCCGCCGCTCGTCACCGCTTCGTAATACGTCACTTCCCGACGAAAAACGTCACGATCGACCGGCGTCAGAACTTCGTCCAGCAGCGTATTGAACGGCTGCCCCGGAAGCTCACCGATATCGGCCTTCTTCCACGGCACGATGTAAAGAACCTTCGGCAACTCGCGATTACCCGTCACGACCGTCGTGTCGAGCTCCAACCGATCGGTGCGCGACGCGGATGACGTCCGTTGCGGCTCGGCGCTCTCTTGTACCGGCTTCTCCTCCCGCTCCTCGGTCGCCTCGGGCTCCGCACCGAATGCGTGCATCGCGAACGTCGCGCTAGCGACGAGCGACACCATACGCGCGAACGATCTCCTCATGACCCTGCTCCCGATGCGCGCTGCGCGCTTTCGAGCCTCACTTTCAATTCTCTCACCCAGTTGGCGACCCTCTCGTCCGGCGCCGACGACAACGCCAGGTAACGCTCGAACGATTCGAGTGCGCGTTGTGGCTGCTGCAGATACAAGTCGCACAGCACTCCGAGATTCAGATAGGCGTTCGCGTAGTTGGGATCGATCTCCACGGCGCGCACGTATGCGGCTTCGGCCTCTTTGAAACGTCCTTGATGGCGATACACGATGCCGAGTTGGTTGTATGCCGCCGCATGATCCGGCTTGCGCTCGAGCGCAGCTTTCAAGCTCTTCTCGGCCTCCTCGAACCGCCCTGCCTTGGACTGCAAGATGCCGAGGTTCACGAGCGGGCCGGAATACATCGGGTATTTCTCGGCGAGCGAACTGAATGCCTGCTCGGCCGCGCCGGAATTACCCGCGTTGACCAACGCAACGGCCCGATCGAACTCTTGCAGCGCCTCGGGCGGAAGCGACATCTCCGGTGCCGAGCCATCCTGTTGCACTCCAGGAGCTTGCGTGTTCGCACTCGCCGACGATCGCGATCGCTCGCCTTCGAGAGGGAAGGTCTGTGCGGACGACACCGGCGGCTGCGCGGGCACGGACGCTTTCGTTTCGGATGCTGTCGGCTTGACTGCGGACGTCGAACCGCAGCCCGACAAGAGGAACGCGCCCAGCAGCAGCAATGCCTGCTGCGGTACCGCGCGCGCCAATCGCCTGCTAGTGCATCGCCGGAACATAGTCCTCACTGATCTCCGTCTTCGCGTACCGGGCCGGCTTCAATTTGGCGAGCACTTCGAAGCTCTTCTGCACCGATTCGTCGTAGATGCCGTCGGCCGCACGTCTTGCATTGGTCTCATGCAGCTCGATGGCCTTCTCCTCGAACGGGAATGCCTGTTCCTCCAGCAGCACGTCGTACTGTTCGCGCGCATCTTCGTCGAGGTCGCGCGGCCGTTCGGACGCCAACAGATCGGCGGCAAATTGCCGATAGAGCTCGCCCATTCCGTACGTCGCCGCAGTCGTCACCTCGGCCACGCCGTAATCGAGCGCCTCGCCGTAGATGCTCAAGACCCGTTCCATCGCCGCGCGCTTGGCTCTGAGCGACTTGTCGAGCGGCGCAACGAGCTTGATCGAATTGAACATCGCAACCGGCCCCTCCGCCGTCTCGAGCGTCGCACGTGCAGCAAGGTATCTGCTGCGGTCCGTGCGGTTCGCCCCCGCAGCCTTATCCGCCGCGATGATTTCGTTGATCCATTGCGAACGCGTGCGCAGGTCGTTTTGTGCCTTCGCCATGTCCGCCAGCTTTTGGCGCGCGTTCTGCGCCGGATCCAACGGCGACGGGAACTGCTTGACGTAGCTTGCGTAGGTGCGGGCCGCATTCGCTTGAGACCCGGCTTTTTCGTACAACGTAGCGGCCTGCCACAGCGCTTCGCGCCGAATATCGACGGGCTCTTCCGCACGCGCCGCCACGCGCTCGAATTCGACGGCCGCATCGCCGCCGCGGCCCGATTCCAGATAAGCGACCGCCAACGACCGCGTGGCTTCGGGGACCAGCTCGTGGTTCGGGTGTGTCCGCCGGAAAGTTTCGAGCACTTGCGCGGCACGCGCCCATTCTTGATTTCTCAACAGAATGCTGGCCGCATCGAATTCCGCGTTCGCGCGCACCTTGGAGTTCGGCGCGAGCACCGCAACGCGCAAGAAATCGTCCACCGCACCGTTGGCATCGCCTGCGCTCTGCTTGGCCTCGGCCTGTTTGTAAATCGAAGCCGCAATGCGCTCCTCGATGGCGGAACGCTCTTCGTCGTTCGGTGCCAGATAGCCCTGCACCCGGATATAGGCTTGCTCCGCTTCGGCGAAACGGCCGCGGTCGAACAGCGCATGGGCGAGCAACGTCGTTGCGGTACGTTGATACGACCGTTCGACCGGCGGACGCCGCTCGAGAATCTGTTGCGACACCTCGATCACGCGATCGAACTCGTTCAAGGCGAACAGCGCCTCGTCGGCCTTGGTCAGAACGCGCGCGGATTCGGGATGCTCAGGGAAGCTCGTCGCGAACATGATCGAGCTCTCGATACCCTGGCGATGCCACAGGTCCTTCGATTGGCCGGTCAGCGTCGCTTCATGCCTTTCGTAAGCGACGAGCGCCGCGTAACCGGCCGCCGCCGCCTTCGCATGCAACGGATAGTCGTACGCCGTACGTTCATACTCCTTGGCCGCCTCGGCGAAGCGGCCGGACTCGAACAGCACATCGCCGAGCAAGAATCGCGTGGCAGGCGCTTCTGGATCCTGCGGGAAGGAATCGAGCATGGCGCGATACCAACGTGCGGCAGCGTTGTAATCCTCGGGCTGCTTCGATCGTTGCGCTTGCGCGTGGTAGTACTCGGCCAAGTCCTTTTGATTGCTCTTCAACAGGGCTGCCACTTCGGGCGCGTCGTCGACCGTTCGCGTTCTCCAGAACGGCGAGCCGAACGCATACCGCTCGACGAAGGCTTGTTTGCTCTCCAGCACCAACGAGGCAAACCCGCCCTTCTCGTAAGCCTCGATCGTGCGCACTTGGAGCGATGGAGCGAATCGATCGTCGGGGCGACGTTTCGCGAACGCCTCGAACGCGAGCGCTGCATCCTGATAGCGCTCCTTTTCTATATAGAGATCGCCGAGCGTTTCGTATAACAGGTGTGCATACACCGGATCGCCTCGCTCGCGCAGTGCAGCGTCCAGCGAATCGGGACCGTCAAGGTCATAGAACGTAATCGCGATCGCGCGGAACGTGTCGTCGGTCAACTCGCGCTCCGGACGTGTGAGCGAATCGTTCGAACGCAGGTTGCCGTTCGAGGCGAGCACGCTGTCGATCACCTTGAGGAACGAATCGACGCTCTCCTCGCCGCGCCCCTGTTTGAACAACGACCAGCCGTGCTTGTACAGGCCTTGCTCGTAGAAGCCCGAATCCGCACCGGCTTTGACCACCGCCTCATAAGCGCCTTCGGCCTCGCGATAGCGACCCGAGCTGAACAGGATCTCGCCCCGCCGGAATTGCGCTTCGGTCGTCCATTGGCTCGCCGGATACGTCGTGACGAGCCGGCTCAACACTTCGAGGGACTTCTCGAGATTGGTCTCGCGCTCATAGGCGCGCGCCAGCTGATACATGACTGCATCGTTGCGCTCGTAATCCGGGTACGAGCTCAGCAGCGCTTCGTAAAGCTGGATCGCCTCCTTTGCCTCGAGACCCTGAAAGTCGGCACCGTCAGCGCGGACGCCCTCGTCCACCTCGAGCTGCAAATCGCCCAGGCGGCGCATCGCCTCGGCCCGCAGTCGCTCGTTCGTGGAATCGAGCTCGAGGAAACGCCGATACTGCTCGATCGCCTGCTGCGGCTGTACGCTCGTCGGCGGATCGCGCGTCACCTGAACTTCGCGATCCTCGAGATCCTTGATCGTGCCGGTCGGCTTCTTGCGATCGGCCGCTCCGGCAGCGGCAACGCCGAGCGCACACACCGCGGCAACGACGACGCGCAACACTGTCGACCGCGCGCTCATTCCGTGCCTCCCGCCGACGGCGCAGCGCTCGACGCACGGTCATAGATGGACGCCAACGCAAAGCGTGCTTGCAACGAGTATTCGGCAAGGCGCTTCTTCTGCGATTCGAGCTCGCGGATGGCGATGTGGGCGAGATAACGATTCTGAGCTTCAGCGGCGCGCTCGAGACGACCGCTCAATTGAGCAATACGCGGCTTGAGGCCGGCGACTCGCTCGGCAAACTGTTCGGTGCGCGCGGGGAATTCCTCGCGAGCACGCTCGACGAGCACCCAGCGCCGCCGCGCTTCGGCCGCCGCGACGTTCAGCTCGCGCAGCTCCTTGCGCACTTTCCACAGACGCGCCTTGTAGCTCGAATTGAAATCCCACAACAAGCGGCCTTTCACGAGGCGCGCCTTCTCGCGCATCTCCTCGACGAGCGGATCGCTCGGATCGGCACGCTGCAGTACCTCCTCGATGCGGAGAATCTTCTCCCACTGCTCGCGTTCGCGCGCTGTTGCAAGCGCTGCGACGTCGTTTTCGCGCTCGATCTCGTCGACTCTGAGCTCGAGCTCACGCTGCTGCGCCTCGAGACCATCCAGATCGACACGATCGAGCACTTGCTGAAGCATGGGCGTGCGCTGCTCGAAGGCCTGGCGGCGCGTGTCGACCATGTCCTCGAAAGCGGTGAGGCTGAGCTCCCAGCTCGCGAGATTGCGCTGCATCAGCTTGAGGTCCCGATAGTTCTTCAGGCCTTCCTGGAACTCGTGCGAAGCCAGCAAGTGATACAGGTAGCGCGTCTCGGGCGCATCGGGCAGGTTCTGCAATTGCCAGTACCAGCCCACTTTGTCGGCTGGATCGTTTTCGATGATGGCATCGAGCAGCCGTCCCTCGCGGATCGCGGCAATCGACTGATCGATGCGCCGAGATTCCTGCTCGAATGCCTCGACGGCCCGCGTGTACTGCTCGACCGCCTGTCGTGTCGCATCGAGTTGCGCGTAGGCATACGGAATGGCGAGATGCGCTTCCTGCACGGCAGCATCGAGCAGGTTGCGGTCGCGCAGCTCGAGCCAAGGTACGAGCGCTTTCGTGAAACGACGTTCGGCCGCGTCCGCCCAACCGACGCCCAGCAAGGCCTTGTTCGACTGCGGTCCGCGCAGCCGCACGCGTTGCAAGACGGCTTTCGCCTCGTTCGGCTTGCCGTCCTTCAACCATGCGAAGCCGAGCGCAAGATTCGCCTTGTCGCGCAGCGCTGCGAGCTCTTCGGTCTGCGGCGAAATCTGTCCGACGGCATCGAGCAACCGCGCCGCGTCGTCGATGCGACCGGTGCGCACGAACGCAACACCTATATTGAATCGCGCGTACGCCGACCACGCATCCAAACGCTTGCCGCCCGGCTGCCATCGCTCGAGCGCTCGCACGGCATCGTCGTACCGTCCGAGATACATCAGCACTTGCGCTTCGAGCAAATGACGCTCCGGCTCGAGGTCTCCCGGAAGTGCGCCGCGAATGGAAGCAAGCGCATCGGCGGCTTCCTGCAGGTAATTGCGCTGATACCAGACCTTGGCCAGATAGAACCAAGCGCGGTTACGGACATCGAGCGGCACGTTGTCGTTCAGCAGCATCCGGAAAATGCGTCCTGCCTCTTCGTGCTGACCCAGCGAGAGATACAGCCCGCCTTTCAACAGCTCGGCTTCCACGGTGTGGTGGGTCAGGCGATTGAAATCCTGCGCCGCGCCGAGCCGCGTGAGCGCTTGCAGGAAATCGTCCTGATAGAAATAAAAGAGGACGTCGCCCCAATGCAGATCCTTCACGGGTTGCGGGGTACCGACGAGCGGGCGCTCGACTTCTTCCGAGGCCCCAGCAGCGAGCGCAACGCAGAACGCCCCCGTCGCTGCGAGCGCAATTCGCTGGAACTGGAACTTCGCTTTGATGAGCCGAATCATGCGCAGCCGCACCCGGACGCGATTCGCCGCCTCGGAGCGGTCAATCCCATTGCTTGACGATGAATTCGGGCTGAGCGCGCGAAGCCCGGTCGCTGATCTTGAGCTCCACGTACTTGGCGCCGACGCCCTTCTCGAGCTTCACCGTCGCACCGCGCCGGTAGTCCCTCGCATTCGGGCCTTGGCCGGTGAAGATCGCGATGAGCTCGTGCTCGCCTGCCTTCAGGTTGCCGATGTACACGCGATGCACGCCGCCTTTCAGCAGCGCTTCGGCTTCGCGCGGCGTGTAGAGGTAGTTCGCCACTTCCTTGTTGTCCAATTTGATCGTCACCGAATCGAGCGCGAAGAACTCGCCGACGTCCATGGAGACGAAGATCGCGACCTGCGTATTGGCCGGAAACAGCAATTCCTCTTCCAGCACGAACAGCTCGCGGTTGAGGTCGAGCACTTCCTTCTTGAGCGACTGCACTTCCTGATCCAGGCTCTTGAAGTCCTCGGACACTTGCGGCTCCTGCGCAAACGCCGACGTGAACGCAACGGCCATCCACAGGCAAGCGATCAAGAATCTGCGACACATAAATCCAACTTGTATCCGCCGATCGTTGTTCATGATGAGGACTTGATGAGCAGAAATCTGCGATTCATTCGCCGAGCAACTCGCGAAGCTTCTCCGTATAGCGCTTCTCGTAACCGGGCTTGAACCCTTCCGCGACGTAACGCACGGTGCCTTCGCGATCGATGAGCACGGTGAGCGGGAGCGTTCCGAGCTGATAGGCACGCGCAACTTCCTTGCGCGTATCGAACAGGATCGGATAGGACACGTTCAGCGCCGCGACCATTTCGACGGCCGCGTCGCGCTCCTCGTCGATGTTGATGCCGAGCACGACCAACCCGGCGCGTCGATACTTTTCGTGCAACTCCTCGAGCTGCGGCATTTGTTGACGGCACGATCCGCACCATGTCGCCCAGAAATTGACGAGCACGACTTCGCCGAAGAACTCGGAGAGCCTGACGTTCGAATCGCTCAGCGAGCGCAACGCGAAGTCGGGCGCCGCAGCATTGAGCAACTCGGGCTCGGCACTCGCGCATTGGCACGCAACGGCGGCAACGCAAACCGCCAGTAGACGAGCGATCGGAGATACGCGCGGCGAGAAGGTCTTGTTCGTTGACTGCTGCTGCATGAAGTGCGGAACGCCGAAGTACCACAACACCACAACGGCAACCGCTGAACCACCGGCGAAGATGCGAGACGTCGCCGGTTTGCAGCCTCGCGAACGTGATTAGAGGCGGCGCGCTGGCAACCCCGCTGTCCTAGGACACATCCCGTAGACCGGTGGCTTTGCGTCCTCGCCTTTCGGCGAGTTTGCCTTCGAGCTCCGCGCGCATGCGCGCGAATCTCACAACGAAGCTAGGGTGCTATACGCAGCGCAAATATGTCAACGAAGCAAATGTGATCACAGCGACGCTGCATGCACGTCGCTGTGTGATTCCGCGCACATTTTTTGTCGCTGTCGGCGGACGCAGACAGCCGTGCGCGACGTAATGCGTCGATGGCGGTCGATATCGACCGCCATCGCGTCCGCATATCAGATGGGCAGCAACGCAGGACCGTCGACCGTTGCGGCAGTGGCTTTCCACTTCGCGATCGTCGCCGGCGTGAGCTCCTCTTGGACTTGAATCGAAGCAGGCACCACTTCCGGAGCGGCGCCTGACGTCTCCTTCTGATAGATCTTGCCGCCGGCTAGCGAGGAACCGAGAACCAGGAGCATTGCAGCACCGATCGTCACTTTCGTTTTCATGTTCAAGTACCCCAGTTACGAATCTCTTACGAATACGAGCAACTCGTCGACGTCTGGTCGATGTCACGCAGCGTTGAACCACGGACGGTGTGCCATGTCGGCATCCTCGATTTGCGCCCACGGACGATGCGCC
>CALEKY010000070.1 GCA_937902995.1 uncultured Sinobacteraceae bacterium
GCCACGAGCCACGAGCCACGAGCCACGAGCCACGAGCCACGAGCCACGAGCCACGAGTCACGAGCCATGACCCTCTTCTCCCTCTTCACGATCGGTATCGGGCCGTCGAGCTCTCATACGGTCGGTCCGATGCGGGCGGCGCGCGATTTTGCGAAGGTGGTTGCGGCCGATGCACGTGGCGTATTGGGGGTGGAGTGCGATCTGTATGGATCGTTGGCTCTCACGGGTAAGGGACACGCTACCGACACGGCGATCATATTGGGTTTGTCCGGATGGGATCCTGAGCGCGTCGATCCGGATGCGGTGCCCGTCATCGTCGAATCGATTCGCTCATCGCAGTGTCTCGAGCTCGATGGTCGCATTGCGGTCGGATTCGATCCGGACGCCGATTTGCGTTTTCACCGCGGGACGTTCTTGCCCGCGCACCCCAATGCGCTCGAGCTGAAGGCGAAGTTCGCCGACGGCTCTCGACTGACGCGGTGCTATTACTCCATCGGCGGAGGAGCGATCGTCAAGGAAGGCGAGCCGTCGGACGAACGTGCCGTCGCCGTGCTTCATCCATTCGATTCGGCACGAGAACTGCTGGGGATCTGCGAGCGGGAAGGAATTTCGATCGCCGAGGTCGTGCGCCGCAACGAGCGTGCATGGCGACCGTTGGCGGAGACGGATGCCTATGTCGATGCGGTGCGCGCAGCAATGCATGCCTGCATCGATCGGGGCATCGCGCGCGACGGCACGTTGCCAGGCTCATTGAAGGTGCAGCGCCGTGCAGGTGCGTTGCATCGGGCCCTGCTCGCACGAGGACCGCGGATCGAACCCGCACACGTGTTCGAGTGGGTAAGCCTGTGGGCGCTTGCTGTCAATGAAGAAAACGCCGCGGGAGGCCGCGTCGTGACGGCACCGACGAACGGTGCTGCGGGTGTCATACCGGCCGTGCTGCGGTACTACGAGACGTTCGTACCGAACGCAAGTTCGCAAGGTGCGCGCGAGCTCTTGTACACGGCTGCAGCGATCGGGTTCTTATATAAGAAGCGCGCGTCCATTTCTGCAGCCGAGATGGGCTGCCAGGGCGAAATCGGCGTCGCTTGCTCGATGGCGGCCGCAGGGCTCGCTGCTGCGCTCGGCGGCACGAACGCGCAGATCGAAAACGCGGCAGAAATCGGCATGGAGCACAACCTCGGTCTCACCTGCGATCCGATCGGCGGCCTGGTGCAAATTCCTTGCATCGAGCGCAATACCATGGGCGCCGTCAAAGCCATCAACGCCGCTCATCTCGCATTGAACGGCGACGGCAGCCACAAAGTCTCCCTCGATGCCGTCATCGAGACGATGCGTCAAACCGGCCTCGACATGCGCTCCAAGTACAAGGAGACCAGTCTCGGTGGGCTGGCGGTGAATGTGGTGGAGTGCTGAGGGCCCGGGAATCGGGAAAGGGCGGTGCCGAAGATCCGTATCGCATTTGCGCGATCGATTTTTTCGGTAGCGATCACGCTATGTGCGTGACTGTTTCGTCCGCCGGGTTTTCCCTCTTTCCCCTTTCCCTTTTCCCTTTTCCCTTTTCCCTTTTCCCGATCTCCGCCGCTACGCCTTCTTGACGAACTGCGATTTCAATCCCATCTGACCGATGCCGTCGATCTTGCAGTCGATGTCGTGATCGCCCTCGACGAGGCGGATGTTCTTGACCTTGGTTCCTTGCTTCACGACGAGCGAGGAGCCTTTCACCTTCAGGTCCTTGACGACGATGACCGTATCGCCGTCTTGGAGCTCGTTACCGACGGCGTCGCGCACCACGCGCCGTTCGTCCGGCTCCGTTTCCTGGGGGGCATTGCGCGGCCATTCGTGCGCGCATTCGGGACACACATACATGTCCGCGTCTTCGTACGTGAGTTTCGAGCCGCATTGCGGGCAATCGGGAAGCTCGGTCATGGCGTCGGGTCTGGTCAGTTCGAATTGGGGCGCGCACTTTCGACTGATCCGCCGAGCTTGGCAAGCCATGTCCGGAAGGTGCTTCGTAAGGAAGCACTGCAAGATCCTGCCGGCACAGCAATTTGTGCCCACGAGTTGAGAAAAATTCGCTATCTTCCGTGCACACCACATCGCTCGGTCTTCGCACGCTCAAGTGCCCGAGCGTGTGAAATCAGCGGACGAGCGGGAGCTGCCTGCGCATCGATGAAGTACGGTCGAGCGTGCTCGCTGTCTGCCAGCGTAACGCTTGAATGGAGACCGGATGACTCTGACCCTTGTCGTACTGATACCTTTCATAGGGTCTTTGTGCGCCGCTTTTCTGCCATCCCACGCCCGCAATGCCGCCGTCTGGCTGTCGGGGATGGTGACGCTCGCCTGCGTCACGCTGGTCGTTTCGCTGTTCCCTGACGTCGCTGCCGGACAGGTCGTACGAGCTCAGTGGAACTGGGTTCCTGCGCTGCAGCTCGTGTTCTCTTTGCGAATGGACGGGTTTGCCTGGCTGTTCGCCACTTTGGTTTCGCTGATCGGCGCGTTGGTCGTGCTCTATGCGCGCTACTACATGTCGCCGGAAGATCCGGTGCCGCGCTTCTTCTCGTTCCTGCTCGCGTTCATGGGCGCGATGCTCGGCATCGTGCTGTCCGGGAATCTGATTCAGCTCGTCGTGTTCTGGGAGCTGACGAGCCTGACCTCGTTCATGCTCATCGCGTATTGGTATCACCGTGCCGAGGCACGCCGCGGTGCGCGTATGGCCATGACCGTCACCGTCGCCGGCGGGCTGTGCTTGCTGGTCGGCGTCGTGATGCTAGGGGAGATTGCCGGCGGTTACGACCTGGATACCGTGCTCGCCGCGAAGGGCACGGTCACCCAGCATCCCGCCTATCCGGTGATGCTCAGCATGATCCTGCTCGGTGCGCTGACCAAGAGCGCTCAGTTCCCGTTCCATTTCTGGTTGCCGCACGCGATGGCTGCACCGACGCCGGTGTCGGCCTACCTGCATTCGGCGACGATGGTGAAGGCGGGGGTGTTCCTGCTGGCGCGTCTCTGGCCGGTGCTGCATGGCACCGATTTGTGGTTTTGGCTGGTTTGCAGCGCGGGACTCTCGACGCTGCTCATCGGCGGCTTTGCTGCCATCTTCCAGCGCGATCTGAAAGGCGTGCTTGCTTATTCGACGATCAGCCATCTCGGGCTGATCACGCTGCTGCTCGGCATGAACAGCGAGCTCGCGTTGGTCGCCGCCGTCTTTCACATGATGAACCATGCGACGTTCAAGGCCTCGCTGTTCATGGCCGCCGGCATCGTCGATCACGAAACGGGAACGCGCGACATGAAACGCCTCAGCGGCTTGGCGCATGCGATGCCGCTGACCGCGACCGTTGCGCTCGTGGCTGCCGCGGCCATGGCAGGCGTGCCCCTGCTGAACGGATTCCTATCCAAGGAAATGTTCTTTCACGAAACCATTTTTGCCGGCGAGGGGCCGCTGATTCGCATCGTACTGCCGGCCGCTGCGACCCTGGCCGGCATGTTCAGCGTCGCTTATTCGGTGCGATTCATTCACCAAGTGTTCTACGGACCGCTTGCCACAGACTTGCCGCGCAAACCGCATGAGCCGACGCGCGGCATGTTGCTGCCGAGTTTGCTGCTCGTGATCGCCTGCGTGCTCGTCGGTACGCTGCCGGGGCGCACGATCGGACCGTTCTTGAACATCGCCATCGGTGCCATTCTGGGCGATGAAACGCCGGACTACAGCTTGCAAGTGTGGCACGGCTTTACGGTGCCGTTGGCCATGAGCTTCCTGGCCTTGATCGGCGGCATCATTTTTTATGTGTTGCTGTATCGGCGCAGCGAGCGCGCGCTCGGTCGCGCACCCGTACGCGCCCCGGTCGACGGCCGTCGCGCATTCGACATCGTGATGGTGGCGATCATCCGAATGTGCGACCGCCTGATCCGGATGATTTCTTCGCGCCGCCTGCAGATGCAGCTCCTGCTCATCGTGTTCGTCGCCTTCGCGACGGCCTTTGTGCCGCTATGGGGTTACGGCTGGCCTGCCGGAGACATGAAGCTGACGCCCATCAATCCGATTTTCGTCGTGTTATGGCTCGTCGGTTGTGCGTGCGCCATCGGCGCAGCGAATCAGGCGAAGTTCCACCGGCTCGCGGCATTGATCATGGTCGGCGGCGCCGGGCTCGTCACCTGTCTGACATTCGCTTGGTTTTCAGCGCCGGATCTGGCTCTGACTCAGATTGCCGTCGAGGTCGTGACGACCGTGCTGTTGCTGCTCGGCTTGCGCTGGATGCCGCGCCGTCTCGAATTCGACGATCCGCGGCGACGCACGTTGCGGGCGAGGGCACGTCGCGTTCGCGACATCGTCCTCGCCGGCACCGTGGGCGCAGGCGTTGCGATCCTCGCTTTTGCCGTGCTCACACGACCGCCGGTGGAGGTGCTCGAGCCGTATTTCATCAGTCGTTCGTTGAGCGAAGCCGGCGGGCGCAATGTCGTGAACGTCATCCTGGTGGACTTCCGCGGCTTCGATACGATGGGCGAGATCACGGTCATCGGCGTCGTCGCATTGACCGTGTACGCGCTGCTGCGACGTTTCCGTCCCGCGCCGGAGAGTCGCGTGCCGCCGCGCGCGCAACGTGAAGACGCTGCACGCGAGGCGCTCGAGTCGGGCGAAGGATTGCCGCGCGGCTATTTGCGTATTCCGGCTACCGTCGCACGCATGCTGCTGCCGATGGCGGGGCTCGTCTCGATCTATTTCCTGCTGCGCGGCCACAATGCGCCCGGCGGCGGGTTCGTCGGCGGTCTCGTGATGGCGACCGCCATCATCGTTCAATACATGACGAGCGGCGTGTTGTGGGTCGAGTCGCGCTTGCGCATTCACCCGCAATATTGGATGGGCGCCGGGCTCATGGCTGCAGGCATCGCCGGCATACTGGCTTGGTTTGCCGCGCGGCCGTTCCTCACGAGTCTCGAATGGGACGGACATTTGCCGCTCGTCGGTGACGTGCATCTGTCGAGCGTGCTGCTCTTCGACCTCGGAGTGTTCATGGTCGTCGTCGGCGGCACCGTGCTGATGCTCATTGCGATCGCGCACCAATCGCTGCGCCGGCCGCGCAAGACATTGCCGCCCGACGACAGCGTCGAAACGCCGGTGCGAGTCACGGTGGCGGAGGTCTGATGGAAGCGATCTTCGCCCTCGCAATCGGCGTGCTCACGGGCTCCGGCGTCTGGCTGTTGCTACGGCCGCGAACGTTCCAGGTCATCATGGGACTGGCGCTGCTGTCCTATGCCGTGAACCTGTTCATTTTCGGCATGGGCCGCCTCGTTACGGATAAGCCGCCGATCATCAATCAGGAAGGCGCGATCGATCCGTCGCTCTATGCGGATCCCGTGCCCCAGGCGCTCGTTCTGACGGCCATCGTGATCAGCTTTGCAACGACCGCGCTGTTCCTGGTCGTGCTGCTCGCCGCACGCGGCTTCACGGGCACGGATCACGTCGACGGCAGGGAGCCCGACGCATGATCGCCTGGCTCCAGCATTTACAAGTCGTCCCGGTCGTGACGCCGCTGCTGGTCGGCGCGCTGATCCTGCTGATTCCGGATCGGTATGAAGTGCGCGCGACGTTGGCAGTAGGCTCGGTGCTCGTGCAGCTCGCGGCCGCATTGACGCTGCTCTATCTGACGACCGATTCCATGCCGCACATGTGGCAGGAGGGCGTCGGCGTCTACAACATCGGCGCGTGGCCGGCGCCGTTCGGCATCGTGCTCGTCGTCGATCGCTTCACCGCGATGATGCTGACGCTCACCTCGCTGGTGGGTCTCGCCTCGCTCATTTACTCGCTGGCGAGCTGGGATCGCGTCGCGCCGGGCTTTCATTCGATGTTTCAGTTCCTGCTCATGGGGCTGAACGGTGCGTTCCTGACCGGCGATCTCTTCAATCTGTTCGTATTCTTCGAGGTGCTGCTTGCGTCCTCTTACGGACTGCTGCTGCACGGCTCCGGTCCGTCGCGCGTGAAGTCGGGGTTGCACTACATCGCCGTCAATCTGACTGCGTCGTTCTTGTTCCTGATCGGCGTGGCGATGATTTACGGCATGACGGGCACGCTGAACATGGCCGATCTGGCCGTGCGGATCACGTTGCTCGATCCGGACGATCGCTCTCTGTTCGAGGCAGGCGCGGCCATTCTCGGCATTGCGTTCCTCGTCAAAGCGGGTATCTGGCCGCTCAACTTCTGGCTGCCCACCGCCTATTCCACCGCGAGCGCGCCGGTCGCTGCGGTCTTCGCGCTGCTCACGAAAGTCGGTGTCTATGCCGTCATACGCGTCGGCACGTTGCTCGCTTCGGCGGACGAGCAGACCTCGTTCATCGACGAGGGCTTGTTCTACGGCGGAGCGGCCACGGTGACCTACGGCGTGATCGGCATGTTTGCTGCGCAGCAGCTTTCTCGATTGGTGTCTTATTCCGTCGCCGCCTCGTCGGGCTTGTTGCTGATGGCGCTCGGTTTGCGCAACGAGGAGTTGACGGCACCGTTGCTGTTCTACCTCGCAAGCTCTGTGCTCGCCGCCGCCGCGTTCTACATGTTGAACGGTTTGACGGAGCGCATGCGGCTTTTTTCGGTACCCAACGACGCCGATCTCGCGCCGCTTCCGGATGTCACGTACGTCGGTTTCGGCGTGAAGGAGCCGCCGGATCCGCACTCGCCGGACGATGAGGTGGGCATCGCGATCCCCGCAGCGATGGCTTTCCTGGGGATGTCGTTCGTGTGTTGTGTGCTGCTCGTGGCTGGATTGCCGCCGCTGTCGGGCTTCATCGCGAAGTTCGCGATGATGCACGTTGTGATCACGACGCCGATGGATACGCCGGAGACGTGGTACGAATGGTTGTTCGTCGCGGCCGTGCTCACGACGGGGCTGGCAGCCGTCATCGCACTGACGCGCATCGGTTTGCGGTTGTTCTGGTCGGTAACCGGACGCACGACGCCGCGGCTTCGCTTGATCGAAGTCGGACCCGTTGCCTTCCTCATCGTCTTGTGCCTGGGGCTGACGATCGGTGCCGGACCGACCATGACCTATCTCGAATCGGCAGCGCGATCGCTGCATGCGCCCGAGGTATACATCCGGCTCGTGCATTCTCAGTCTGCGGTGGAGGTGACGCCCTGATGCGCGTGCCGCCGTTGCTGACGCTGGTTCTCGTTGCGATCTGGTTGTTGCTCAACAACACGATCGCGCCTCGCGACATCCTGCTCGGCTTGCTGATCGCGGTATTGCTGATGCTGGCCGCTGCGCAAATGCGGCCCGTGCAGCCGCGCCTGCGGCAGCTGTGGGTGGCGATACCGTTCACGTTCGTCGTGCTGTGGGACATCCTGAAATCGAATTGGAACGTCGCACGAATCGTCCTTGGAATCGTGAAGGATCGGCGTGTGGTATCGGGATTCATCGACATCCCGCTCGACCTGCGCGACCCGCACGGCTTGGCGATTCTTGCTGCGATCATTACCTCCACGCCGGGCACCGCCTGGGCAGGTCTTTCGGAAGACGGCTCCGTGCTCAAGTTGCACGTGCTCGATTTGCGCGACGAGGAAGAGTGGATCCGGATGATCAAGCAGCGTTACGAGCAACCGCTGATGAGGATTTTCGGATGAGCGTCGTGTTTAGTTCCGCGGTGTGGTTCGCGCAGACCTGTTTCGCGTTGGCAATGGTCCTTGCGGCCGTTCGTCTCATACGCGGACCGGCGGCGCAGGATCGCGTGCTCGCCTTCGATACGTTGTACATCAACGGCATGCTCACGCTGCTGATGCTCGGCATTCGTTCGAGCTCGACGGCCTATTTCGACATGGCGCTCTTGATCGCGCTGTTCGGATTCGTGGGCACCATCGCGCTCGCCAAGTTCCTGCTACGCGGGGAGGTGATCGAGCCATGATCGATACCGATCTCTCGGCCTGGGTCGTCATCCCGGTCTCTTTGCTGCTCGTCCTCGGCGGCCTCGTCACGCTGATCGGCTCGTTGGGCCTGCTGCGCCTGCCGGATTTCTTCGCGCGCGTTCACGGTCCTTCGATGGGCAATACCGTCGGTACGGGTTCCGTGCTGATCGCTTCGATGCTGACGTCCTCTGCGCTCGCCGGCCGACCCGTCGTGCACGAGCTGCTCATCACGCTGTTCATCGTGATGAGCTCGCCCGTCACGTCGATGATGCTGATGCGCGCCGCGCTGTATAGAAACAAAGTGCGGGAAGAGAAGCAGCAGGCGGCGCGCGCAGCGAACGCTGGATAGGTCACCGGCGACAGCAGGGCGCGCAGCGTGCAACGAGCGCCCCCACCCTACCCCTCCCCTGCAGTGCAGGGGAGGGGATCGCATCTCTACCTTCAGCCTTCAGTCTTCAGTCTTCAGCCTTCAGCCTCCAGCCTTCAGCCTACAGCCCACAGCCTGGTCAGATCACTCCAAACGCCAACATCGCCTCCGCCACTCGAATGAAGCCGGCGATGTTGGAGCCCACGACGTAGTTACCGGGGAAGCCGTATTCCTCGGCGGTCGCGTAGCAGTTGTCGTGAATGCTCTCCATGATTTCCTTGAGGCGGCGTTCGGTGAACTCGAACGTCCAAGCATCGCGGCTGGCGTTTTGCTGCATCTCGAGCGCTGAGGTTGCGACACCGCCGGCGTTCGCCGCTTTACCGGGACCGAAGGCAATGCCGCTGTCGATGAATGCGCGGACGCCGCCGGGCGTCGTCGGCATGTTCGCGCCTTCGCCGACGGCGATGCAGCCGTTCCCGAGCAGCGTGCGCGCCGATTCTTCGTCGAGCTCGTTCTGCGTCGCACATGGGAAGGCGGCCTGGCACGGGACGGTCCAGATGTTGCCGTTCTCGTAATACTTCGCGTCGCGATGCTCTTCGGCATAGCGGCTGATGCGGCCGCGCTCGACTTCCTTGATCTGTTTGATGAGCGGCAGATCGAGGCCGCGCGGATCGTAGACGAAGCCGTTCGAGTCGGAGCAGGCCACCACCTTCGCGCCGAGCTGCTGCAACTTTTCGATCGCGTAGATCGCGACGTTGCCCGAGCCGGACACCACGCAGGTCTTGTCTTCGAGCGTCTGGCCGCGGGCGTTGAGCATCGCTTCGACGAAATACACGACGCCGTAGCCCGTCGCCTCCCGGCGTACCAGCGCGCCGCCCCAATGCGGGCTCTTGCCCGTGAGCACGCCGGACTCGTAACGATTCGTGATGCGCTTGTATTGTCCGAACAGGTAACCGATCTCGCGCGTGCCGACGCCGATGTCGCCGGCAGGCACGTCGGTGAACTCGCCGAGATTGCGATAGAGCTCCGTCATGAAGCTCTGGCAGAAGCGCATCACTTCGGAATCGGACTTACCTTTCGGGTCGAAATCCGAGCCGCCCTTGGCGCCGCCGATCGGCATGCCGGTGATCGCGTTCTTGAAGATCTGCTCGAAGCCAAGGAACTTGATGACGCCCAGGTACACGGACGGATGGAAGCGCAAACCGCCCTTGTAGGGGCCGAGCGCGCTGTTGAACTGCACCCTGAAGCCGCGGTTGATCTGCACTTCGCCCCGATCGTCCTGCCAAGGCACGCGGAAAATGATCTGGCGTTCGGGTTCGCAAATGCGCTCGATGATCTTGTGCTCGGCGTATTGCGGATGTTTGCGCAACACCGGCCCGAGCGTTTCCGTCACCTCGCGGACGGCCTGATGAAACTCGCTTTCTCCCGGATTGCGCCGAATGACCTCGGCGATGATTTTCTCGATGCGTGCGGCGACTTCAGCCACGATGACCCCTCTACCGATGGAAAGCACGGGACAGCGAACCGGAGGGGACACGACGCGCGGATCGGCGGGCGCAACCTGGACTCTCGATCGCCGCAGTCCGTGCGATTGGATACAGACCCGTGCGGGCCCCAAAATAGTGCAGGGCGGAGTATGCCTACCGATGCGGCGTCTCTCCATGGGTTTCGTGCGGTCTGCGCATCAGGGAAAACCTGAATCGTCCACGTACCCCGAGGGCGCCTGCATACACTCGCCCCGTCCACTGGCGAGGGCGTGCAAAGTTCTATTAAAGCCCGTTCTTCGCAACAAAAATCATGATTCGCCGACCGAATGCCGGCGGAATTCGGTTCGCGCGTAGCGCACAATCTGTCTTCCGAAGGGGGCGGAAGCATCGATGCCGAGAACAACCATCACAACGTCGGCGCGTGTGGCGTGTGTCCTTGCGATCGCTTTGAGCGTCGCGGCATGCGCTCCCCGATCTTCCAGCGGTCCGGCCAATCGGCCGAACCAGGGTCCTGTCGAAGTCACGACCGCGCTCGTCGTCGTCAAGCCGCTCGGTCTTGCGATCGAAGCCGTCGGTACGGCGCGCGCCAACGAGGCCGTCGAGGTCACGTCGAAGACCTCGAACATCGTCACGGCGATTCGGTTTCAGGAAGGCAGCCAGGTGAAGGCGGGCGATGTGCTCGTCGAGCTCGATAGCGCCGAGGCTCGCGCGTCGCTGGCGGAAGCCGAAGCTGCGTTGGCCGATAGCGAGCGCCAATACGCACGTAGCCGCGACCTTGCCGATTCGCAGGCGCTGTCCGAATCCGCGCTCGATCAACTCGAAGCGACCCTGAAAGCGAATCGCGCCCGTGTCGAGGCTGCCCGCGCGCGGCTGGCAGATACGACGATTCGTGCCGGTTTCGCCGGGCGCACGGGCTTTCGGCGCGTGAGCGTCGGCACGGTCGTCAATCCCGGAACCGTCATCACGACGCTCGACGATACCTCCGTCATCAAGCTCGATTTCACTATTCCCGAAACGTATTTGTTCGCTGTCCGCAAAGGTCTGCCGATCCAGGCCTCGACCGCGGGGCTACGCGGCAGAACGTTCGAAGGAACGATCACCAATCTCGATTCGCGCATCGATCCCGTCACACGCTCGATCGTCGTACGCGCGGAAATCCCGAATCCGGACGGCGTGCTTCGGCCGGGCATGTTCATGACGGTGACCTTGCAGGGCGACGTGACGCCTTCGCTCGTCGTGCCCGAGGCGGCGATCGTGCCGGAGCAGGGCAGGGCGTACGTGTTCGTGGTCGATGGACGCGTGGCGCAGCGCCGCGAAGTGACGCTCGGCCGCCGTCAGCCCGGCGAAGTCGAGATCTTGTCGGGTTTGAAAGAAGGCGAACGCGTCGTCGTCGACGGTACGCACAACCTGCGGGACGGCGCGCAAGTCAACGACCAGAGCGTGCCTGCCGCGGAAGTCTCCACGTGAGCCGCGCGCATCTGCCTTCCGAGTCGTTCCTCGCTAGCCGTCGGTTGGCGGCGGGCAGCGAGTCGACGTCGCTTCGCTAAGGAGCGCCCATGCGCATTTCGGAGATATCGATTCGCCGCCCGGTGCTGGCGATCGTCATCAGCCTGCTGCTCGTGATCTTCGGCTTGGTGTCGCTCGAGCGGCTGTCCACTCGCGAATATCCAGATATCGACCGTCCCGTCGTTTCGATCACGACGTATTACAGCGGCGCGTCGGCGCCCGTCGTCGAAACGAAGATCACGCAGGTGATCGAGGATGCCGTTGCCGGTATCGAAGGCATTCTCAAGATCGAATCCGACAGCGAAGACGAGCGCTCGCAGGTACGTATCGAGTTCGACGTCAACCGCGACATGGATGCGGCGGCGAACGACGTGCGCGATCGGGTTTCGCGCGTCATGGGCATGTTGCCCGAGGAGGCCGATCCGCCGCAGGTCATCAAAGCCGATGCGAGCGCCGAGCCCGTGATGCTCGTGAGCTTCAGCTCCGACCACATGAACCTGCTCGAGGCGACGGACTACGTCGAGCGCAACATCATCGATCGTTTGTCGGCGGTGCCCGGCGTCGCGCGCGTCGGTATCGGCGGCGGGCGCCGTTATGCCATGCGGATTTGGATCGATCGCCAGGCGCTCGCTGCACGAAGGCTCACGGTCGCCGACATCGAGAACGCGCTGCGGCGAGAGAACGTCGAGCTGCCCGCTGGCCGGCTCGAATCGAACACGCGCGAGTTCTCGCTGCGCACGCTGGTCGGGCTCGAGACCGAGCAGGACTTCCGCAATCTCGTCATCGCTCGCGGCGACGACGGGCATCTCGTCCGGCTCGGCGAAGTCGCCAACGTTCAGCTCGCCGCGGAAAGCGAGCGCGGCGCGACACGCTTCAACGGGCGGATCGGCGTCGGTATCGCGATCGAAGCGCAATCGAAAGGCAACACGCTGGCAATCGTTCGCGGCGTGCGCGAAGAGCTCAAGCGCATCGAAGAGACGCTGCCGCCAGGCACGTACATGGGCATCGGTCAGGACAACGCGGTCGCGATCGAAGCGGCGCTGTACGAAGTGGTCATTGCGATCGCTTTCGCGCTCGGTTCCGTGCTGATCGTGATCTATGCCTTCCTCGGCAATCTGCGCGCGACACTGATTCCGGCCGTGACCATTCCCGTATCGATCATCGCCTCCTTCACGGTGATGTATGCGCTCGGCTATTCGATCAACGTGCTGACGCTGCTCGGAATGGTGCTGGCGATCGGTCTGGTCGTCGACGATGCGATCGTCGTGTTGGAAAACATCCATCGGCGCGTCGAGCTCGGCGAGCCGACGTATGCGGCGGCCGTGCGCGGCAGCCATGAGATTGGCTTTGCCGTGATCGCAACGACGCTGACACTGGCGGCCGTGTTCGTGCCCATCTCGTTCCTGCCCGGCGACCTCGGTCGATTGTTCCGGGAGTTCGGTTTCACGCTCGCGGCATCCGTGCTGTTCTCCGCGCTCGTCGCATTGACCTTGACGCCGATGATGGCCTCGAAGCTGCCGGCCAATGCCGCGCACTCGAATCGGTTCGCCGATGCGGTGGAGCGGTTCTTCGACAAGCTTTCGGCGATCTACGGGCGACGCTTGCGCAGCCTCATGCGTCGACCGTGGCTCGTCGTCGGTGCGGTTGGCGCCCTGGCCGTGCTCGGCGCGTTGACGTTCACGTCGATTCCAGCGGAATTCGCACCGCAAGCCGATACCGGACGCATCTTCATCAGTCTCGATGGGCCTGAAGGTGCAAGCTTCGAGTACATGGATGGCTACGCGCGGCGTATGGAAGAAATCGTCGCCAAGGAGATGGAGAAGGGCGACATCGCACGCCTGATGATGCGCGTTCCGGGCAACATGGGCGGGGGCGTGTCCGGCGACGTCAACAACGCGCGCGGCAGTATCGTGCTCGTCGACTGGCACGAACGCGATCGTTCCGCGCGCGAAATCGCCAATACGCTCATGGCCGAAGCGCGCAAGCTTCCGGGCGTGCGTGTCTCGATCGTCGTGCCGGGCAGTCTCGGACGTCGCGGTGCGAATCGTCCGATCGAAGCCGTGATCGGCGGTCCCGATTACGAAAGTCTGTCGCAGTGGTCGGCGAAGCTGCTGGCGCTTGCGAGAGAGAATCCCGGGCTCGAAGCCGTCGATACGAACTATCGCGAGCGCAAACCGCAATTGAAGGTGTCGGTCGACCGCGACCGTGCGGCGGATTTGGGTGTGTCGCTGCAAACGGTCGGCCGTACGCTCGAAACCGTGCTCGGGTCGCGCATCGTGACGCGCTTCGTCGATCGTGGCCGCGAATACAACGTGATCCTGCAGGCGCGCGACGATGCCCGGCAGACCGTCACGGACCTCACGAACATTCAAGTACGCTCGGATCGCACCGGCGAGCTGATTCCGCTATCGAGCGTCGTGAAGGTCGAAGAGACGTCCGGCGCAATGCGTCTCAGCCGGTTCAATCGCCTGCGTGCAATCGAAATTCAGGCCGGTCTCGCCGACGGTTACACGATGGGCGAGGCGATCGAGTGGTTCCAGAAAACTGTGGCGAAAGAGCTCCCAGGCGCGACGCTCATGTGGGACGGCGAGAGCGGCGAATACATGCGTTCGGGACAACAGCTCTATTTCACGTTCATTTTCGCCATCGCCATCGTGTTCCTGGTGCTCGCTGCACAATTCGAGAGCTTCGTACACCCGATGATCATCATGGTCACGGTGCCGCTCGCGCTGATCGGCGCCGTATTCGGCATCAAGCTCTACGGGATGACGATCAATATCTTCAGTCAGATCGCGGTGATCATGCTGATCGGCATCGCTGCGAAGAACGGCGTCCTGATCGTCGAATTCGCGAATCAGCTCCGCGATCGCGGCGTCGAGTTCTATGAAGCCATCGTGCAAGCAGCGATGACGCGCCTGCGCCCCGTGTTGATGACGAGCTTGTGCACGGCCTTCGGTGCGCTGCCGTTCCTCGTCGCGACGGGCGCCGGCGCCGAACAGCGCCGCCCGATCGG
>CALEKY010000071.1 GCA_937902995.1 uncultured Sinobacteraceae bacterium
CGAACTGCGTGCACTGCAAGGCCTGCGACATCAAAGATCCTTACGAGATCATCACTTGGACGACGCCTGAAGGCGGCTCGGGACCGAATTATCAGAATCTGTAGCCAGGGCTTGGGGCTCGGGGCGTGGGGCTTGGGGCTCGCGAAAGAGGAAGCGCGCGACTGCGCGCTTCCTACAGCCTACAGCCCACGGCCGCGCACTTGCGCTACCGCGCTCGTCTTCCTTCAGCCTTCAGCCTCTCTTGAATGACATCCCCTGACTCGCCTCGTCACTCCGTCGCTGCGCTGTACCGACAGGAGTGCGCGCGCCTCGGGTACACGCCCGACCCGGCGCAGGAGCGCTTGGTCGAGGTCTTCGACGATCTGCTCGCAAGGCTGAGCGCCCCGCAGCCGCGCGGTTTGCTGCAAGGACTGTTGGGTCGGCGCAAGCGCGAATTGCAGCGTGGCGTGTATGTGTGGGGCGGCGTCGGGCGCGGGAAGACCTGGCTCATGGACCTGTTCTTCCATGCGCTTCCGTTCAAGGACAAGCAACGCAGCCACTTCCATCGCTTCATGCAGATCGTGCACGACGAGCTGAAGCGTCATCAGGAGCACGCCGACCCGCTCGAGCTCGTTGCGGACAAGATTGCGCGAAAAACCCGCGTGCTCTGCTTCGACGAGCTATTCGTGGCCGATGTCGCCGATGCGATGTTGCTCGGCAATTTGTTCCGCGCCCTGTTCGAGCGCGGCGTCACGCTCGTTGCCACGTCGAATGTGCCGCCGGACGACCTCTACAAGGGCGGCTTGCAGCGCGCGCGTTTCCTGCCGGCGATCGAGCTGATCAAGAAACACACGCAAGTCCTGCACATGGACAGCGACACCGACTATCGGCTGCGTACGCTGACCAAGGCACCGATCTGGTTCGATGCTTCCAAGCCCGAAACGGCGACGGAAGTCGAGAAGCTGTTCGAAGCGGTCGCAGGCGAGCCCGGTACGGTCAATGCAACGCTCACGCTCAATCACCGTCGGCTGCACGCGCGCCGTCACGCGCAGGATGTCGTGTGGTTCGAATTCAAGGAGCTGTGCGAAGGTCCGCGCGGTCAAGCCGATTACATCGAGATCGCGCGCTGCTACCACACTGTGTTTGTGACCAACGTGCCGGCCCTGACGACGGAGAAAGAGAACGAAGCGCGGCGCTTCATCACGCTCGTCGACGAGTTCTACGACCGTGCGGTGAAACTCGTCATTTCATCGCCCGCCACGATCGATACTCTCTACCGCGGCGAGCGGCTTGCATTCGAGTTCGAACGCACGAAGAGCCGCCTCATCGAAATGCAGTCGCAGGAGTATTTGGCGAGGGAGCACAAAGCCTAGGGATCGAGACTTGGGGCGCGGGGCTCGGGACCGGCACGAACATCGTACCGATCACAAATTCGCTGCAACCAACAGCGTAAGAGCCGAAGACTGGTAGATGTCGAACGATTGCTCACACTCTCCCCAAGTCTCGAGCCCCAAGCCCTGCGAGGGCAGCTACCGCTGCCCTCGCCGCTAACTTACGCCACCGCCAACTGCGCCTTCCTCCGCGTCTCCGCGTTCTCGCGCGCCTTCAAGGCGGCAGATGTGTCGCCGGCGATTTCCATCGAACGCGCAGTCAGTTGCCAATTCCAGGGACTCGTCGGCTTCAACTGCGTACGCTCGGAAACGAGCGCGCGTGCGAGCTTGAAATTGCGTGCGCGCAAGGCAGCCTCGACCAACGTGAGATGGACCAGGTCGCGTTGCGCATGGCTGCCGCCAAAACGATGCGCGATCGTGCGCACCGGTAGCATGTGCTCGATGCAGGCGGCGTAGTCGCCTCGACCGAACGCAACGATGGCCTTGGCGATCGGCAGGCCCACATCGCGCGACATCATCGCGTTCGTATCCCGCTCCTGCGCCTTGCGCTCGAGCAGCGCCACGACACGCTCCGCCGCGTCGAAACGCTTCGCGCCGACGAACGCGATCACGGCGTGCACATCGTTGAATGCATAGTAGGCGTGATCGGCGAGCGGCGCCCAGCAATCGGCCAAGCGCTCCCAACGCTGACCGACATCGGTGCCGCGCAGACCCAACCGCCACAACATGGCCGATCCGTCGATCATTTCGAGCGGCACTTGCGATTGAGTCGGCCGGATGCGCCGGTCGTAGAGGTCGAGCGCCTGATTGGTTTCCCCGAGATCCAGGTAATACAGACCCAGGTGCCACCAGTTGTGATACGCAAAGGCGTTGTTGCGGCTCCAGTCCGCCTCGCGAGATGACAGCCACTCGATGCCGTCGCGCAGCCGTCCCTGCATCTCCATCACGTGGGCAACGGCGTGGACGGCCCAGGGATCGCGACGATTCAACTCGAGCGCGCGACGACCGGTGTCCTCAGCCTTGGCGTACAGCGCCGTTTCCTCGAGCCCGAACGCATACATGCCGAGCACATAGCCGAAGCCCGGAGTGCTCGCATCCCAATACGGCAACACTTGGGCGACGCGGTCGCGCAGCATCGTCGACGCGCCGAGATAGAAATCGCCGAGGTGAGCCGTTTGCAGCGCGAGTAGATCGCGCGGGTAGTCGAGCAGGATGTCGCCGTAGGCGCGCACAGCCCCTTCGAAATCTCCAGCCGACCATTTGCGCGCTGCAGCGATGTGTGCGCGCTCGCGTTCGTTGGCTCGTTTGCCGAGGCTTTCCACGGCCTCGACACTTTCCTTGAGCATGGGCACCAGGCTGCGGTCCGTCGCGCCGACGGCCAGCGCAGCGCGCAAGCAGTGCGCGGCTGGGAAAGTCGGCTCCTGCGACAGCATCTCCTCGATGACCTCGAGCGGGTCGAGGAAATAGCTCGCAAGCAAGTCGACCCCCTGCTCGTACTTCTGCAGCAAGCTGCGATCGGACGTCGAAACGGGAATACCGCGACAATCGGTCAATGACATGGCAATCCTCCACCGGCGTAACCTGACGCTGACATCAGCGTGTTGAGCTTTCTACGGGTCGTCCGTGAGCCCGAAGTCTCGACACCCGTGAAAATTCCGTGAAAATGGCGTCCCCCCGGCGCAGCGCGCGCCAGGAGGCCTGTCCGGCACTTGAATGCCTGGGAGGATGCTCGTCGGTGGTCATATTCCGCGCAGGGGCTCATCTGCGCGTCTCTCACACCTAACCGTTGGATCGACAACAAAAATTTGGGGATAGAGGGGCGACGGCTTTGCACGAAGTCTCGGTACAACTGCTGGGCGGTTTTCGCCTGTGCGACGCGACGGGAAGGGAGATCAAGATCCCTTCGCGAAAAGGGCGCGCGCTGCTCGCCTACCTGGCGACGCATCTCAACGAGTCGCATTCGCGCGATCGGCTCGCGATGCTCTTGTGGGAAGACGCCGAAGAGGATCTGGCCAGAACCAGCCTGCGCCAGGCACTTGCAGCGCTACGCAAGGCGCTGCCCTCGCCCATCTTGCGAGCAGATACCGATTCGATCGCGCTCGATGGCGCCGTGGCAACCGATCTGGCAGAGCTGCGGCAAGCTCTGGCGTCGAGCACGATGGCGGACGTGCGCCGCATCGTCGATTGTTATCGCGGCGATTTGCTCGAGGGTCTCGATGCGCGATCCGCGGCGTTCGAAGACTGGCTGAGCCAGGAGCGGCTCGCTTTGCGACAACAAGTCACGCAGGCCCTGCAGAAGCTGACGGCATTGTGTGTGGCCAACGAAGACACCGACGGTGCGCTCCTCGCGTGCACGAGACTGGTCGCGCTCGAGCCGCTCAACGAAGCGGCGCATCGCACGTTGATGGAGCTGCACGCTCGCCGCAATGCGTATGCCGAAGCATTGCGCCAGTACCGCATCTGCCGGGATGCGCTGCGGCGCGAGCTCGACGTTGCACCGGAACCTGCGACCGAAGCGCTGTACCGCGAGCTGATGCGGCGACGACGCGCCGGAGGACCCGTCGCGTCCGATGAGCCCGAATCCGAGCAAGCCGAGCTGCCTGCCACGACGCCGCCCACACCGGCCGTCGAAACGCGGCCGGCATTGCGCGACGCCGTGGTAAGCGTCGCGCGATTGGAAGGCTTGCTGGAGCTCGAATCGATTGCGGATCCGGAGGAGGCGCTTGCGGTTGCAGAGCAATTTCATTCGCTCGTGCGCGAAACATCCCAAGCCTTCGGCGGACGAACCGATCGGCGCGCCGGTGCAAATGTATTGACCGTGTTCGGCCTGCCGACCGCCTACGGCAACGAAGCGGAACGAGCGAGCCGTGCGGCCCTCGCGATCCGACGTGCGTTTGCGCGGACGCGTTGGTCGACGCAGGTCGCGCTCAAGCTGCGCATCGGCATCGCACAAGGTCAGGTCTTGCCGAGTCCGGACATCTTTCCATTGACGGGGCGGCCGACGCACCTCGCACACTCGCTCGCTTCGCGTGCTGGCGGCGATCACATCCTGCTCGAGGATGAAGTTCGCCGGGCGCTCGGCGAGCGTGTCGCGGTCGAACGAATCTCCCTCCCCTCCGCATCGAGCGCCGAACCTGCGCGCGCTTGGCTGCTCAACTCGCTCACGACCGAGGCCCCCACTAGTGAGCGGCCGTTCGTCGGGCGTCGTCCCGAGCTGGCCATGATCCTCGCGGTGCTGGATCGCTGCATGACGAGCCGGCACGGCCGCGCGATCGTCGTGCGCGGCGAGGCCGGTATCGGCAAGACGCGGCTCGTCGAAGCGGTGCGAAGCGCGGCTGCAGAGCGCGGGGTTGCGGTTCACAGCGCGCAAACGTTCGATTTCGGTCAGTCGCCCGGACAACGGCCGATCACGATGCTTGCACTGAGTCTGTGCGGCTTGACCGAAGACGCCGGACCTGCCGAGCGCAGCGCTGCGGTCGAGCGCATCGCCAAGACCTTGCAAGCGACGATCGATCAAGTCGTGTTCTTGAGCGATCTCATCGATGCACCGCTGTCGGCCGAGTTGAGCGCGCTCGAGCAGGCAATGGATGCATCGACACGCCAACGCGGACGCACGCTTGCATTGACCAAGCTGATCGAGATTGCGGCACGCCAGAACCCGCTCATGCTCGTCGTCGAGGACGTGCATTGGGCCGACAGCGACGAGCTCGCGCGCCTCGGCGAAATCGCCGCCATCGCGGCGAACTGTCCGATCCTGCTCGTCATCACGACGCGTCCGGAGGGCGACCCGATCAACGCCACTTGGCGCGCACGTGCGCGCGGCTGCCCGGTGACAACCGTGGATCTGGCACCGCTCGCCGACGATGAAGCCCATGAGCTTGCCGCCCATTACGGCGAGTTGCCGACGGCAACGATCGAAGCGTGCATCCGCCGCGCCGAAGGGTATCCGCTGTTCCTCGATCAACTCCTTCGCGCAGCGAGCACGGGTCACGATACTCTGCCCGGTTCCGTCCGCTCGCTCGTGATCGCCCGTGCCGACCGTTTGTCGAGCCGCGATCACAACGCATTGCAGGCGGCCGCCGTTCTCGGCCATCGCTGCGCGATTCAAGCGTTGCAGGCGTTGCTCGACGATCCGAGCTACGAGCCATGCGGCTTGGTCGATGCCGGACTGCTGCGTACCGAAGGCTCGGATTTGCAGTTTGCGCACGCCTTGTTTCGCGATGCCATTTACGAATCGACGCTGAGATCGCGGCGCAAAGAGCTGCATCTGCGCGCCGCGCAGTGGTTCAGTAGGAGCGACATTGCGCTGCAAGCCGATCACTTGGCCGCAGCGGACGACGAACGCGCCGCGGCAGTCTATACCGAGGCAGCGCGAGCGGAGCAAGCGGCACTGCGGTTCGAGCGTGCGCTCGGCTTGGCCAACAAAGCGAGCGCATTGGCACGCGAACCGCTCTTGCTCCATCAAACGAGCTGCCTGCTCGGCGAGTTATTGCTGCAGCTCGGCCGCACGCACGATGCGCTCACCGCCTTCCGCGAAGCGCTCGATTTCGCAGTCGATCAAACCGGCCGCGGCAACGCGTATTTCGGCATCGCGTCGGCGCTGCGCATCATGGATCGGCACGAAGAGGCGCTCGATGCGCTCGGTCGGGCCGAGCAAGCCTTCGGCACGCAGTCCGAGCCGCACTTGAAAGCGCGCATTTACTCGCTGCGCGGCAATCTGTGTTTTCCCCTCGGCCGGGTCGATGCATGTTTGGAGGCACACGAACAGGCGCAGCGTTACGCGGAAGAGGCCGGCACGCCGCTCGAGCTCGCACGTGCGCTCGGCGGCATCGGCGATGCGTGGTATCAACGCGGCCGGATCGTCAGCGCACACCGGCATTTCCAGCGGTGCATCGACGAAGCGCGGCGCCATGGTTTGACGAGTGTGATGCTCGCAAACTTGCCGATGCTCGGCGTCACTCATCAGTATTGCTGCGAGCTCGATGCGGCTACGCGCGTCTACGAGGAAGCCATGGAGCTCGTCCGGCGTGTCGGCGATCTCCGAGGCGAATTGCTCGTGCACCTCGTCGCCTCCTCGACGCTACTCCTGCAGGGTCGCACCGAAGAGAGCCGCGAGCGTGCGCGACGGACCGTCGATCATGCGGAGCGGCTCGGTGCGCGACGCTTTCACGCAGAGGCGCTCGGGCTCATCGCCCTGTCGCATGTGCTGCAAGGCGATCGCACGGAAGGCCGACGGATCGTCGAAGAGGGAATTGCCATCGCGCGCGAAGCCGGCATGGCCTATTGCGGCCCGATCTTGCTGGGCATTCTCGCGCGCGCAACGGACGATCCGCCGCAGCGGGCCGATGCTCTACGCGAAGGCGAAGCGTTGCTCGCCGACGGTAGCGTCAGCCACAGCTATTTCGAGTTCTATGCGAACGCCATCGAAGTCAGTCTCGATACGCGAGCCTGGGCCGACGTGCGCCGCTATGCACAAGCGTTGAGCGACTACACCCGCGACGAACCGGTGCCGCTGCCGACGCTCGTCATCGACCGCGGACGTGTACTCGCCGACATCGGCGAAGGCCGCAAGGACGAGCGCACATTGAGCGCCCTGAACGCACTGCTCGCGCGCTGCCGTGAGGCGCAGACGCTAGCGTTGGCGTGGAGGATTGAAAGCGCGCTGGCGAACGATTAAGCCGAACCGCGCAGGCGACAAATAGGGCGCTGGGCTCTGGCTTGGCAAGAGTAGCGTCCTTCAGCCTATCGCCTTCAGCCTTCAGCCTTCAGTCTTCAG
>CALEKY010000072.1 GCA_937902995.1 uncultured Sinobacteraceae bacterium
TGCGACCTACCGCTTAGGAGGCGGTCGCTCTATCCACTGAGCTACGGGGGCGCACTAGCACGCGCACTGTAAGCGAGAGACGCGGTCGCGTCGACCGTCGGATGGCCAAGACACTCTTCTTAATCAGAGTCCTAGCGGCACGAGGAAATAGTTCCTTGCGCAGGCGCAGTCGATTACCGTGCGCGCAAGCCAGGGCCAACATGGAGGGAAGAATTGGTGGAGCTGATCGGGATCGAACCGACGACCTCCTCATTGCGAACGAGGCGCTCTCCCAGCTGAGCTACAGCCCCACCGCTGGAAAGGCCGCGAATTGTGCACCGTGAGACGCAGGCCAGCAAGTCAGTCCTCAAGGATCGCCGACGACCGTCACGAGAACCTGCCGCCGATGCGGCACCTGACGGTGCTCCCAGAGGTAGATTCCCTGCCAAGTCCCGAGCTGCAGCGCACCCCCCGCGATGGGCACGGAGAGTGTTGCTGCCGTAAGTACGCTGCGGATGTGCGCGGGCATGTCGTCGGGACCTTCGGTGTCGTGCTCGTATTCCGGGCTTCCTTCCGGCGCGACGCGCTGCATGAACCGCTCGAGGTCCCGTCTGACCGCCGGGTCCGCATTCTCGGTGATCAGGAGCGAGGCGCTCGTGTGCTGGGTGAAGACATTGCACAGCCCGACGCGGACGCGCGATTTGGCGACGATGGCGGCGACACGATCCGTGATCGGCTCGAAGCCGCGGCCTCGCGTCTGAATCGAAAAACTGTCCTGGAACGTCACGAGCGATCGCTCAGTAGCGCAACCGTACGACCTTGGGTTTCGAGAACTGGGGGACGAAGACGATGAACATCGCGTCGTACTCGTCTTCGCGCAATGTCACCCGCTCGCCGCTCAATGCTTCGATCAATGGTGGAATCGTGTTCACGTTCCCAGCGACGAGCACATACTCGCCGCGGTGCTCACGCGAAATTTTCCGCGGCAAGGAAGACCATGCAGCCGCAGGCACGATATTGAGCGGCAATGCGAGCAATTCCGACACGGGCGTTGCGGTCTGCTGCGTTCGCCGAAACTCGGAGGTGAAGATCGCATCGAGTCCGCGCACCGGCCGCGCCTGAGACAGCATTCGCGCCAGCCGGGCTGCCCGCTCGCGGCCATCGACGCTGAGCGCCGGGTCCGGATCGGCCGCGTTCTCGACTTCCGCATGCCGCACGACGACCACCACCGTCGTCGCCCGTGCGTCGAACACCCAAATCGCTGCTGCCAGCAGCGCAATGAATACGAGCACCGGCAGCACCAGGGGAAAGAAGAATGGCCGCCGCCGCATCCTGTCCAGATTCGGGTTCATGCCCGGGATGATACACGACCCCCTCGCCGCGCCCGCGATGCAGGCCCAAGAGAGGCTGAAGACTGAAGGCCGAAGCTGGGCGCGGGGTTTGAGGGACGTGGGGCTAGAAAAAATCCTGCGAGCACGAGCTTCTTTTCCCTTCTTCCCTAGCTCCCTTCGTCCCTACCTCGCTACTTCAGCTTGAACTCCAGGCGCACGACATCCCCGCGGTAGGTGCCGTTTGCAAAAAGGACGACCGTGCCCGTCTGGTCGACAACGACGCGCTGAACATGCGCGACAGGGGCGTTCACATCGATGTCGAGGCGTGCCGCCACCTCGAGATCGGCCGCACCTATGGTGACGATCTGCACGGCATCCCTGATTTCGACGTTCGGCAACTCCTCGGCAAGACGCATCGCCGTTCGCGTCTTGAATGCAGTCGAAGGCAACGACTTGGCCGCGTTGGCCTCGACATACACATCAGCGAGGAGAAAGGGCCTTCCTTGTCGAGAGTGCAGACGGCGCAGCAGGTGATATTCGTCAGCGAACTTTCCGATCGGCAGCTGCGCTGTGGGTGGCCTGACCGATCTATGCGTCTCGAGCAATTCGATCTTTGCTCCGGGACGAGCGGTAAGAAGGTTTTGCCACTCAGTTTCGACGGTGCACCAAAGTCCGTCTCCTTTGCGCTCGAGCACAAAGGTTCCTTTGCCGCGAAAGCGGGCTAGGAGCCCCTCATTCTCGAGAATGCCCAGGGCCTGCCGCACGGTAGCACGCGCTACACCCGTTTCCGCGACCAAGTCTTCGATTGTGGGAATCTGCTCGCCTGCCCTCCAGACTCCGGACTCGATACGACGTCGAAAAAGGGTGGCCAGCTGGATGTAGCGAGCGATATTGCTTCGCTCTAGGCTGAAGGATGTATCAGTTCTCGATCTCGACATAGCCTCTACGATTCATCCTTAAACACGAAACACGCTCATCCCTAATCACGCTGCGAGCGGACCGCCTGACTACACATCCGCACCATCAGCGGGCGCCGATTCCCGCCGGCGACGCTGCAATCGTCGCGCTTCAACGAACAGTTGCTCTCTTGCCCCGGATTAGATGCTCGCGATCTGCGAGCAGCGCAGAAACCATCGAGAATCGCTCAAGTCGCGTAAACCGCGCTTACTCGCTCTCCGGCCAGGTCGGCGCCATCGGCGCTGCCTCATTGTTCCAGCGCCGGATTGCTTTCGACGCGAGCTTCCAGCGCCCCGATCGCTTGGTGAACAGATCCTCGTAATAGCCCAGGGCGAGGACGGTAGCCGGCTTGCCGAGCGACCAAGTCTCGACTTTCCAATACGAGTAGGCTCGCCATCCCTCGCCCACCTGTTCGAAAACCAGCGGAAATATCCTGTGCTGCCTTCCGGCAAACGCGGGATCCTTCGTATTGTTGGCGAGGAAGCGCCTCAAACCTGCGGGACCGATCAGCTTTCCGAGACTACTGCTGATGAGCTCGCCGTCGCTCTCGAAAGCTTCCGCCATGCGCGCAAGATCGCCCGTATCCAGAGCCGCAGCGTACTCAACCATCAACCGCTCCATCTCCAATCGATCGGCGATTGAAGGCTGGGCGGACTGCTGCACCCGGTCCGAACGCATCGGATTGTGCGACGCCTTGACCGAGACGTCTCCTGCTCGCGGCGCCTGCTCGCTGTTCCACCGATACAGATTGCGTTGCTTGATCAACAACCGACCTTCGCGCTCGTGCACGAGATCCCGGTAGTACCCCATCGAAACGATGGCCGGCGCCTCGCCCACCTTCGCTTGCAGAACTTGAAAGTACGAGACGACCACGGGCCCGTCGGGACTGTTCTCCACGAACATCGGCTGCACGTGATGCTGACGGCCACGAAAGCCGGGAGTTCGCCCAGCTTCGGCAACGAATCTCCGGATTCCTGCGGTCCCTTCGTAACGTTTGCCGTCTCGGAGCACGACCGCGCCGTCGGGCGTGAAGCAGGCAGCGAAACCCTGGCTGTCTCCACGATCGAGATACCACGCGCACCGCATGACACAGTCCCGCAGGAGCAATTGCTCCGCGGTGACCGCAGTAAGATTCGTGACCGCCATTATCCCCCCACCTCCGCAACCACGGGCACCGTGACCGTGCCGCTGTTCCAGAGTGCAATCTCACGGCGGCTGATCAACCATCCGCCTTTGTGTTCCGTCAGCTCGTCGATGAAGCTTCCCAAGGCGGTCAATACCGGTCTCGGTTCATCCGCCTTCCACTCGACCCGCGACCAATAACTCTCGGTCCGGTAACGTCCGCGCTTCGCGGTGACTCGATTGACTTGCAGGTAATGCTGCGCCCCGCGCGGTCCCGCGACTTGAGCGCGCAAAAAAGCCTCCAGACCGCCTGCGCGCTTATCCCACAATTTGCCGTCCGCATCGCGCACGAGCGCCCCAGGCGCAAACGCCGAACGCATGACCTTGGTATCGAGTGTGTCCAGGCCCCACAGATAACGCAGCAGAGGAACTTGCAGCTCTGGGACGCCAGGCAGGCCGGAGCCTGCCCGTGCGCCGTGTACCAGGCCAGGTGCACTCAGGAACATCAACGCTCCAGCGGTCAGCTGAAGCGCTGAGCGCCGATCGATCAACATCGACATGTCACCCCCCTTCGAGGTTCAGCTTAGAAGCTGAACCTCACGCCCAAGCGGTAGAAGCGGCCCGTTTGATCGAAGATCTGCGCGGGCGTGCCGACGTTGTTCGGTTCGCGGCCCGTCAAGAAAGGCATCGGGAACGGAACGCCTTCGTTGAACAAATCCTCGACTCGCGCAAAGACCTCGACGCCGTTACCCAGATCATAGTTGGCGTAAATATCGGTGTACCAGGTCGACCCGACATGATTGATGTTGACGCCGTTGAGAGCAGCGGCTCCCTCCACCATCGTGTTGTCGATCTTGCCGCCTTGGTAGAACTTCTCCTGGAGCGCAAACGTCCAGCGATCCTTCTGGTAGGAGAAGTTTCCGAAGACCGTCCAGTGCGGATTGGTGAACTGCCCCACAGGATCCGTCACCACGGCGCTGTTCGGAACCCTGAGCGCCAGTTTGTCGACATAGTTCGCCATCATGCGAACCGTGAAATCGCCGCCCGCGAGATCCGTGCTGTAACGCGCATCGATATCCACACCGCGCGTCGACAGGCTGTTCAGGTTCGCAAAGCCCGAGCGGACCAACGTAATCACGTTGTTCGTGAGATCGACCTGACGGCAGTACAGCTCGATGTTCCGCTCAAAACAGTTATCGACCACTTGCTGCGCAGTGATCGAGGCAATCACGCCATCGATCTCGATGTCGTAGTAGTCCACCGCGAGCTGCAGCGCCGGCAGGAAGCCCGGATTGAGAACCAAGCCCACAGTCAGCGTCTTCGCACGCTCCGGCTCGAGCTCCGCGTTGCCGCCCGTCAGGGTTGGAGTACTGGCAACCGTGCCGTTGCGAGGATCGCGGATGGCGCCCGTGCCCAAGGTCGAAGCGGCATAAAGCTCGCCCAGATTACCCGCACGGATGTCCTGCGACAGCGTCGCGCGCAGGCGAACGTCGGACGACATCTGCCACGAAGTACCGACCTTCCACGTCGTCACACCGCCCGAGCTGCTGTAATCGGTGTAACGAGCCGCACCGTCGACGAGCAGGCTTTGGACGAACGGCACGTCGGTCAGAAGCGGAACGGAAATTTCTCCGTACACTTCCTTCACGTCATAGGAACCCTTGAGGCCGCTGCGATTGCCCGTCTGGAATCCGCGTGCCTCCGAGATCGGGTCGGCAACACCGACCACGCTTTCCTTCCGATACTCGACACCGAATGCAACCTTGGTCACACCGGCCCAGCCCTCGAACAGGTCGCCCGAGATATTCACCGCCGCGGCCGTCTGCTTCATCGTCTGATCGTTCTTCGCGTCGCCCTTCACATAGTTCACCGCGCCAGGGGATGCCACACCGACGCCGAAGAGGTTGAACGGCTGGCAAGCCGGATCGTCGTTGTTCGGATTTGCATCCGCATTGATTCGGCACACGATGTTGTCGCCGTCCCACACCGCATCGATCGCGTTGCGGAAGTTGGCCATGATGAGATTGTGGTACCGACGGCTTTGATACTTGGCGCGGCCGTATGCGACGTAACCGTCCAACTGCCAAGAGTCGGAGAGCTTCGCCTCGAAGCCAATGGCACCGTCGATGACCGACGGCGAGCCGTCCTCCGTCACGATATTGCCGAGCCCGTCTTCGAGCAGGACCTTACCCATTGCGAAGCACGTCTGCCCGCTCTCCACCATTTGCTGGCGAATCGATTCCGGCAGATACGGATTGGTGATCGGCACCAAGATCGAGCCCAGACTCGAGGTAATGGTCGTCGTCGTACAAGTCGGGTCCGCTGACTGACCCTGGAATACGAGCCAGTTCGTCTTGCCCTCGCTGATGGAGCGCGAGAAGCCGCCCAAGGCATAGACGTTCACGTCATCCGTTACATCGAAACCCACGCGCACGAGCGCGTTGCCGCGACGCAAAGGAAAGCGCGGCGAATTGCCTTGAATGTTGTAGTACTGGTTGTCCGTGCCGCCGATCATCTGATCGCCGAACACTTCGCCGTAACCGAATTGCGAGATGCTTTCGCCGCCAACGAAGTTCGTGCCGCGCAACGGTCCGGACGTGATCAATCCGCCGCCCGTGAAGTTCGACGGCCGGGCATCCGTCACAAAGAGATTTGCCGGCAAACCATTGGTAGCGTATTGCGCATTGCTGATTACGCCGCGGCCCGACCACGGCCGGCTGCCGTACACCAAGGGCTCGATGCCGTCGTCGTACGAGTATTCGCCGGCAACCAGCAAATGGCCGCGCCCGTTGGCAAAGCGCGTACCGGCCGTGACCGACACGAAATAATTCTCGGCATCGCTGTAATCGCTGATACCAGCCTGAGCGGTGCCTTCGATTCCCTCCAAATCGGTTTTCAGCCGCAGGTTGACCACACCGGCCACGGCGTCCGAACCCCACGCGGCGGACGCACCGCCGGTCACCATTTCCGTGCGCTCGATCGCGCCGGTCGGAATGACGTTGAGATCGAGAGTACCGTCGGAGAACGTCGGAACATGGCGCCGACCATCGACCAGGACGAGCGTCCGGTTCGCGCCGAGCGCGCGCAGGTTCGCATAGACCTGACCGATCGTGACGCTCGAACGAAACGACGGGACTTGCTGAAGAAGATCGCCCACGGTCAACGGCGCCGTACGAGCAAACTCTTCCACGTCGAGAACCGCGGTCGGCGTCGGCGCGTCCATGCCATCGCGACGAATTCTGGAGCCCGTAACGACAATTTCTTCTGCGAAGGCCGCCGTATCTGTTGACACGGCATCTTGCGCGTATACGACTGCCGGAACCCCACCGATTCCGAGCAACGCAATTGTGGCGCCGAAACGCGCATTCAGGGCTTTGATTGACATGGTTTCCCCTTAGGCTAATGGAATTGTCGTCTATAAGATCGTATATATGATCTTTATGGCGAGTCAACATCCTTGCCGTCGGACGCGTTAGGTCATAAGGTTGGACCAACGACACCGCCGCAATGGCGAACTTCATGCACGGGGGAGGATCCGAATGAGCCCAGTTGGCAAGAAATGGCCGGTTATCACCAGGCGCGCGATGCTCTCGATCGCAGCCACGCTATGCGTCGCCTTTTCAACATCCGAAGCCGCGAAGAGCGAAGAAGCGCCCAAGCAGACCTATCGCTATTTCGTCTTTAGCAACCCGACCGCCGGCCAGGAGGAAGAGTACAACCGCTGGTACGAACACCAGCACATCGGCGACGTTCTTTCCGCGAAGGACTTCGTTGAGGCTAGACGCTACATTTACGCGGAAGATCAGCTGTTCGTGCGCCCCGACATTCCGCAGATGCCGCGCTATCTCGTCGTGTACACGATCGTGACCGATGACATCGACGCCGTCATGGAAGACGTCGCTGAGCGCATTCGCACCGGAAAGACGGTTCCCTCCCCGTCTTACGATCGCTCGACGTCGCAAAGCATGCTCTATCGCGACACGCCCCACGCGTTCGTCAATCCGTCCCCGGTCGATCCGGCACCGGCGTCAGCGGGCTCGCAGAAACAGGACTATCTCCATTTCGTGTTCACGGCAGCCGTCCCCGGCCGCGAAGCGGAATTCGACGACTGGTACGTGACCAAACACCTCCACGAAGCCGGCAGCAGCCCCGGTTTCTATGCCAGTCGGCGTCTCGAACTGGCGCGACCGAGCCGAGCAAACCCGCCGCCGACGCGCTACGTCGCCACTTTCGAAGCGCGAACCGCAGATTTCAAAGTCGTGATCGACGAATACAAGCGGCGCTCGCCCCAGCGGTCGCATACCGACAGTCTCGAACGCAACCTGACGCGCGGCTATACGTACCGCGCAATCGGGCCGGTCGTGACCCGCGACGAAGTGCTCGCATTGCGTGAGGCCGCTGCGAAAGAGGCTCGGTGATCGTGTCACGCCATCGGCGATTGCGGCGTTTGTCGCAGGGTCTGACGCTGTCGCTGGCTCTTGGCCTAGCGGCAGCGTCGAATGCGGCTCCTCGCGTCACAGTAGAAAGCGGCATCGTGGCCGGGACCGAGCAAGACGGAATCCGCACCTTTCTCGGCATTCCGTACGCCGCTCCGCCGGTGGGCAAATTGCGGTGGAAGCCCCCCCAGCCCGCCCGCCGGTGGAAAGGCGTTCTCCAGGCCACGGTGTTTCGTCCTGCCTGCGCTCAGAACGGCGGGTTCGGCGTCTTCGCATCTCGCAGCGAGAACGAAGACTGCCTGACGCTCAATGTCTTCGCGCCACGCGAGGATCGAGGCTCCCCGCGCCCCGTAATGGTCTGGATACACGGCGGCGCACACTATTCGGGCAACGCCGCCGACTACGACGGATCGGCACTCGCACGCGATGAAGACGTGGTCGTAGTCACCATCAATTACCGGCTCGGAATATTTGGTTTCTTCTTTCACCCGTCCTTGGAGGCGGAACATTCTGAGGGCGGAAACTACGGGCTTCTCGACCAACGCTTCGCGCTCGAGTGGATTCAGCGAAATATCCGCGCCTTCGGTGGAGATCCGAACAACGTGACCGTTTTCGGCCAGTCGGCAGGAGGATCAAGCATTTTGGCCGCTCTCGCGGCTCCAAGCTTCAAGAATCTCTTCCACCGCGCCGCGATACAAAGCGGAGGCAGACTGATCACGACGCCGCTTGCGAATGCCCAAGCCAAGGCCCTGGAATTCTCCGCCAAGGTTGGCTGTCCGGGCAGCGACGTCGCGTGCCTTCGCAAGCTGCCGGCGACTCGAATCCTGGAAGCCCAAACGCCCTATCTCAGCGGCGTCACGCTGGACGGCCGGTTGCTGACGAAGCCGATCGGTATCGCTCTGGAAGAGGGGACGTTCAACCGCGTACCCCTGATCGTCGGTATCACGAAAGACGAGCAGGCATTCAGTCTGGCCGCACGCGAGCTCGAGAAGGGACCGCAGACGTCGGAGGGCTATCGAGAAGACGTGGAGGCCTACTACGGACGCGAGCACGCTGCTGCGATCCTGCAGGCCTATCCCGTCGGCTTTCTGAGCCCGAGCGAAGCTGAGATACGCGCGTGGCATGGCTCTCGGGCATGCATTGCGCGGTGGATCGGCAACGCCGTTTCCAAATGGACCCCGACCTTCGTCTATGAATTCACGGACGATACGGCGCCGTCGTACTTTCCGCCGATGTCGTTCGACATGGGCGCTTACCATACGGCCGAGCTTCAATACCTCTTCCCGCTCTACCGCGGCAGCACCGGCATCGCCAAGCCGTTGAACGCCGCGCAAAGCGCATTGGCACAGACAATGCGCAAGTATTGGGGCAACTTCGCACGCACAGGGAATCCCAACTCAGCATCGGTCCACGAGTGGCCTGCATACTCGGAAACCGACACAGTGCTCGGCATCGGTCTGGAGACTTCCGCCATTCCGCACTACGGCGCGTTACGAAACTGCTATTTCTGGGATCGCATCCACAAGTACCGGTGACCGATCTGCCCCCCAGCAGCAACTCAGGTCGGACAAACAAAAGAGGCCTATTCGGCTTTTTTGTTTGCTAGGGGGAACGTCTGGGATTTGCTCAGCCCTCCACTGACCTCAACTAGCGTGCGCAAGAATCCGTCTGCGCCTCCGCTTCCCTCCTTCCCTCCTTCCCTCCTTCCCTCATTCCCTTAACTTGGCGGAGAGGGTGGGATTCGAACCCACGATCCTCTTGCGAGGATGCCGGTTTTCAAGACCGGTGCAATCAACCGCTCTGCCACCTCTCCGACTCTTTCGAAACGGGCACCGGTCTTTCAAACCGGTCCCCGGTTTATGTTTCCGGGCCTCCATGCCCTTCACCCCCGCTGGGCCGATCGCGCGAGCCTGTCGCGCAATCGTCCGAAATCGCTGTCCATGCGATTTCGTCAAGACCGGTGCAATCAACCGCTCTGCCACCTCTCCGAATCTTTATCCGACGGCCCGGGCCCGTGTCGTCCCGATTTATGGGCAACAGCCGTGACGGGGCGCGCATTGTCGCGGTTCCGCAGGGCCGGAACAAGCCGCAAGGCATTGAAACTGCTGGGTCATTCACGAAGCGCAGCTCGGGCTATGCGGGACGCCCTCGCTTGGTAGAATGGCCCTGCGCTCCGTGCGGGGAGATCCTTCCGACCCGGCAGCGCGATCGAGAGTTCGAATCCGACTATCGGAGGAATTTAATGGACCGTTATCCCAGCACCGTCGTCAGCAGCCAAGCGAGAGCGTCCGCGTTCGCGACCAATAAAGTCCTGCGCAACACGTATCTCTTGCTCGGCGCAACGCTCGGCTTCAGCGCGCTCATGGCCGGTGTGGCCATGGCGATCAACATGCGGCCGCTCGGTCTGGTGACGCTTCTCGTCTACTTCGGGCTGTTGTTCGCGGTGACCAAGACTCAGAACAGCGCCTGGGGCATTCTGTGGACGTTCGCGCTGACGGGATTCCTCGGGTTCACGCTCGGACCCATCCTGAATCTCTACCTGACGATGCTGCCGAACGGCTCGCAGATCGTCATGACGGCGCTGGGAACGACTGCAGTCGCGTTCCTCGGTCTATCCGCCTTCGCAGTCTCGTCGAAACGGGACTTCAGCTTCATGGGCGGCTTCCTCGCGATCGGCGCGATCGGCGCCTTCGTGCTCGGTCTCGTCGCCTATTTCTTCAACATGCCGACTCTGTCGCTCGTCGTGTCGGGTCTGTTCCTGATCGTGAGCGGCGGCTTGATGCTCTGGCAAACGAGCGAAATCGTTCGCGGCGGAGAGACGAACTACATTCGGGCGACAGTGACGCTGTATGTCAGCATCTACAACATGTTCTTGAGCCTGCTGCACCTGCTCGGCATGTCGTCGGACGACTGACAGATGCCGATTGCCGGCTATCAAGGGCGCTGCACCGAGTGCAGCGCCCTTTTCGTTTCTGCATTCAGACCGGCGTGATGACTTCCAAACCGCCCATGTACGGGCGCAAGACTTCGGGCACGACGACGCTGCCGTCGGCTTGCTGATAGTTCTCGAGCACCGCAACGAGCGCACGACCTGCCGCGACGCCCGAGCCATTCAATGTGTGCAGTGGCTCGGGCTTACCGGTCTCGGGATTGCGCCAACGCGCTTGCATGCGCCGCGCTTGGAACGCCTCGAAATTCGAGCAGGACGAAATCTCCCGATACGCCTGCTGTCCGGGAAGCCATACTTCTAGATCGTAAGTCTTTGCCGAACCGAAGCCCGTATCGCCTGCACACAACAAGACCACGCGGTACGGCAGCTTCAAGCGCTTGAGGACTTCCTCGGCGTTACGCGTCAGCGTCTCGTGCTCGGCATACGAATCCTTCGGCGTCGAGAAATGCACGAGCTCGACTTTCTCGAACTGATGCTGGCGGATCATGCCGCGCGTGTCCTTGCCGTAGCTGCCCGCCTCCGAGCGGAAGCATGGCGTGTGCGCACACAGACGCAGCGGCAATGCGCTCGCGTCGACGATCGTCTCGCGCAGCAGATTCGTAACCGGAACCTCCGCCGTCGGAATCAGATAGAAGCCTGGATCGCCTTTCGTCGCAAACAGATCGGCTTCGAACTTGGGCAGCTGCCCTGTGCCGAGCATCGACTGCGCGTTGACCAGATACGGAACGTACGTTTCGCGATATCCGTGCTCACCCGTGTGCAGATCCAACATGAACTGGATCAATGCGCGCTGCAGACGGGCGACCGCACCCGACAGCACCGTGAAACGCGCGCCGGCAATTTTTCCGGCCGCAGCAAAATCCATCAGGCCGAGCTTCTCGCCGATCTCGACGTGATCACGCACTTTGAAATCGAACGTACGCGGTTCGCCCCAACGCCGCACTTCCACATTCGACGTTTCGTCGCGACCATCGGGCACGCTCTCGTGCAGCAGATTCGGCAACCCGAGCGAGAGCGCATCGAGTTCGCGTTGAACCGCGCTCAATTCGGCTTCCGCCTGCTCCAGCTCTTTACCGAGGGCTTCTCCACGCTGCAGGAGCGGCGCAATGTCCTGACCTTGTGCTTTGGCTTTTCCCACCGCCTTTGCATTCACATTGCGCTCGTTGCGCAGCTCGTCGGCACGGACTTGCCATTTCTTCCGCGACTCTTCCAGCTCCGACAGACGCGCCACGTCGAGCACGAAACCTCGGCGGCCGAGGTTGGCGGCGACAGCAGCAGGGTCGGTGCGAAGCAATCTTGGGTCGAGCATGGTGTCGGTTGATGAGTGAGTGGTGAGTAGCGAATCGTGAGTAGAAACTAGCAGAGCCGCCTGCAGGATGCGAATCAGGCGCTACGACTTCGAGCGCCGCCGCTGCAATGCCTCGGCGATCTTTATTTCCAGTCCGCGAGGGACGGGGCGATAGTACTGACGGCTCTCCATCTCGTCTGGGAAGTACTTCTCCCCGGCGGCGTAGGCGTCGGGCTCGTCGTGCGCATAGCGGTAACCCTTGCCGTAGCCGAGCTCTTTCATGAGCCGCGTCGGGGCATTGCGCAAGCGTAGCGGCACTTCCAGCGAACCCAAGTTCTTCGCATCCTCCATGGCCTCGCCGTACGCGACGTACACGGCGTTGCTCTTCGCGGCGCATGCGAGAAACAGGACGGCCTGCGCGATCGCCAACTCCCCTTCCGGCGAGCCGAGCCGCTCGTAGACTTCTGCCGCTTCGAGCGCCATCGTCAGTCCGCGGGGATCGGCAAGACCGATGTCTTCGATCGCCATACGGATGACGCGTCGGGCGATGTAGCGCGGATCGCAGCCGCCATCGAGCATGCGGCAGAGCCAATAAAGCGCCGCATCGGGATCGCTGCCGCGCACGGACTTGTGCAGCGCCGAGATCTGGTCGTAGAAGGCCTCGCCCTGTTTGTCGAAACGCCGCAGGCTGCCGGTCGCGACTTCTGCGGCGATCTCAGCCGTAATCGTCGGAGGCTGTGCATCCGCAGCGAGATCGATCGCAAGCTCGAGCATATTGAGCGCACGCCGCGCGTCGCCGTCCGCTGCACGTGCGATCAAGTCGAGCGCCGCCGGCTCGATATCGATGCGCGTTCCGTCGGCTGCTTTGCGCTCGAGCGCACGCTCGATCACCTGTTTGAGATCGGCCTCCGTGATCGACTTGAGCACGTAGACGCGCGCTCTGGAGAGCAACGCGTTGTTCAGCTCGAACGAGGGGTTCTCCGTCGTCGCGCCGATGAAGACGAGCGTGCCGTCCTCCACCCAAGGCAAGAACGCATCCTGCTGCGCTTTGTTGAACCGGTGAACTTCGTCCAGGAACAGCACCGTCCGTCGCCCGGACTGCGCTCGCATCGATTGCGCCCGTTCCGCCGCCGCGCGGATGTCCTTCACGCCAGCCATCACAGCCGACAGCGCAATGAACTCGGCATCGCACGTCTGCGCAATCAAGCGTGCGAGCGTGGTTTTTCCGGTCCCGGGCGGTCCCCAGAGAATCATCGAATGCAAATGGCGCCCTTCGATCATGCGCCGCAACGGCTTGCCGGGACCGAGCAAGTGCGTCTGGCCGACGTAGTCCGCGAGCGATTGCGGCCGCATGCGGTCCGCGAGCGGACGCGCCTCGTCGGCTAAAGGAAGCTCGTCGCTCACTCGCGCACCTTGTTCTGGAGACGCTCCGCGAGGTTCTCGATCCGCTGCGCCCAGCCACCGAGTCCGGCGAGCGCCGCCGCGATGCCGATCGCAATGCCCACCGTATTTGCAATGACATCGCGAACGTCCATCTCTCGCCCGAAGGGCAAGAGCGCTTGCGCGATTTCGATGGCAACGCCGAGGGCGAACATGCCCAGCGCCACTCGCAGATACGAAGAGCGTGGATACATGCCCGTGAACCACAACGTCATCATCGCGTACGCCAGCGCATGCTCGACCTTGTCGCTAATTCCCACCTGCGGCAGCTTTTGACCCGGAATGAGGCTGACCACGATTACGCTTACCACGAGCGCCCAGCCGAGACCCAGCCAGAACCAAGGATGTCGCAACAGCAACCGCATGAACTAGCGATCGTCCGTCGGCGAAGCGCCTTGTCCGGCATCGCCGATCACGTCTGCACCTGGCGGCACATGAAAAACGAATTGCGACGGATCCAAAGGCGGGTTGCGTTCGAGCTTCGAGAACGTGAGCAGCGTCGTTTGACCGAGCTTGTCGATGAGCTCCATGACCCGCAGTTCGGTTCCTGAAACGAACCCGAGACGCACGAGCTTGAAATCGGTGTCGTTGCGCTTGGGCTGCATGTGAACCCAGAACACGCCGCTCCGTTCGCTGACATCGGTTACATCGAAGTTGTCCGTAAGGGCGCCCTGTCCGCTCAACAGCATGGCGGGCGTGCCGGATAGCGCAAGATCGAGCTTGCGCACGGTGACTTGCTCGAGATCGCTGTCGTACACCCAAATGCGCGTACCGTCCGAAACGATCAATTGTTCGTAAGGATCGCGGTAATCCCAACGGAAACGGTTCGGACGCTGAATCGCAAGCGTACCGCTCGACTCGTCAGTTACTTGTCCCGAGCGATCCGCCAACGTCTGAGTGAACTCCGCTCGAAGCGTTTTCAGTCCATCCAGGAAGCGCTCGGCACGCTGGCGTCCTTCGTCGACCGTTGCGCTCGCGGCGTTGGTTGCAACACAGACAGCGGCAATCAGCCCGAGCAAAACGTGAAACGGTTTTGTCATGCGCGACATCAATCCTCGGGTGGCGGCGGTGCGAGCACTTCGCGCGTTCCGTTCGGCTGCAATGGACCGACGAGCCCCGCGGCTTCCATTGTCTCGACGAGGCGGGCCGCGCGGTTGTAGCCGATCTTGAGGCGCCGCTGCACGCCGGAAATCGACGCTTTGCGGCTTTCGAGCACGATGCGCACGGCTTGGTCGTACAAGGGATCTTGCTCGCCATCCGAACCGTCGCCTTCGCCGCCCTCGCCTGCCTCACCGGGCAGTCCAGGAATCGGCGCGCTCGGGCCTTCGAGAATTTCCTTGACGTAGTCCGGCGGCCCCGAGCCCTTCAATGCCGCGACGACACGGTGCACTTCGGCATCGGAGACGAAAGCACCGTGGACGCGAATCGGCACAGATGTACCAGGCTGCAAGAACAACATATCGCCGTGGCCCAGCAATTGTTCCGCGCCCATCTGATCGAGAATCGTCCGCGAGTCGACCTTCGCCGAGACCTGGAACGCAATGCGAGTCGGAATGTTCGCCTTGATCAAGCCAGTGATCACGTCCACCGAAGGACGCTGAGTCGCGAGGATCAAGTGAATACCCGATGCGCGCGCCTTCTGCGCGAGCCGTGCGATCAGCTCTTCGACCTTCTTGCCGACGATCATCATCATGTCGGCCAGCTCGTCGACGATCACGACGATGAACGGTAGCGGATCGAGGAACGGCACTTCCTCGGGATTGCCTTCCGGTCCGAGCATCTTCATGAGCAGCGGATCGCGAATGGGCTGACCTGCTTCGCGCGCCTCGGCGAGTTTGCGATTGAAGCCCGCGAGATTGCGAACACCGAGCGCCGCCATGAGCTGATACCGACGCTCCATCTCAGCGACGCACCAGCGAAGCGCGTTCGCCGCTTCCTTCATGTCGGTGACGACCGGCGCGAGCAAGTGCGGAATGCCTTCGTAGACCGACAGCTCGAGCATCTTCGGGTCGATCATGATCATGCGCACCTGCTCGGCCGTCGACTTGTAGAGCAGCGACAAGATCATCGCGTTCACGGCCGTCGACTTACCGGAACCGGTCGTACCGCCGACGAGCAAGTGCGGCATGCGCGCGAGATCAGCAACGACGGGATGACCGCCGATGTCCTTGCCGAGCACGAGCGACAGCGGCGAGCTCATCTCGTCGTAGGTCTTCGATTTGATGATCTCGCCGAGTGTGACGAGCTCGCGTTTCTCGTTCGGGATCTCGAGACCCACGGTGGACTTACCGGGAATGATCTCGACGATGCGGACGCTGACGGCCGAGAGCGATCGCGCGAGGTCCTTCGCCAGATTGCTGATCTGGCTGACCTTCACGCCCGGCGCGGGCCGAAGCTCGAAGCGCGTGACGACGGGACCTGGGTGGACTTCCACGACTTCGGCTTCGACGCCGAAATCGCGCAGCTTGAGCTCGACCAGCCGCGACATGGCCTCGAGCGCCTCGGCCGAATAGCCGCCCTGCTGCGGGGGCGGATCATCGAGCAACGACAGCGGCGGCAGCTCCTTCGAAGCCGGTTTTTCGAAGAGCGGCACCTGCCGTTCTTTCTCGACGCGCTCGCTCTTCTCGACTTTCGGTACGGGCTGCTCGATCTTCGGCGGCGGGCGGCTCGCAACGCGCTTCTTCTCCTCGCGCACGACTTCCTTGCGCGCCTGTTTCATTTCGCGGCCCGCCTTGATGTCCCGTGCGCTCGCGATCTTTGCGGAAACCCAATCGAACGCTGCGAGCGTTGCACGACCGGTCCGATCCATCACCTCGATCCACGACAAGCCGGCAAACAACGACACCCCGGCCAGCCACAAAGCGAGGAGGAGCAGCGTCCCGCCGAGGAAGCTCAAGTTGGCTTGCGCGTGTTCGCCGATGAACGCGCCCAGAATGCCGCCCGCGGAGTTCGGATACGAAGGCGCCGTGAAATGCAGGCTTGCGAGCCCACAACTCGTGACCAGCGTGAGGAAGAAACCGAGTGCGCGAAACGCGAGCGTGGCGCGCGATTGTCCGGGCTCCTTCCCTGGTTCACGGTACAGCAGCCATCCCGTGTAGCCGATCATCACAGGAAGCAGAAAGGCCGGTGCTCCGAAGAGCAAGATCAGCAATCCGGATAGATGCGCCCCAAAGGGGCCGATGACGTTCGACACCGGGCCCGGCTCGCCCGTCGTCGCGAAGGAAGGATCGTTTCGATCGTAGGTCAGGAGCGCGGCGAGCACGATCAGCGCCAGCGCGCCGAACACCCACAGTGCGCCTTCGCGCAGTGAGCGGACGACCGTCGGTCCCAACCGCTGTCCGTTACGTGCTTCTGCTGTGCTTGCCAATGTCTTGCCTTCTTCGTCCGAGCTCACCTGCGCGAGTCGCCGCAGATGCCTTTGCATCCGTACGAACTGCGCGATGCGGCCAGTTAACCAGAATGCCGCAGCAACTCAAATGTCCGATTTCGCGTTCGTGCGTCGGCGTTTACGCTCTCGATCGCTGTCATCGAATCGCTCTATTTGGCGCCTTCGTCGGGCATTCCTTACCATTGCGCGACCGCCGGTCCGATCGGCGGCGTTGGGCGTCGGCACCGCGTCGGCGCCTTTACCCGGATGAACGCGGATGGGCCGCGGCAATCCCGTTCGAACTTTCGAGGTCAATCATACATGAGCACTCCCCTTCACTCGCGCATCCTCATCCTGGGATCCGGTCCGGCTGGCTATTCGGCCGCAGTGTATGCAGCGCGCGCCAACCGCAATCCGGTCCTCTTGACGGGACTCGAAGAAGGCGGACAGCTCATGACGACCGTCGAGGTCGACAATTGGCCGGGCGACCCGGAAGGATTGACGGGCCCGCTGTTGATGGAACGCATGCGCAAGCACGCCGAGCGCTTCGGTACGCAAATCATCAACGACCACATCAACAAGGTCGACCTGTCCAAGCGTCCCTTCTGGCTCGAAGGCGACCGCGGCACGTACACGACGGACGCATTGATCATCGCGACGGGTGCGACGGCAAAGTATCTGGGTCTGCCGTCCGAGCAACACTTTCGCGGACGGGGCGTATCGGCGTGTGCGACGTGCGATGGATTCTTCTTCAAGAACCAAAAGGTCGCCGTCGTCGGCGGCGGCAATACTGCCGTCGAAGAGGCGCTGTACCTGTCTAACATCGCCTCGCATGTCACGTTGATCCACCGCCGCGATTCACTGCGGGCGGAAAAGATTCTGCAATCCCAGCTGTTCGAGAAGGAACGCCAAGGCAAGGTACGCATTGTGTGGAATCACACGGTCGATGAAGTGCTCGGCGACGACAACGGCGTAACAGGCGTGCGCATCGCAAATGTTGCGGACGGCTCGAAGACGGACATCGAAGTGAGCGGGCTCTTCGTCGCCGTCGGCCACGCGCCGAATACGCAGCTGTTCGAAGGCCAGCTCGAAATGAAGAACGGCTACTTGATCGTGCGCTCCGGTCTCGAGGGCTTTGCCACTCAGACCAGCGTGCCCGGCGTCTTTGCAGCGGGCGACGTCGCCGATCATGTCTATCGGCAAGCGATCACTTCGGCAGGTACCGGTTGCATGGCCGCATTGGACGCCGATAAGTACCTGGACCAGCTAGACGCCCAGCAATCCAAGTAGGAGGGCCATGCGCGCACGCACCCTGTCCTCGATCGCAAGCGTGCCGGCAGCCCAATGGAACGAGCTCGAGCTCGGCGGCAACCCGTTCCTGCGCCACGAGTTCCTGTCGGCACTGGAGCAAACCGGGTGCGTCGGCCAGTCCACGGGATGGCTGCCCTATCACCTCGTACTGGAAGCGGACGGCGAGCTGATCGGCGCCTTACCGCTATATAAGAAGAACCATTCCTGGGGTGAATTCGTCTTCGATTGGGCTTGGGCACGGGCCTACAACCAAGCCGGACTCCCCTATTACCCGAAGCTCGTCAGCATGGTGCCGTTCTCGCCCGTGCCGGGATCGCGATTGCTGGTCAAACGCGGGATCGATGGCGGCGCTGTCAGACTTCGACTGATCGAAGAGCTCGCCCAACTCGCCGAGCGCGAAAGGTACTCGTCCGTACACGTGCTTTTTGCGCTCGAGGATGAGCTGCAGTTGTTGAGGCGCGCCGGATTTCTGGTCCGACACGATTGCCAATTTCATTGGTTCAATCGCGGCTACCGCACGTTCGACGACTTCATTGCAACCTTCCGGGCTGAGAAGCGTAAGAAAGCGCTCCGGGAGCGCCGCCGCATCAAGGATGCCGGCGTGGAGTTCGTCACCTTGCACGGCGACGAGCTGGACCCAGATCTGTGGCGCACCGTGTTCGAGTTCTCGCAAAACACGTTTCAGCTGCGCGGTCACGAACATTATCTGAACGCCGAGTTCTTCATACGTCTCGCTGCAGCGCTTCCGCGATCGATCATGGTCAAGCTAGCCAAGTACGAGGATCAACCGATCGCCGCGGCAATATTCCTGCGCAGCGACACGACGTTGTACGGCCGGTACTGGGGCTCGGCGGCCGACTTCCACAGCCTGCATTTCGAAACCTGCTATTACCAAGGGATCGAATACTGCATCGATCAGCGGCTGCAGCGCTTCGAGCCGGGAACACAAGGCGAGCACAAGGTGCCGCGCGGCTTCGAGCCGACGTACACTTGGTCGGCGCATTGGATCGCGGATGGCAGGTTTCGACGCGCCATCGATCACTATCTGACGCAGGAACGCGCTGCCATCGATGAGTACATGGCTTCGGCGCGTGCACACGTGCCGTTCCGTCGCGACTTGGAGAGCCAGGGGGCGGATTGATGCGAGGCTCGATCGTTTGGCTTTCGGAGCGCGACTCGCCGGATGCCTTTCCTCCGGTCGAGCGCGCCCTGCGCGAACCTGACGGCCTGCTGGCCGCCGGAGGCGACCTGTCCCCTGCCCGGCTTCTCGCTGCTTACCGCCGCGGCATCTTCCCCTGGTATTCCTACGGGCAACCGATCTTGTGGTGGTGTCCTGACCCCCGGGCGGTGTTGTTCCCCCAGGAATTCAAGACTTCGCGCAGCCTTGCAAAATCGATGCGCAACAAGGGCATGCACACGCGGATCGATTATGCATTCGACGCCGTTATCGAGGCATGCGGCAGCGAGGAAATCCGCCCCCAAGGAACGTGGCTTTCGAGCGAGATGCAAGACGCCTATTCGCGATTGCATCGCCTTGGGTATGCCCACAGTGTTGAGACTTGGATGGGCGACAGGCTTGTCGGCGGCCTGTACGGCGTCGCCATAGGGCGGATCTTTTTCGGCGAGTCGATGTTCAGCCGTGAACGCGACGCCTCCAAGATCGCGTTACGCAGGCTGTGCGATTTTCTGCTCGAATGCGGGTTTCTGCTGATCGACTGTCAAATGGCGACCCCGCATTTAATGAGCCTTGGGGCGAGGTTGATGCCGAGACGCGAGTTCGTTTCGTTGCTTGCAGACCACGCCTCCCTCGACCCGGCAATGCAACGCTGGGCAAGAACCCGCGAAGGAGAAGCCGGAGCTGAGTCCAAGACTTGAGTTTGCCGGCAGAGGACGTGCGCGCGAAGGCTCCCGTTATTCATTGCAATGGGTGTAGCCTTTATGCACAATTCGCGCGCTTTCCGGGGGCAACCCGGTGATTCGTACGAGAGCGCATGTCGAAAGAGGGTGTCATCCAGATGGAAGGTCGTGTCATCGACACGCTTCCGAACACCACGTTCCGAGTCCAGCTCGAGAACGG
>CALEKY010000073.1 GCA_937902995.1 uncultured Sinobacteraceae bacterium
CTCAGCGTTCGCGCCGTGCTTGCGGCCGATCGTGAGCTTCGCGCCAGACCAATTGCCCTCGCCGTCCTGCAACGCACCGAGCTCCAAATCGGAGACCGTGGCGTTCGGCGCAATCAGCACCGCAGGACCATGCTCGATGAAAACCGGAGCCAGCGGCGCAAAACGCTGCGCGTAGATGCCGGTTTCAGAGCCGTCCTCACCGTACGATTGCCAGGTCACGATGAGGCTGCCGTCCTCGAGCACGGCCACCGCCGGCGCGTTCTGCTCGTACTCGGTCGTCGTGTTCACCACGATGGGCTCGCCGAGCTTCTCGCCGTCCACGCCGAAGCGCTGCGCAAACACGTCCAGCGTCGATTCGGCGCCCCAGGAGGCCCAGGTGACGACGAAACCGCCCGTTGGCACTGCAACCACTGCGGAGCCGAACGGATCGATGATCGAGTGCGTGCTGACGAGAATCGCTTCGCCGACAGGTTCGCCCGATGCGTCGAAGCGCTGGACGTACACACCCGGGCCAGAGTCGCCTTCGCTCGTCCACGAGATGACGTAGCCGCCATCGCTGAGCGCGGCGATCGACGGTTTGTGTTGATCGCCCTCGGTACACTCGTTCACACGGACTTCACCGCCGATGAACGTGCCGTCCGCCCCAATGCGCTGCGCAAAGACGCCAAGGGAGTTGCCGCCATCACGTCCGGTCCACGTCACGACGAACGTGCCGTCCGCAAGAGCCGCTACCTTCGGCTCTTTCTGGTCGAACATCGTCGTCGTGTTGACCCTGATCGGATCATCAACGCCAGGCACGCGGGCATACACGCCGTATCCTGAGCCGTCCAGATTGTCGGCGGTCCACACCACCACGACGCCCTGGCTGCCCGCCGCTGCGTGCGCAGAGAAGTGATCGAATGCGCCCTCGGCGACGACTTCCTCGCAGCCCAGCGGAACACACTGCGAGTCGAACACGCGCATGCGCACGGACGCGCGGACATCTTCTCCTTCCACTTCGGTCAGGCTGCTCCACAGCACCATGAAGTTCCCGTCCGGCAGCGCCACGACCATCGGCTCGAACTGATCGTTCGCCACCACCTCGTTGATCTGGAACTCCTCACCGACCTTCTCGCCGGACGCATCGAAGCGTTGACCGAAGATGCCGTAGCCGTCGTCCTCGCCCTCCTGCCCGTGCGACATCCACACGATGACGAAGCCGCCATCGGGCAGCGCGGCGATGCTGGGCCGTTCCTGCTCGCCGGGAGTAAATGTGTTCACCTGGAACGGCTCGCCCGCCAACTGCGGCGACAGGCCGTGACCGTAGTCCGGCAACGACATCTCCGGCGCATCGTTGACGGGGCGCACTTTGATGGTCAGTGTGGCGCTCTGCGCGCTGGTGTCTTTGCCGCCGTCTTCCGTTCCGCCAGCATCCTGCACCTTGTACTCGAAGCTGACCCGGCCCTCGAAGTTCGCATCCGGCTTGAATACGAGCTTGCCGGCCGCCAGGTCCGCCGCGTCGATCCGATAGCCGTCCTCGCCCAGGTCCTCGCCGCAGAGCGGGACGTCGTCGAGGAAGAGCGTGCCGTGCTCCGGCAACGAGGTAATGATGACGGCGCTAAGGTCGTGATCCTCGTCGTCTTCGTAGGTGAAATCGGAAGTCGAGAAGGTGTAGCGCTTGTCCTCGAACGCCTTGACCGTGTTGTCGGTCGCCGCCGGCGCATGGTTGATCGGCGTGACACTCAGGTCGAACGTGGCAACTTCGCTGAGATCCTTTCCTTCGTTGTCCGTGCCGCCGTCGTCGCGCAGCCGATAACCGAAGCTGTCTTCGCCCCGGTAGTCCTCGCTGGGCACATACTTCAGCAGGCCGAGATCGCTTGCATCGATGACATACCCGTCCTCGCCGAGGTCCTCGCCCGTCAGCGCCGTCTCGCCGACGTACAGCGTGCCGTGCTCGGGCAGCGAGGTGATGATCAACGACTGCAGACTATCGCCCTCGACATCCTCGAATGGGAAGTCTTCGAGCTTGAACCCGTATTCGCCGCCTTCCCGAACCGCGGCGCTCGCTGCCTGCGCCACCGGCGCATCGTTCACCGGCGTGACGTCGATCGTGAACGTTGCAACCTCGCTCGTGTCCTGCCCGCCGTTCGCCGTGCCGC
>CALEKY010000074.1 GCA_937902995.1 uncultured Sinobacteraceae bacterium
TTTTTTTGCAGATCGATCCTGCGCAAGAGAGGCTTCAACATAAGCTGGTCTGCTGCGCGCGAGCGGCACCAGGAAAGCACTCCTAGGTACCGTCATCCGATCTCATCTGTCGTTCGCGCGGTCTCAAGCTATCCGCTGCGACGGCAACGAATATACCGAGGACAATTCCTCCGAACATGGACAGCACGATCACAAGCGCGCGCTTCGGAGACGAAATGTTATCCGAATCAGGAGCCTTTGCTGGATCGATAATCGAGAACGCGAAGTCGGGCCGCGAGTTGGCCAACACCTTGCGCCGAATCTGCATCTCCATGAGCCCGTAGATGGTCTGCTGCAACGTCACTGCCGTTTGTTGCTGCAGCTCGCGATCGAGATATGCCAAGCTGGCATCCGCCTCGTTCAACGTCCGCTGACGAAGTTCTTCGTTCGCTCGCGCGATCATCAGGTTTGCCCACCGTGCAGCCAGCTCAGGGTCTTTCCATTCGACCTGCAGTGTCACGATACCTGTCTGCTGGTCACGATGTATCTTCCGAATCTTCTTGTCGAACAGTTCCCATGCATCTTCGAGCGTCGGAATCTCGTCTGCATCTAGATCCGCTCGCCACGCGTTGCGGCTCGCGTCCCATTCGTCGTCGAACAGTACGGGCAACAGATTCTCCTCCTGAATGAACTGTTCAGCGAACTGACGGCTACCGAGCCAGGCGAACGCCTCTTCAACCCCTTTCGATCCGAACCCTCCCAGCAGACCGCCAAGGGCGGAAATGCCTCCAATGCCAAGCTGCCCGAGAAGGGCTTGCGCCCCGGACTTCTCCCCTTCCATGTCGCGCAAGATCGTCGTTACCGCTGCGCGATAGGTAGGCGTAGCGAGAAAAGCATATGCAGCACCTATCAGTGTGCTTGCGAAAACAACGCAAACAACCAGCAGGCGATAGCTCCATGTGATCCTCATCACTGCGGCAAGCGACAGGTCATCGTCGGATGACGAGTCACCCCCGGAAACCCGTTTTCTCTGGCTGTCCGTCGTTACGGATTGCGACCCCACCACAATCACCCACCTTCCTACTTATCGGGCCAGTCCGTCAGTCCGAGTCTGCGTGATACTGCAACTCAATCCATTCTCTGTATCTGCCGTCCATGACGGCGCGCCACCACTTCTCGTTTTCGACATACCACGTGAATGTGCGCTCGAGCCCCTCTTCAAGGGAGATCCTGGCTTCAAATCCCAGCTCCCTTGAGATCTTCCCGCAATCGATGGCGTAGCGCCGGTCATGTCCCGGACGATCCTTGACAAACTGAATGAGTGACTCTGCCGACTCGCCGCGAGCGGGCGGTGCATTCGGAAACCGTCGCCCAAGTGTCGGATCACTTGCAAAGGCATTATCCGCTATGCGGCACAGTGCCCTGGCCAAGACGATGTTCTCGCGCTCTGATCGCCCACCAATGTTGTAAACTTCTCCGGGCGAACCTCGCTCCAGTATCGCCTCGATCGCCCGACAGTGATCTGTCACGTGCAGCCAATCTCTGATCTGACGACCATCGCCGTAAATCGGAAGCGGACGCCCGTCGAGAATGTTCACGATGAGGAGAGGAATCAGCTTCTCGGGAAAATGGTACGGCCCATAGTTGTTCGAGCAGTTGCTCATCGTCGTCCGCAAGCCATATGTATGGTGATAGGCGCGAACGAGATGGTCCGAGGCTGCCTTGCTCGCCGCATAGGGTGAGTTCGGAGCGTACTGGCTCGTCTCGACAAATGCCGGATCCGTCGGCCCTAGCGATCCATAGACCTCGTCCGTCGAAACATGGTGGAATCTGTGATCGTCCACAGTCTTGTCGTCCAGCCATACTCGCTTCGCCGCCCGAAGGAGGCTGTGCGTACCGAGAACGTTGGTCTTGATGAAATCGTCCGGATCCACTATGGACCGGTCCACGTGGGATTCGGCCGCGAAGTGCACGATGGTATCGATCCCTTCTGAGCGTAGCAGGGTCTCGACAAGTTCTTGATCGCAGATGTTGCCGCGCACGAAACAAAACTCTGGCCGCCCTGACACGTCCATGAGATTGGCGAGATTTCCCGCGTACGTCAGCGCATCAAGGACCACCACTCGATCGCCCGCATGCTCCTGCAGCCAGTAGCGAACGAAATTGGATCCGATGAACCCGGCCCCGCCGGTCACAAGCAATCTACGCAACTGCAATCTCTCCGAGAACACAGCGCAAGTTTCGGCGCCAGTGGCTGGGACTCATGCCTATGGCAGAGATCGTCGTTCGCTTGTCCAGCACACTGAAATGCGGTCGCCGCGCCGAAGTCGGATACTCGTCGGTGGTGATTGGCACCACATCGACCCCATCAGGAAGAAGGTTCAGCGCCGCCCCTTCTTCTGCTATAGCGACAGCGAAGTCATACCAGCTCGCGATACCAGCGTCGGTCCAGTGGTAGATGCCCCTGAGTGCCGGGCGCTCCGCGAAACGCCAGAGCACCTGCGCGACTGAGTGCGCGGCAGTCGGCGTACCGATCTGATCGGTTACGACCCGAACGATGCGCTCATTCTGCATGAGGCGTAGCATCGTTCGGACGAAGTTTCGACCCTCTGCCGCGTACAGCCACGCCGTCCGCAAGATCACGGAACGCTCGGGAAGCACAGCCTGGACGGCTCTTTCGCCAGCCAGCTTTGTGGCTCCGTACACATTCAGCGGATTCGGCGTAGCATCGGGTGCATAGGCCAGCGACGAGCGGCCGTCGAATACGAAATCAGTGGAGACGTGAATGAGGCGAGCCCCGGTTGCGTGCGCAGCATCCGCGAGGTGCTTTGGACCAAGCTCGTTCGCGACGCGTGCAACCTCCGGTTCACTCTCCGCACGATCGACGGCCGTATAGGCGGCCGCATTGATAATTACGTCCGGCCTGTGCTGCCGAACCGCATCGGCCACGGCATCTGCCATGCCGATATCAAGCTCGGCGCGCCCCATGGCCACGATTTCGACGTGCGCCGGCGCCGCCGCCAGCAGTGCGCGGCCTACTTGCCCATGCGCTCCGGTGATGAGCACCCTCATGGGAAGTACTCCGCCGAGCGGAAAGGCACTGCCTGACTGTCTTTCGGCGACAGCAGAGGCGTCAGGCCCGCCGGCAGCGGCCATTCGATACCGATGTCCGGATCGTCCCAGCGCACCGAGCGCTCATGCTCGGGCGCGTAGAAGTCCGTACACTTGTACAGAAAGTCCGCGAACTCGCTCAGAACGAGAAATGCATGAGCGAAACCCGGAGGTATCCACAGCATGCGGTGATTCTCGGCCGATAGGATTTCGCCGACCCATTTGCCGAACGTAGGCGAGCTCCGCCTCAGATCGACGGCGACATCGAAGACAGTGCCAGCCACGACACGGACCAGCTTTCCCTGCGGCTGCTTCACCTGGTAATGCAGGCC
>CALEKY010000075.1 GCA_937902995.1 uncultured Sinobacteraceae bacterium
ACCTTGCCAAGGTTGAGGTCGCGAGTTCGAGCCTCGTTTCCCGCTCCAATTTCCAACGCTGACCCCGAGGGGGCACCTTCGGGGTTTTGCGTTTATAAAGGCCCTAAGGCGTCGTGGCGGAGTGGTTACGCAGCGGTCTGCAAAACCGCGTACGCCGGTTCAATTCCGGCCGACGCCTCCATCCCCAGCACTGACAGTAATGCGGCATGCCCGCACCGAGCCTAGCGGACTCGGCTGCAGCTCGGTTCTCCTCTCGCCCAAGCCCCAAGCCCCAGGCCCCAAGCCCCGGCGGGCCGCGAATTGACCGATTGCTGCCGCGGCAGCAATATTCGCTGCCATGGCAGCAAAAGCCAAAGCCGGCGCATTGCGCACCCCACCGGCCCCCGTCCAGGGCTACTACACGCCCGACACCTACAACGCGGACGACAGCGTCGGCTTTCTGATCGCCGCGCTGCGCACGCGGATGTTCAAGGCGATCGACATCGAAATGAGCAAGCTCGGCTTTACGGCCGCGCAATGGACGATTCTGCGCTTCGTTGCTGCCGGCGAAGGGCCTACGGCGGCCGATCTGTGTCGCCGCTTGAATTACGACACCGGCTCGATGACCCGCATGCTCAGCCGGCTCGAGCGCAAGGGCGTCATCGCACGGGAACCGTCGGTGGAGGATCGTCGAGTCGTGCGGCTGCGACTGACCCCCGCGGGCCGCAAGCTCCACCCGAAACTGCGCGACATCGTGATTCGTGTGCTGAACCACCTGACCGCGGGTATGAGCGCGGAGGAAATTCAGACCTTGGGCAAACAGCTCAAACAGATGCGCGCCAACCTGGAAGCCGCCTATGGCCCAGATCTCTGAGTCGCGTCCCGGTTTTCGACGCAAGCCGGTTCTGATTGCGCTGACAGCCGTCTGCGTTGTCGTCCTCGGAGGCTATGCCGCTTACACCTACGTGCTCGGACGCGACAGCGAGTCGACAGAGGATGCCTATGTCGGCGGGAATCTCGTCCAGCTGATGCCGCAAGTCGACGGCACGGTGGTCAGTATTCACGCCGACGAAACGGATTTCGTGAAGGCCGGTCAGGTCCTGGTCGAGTTGGACGCGGCGGACAAGCGGATCGCGCTCGAGCAAGCAGAGGCGGAGCTCGCTCAGGCGGTGCGCGACGTGCGCGTGATGTTTGCAACGCGCGATCAGCTCGCTGCGGAGCTGGCGGTTCGTCAAGCGGAGTTGGATCGGGCGCGCGCCGATGTCGAGCGTCGCGAAGGACTGAGCGCCCGCGGGCTCGTCCCGCGCGAGGAGCTCGATCATGCGCGCGATGAGCTCAAGGCGGCGGACGCCGCAGTCCGTGCAGCGAGCGAAGCCTTGGCGGCCATGGACGCGCGTATCGACGGAACGACGATTGCCGATCACCCGTCAGTCGCGCGCGCGTCGGCCAGAGTCAAGGATGCATATCTCGCGCTCCAACGCACAAGCGTGCGGGCGCCGATCTCTGGCCATGTGGCCAAACGCGTCGTGCAAGTCGGTCAGCACGTGGGGCCGGGCGCTCCGTTGATGGCGATCGTGCCGCTCGATGCGCTTTGGGTGGATGCGAACTTCAAGGAGATTCAGCTCCGGCGCATGCGCATCGGACAAAAAGCGCACGTGACGGCCGACGTGTACGGACGCAGCGTGACGTACGAAGGTGAAGTCGTGGGGCTTGGCGTCGGCACCGGAGCCGCATTTGCGCTCTTGCCGCCGCAGAACGCAAGCGGCAATTGGATCAAGGTCGTGCAGCGCGTGCCGGTGCGGATTCGACTGAATCCGGAGCAGCTCGAGCAGCATCCGTTGCGCATCGGCCTTTCGATGCACGTTCGCGTCGATCTGCGCCAGGACGGTCCGCAGCTTGCTTCGGTTCCGCGCGCCGTACCGGCGTACACAACGCAGGCATATTCGGACGATGTCCTTGCGGCCGAAGAGCGGATTCGCCAGATCGTCAGCACGAACTTCGGCGCCAAGCTCATCGAGCGACGCGCAAACGCGCCCGGTGTCCAGCCCGGAGTCGCCAAGCTCTAACGCGCGTCCTCGATGGTCGCCATCAAGCAACCGTTGACCACGTTGCAGGGCGCCGCGCTCGCAACCGCATCCATCGGCGTGTCGATCGGCAGCTTCATGCAGGTGCTGGATCAGACGATCGCCAACGTGTCGCTGCCGACGATCGCGGGGAATCTGGGTGTCAGCGCGCATCAAGGCACGTGGGTCGTCACGTCGTTCAGCGTGGCGGCCGCGATCATGTTGCCGCTCACCGGCTGGCTGTCGCGACGCATCGGCCAGGTTCGCTTGTTGTTGTGGTCGACCGCGCTATTCGTGCTCGCGTCGGTGCTGTGCGGCCTGGCAACTTCGCTGGAGATGCTCGTGCTCGCGCGCATCCTCCAAGGCGCGGTCTCGGGACCGATGGTGCCGCTCTCTCAAGCCGTGCTGCTGCAGATCTTCCCGCCGGAGCGGAGATTGAGCGCGCTGTCGTTGTGGTCGACGGTAGCGATCATCGGTCCGATTTGCGGCCCGTTGCTCGGCGGCTGGATCTCCGATAACTGGGGCTGGCGCTGGATTTTCTTCATCAATGTTCCGTTCGGTGTGCTCGCGACGTTGCTGATGGTGCAAGTCTTCGCCGGCAAGGAGACGCCGATCGAACGTCCACCGATCGATGTCGTCGGGCTCGTGTTGTTGGCCATTTGGGTCGGTTCGTTGCAGATGATGCTCGACACCGGGAATGATGCGGGCTGGTTCGAAGATCGCACGATCGTCGCGCTCGCAGTCGCCGCTGCCGTCGGGTTCTGTTACTTCATCGTGTGGGAGTTGGGAGAGGCACATCCCGTTGTCGACCTGCGCTTGTTCGCGCGCCGCAATTTTTCCGTCGGCGTGCTCTGCACGACGATCGGCTACACCGTGTTCTTCGGTACGGCGCTCATCATGCCGATCTGGCTGCAAACGCAGATGGGGTACACGGCGTTGTGGGGCGGATTGGCGGCCGCGCCGGTGAGCCTGTTTCCGCTGTTACTGTCCCGGCGGGTCGCCAAAGGATTGCAGCGTCTCGATGCACGGCTGTTCGCGACGTGTGCATTTCTCGCGTTCGGCATCGGCCTGTTCATGCGCGCGAACTTCACGACGCAGATCGATTATTTCGGCGTCATCACTGCGCAATTGGTTACAGGTTTTGGCTTGGCCATGTTCATGGTGCCGCTGCAATCGATTCTCTTGGCGGGACTGCGCGGCGAGGAGGTGGCAAGCGCCGCCGGTTTGTCGAACTTCATGCGTTCCACGGGCGCGGCATTCGGCGCGTCGATCGCGAGCACGACGTGGGCGCGCCGCGAGGCGCTGCATCACGCGCAGCTCGCCGAATCCGTTTCGAATTGGAATCCCGTGACCGAATCCGCCGTCGAAACGCTGTCAGCCCACGGCTTGAGCGAATCGCAAGCCTATGCAGTGATCGAACGGCTCATGACCCAACAGGCGAATCTCTTAGGTGCGATCGATTTCTTTTGGGTCGCGGGTTGGGCGATGATCTCGATGATGCTCGTCGTCTGGCTTGCCAAGCCGCCGTTCGGCGCCGGCGGGAACGCACCTGCACCGCGGATTCAGACGCAAACAGCAGCAGCCGATTAAGGAAGGCAGCAGGAAACGATGCATGGTGCCCGGGACCGGACTCGAACCGGTACGGAGTTGCCTCCGAGGGATTTTAAGTCCCTTGCGGCTACCAATTACGCCACCCGGGCAGAGGCGCGCATTCTAGCCGGTAGCGTTGCAACTTGGGCGGCCGATCCGTGCCGCGAAAAACCCATCTGTTACACTCCCGCGGCTTTCGATCTCGAACACCGAACCGCAGCGTTCAATGGGCTCCGACACCGCCGTCCAATCCAAACTTGTCGCGCGCAAGGTGCACCTGTGGCGCGGCGAAAAGCATTTGCTGCGCGGCGTGTCCTTCGAAGTGAACGCCGGGGAGCTGCTCCAAATCATGGGACCGAACGGCGTCGGCAAGACGAGCCTGCTGCGTTGTGTCGCGGGCCTCCTGCCCGTCGAGTCGGGCGAGATCGAATGGCGCGGCGCGCGTTGCGAGCACCGTTTCTCACGGCTGCACGAGGATCTTGCCTATCTTGCACACGTGAATGCGCTGAAGGCCGATCTCACGGCGGCAGAGAATCTTCAGTATGCGGTCGGACTGCGGCGTTCGGTGACGTCGGCGGAGATTCGTGCGACGTTGGAGCGCTTGCAGATCGCGCATTGCGCCAATCTTCCGGTGCGCTCGCTGTCCGCGGGTCAAAAGCGGCGCGTCGCCATCGCGCGCGTGCTGTTGTCGCAAGCGACGTTGTGGATTCTCGATGAGCCGATCACGAATCTCGACGCGGCAGGCATTCGTCTGATCGAAGGTTGCATGGCAGAGCACCTGCGGAACGGCGGGCTCATCGTCACGGCAGCTCACCAGACTTTGTTGAACGGGGAGCCGTGCGTACGCACGCTCGATCTGCACTGATGCGGCCGGGACTGCTGCAACTCGCTCGACTCGTCGTGATGCGCGACCTGCGGTTGGCGATTCGCCATTTCGACCAGGTCATGCAGCCGCTCATTTTCTTCGCGATCGTCGTCACGCTGTTTCCGCTGGCGATCAGCCCGGTGATCGAGGACCTGCGGAAAATCGCGCCGGGCGTCGTTTGGGTCGCGGCCATGCTGGCTTCGCTGATCGCCCTCGAATCCTTGTTTCGTGCCGATGTCGAAGACGGCACGATGGAGCAGTGGGTCGTCTCGGCGCAGCCGTTGTCCGTGCTCTTGTTGGCGAAGACGTTCGCGCATTGGCTGTTGGCAGGATTGCCGCTCGTCATCGCCGCGCCGTTCGTCGGAACTGCGCTGGGTATTCCATGGTCTGTATGGCCAGTCCTGACCGGTTCGCTTGCCCTCGGGACCGGCTGCCTCAGCATTCTCGGTGGAATCGGCGCCGCGTTGACCGTCAGTATGCGGCGAGGTAGCGCTTTGTTGGCGCTACTCGTGCTGCCGATCGAAATCCCTGTCTTGATTTTCGGGGCCCGGGCAGTCGATCTGGCGATGCAGGGCGAATCCGTGGTCGGTCCGCTAAACTTGCTCGCGGCGATGCTGCTGCTGTTCCTCAGCCTCGGCCCGCTCGCCATGGCCGCCGCGATGAAAATCAGCGTGGAATCATGACCTCCAATACCGAATCCCAGCTCAGTGCGACGCAGCGATCAGGATCGCGCTGGCTGTGGTTCCACAAGCTGTCGTCTCCGCCTTACGCCTTCGCGACGGCTGGCCGTTTGCGTCCGTGGTTCCTGGGATTTTCCTTGGCCCTGATGGCGGTGGGGCTCTGGGGCGGGCTGGTGATGGCGCCGCCCGATTATCAGCAAAAAGACGCCTTTCGCATTATTTATGTACACGTTCCATCGGCCATCCTGTCGCTGCAGGTCTACGTGATCATGGCCGTCGCGGCGGCGATCGGCTTGATCTGGCGGATCAAGCTGGCGCACGCACTGGCCGCTGCCGTCGCTCCGCTCGGGGC
>CALEKY010000076.1 GCA_937902995.1 uncultured Sinobacteraceae bacterium
ACTCGCGAGTGATAGTTGGGATCTTCGCGATCTTTCCGAGCGCTATCGGCGATTTCTCGGTCTGTTCGAACCGATCAAGGCGGCGGCGGCCGCAACTTCGCGGCCGAACCCGATGACGGCCTTCATCATCCGTACACTGCTGATCCACGAGTACCGGAAGATTCATCTTCGCGATCCCGTTCTGCCGCGATCGCTGCTACCGAACGACTGGGTCGGCACGCGCGCATACGAATTGTGCCGCGACCTATACAGCTACGTGTTCCACCCGGCAGAGTCTTACCTGACGAGCGTCGCGTGCCGCCTCAACGGACAGCTCCCGCCGACGAGCGAAACCGCTTTGCAGCGTTTCGGCGGCGTGCTGCTCAACACACGCTCGGATCTGCGGCGGTCGCTCGAGCTGCAGTGAGCGACGAAGTCGCTCACTCCCCTTTGAAGGACGGGGTACGCTTCTCGAGGAAGGCCGCGACGCCTTCCTTGTAATCGGCCGAGCGGCCGAGCTCGCGTTGATAGTCCCGCTCGCAATCGAGCTGCGCCTCAAGACTGCGGGTCCACGAGTCGTAGATCGCCTGCTTGGTTCGAGCAAGCCCGCGCGTAGGCGCCGCCGCCAGCTCGGCAGCAAGCTGATCGACCGTGGACTTCAACGCCGCATCGTCGACGCATTGCCAGATCAGTCCCCACTGCGCCGCCTGTTCCGCCGTGAGCTTGTTGCCGAGCAACGCCAAACCAAGCGCACGCGCATTACCCACCAAGCGCGGCAGGAACCACGTACCGCCGCTGTCCGGCACGAGGCCGATTTTCGCGAACGACTGGATGAAACTTGCCGAGCGTGCCGCAATGACCAAATCGCAGGCGAGCGCAATGTTCGCGCCGGCTCCCGCAGCCACGCCGTTCACGGCGGCAATCACGGGCATCGGCAGATTTCGGAGCTTCATAACCAGCGGCCCGTAGTAGCGCTCGATCGACTCTCCCAGATCCACCCCTTCGCCGCCCGGCGTCACTGCGCGATCGTTGAGATCCTGTCCGGCGCAAAAGCCGCGGCCGGCGCCCGTGATCACCAGAACGCGCGCTTTCTCGGCTTCGACGCGGTCGAGCGCATCGCGTACTTCTCCATGCATCTCCACGGTGAAGCTGTTGAGTCGCTCCGGCCGATTCAACGTCAGCCGCGCGATGCCCTGCTCCAACGAAAAAACGATCGTCTTATATGTCATTGCGGTTCACTTATTGATCGTAGGAAAGCTCGATTCGATCGGTCGTGGGCGTGGCCTGGCAGCACAGAATGTAGCCGTCGGCGAGCTCCCAATCCTCCAGCGCCACGTTGTGATGCACTTTGACTTCACCCGAGACGAGCTTTGCGCGGCAGGTCGAACATACGCCTGCGCGGCACGAATACGGCAATTCGAGTCCCGCGCGGGCTGCCGCGTCGAGGACGAATTCGTCGCGTCCCATCTTGAAACTCTTGCGTCGGCCGTCCATGACAACGGTGACTTTCGTGGTATCGAGCCGCTCGGCAGAGCGGACGACAGGCCGACGATTGTCGGCAGCCGTAGTGGTCGTGAAGAGCTCGGTGTGAATCTTCGCCGTACCGCCTAGCTCCCGCAGCACTTTGCGCAGGTCCTCGACCATGGTTCCGGGGCCGCAAATGAAGTATTCGTCCACGTTTGCAGGATCGAACAAGCTGCGCGAGAACAGCCGGACGCGCTCCTCATCCAGCCGCCCATTGAACAGCTCGATGTCCTGCGGCTCCCGGCTCAAGAGGAAGTACGGCGTGAACCGCGACATGTAGCGGTTCTTCAGCGCGAGAATCTCCTCGCGGAACATGATGCTCGCCGAATTCCGGTTGCCATAGAACAGGATGATCGTGCTGCGGGGCTCGGCCGCGAGCACCGTCGCCGCGATCGACATCATGGGCGTAATGCCGCTGCCGGCCGCGAACATGACGTAGCGTTTCGCGCGCTGCGGTTCGATGCGCGTGTGGAAGCTGCCGTTCGGCGTCAGCACATCGAGCGACTCGCCGGGCTTGGCCTGCTTCGCCAAGAAGGACGAGACTCGGCCGCTCGGCAACACACGAACGCCGATGCTCAAATCTTCGCTATCGGCGGGAGAAACGATGGAGTAGCTGCGCCGGACATCCTCTGCGCCGGGCAGCCGGACTGTCACGTGCTGGCCCGCCTTGAACCGATAGTCCTCGCGCAAGTGGCTCGGCAACTCGAATGTAATGCACAGCGCATCTTCGGCTACCGGAACCGTCGACTTGATCTTCAGTCGATGAAATTTGAGCATGGTCTGCTGAGATAATGTTCTGCGAAGGTGCCGATGGACGAGCTACGCCGGTCGCGATGCTCGAAGCCGGCGACGGTTCGCGCTCGCACCAACCTTCGACAGACTTTCGTCACCGATCACGACGTACCGCACCTTGGCGCGATGAAATGAGCTACCACTGCGCGCCGGGGTAGGTTCTTTGCAGGTACTGCATTTCCGCCAGAACTCGGCCCAGATGTTCGCTGTGCTGGCCGCGCTTGCCGTACCACGAATAGAACCGGTTCTCTGGACGCTTGAGCGTCGCTTGCTCCAGAACTTCGTTCACTCGACGGTCCCAGTTCTGGCGAACGGAAGACAAATCCCCCGCAATGCCTGCACGCGAAATTTCCAGATCGATTTCGTCCGGATCGAACAGCTCGTACGTGTAAGGCCACAGCGCATCGAGCGCCCGCTGCATACGTTGATGGCTCTCTTCGGTGCCGTCGCCCAAGCGAATGGCCCAATCCGCGCTGTAGCCGAAGTGATACTTCGTCTCTTTCAGAGACTTTGCAGCGATCTCCGCCAGCCGCGTATCCGTTCCCTGCGCGAGCTGATCGTAGAGCTCCAGCTGCCAGGCATCCATCAAAAGCTGTCTCGCAATGACGAATGCGAAATCCGTATTCGGTTGCTCCACGAGCGTCGGGTTGTAGAACTCCGACTCCGAACGCAGGAACGCAAGTTGGTCCTCATCGCGATTTGCGCCTTCGATTTCGCCGGCATACGTCAACAACAGACGAGCCTGTCCGATCAGATCGAGACTGATGTTCGCAAGACCGAGATCCTGCTCAATCGCCGGCGAATGTCCGATGAGCGCGCCGAGCTGCTGACCGAGAATCAGGCTTGCATCTGCCAGACGCAGCACGTAGACGAACTTCGCGTGCGCGCCGGCATCCGTTGCCATCACAGTTGCCGCCGCGCTCACAGAGTCTTTACCTCTGGCGGAATGTTGTAGAACGTCGGGTGACGGTAAATCTTGTCGCGCGCAGGCTCGAACAGCACATCCGCGTCGTTCGGATCGGATGCCACGATGTCCGATGACTTGACGGCCCAGATGCTCACGCCTTCCTGCCGTCTCGTATACAGATCACGGGCATGCTGAATTGCCATGCGAGCGTCCACTGCATGAACGCTACCGACGTGCTTGTGATCCAATCCACCGCGCGAACGAATGAAGATTTCGTAAAGCGGCCATTCGCGGGCATCGCTCACGATACGACCTCCACTTTCAAAGAATTGTCTGCCGCACGCTTGCGCTGCTTCTCGGCATACGCTTGCGCAGCTTCGCGAACCCAACGACCTTCCTCGTGCGCGCGCCGGCGCGCCGCCATACGGTCGCGGTTGCAGGGGCCGTTCCCCTTGAGAACTTCCTGGAATTCGGTCCAGTTGATCTCGCCGAAACGATAGTGCTGCGTTTCCTCGTCCCAGCGCAGATCGGGATCGGGAATCGTCAATCCCAGATACTCGGCCTGCGGCACAGTGAAATCGACGAACTTTTGACGCAGCTCGTCGTTCGAGAAACGCTTGATCTTCCAGCGCATCGACTGCGCCGAGTGCTTCGAATCCGCATCCGACGGACCGAACATCATCAACGCCGGCCACCACCACCGGTTGAGCGCTTCCTGCGCCATCCGCTTCTGCTCCGGCGTTCCGCGCGCCAGCGTTATCATGATTTCGTAGCCCTGGCGCTGGTGAAAGCTCTCTTCTTTGCAAATGCGCACCATCGCACGGGCATACGGACCGTAGGAGCAGCGGCACAGCGGAATCTGGTTCATGATGGCCGCGCCGTCGACCAGCCAACCGATGGCTCCGACGTCCGCCCAAGTGAGCGTCGGGTAGTTGAAGATGCTCGAATACTTCGCGGAGCCGGCCAGCAGTTGCCCGATCAAATGCTCGCGCGAAACGCCGAGCGTCTCTGCGGCACTGTACAGATATGCGCCGTGACCGCCCTCGTCCTGCACTTTGGCGATCAGAATCGCCTTGCGCTTGAGCGTCGGCGCCCGGGTGATCCAGTTGCCTTCCGGAAGCATGCCGACGACTTCGGAATGCGCATGCTGCGAGATCTGTCGAATCAGCGTCAGCCGATAAGCATCGGGCATCCAGTCCTTGGGCTCGATGCGCTCTTCATTGTCGATCCGCTGTTGGAAACGAGCGTTCAGTTCCCCCTCGTCGATCTGCGGCGTGTGCTCGTGCTCTTTGGAAAGCTGGTCCAGAGCTTGTGTATACATGTCCACTCCGACTACGTCTGCCGAATCAATATGACACATCTATTTTCGTCTCGCAATTCTTTTTGTGTCACGATCTACAGAACCAATCTGCGCGTACGTTTCGGCAGCTTTTTACATATGAATCGTCGCGACGCTGAAAGCCGCGACTTAACCGGATCATTACCGGCGGCCCATTTCCAGCGCGGCCGGCCTTTAAGAGCTACGGAACAGTGCTCTGCCTGACGCGAATCAATCGGTCTTTGCACCGACGAACTCGCGGATCTGCTTCACAGCATAGTCGACCTTCATGTCGACGGCGATCTTGCCGAGCTCTGCACTCGAACCCCGTGCGTCTCCGATAATGCCGTTATCGTGCGCCGGCGTTTCCGGCGGCAGCGGGCGGCCATCGGGACCGAGCGCACGACCGACGGCGTTGGCAATAAGATCCTTGCGAACGTATGTGCCGTCCTTGTCGAAATACAACATGATCGACGTGTCGACCAAATTGCCGTGCCCGAGGCGCGCGCCGGCCGGGAAACCTTTCTCCGCCAGGTAATCCATGAAGGCCAAGTTCGCCGGCATGTAGACCTGATCGCAATAGAAAACTCTGATGCCCTGGTCCCGATACTTTTCGTTCAAGCGATTCGCCACGTTTCGATAGACATTGGCGTCGCCCTCGCCTTGACCGCCGCCGTGATCGCCCATGAGGACGACGTTCTTGAATCCGTTGACGATCGTATCTTCGACCATGCGCTCGAGGATCTGGTCGAGCAGCTCGTTCGACAGACCGATCGTTCCCGGGAATTGAGGCGATGCCTTATTCGGACTGAAGGGCAGTACCGGCATCGCAATCGCATTTCCGAGCTTCAATGCGATTTCCTTGACGATCCCGCGCGCCATTAGGTTGTGACCGCCGTTCGCATTGTGCGGCCCGCGCTGCTCGACGCCGCCTGTATAAATGAGCGCCGTGGTTTTCCCTGCGGCAAGTGCATCGCGCACTTCCGGCCATGTCATCAGCTCGAACTCGACCAACGGCTCCGCCGGCGCAGGCGCGACGAAAGCAAACAAACCGAGAGCCACAAGTGAAGCAAATGATTTTTTCATCGCACGTTTCCCAAGCCTTCGTCGCATAGTACTTACCGTGATCAGCCTGCGCTCGCCTTCTGCGAGGTCACGAGCCCCCCGCCGACATCGATCGCCGGCCCGACGACAGCCGTCTCGGCTTGCGAATCGTTGTTGACTTGCCCGTCGTAACGGCAAGCGAGCAGGCTCGAAATGAGACCGAATGCGGCCGCAGCCGTCATGAAGATGCCAGGCGCGTACAGCAGACCGGTCTCGCGAATGAGCGATGTCGCCACGAGCGGCGCTGCACCGCTGAATGCCGTCATGCTGATGTTCAACACCAGCGCGATTCCGGTGAAACGGATGCGGGTCGGGAACAAGTCCGCAATCACGTAAGCGAATGTTCCGTTGAACAATCCCGCCACCATGCCGCCGAGAACGAGCGGCACCGTCGGATCGCCGTTCGCCGCCACGATCGCCTGATACCAGGCGATGGAGAACAGCGTGAACAGCACCGTGCCCACGATCATGATCCGGCGTGCCGCAATCCGGAGGCTCGCCCATGCCGCCACGAGCAAGGTGATCGTGTGCGCCACGAGCGCCAGATTCTGCGCGACGATGGCGGTGTTCGGATTGACGCTCAGAACCGTTTTCAAGTAGGCCGGCATGTACGCAAACAGCAATCCGTTGAAGGCTGCCGTGCTCGCGACCAATCCGATACCCACCAACACCTGCTGCGGATGAGTTCTGAGAAGCTCCGAGAACGGGCTCGAAGAAGCCTGCTTACGCACGCGCTCGAATTCTGGCGACTCCTCGAGCGATCGACGGACCCAGAAACCGAGCAACCCGAGCGCTCCGCCGATCCAGAACGGGATACGCCAGCCGTAAGCCGACACTTGCTCCGGCGACATCGAATGCTGGATGACCAGACTGAGAAGGGTTGCGAAAATGACGCCGAACATCACGCAGAAGAAGACGAAGCCGCTGGTAAAGCTGGCCCGCTTCGGCGCCGTCTCGACGACATAGGTAATCGCACCCGGCAACTCGCCGCCGAGACAGAATCCCTGCGTCAGCCGCAGCAATACCATCAGCATCGGGGCGGCGATGCCCCACTGCTCGAACGAGGGCACCAAACCCATTCCCAGGGTCGCACCGGACATGCCGAGCAAGGAGACGACGAACACCTTCCTGCGGCCGAATCGGTCGCCGAAGTGCGCGAGCACGAGTCCGCCGAGCGGGCGCGCAACGTAGCCCACGGCAAACGCACCGAACGACGCCATCAACGAAACGAGGGGCGACGACGACGGAAAAATGACCTTGGCGATCTCGGCGGCAAAAATTCCGTAAATAATGAAATCGTAGTACTCGAGCGCGCCGCCCAAGCTTGCCAGCAGCGCCGTCCGTCGACTGGATGGGCTGAGACCGGATGAATCAGTTCTAGAGCTCAACTGTCCCCCCGCTTCATTGAATTATCGAAGTTCCGGCCGTCGACACGCTTGCCGCTGCGTCAGGCCGATAACGCCATCAATGACACTTGAAATAATCGAACGGCTCGCGGCATTCATTGCAGCGATACAGCGCCTTGCACGGCGTCGAGCCGAATTCGCTGATCATCGAAGTATCTTCGGAATTGCATTGCGGGCAGCGCACCGCAACCGCGCCACGAATCAAACCTCGAATCGATGAAACGCTCTGGACCGGCGGAGCGATGCCGTACTCGCGCAGCTTTTCGCGGCCCGCTTGCGATATCCAATCGCTCGTCCAGGCTGGAGCAAGAACGCGTTCGACTGCGACATTGTCGAAGCCTGCCGCGCGCAGCGAGCCCAGCACCATCCCTTCGATGACTTCGGTGGCCGGACAGCCGGAATAGGTCGGCGTCAACTTGACTCGAACCTCCCCTCGCTCACCCACCGACACACCGCGCACGATTCCCAAGTCGACGATGCTGAGTACCGGAATCTCCGGATCCTGCACCGACTTCAACACTTCGAGGACGCGATTTTCAGCGACGCCACGATCGGCCGTTTGAGACGAAGACTCAGACATGATCATTGTCCCGGAGCGCTCCCGCAAACAGATCGCTTGCAAGATTCCCCCTTACGACGATTCCTTTGTCGGCACGAGGGCAGCAACTCAATATGACACATTGATAAATGCGCATCAATACATCGTGTGTCACGTAAGTCCCGTGGGAAGCTTGGGGCTAGCAAGCCTCGGATCTCAAGCAATCCGCGACTCCCACAGAGAGCGCGCCTTAGAGCGCCTGAGCCGCAGGCATCACGCACACTGCGCGCCCCGCGCTTACTGATCTCTCGCACAAAAAAGGTCGCACAGGTTTCGATGTCCGGCCAAAGAAGTCGTCTTACCTGTGCGACCAAGGATTACAACCCGATCGACACGTGTCGGAGCGATGCTCTCGCACGAACGTTCAGGGTCTCGCGCGGGAAGGAAGTCGCCTTCCCTCCCGCGCTTCGACTTAGAAGCTGAAGCGGACTCCAGCGTAGAACGTGCGACCGACCGAGTCGTAGAGCTGCGCGTTGATCGACATGAGCGACGGATTCGCATTCGCCACCATCGGCGGAGCCTTGTCGAACACGTTCGCCACGTTGATGAAGGCTTGTGCGTTTCCGCCGCCGACTTCGAAGTCGTAGCTCAACGACAGGTCCTGATAGAACACCGAATCGATGTGGTTGTAGTCGATCGTCTGCGCCGACGGCGTCGACGCCGGGCAGTTCGACTGACACTCGACATAGCGCGGCGCATACTCGCCGGAGCTCATGTAGCGTCCCGTCCAGGCGATCGTCACCGGATCGAGCGAGTACTCGACGGAGAACAACCAGCGCCAGTTGAGCGGACCGAGGTCCGAATTGTTTCCGGCGTAGTCTTCGACCGGATTGAAGCCGTCGTTACGACGCGAGAAGAACACGTGCGTTCCGAGAGCTCGCACCGCCAGATCGCCCTTCCACACTGACGTCAGATAGCTCGCCTCGATATCGATACCGCGCTGGTGCAGGTTCGCGAAGTTGAACGGCAGCGACGTCACGAACGTCACGACTCCGTTTTCGTCGCGAATGACGTTGTTGCAGTAGAACTGCTGACCGGCGTAGCAACGATTCAAGGTTTCCTGTGTACCGACCGTGAGGATCGCGCCGTCGACGTCGATGTCGTACCAGTCGACCGAGAGACTCAAGCCGCTCAGGAACGAAGGCCGGTACACGACGCCGATGCCGAGCGTATCCGCCTCTTCGGGCTTCAGGTTCGGGTTGCCGACCGTCTGGTTCAAGAACGTCGGCAGCGGCTCGTTGTTGTTGAACGGATCGAATACGCCGATCGACTGACCGCCCGATCCGCGTGCGAACAGCTCGCCCATGTTCGGCGCACGGATGTCGCGCGAACGAACCACACGGAAGCGCAGGTCGCTGAACGGCTCGTACGTCAAGCCGACCTTCCAGGTCGTCACGTCGCCCGAGGTGCTGTAATCGGTGTAGCGAACGGCGGTATTGAACTCGAGAGAGCGTGCCAGGAACGCATCGCGAGCGAGCGGAATCAAGGTCTCGAAGAAGGCCTCGCTCACGTCGTAGTGGCCGTCGATACCCTTGAAGTTACCCGCGCTGTACACGCTCTGCAGCGAAAGCGCATCGGGAACGCCGACCACCTCTTCCTTACGCCACTCGAAACCGGTCGCCACGGAGACCGGGCCGGCCCACGTGTCGAACACTTCGCCGGAAATATCGAAGCCGGCGACGGTTTGCGTGACCTTCTGGTCGAGGGTCGACAAGCCCTTCGAGAAAGCGATCGCATCTGCGCCGTTGCTGCCCCAGCCGAACGGATTCCAGGGCACGCATCCCGGGACATCGTTGTCGGGATTCGCATCGGCGTTCACGCGGCAGACGATTTGGCCGTTCCCATCGCGCACGGAATCGATAGCCAGCGCGAAATTGCGGCGATTCATCACCTTCGCGTTGATGTCGGTATTGGCTTGGCCGCGCTGAGCGAATGCGCCCCAGCTCCAGTCGCGGCCCGCTGCCTCGAACGTGCCCTCGAGACCGGCCGTGTAGGTGTAGGTGTCGCGCTTGTTGTCCGTGTAGATGAAATCCAAGTCCTTGTTGTAGCTGCCCATCACGAACGACGCGAGCCCAAGATCCGACATCTGCTGTGCAATCGTCGGATGCAGGAACGGGTTGTCTGCGTAAATGGTCATCGCCGTCTGGTCGTCCTGCTTCGAACGAGCCAAGCCGCGCGAGTCCGCATAGATCAAGCTGACGAACGCGCTCACATTGTCCGTGATATCGAAGCTCACGCGAGCAAATGCATTGAAACGCTCGAGACGATTAGCCAGCGACTGACCGTTGGCCGTCACGTCGGAGTAGCGCCAGTCGCCGCCGACGTTGTATTGGCTAGTCGTCAGCGAACCGTACTGATACTGAAACGGCGTGCCGTCTTGCGCGAAGGTCGTGCCGCGCAGCGGTCCGGCATTGATGATGCCGCCCGGCGCAACCAGCAACGTCGAGGCTTGCTGACGAATGATGAACTGCGGCACCGACGGATTCGTCACCGCGTTGTACTCCGGATTCGGCATGATGTGCGCGGTATCGAACGGCCACTTTCGATTCGCCGACGTCCCGAAGATGCCGTTGTTGCGTGCGTATTCCGCGCTGGCAATCACGTGACCGCGATTACCCGCGAACGGCGTACCCCACGTCAAGCCGACCTTGTAGCTCTCGTTCTCTCCGTGCGTCGTCATGCCGCCTTGGAGACTGGTCTTGAAACCGGTGAAGTCCTTGTCGAGCTGGAAGTTCACGACGCCCGCAAGCGCGTCGGAGCCGTATGCCGCCGATGCACCTCCGGTCGTCACGTCGATGCTGCTGATGAGCGATTGCGGCAGGTCGTTGATATTCACCGAACCGTCGACCGTGCTGCTCACCACGCGGCGACCGTCCAACAGAATGAGCGTACGGAACGGTTGCAAGCCGCGCAGGTTCAACGTGTTGATCGACTGCAAACCTTGCGAAATTTCGTTGCCGCCGCTCTGCGTGCTCATGCCGCCGCCGAAAGACGGCAAGCGCGAAACGAAATCCGAAATGTGCTGAGCCGGCGCTTGCTGCAGCTGCTCGGTGCCGATCACCGTCACCGGCGTCGGAGCCTCGAAGCCGTCGGTGCGACGGATGCGCGAACCCGTCACCGTGATGGCGCCGAGAATGTCTTGATCCGCCGAAGCACCCTCGCCTTCGGCCGGCGCTTCTTGCGCGTACATCTGGCCCGTCGCCAGCAGCAGTGCGAGCGCTGCACTCGAACCGCACAAACCTTTCCGGACAGCCGCCCGCAATAGACGCTTGCTGTCGCTCGATACATCGTCAAGACACGAATTCATGATGCTCCCCCTGAATCGATTTCCAACATCCCAAGACAATTCACTGATCGCATCCGGATAAATCCGCTGCGCAACCCCAAGGGAGAGCTGACTCGACGAACCGCTTTTGCGGACACTTTGCGGCTCTTTGGGTCAGCCGACCCCGTGCACCGCCTCGAAGAGGCGGCGCATTGATCAAAAAATTTCAGACGGTGACTAGCGAGACTGGACGATCGCTGCAGGCTCACCCCCGCGGTCGAGGTAAACCTGCGTCATCGTGAGATCTATCGACGAAGAGATGGCGGTCATTCGCCCGTTCTCGTCGGGATATCCGTCCGCGAGTTCCTTCAGCTTCTTGTAGAAGCCGGACGGATCGAGCTGTCCGTAGGCCAAATGGTGAGTCGACCACGTGGTCACGGTTCGATAGAACGTATCGATATCGGCGTAGCTCGCGAGCAAGCCCTTTGCGTGCGTCTTCGAAAGCTTCAGCTGCAGCCGCATGCCCCGGAACCAATACTCGCTCGGCGAACCGAAGAACACCGACAACGGCCAGATCACATCCGCCGGCTCGGTGATCAGCACGCCGTCGACGATCTTGCCTTTCAATTGACGCTCGAAGCGTTTCGCAAAGCGCGTGTCGACCCGTTGCGTGCCGCCTGCGACGAAGGTGTCGCCCGTCGCGTCGGTCATCAGCGGATCCTTGCCGCGCAGAATATTGACCACGACCTCATCGTCGTTGACGAGGCTGTCCACGCCCGTAAGTTCGATGATCGTGCGGTTCCAGTTCTGCTGGAACAGCAGGCGATTTGCGAACAGACGGAACTGTCCCTCCGGCGCACGGAACTGCGGGCTGCAACCGATGAGCCGGTACAGCTGATTGTCGATGCCCTTCTCGCCCGTCGGGCTCGTGAAATCGCGCGGACCGACCTTGCCGTCCAAATTCAGACCGATCGCGATCGGGCCGACGGCTTCCGGAATCGGGAACTTATCGTTCGAGTCTTCCGGGAAGAACTTCAGCGCCTCGCGACGCAGATGCGTATCGGCTTCGGGACCGCCTTTCGGATACAGCGTCGCGAAAACTTCGCGCGGACCGTACTTCTGCAAACCATTCGGACACTCAGCCTTACCATCCGGAGTCTGGTACACGGACCAGTACATTTCCGTGGCGACATAGGCGATCTTGCCGCCTCGCGGTGCCGTGCCGTCTCCAGCCATCGCGGTCGGCAGCGTCAGGGCGAGACTCGCACAGATTGCGGCCATCCCCAGTGCGCGTTTCACGGGCGCCTGAAATGAAGTGTTCATACTTTCCCCCCGGCAGTTGATCAGCTGCGGACCGTCATTTCGGCCGTTGCCTGTCTGTGCTTATGTCTCGCTCTTGAAGAAGTCGTCGCGCACCCACAGCGCTTTGAAGCCGTTACGCTCGGCGTAGTACTCGCCGAACATGTCGCCTCTCACGAGGCCTGGCTCATCGCCTTCGTACGTGTAGACCGGGCTGCCGCGATAAGCCCACACGCGCAGCGCACCCGGCTCGCCCGGCTTGGCAAGACGGCCTGAGCGCGGCTCGATCTCGATCACCGACCACAGCGAACTCTCGCTGCGCGCATTCGCATCGGCCACGACGTACGGCCAAGTCTTCAAGCAGCGGTCGACGTCGCCGCCGCCGCAGACCGTGATTCGCCACACCGGAGGCGCGCCCGGATAGTCGCAAGAGAGTTGGTCGAACGAATCGTCCGAGCAGATGTATGCGTACACCGCCTTGCCGCGCGAATCGGCGACGACGACGCCTTTTTGCGTATCCACGAGCTGGAACGCCGAGGGAATCGGCTTGGTCCGCTGCGTGTAGACGTTGTACCAACCCGGTACGTCCGAGCCTTCCTGGCTGTACAGATTGATGTCGCGTGCGTAGGTATAGAGCGGCTGTTTGCGGAATGCCCACTGACGCACACCCGGCGCGCGCTCGACGATCGACCACTCGCCGAAAGGCTGAGCCACGGCCGGAGCAGGAATCGGCTTCCACAGCTGCTGGCACTTTGCGTCGCAGTTCGACTTGTCCGGACCGTCGTTCTTCGACGCATATACCGAGAAGCCGTCGGAGTTGACGAGCAAGCGGCCATTGAACGTGGTAACGATACGGAATCCAGGCGGAACGTTCGGCGGCGGCTGAACCGGATAACGGCCCGCCATCTGCGTCAGTTTCTCTCGATTGGTTCCGCCCAGAACGTCGCCGCGCTCGCGGTCCAGTACCGATGTGTACACCGCCTGACCGTCGTAGGCCCACTGCTTCTTTCCGTCGGGACGCGTGATGATGGTCCAATCGCCGACCGGTTTCGCGTTCTCATCGGCCAGCACCGGCGGCCACATATCGACGCAGCTCGGCCGGTTCTCCAGATCCGGCAGGATCAAACCCGGCGGATACGGACTGAACAGTCCTTCGCTCGTCTTCGTCACGACGTTGGTGCACGCCGACTTGCCTTTCTCGTCGCCCACATAGCCGCCGCGCAACATTTGATACGGCCACTTGTAGAGCGTCTTCCCGTTCGCATCGGCAAACACCGGCCCTTCGAGCTCGGTGACGACCACCTGGAAACCCGGCGGCATCGGCACCCGCACGTAATCTTCCTGCGGCGATGCGCCCGATCGCTCGCGTGCCGATGATCCAGGCGCCGCAAGCACGTGGTTGGAACCCAACAGCATCGTGCCCGCCAGCAAACCGAGAACAATTTTTTTCATCGCCGCCCCCTCGAACGTGCGTGGTGACGATCAGGCGAGAATCTCGCCGATCTCCTTGGATGTTGCGTTCGACTGCGTACCCCACGACGCAACGTCCACGCCCATGAGCTTCAGAGCGGTGTAGCCCATCCGCGTGCTCGGCGTACCGGCGCCGTTGATGTGCAGGCCCGCCTTCATCTTTCCGCCGGCGCGGCCGGCTATCAGCATCGGCAAGTTCTCGATCGAGTGCACCTTGGCGAACGACTGATCGGTCGTTCCATAGATCAACATGTTGTCGAGCAACGTGCCGTTGCCTTCCTTCACGCTCGCGAAGGCCTGAACGAAATACACCCAAGCTTCCATTGCACGACGCGTGAACCACGACACGTTCGGCTGATAGCCGAGCCGCTCGTCGACGGGCTCCTCGTGCGTCGCAGTGTGGTGCGGCTTGTCGTAGCCGTCCTTCGTCGTTCCCGAGAACGGCTT
>CALEKY010000077.1 GCA_937902995.1 uncultured Sinobacteraceae bacterium
CCTCGATGACCAAGTCGTAGTAATTCTTCGGCTTGAGTCGCGGCAGCATGCTCATTTGCGCGCGCGATTCGATCTGGAACACGCCGATCGTGTCGCCGGCTTGGATCATCTTGTAGGTGTCAGGATCGTCGTCGCCGATCTGATCCATACGCGTCGGATGTCCGTCCGTCTTCGCGATCAAGTCGAACGTCTTGCGCATGGCCGTGAGCATGCCGAGCGCGAGCACATCCACTTTCAATAGTCCGAGCGATTCGAGATCGTTCTTGTCCCATTGAATGATCGTGCGGTCCGGCATCGCCGCGTTTTCCATGGGCACGAGCGTGCTGACCGGCTCTTCCGAAATCACGAAGCCGCCGACGTGTTGTGACAGATGCCGCGGAAAGTTCTGCAGCTCCTTCACGAGCACACACAGCTTCTTGACGACCTCGCTGTCGAGCTGCAGGCCTTGTTTCACAAGGTTCTGCTGGAACACTTCCCACTTGTCCCAATACGCATGGGATTTGGCAATCCGGTCGACGATATCGATCGGCAGTCCCAAGGCTTTACCAACATCGCGAACCGCGCTTCGCGTCCGATACGTGATGACGGTCGCGGCGATTGCGGCACGCTCGCGGCCGTATTTGTTGTAGACGTATTGGATGACTTCCTCGCGACGTTCGTGCTCGAAGTCCACGTCGATATCCGGCGGCTCGTTCCGCTCTTTGCTCACGAAGCGTTCGAACAACGTATTGATGAGGTCGGGACTGACTTCGGTGATGCCGAGCGCATAGCACACGACGGAATTCGCGGCCGAACCGCGACCCTGGCAGAGGATGTTGCGCCCGCGTGCATACTCCACGATGTCGTGGACGGTCAGGAAAAAGTGCTCGTATTTCAGTTCCTGAATCAGTGCGAGCTCTTTTTCCACCATGGCTCGGACGCGGTCCGAGCAGCCTTGCGGCCAGCGTTTGCGAAGTCCTTTTTCGACGAGAGTGCGCAGATGTTCGGAAGCGTTCATCCCTTCCGGCACGATCTCGTGCGGATAGTGGTACTTCAAGCTGCTGAGCGAGAAAGCGCAGCGCCGCGCGATCTCGACCGATTCATCGAGCAGTTCTCGTGGATAGATCTCGGCGAGATCTTCGAGTTTGCGCAGGTAACGCTCGCCGTTGGGAAATAGCAGATGCCCGGCCTCGGCGATCGTGCAACCATGGCGAATCGCGGTGAGCGTATCTTGTAGGGCGCGACGGCTTCGGACGTGCATGTGTACGTCGCCGCTGGCCACGAGCGGAATGCCGGCCTGACGTCCCAGCTGCTGCAAGGACGCGAGCTTCTTTGCATCGTCGGCGTCGCGATGCAGCTCAACCGCAATCCAGCAGCGTTCCGGAAAGTGACGCTTCAGCCACATCGCCTGGGAAACCGTGGGATCGTCCCCGGGAACCCAAAGCGCGAGGCATTCGCTCAGATTGTTCTCTATCTGTGATCGAGCGAGCCGGTAAGTGCCTTTCGAGGTATCGCGTCGAGCCAGTGTGATCAGCGTACAGATTTGCGCATAGGCAGTTTGCGAAGGCGCGAGGAGTACGATGTGAAAACCGTCGCTGGTACGAAACTCCGAGCCGACGATCAGTTTGAAATTGCGCTCTTTCGCGGCCTCATGAGCACGCACGATGCCGGCCATCGAACATTCGTCGGTGATCGCGAGCGCCGAGTACCCAAGATTGCTCGCTTCGTAAACGAGCTCGCCCGGATGCGAGGCGCCGCGCAGGAACGTGAAATTGCTGATGCAATGGAGCTCAGCATATTGGATGGCGTGCCCGGCTGAGCTCCCGTCATTCCTTCGCTCAGAGAGGAGAGCCGATGCATTCTGGCTCCACGTGCTCGCGGAGGCGCTCATGACCAGAACCCGTGCAGATACCACTGCGAGTCGCGCAGATCCTTGAAGACCCACAAGTCCGCACCGGCATTCGTACGCACGACGTAGTAATCGCGTTGCACGTCGTGATCGTCCCACCAGCCGCTTTCGATTCGTTCCGGACCGGAAAGGACGGGAAGAGCAGAGCTGCCCAGCAGTTTGGGTGTCGGAAGGAGCCACAGCGGCCGATCCGGAAAACGAAGAGAAGGCGAGGACGACGAGTCGCTCGTTACTTTCTTCCAACTTGCTTCCGGTCGATGATCCGCCGCCAAACGAAGGCCATACACATGCTCTTCGCCGACCCGCGCTGCGATCCGATCGATCGTATGCGACAGCGGCTCATGTTGCTCGAGCCTCCTGTGCAACAAATCTGTCTGCAACGCCGTCGGTGCCGCGAATTCATGAGCGGATAGCACGAGCTCGGTCGTCGGCGCAGGTAAGGCAACCCGCTCGAGCTGCTCGCGGACGACCTCGAAAAAGCGGTCGCTGCTGCGGTCCGGCATCGACAACCCGATCTTCAGCTCTGTCGGCTCGGCATCGCGATGCACGAACGTCAACTTGAAGCGTTGCGTTCCAGTGTCGCGAGCGGTGAGGAATCCCGAGAACTCGCGCAGCATGCGCCGAAGCGGAAACAGTAGCGCCTCGGTACCGTTGATCTCGAAGCCGAATTCGAATCGCGCCGTGTAGGCCGGTGGGAGCTTGAACGTTTCGCGCGGATCGGCGGCGGCACCGATCAAGCGATCGAGATAATTACATGCTTCGACGCCGAACCGTTTCGCGATGGCTTCGCGCGGGATGTCGAGCGTGGCGCCGATCGTGCGAATGCCCACCATCGCGAGCTTGTCGATGACTTCCGTCGGCAACGCCAACCGGTTCACCGACAGCTCGCGGATCCGTTTCTGCAGCGCTTCCGTCGTCGTGAGGGCGACTCGAATGCCTGCGCGCGACAGCAAGGCCGCGCCTTCCAAAGTCGGCGCAATGCCGAGCTGATAGGTGTATTGAAGCTGCGCCAAGGCCGCTTCCAGCTGTTCGATGAGCTTTCGAAAACCGCCGAACAGTTTCAAGCTTGCGCCGATCTCCAGCCAAAGCGCTGCTGTGCGCGCGCGTCGCAGCTCGCGCGGCGCTTCGCCGATCACGATCGTGCTGGAGAATTGATAAGCCCAGGCAGCCAAACGCTCGAGCGCAGCCCGTTCCGCTTGCGGTTTGCGCTCGAACATCGCGATGTCGCTACGGATCGCAAGCGCCGTGGCATAGGCCATGCCGACTTTCATTCCGGCACGTTCGGCGGTTTCGTTGCAGGCGATGATCCAGCGTGCATTCGCTTCGCAGTCGGTGACGACGACGGGTGCATGGCCTTCGTCGGAGCGCAAAGCCTCCAGGGCGAGTTGGGGTAATGAGATGCACAGCCAGAGCATGATCAAAGGCTGTGGGCTGAAGGCCGAAGGCTGAAGGTTGGGGAAGACGAGCGCGTGCGCTCGTCTTCGATGATGAGCTTTACGCCGCTACGCGCGCCGCGGCATTTCAGAACATCGATCTCGAGTCCGCCGGTTTTACTGCGAGACAACTTCAGTCTGACTGCAGCGGGAGAACCGAACGCGGCCGCCACTATCGGTCGATACAAAAAGCCGATGCTGCGGCCGGCTTCTGCGGCCAATTGCAGTCGACGCACATCGCGATCCTTGATCTCTTTCGGCCACCCGACCACGGCGCCGAACGATTTGCAACGAAGCATTTGCTCCATGGCCCACAAGGCATCTGCGTTTTTCGTCGCATCGATGACGAACAGGCGTTCGAGCTGAACGCCATGCGCCTGCAGCGCCGGCGCAAATGGAATGTAAGGCGGAGAAACGAGCGCGAGATGCCGCTCAGTGCGGCTGATCTCCGCCAGCGCCGGCATCAGCAAGCGAAATTCGCCAACGCCGGTCTGTGTAGGCATGA
>CALEKY010000078.1 GCA_937902995.1 uncultured Sinobacteraceae bacterium
CCTGTTTCCCTTTTTCCCCCCTTTCCCTTTCCCTCAGCCCCAGCACGGAACATCTCCCTGCCTCCCGGATTGTCTCCATTATTCCGGCTGACAACAGCCTGCTGGAGCCAACTCTGATGCCTCGCAATCGCCACCCACCGAATCGACCCGAGCAACGGCGCGGTGCGCGCTACCCGACCGGCCCTGAACGCGACCGATACCGCACCGGCGACGAAAACCGGTTTCAGCCATCAGAGGACAATGAGCAAGCAGACGAACAAGCCTTCGACGGCGATGAATCGTATGTGAAAGGCGGCTACGCCGAAGAAGTCGGACATCGCAAGCAAAAGCCCAAGACTGAAGACTGAGACTGAAGGCTGACGGAAGGGCGCGCGTCCGCGCGCGCTTCAAACGACTATTGAGCCCTGGGAAACCGTAGGCACGCCTCCTTTCCCTTTTCCCTTTTCCCTTTTCCCTTTTCCCTTATTCCCCTTTCCCTCCTTCCCCTTCCTCAAGAGCTTCCCGAATCGCGAGCCACCAGCCTCTCGTTTCGTTTATAGATGAGCTGCCCCGTGACAGCAGTCACGAGCAGCGCCGCGTTCGTGAATACGAACACCCAATTCTCGACGAGAAAGCTGTAAATGAGAAATCCGATCGATGCGGTCAGCTGCCCTATGAACAGCCAGCTCGACACGCCCGCAACCGTTCGTTGCCGCCACTGCGAGTACACCTGTCGAGTGAGCGTGGCGAGCAAGACCATCGAGCTTGCCCAGCCGAGCCAATCAGCATTCATGGATTTCGTACGTAGGGATCGAAGCTGACGTTGCCAAAAAAAGAGGCCGCGTCTGAGACGCGGCCCCAAGTGCACAGTCGCTGGTCGGGGCGTCCGATGGGTTCTCAGCGGGTGTCCCATCGTCCTGGGAGGTCCCCGGGCGTCCTGTGCAGGGTCTGATGCGGTACAGGCCACCGAAGTCCCGTACACATGGACCGATCCACGGTCCAGCCGGGTGCGATAACGCACGACGAGCGGATTTGGATCCATCCAAGGCTGAAGGCAAGGAGCATCCGCCGTTGCCGCTTGCTTCACAACAACGAATCTGAAAAGTTCTGCTCCGCTCGATCAGGGACTGAAATCCGAGATCCCATGCGCACCTTCATGTTTCGCTTTCCCGAATTACCGTTGAGGCGTCTACGGTAGCCCAGCTGTCGCCCGTAGCTTGTCGCCTTCGAACTCAGTCGACCAACTGATTCCTGACCGCGTAAGCCGCGATCTCCGCGTTGCTGCGCATGCCCATCTTTTCGAGGATGCGAGCGCGATAGGTACTGACCGTTTTGACGCTCAGTCCCAGCTCATTGGCCATCACGGCAGGCGAAACGCCTTTGGCAATGCGTGTGAAGACTTGCAGCTCGCGCTCCGACAGCCGATTGTGCAGCGGCCCCTCTTCCTCCGCTGCAGCTTCTTGCGCCAGCAGCTCGGCAACGATCGGCGTGATGTACCGTCGTCCCGAACCGACTGCTCGAACTGCACGCACCAATTCCTCGGGCACGATCATCTTGGGCACATATCCGTTCGCACCTGCGCGCATCAGACGCACGGCGAAGCTGCGCTCCGGATGCATGCTCAAGACGAGAATTTGCAGATCGGGCCGCTCGCGCCGCAGCGTCTTCAGCAGTTCGATGCCGCTCTGACCCGGCAAAGTCACATCGAGGATGACGACGTCGACCTCGGTGCCGCTGTTCAACAGCTGCAACGCTTCTTCCGCCGATCCCGCTTCCCCGACGACCCGTAAATCGGGTTCGTCCGAGAGCATCTCGCGAACGCCGGCGCGCAAGATCGCATGGTCGTCGACGATCATGACGCGAATGGGCCGCTCGACGTCCTGGCGGGTCTCGTTGGTGACTTCGGTGTCTTTGGTATTCAACATCAGACTGCAACCTCCGTGAGTTCACCGTCGATGTCGCCCATGTCGAGGCCTTGGGCCCGGTAGGCATTGAGACGGTTGTAGAGGGTTTTGAGGCTCACGCCCAATAACGCTGCGGCTCGGGTCTTGTTTCCGCCGCACTTCTTGAGCGTCGCAATGATCATCCAGCGCTCTGCATCGGCCAGATTCGTGCCGACCGGGATTCGCAGCGTCAGCGCGTCGCCGTTCACGGCTTGGATCATCGGTTTGCCGACGACCTTGCGCAGATCGAGCTCAGTCGCCGCAAGGATGAAAGCGCGATGCACTACGTTGCGCAGCTCGCGCACGTTGCCCGGCCAGTTGTGTTGACGCAAGCACAGCAACGAATCTCCCGAGAAGCGCTTTGCCGTTCCCTGCTCGGCATTCAAGTTCGCAAGGAAATGATGCGCGAGCAGCTCGATGTCGTCGCCGCGTTCTCGTAGCGGCGGGACGAACATCGGAAAATCGGCCAGGCGATACAGCAACTCTGCGCGCAGACGGCCGTCGGCGACGGCGCGCTCCGGATCGCGGGTCGTGGCCGCGAGGACACGACAACGAATCGGCAGCACCTCATCGCTGCCGACGCGGCGCATCGTGCCGGATTCGAGCGCGCTGAGAAGCTTGACCTGCATTTCGGTCGGCAGCTCGGTGATGCCATCGAGCAGCAAAGTGCCTTGTCTCGCACGTTCGAAGTATCCCGCCGAGGCCAGCGGCGTCCCGGGCAACGCACCGGCTTCGTGGCCGAAGAGCTCCGCCTCGAGCAACCCCGGCGAAATCGCGGCGCAATTCACTGCGAGAAACGGTTCGCTGCTGCGCGGACTCAACTGATGGATCGTTCGTGCCACCAAGTCCTTTCCGACACCGCTTTCGCCCGCAATCAGCACGCTCGCCCGCGTGGGTGCAACGCGACGGATCTGGTCGAACAGGTCGCGCATCGCAGCGCAGTCGCCCGACAATTCACCGAGACCGCGCAGTCGAGTCTCGTCTCGCGGCTCGCGTGCAGTCAGCGGGGCTCCCCGCGTGCTCTGAACCGTACCGTCAGCGCAAACGTTTTCGACCATCGTCAGCTCCCACTTCGTTGTCTTGTGACCGTTCTTCTCGAACCGTTTCTGCAGCCGCTCCCGAATGGATTCGTTCGGCTGATGCGTCGGTTATTTGCCGACCCCGACGAGATCAGGTGCGAATGCTTCGACCGTCGCGCCGGATGCCTCGGCTGTAACCTGCAACGTGCCGCCGACGGCGAGCATGCGTTCCCGCATGCGGACGAATGCCGGTGAACGCAGCGACTGCGAAACCGCGCGCGCAAACCCGGGGCTTTCGGCACGAATGCGCAAACGGACACCTCGCGGCTCCCGGTGCAGATCAACGTGCACGCCCGCACATCCCTCGAGGCTGCCGAGCGCCTCTTGCGCAACCCGGTACAAGGCGATCGAACAACTGCGATCCAAGCCATCGAAATCCTCTCCGGCATCGACCGTGCACGAACCGCCCGTGCGTGTCTCCAGCTCGCGACAGAGCGTTCGTAGCGCGACGGCAACGCCCAAGGTGTCGAGATGACTCGGCCGCAACCGATCGATCACGTCCTGTTTCGCAGCCACCGTCTCTCCGAGCATTCGCAACGCACGTTGCAATCGCTCCTTGAGCTCCGGCCGATCCTCCGGAAGTCGCCGCGCAATCCAGTTCAAGTCCATGTTGATCGCGGTGAGGTTGCTTCCGAACGTGTCGTGCAACTCGCGAGCGAGCTCGGCCTTTTCCTCTTCCGCAACCAGCATCAAATGCCGCGAAAGAGCTGTGAGTTCCGCCGCACGCGCATGTAGTGGTTCATCCGTGGATTCGGCGCCGTAGTCTCGATCCGTGCTCGGTCGTTCGTTCACGCCCCGATCCCTCCTTGCTAGCTCCAACGCGCCGCTTGGTGGCCAGGCAAAGCGAACGATCGTTCCGTGTCCGCTGTTCCTGCAGTCAGCGCGTGTCCGGAACCCCACTTTCCGACCGGACGTTATCGAGCCGACAGTCGTGTAAGCACTCTGCCGATCGCAGGCTCATCGAGTGCACCGCACGAGGCGATCGCGGGCTCGGAACAGAGCGGCTCGCGGTAAGCCGTTATCAACTTTTGGAATGCATGAGGTACTCACATGAGACTGCATACAGTTTGGATCGCCGCTCTTGCCAGCTTGGCGCTAATGGGATGCAACAGAGCGGACTCGCCGGCCGAAGTGCGAAGCGAGATTGCACAGGCCGAAGCCGATGCCCAACGGGACGTGGCTGATGCGCAGGCCGATGCGCGCGAAGATTGGGCCGAATCCCAAGAGCAGATAGCCGAAGCGAACGCCGACAACGATCCGAATCAGGCGGCCGAGGCTGCACAAGAGGCAAGCGAGACAGCGGCTGAAGGCGAGTATAAAGTTGCGGTTGCGCAGGCCGAGGCGAACCATAGAGTTGCTCTGGCGAAGTGCGAATCGCTGAGCGGCGCTGCGCAGGACGATTGCAAAGAACGGGCGGATGCGGACTTCGAGAATGCCAAGCGCGAAGCGGAGCGCCGTCGCGACACGGGCTGATCTCGACTGCCCCACGCCCTCGACGGGCACATGAGCTATGTGGTGTCTGGTACGTGCGCACGTTTCCGCATTCCTGGTCGCAGTCGCGTTGATCTCGACGTCGCTGGTCGGTTGCAGCCCGATGCCGCGGCAGCAGCCGACCGGCGAAGCCATCGAAGACGGCGTCGTCACGGCGAAGATCAAGGCGAAACTGATCGAGGATCCGGTCACGAAGGTGCACAACATCAACGTCGAGACGTTCAAGGGCACCGTGCAGTTGAGCGGGTTCGTCGAGAACGAACAGGTGCGCGCCCGCGCGCTGCAACTGGCGAAGGACACCAAGGGCGTCAAGAACGTGAAGGACGCATTGGAGGTACGCCGCGACTCCGGTTGAACCCCACGACATCTCACTCGCTGCAGGGCGGACCATTGCGGTCCGCCCTTTTTCGTTTCCGCAGCAGGCCGCGCTGTCGAGCATCCCGCGGCCGTCGCGTATACTCGGCGCCTCTCCTGTGTGGAGCCCTTATGTCCGCTCACAAAACTTCCGGCGCGTTCCTCGCAACCGCTGCAGCACTCTTGTTCTCGTCCACGCCTGCCGTCGATGCGATCGCAGCGGAAGCGAAGATCAAGTGCGACGGCGGCAATGCCTGCAAAGGCAAATCGGAATGCGCGACTGCAAGCCACGCCTGCGCCGGCCAGAACAGCTGCAAGGGCAAGGGCTACGTCATGCTGACCAAGGACGAATGCGCTGCCGCACAAGCAGCCAACAAGGCCGACAAGAACAAGGACGACGCGAAGCCTTGATCGTCGGGCGAGTTCGGTGACCTCGCCGGAACAGGATCTCGGGTTCGGCCTCGGACTGCGACCCAAGCATTACGAGGCGCTGCTCGGCGAGCACGCAGGCGCCGTCGATTGGCTGGAAGCGATCACCGAAAATTACTTGGGGCTCGGCGGCAAGCCTCTGCACTATCTGAGCAAGCTGCGCGAGCGCTATCCGATCGTGCTGCACGGCGTGTCGCTGTCGATCGGCAGCACCGATCCGCTCGATGAGCGCTACTTGCGGCAATTGCGTGAGCTCGCCGATCGGCTCGAACCTGCGTGGATCTCGGATCATCTTTGCTGGACCGGCGTCGGCGGCGTGAATCTCCACGATCTGCTGCCGCTGCCGTACACCGAAGAAGCGCTGACCCACGTCGCCGATCGCATTTCGCGAGCACAAGATCTGCTCGGACGGCAAATCCTGATCGAGAACGTTTCGAGCTACATCGCCTTCCCGCAATCGCAGATGAGCGAACACGAGTTCCTTGCGGAGCTCGCTGCACGCAGCGACTGCTTGCTGCTGCTCGATGTGAACAACGTATACGTCAGCAGCGTCAATCACGGCTTCGACGCGCGCGAGTATCTCGCGGCGCTTCCGCGCGACCGCATCCGGCAGATCCATCTCGCCGGCCACAGCCGACAAGACGCATACTTGATCGACACTCACGATACTCCGGTCAGCGAGTCCGTGTGGGCCTTGTATCGAGAGGCCATAGCACGATTCGGCCCGGTTCCGACGATGATCGAGCGCGACGACAACATTCCTGCGCTCGATGAGCTGCTGATCGAGCTCGACCGTGCGCGAACGATTGCGCGCGAAACGTTGGTGCACGCAGCATGAGCGTCCACTTGCAACGACTTCAAGATGCGCTGCAACGTTCGATCTTGACCGGCGCGACGGATGACGCGCTCGTTTGCGGCCAGGGTGCACGCGATCGCTCGGCCCGCCTCGGAATCTACGCCTATGCATACCGGGCGCGTCTGCACGATGCGCTTGCGGACAACTATCCGGTTCTGCAGGCGCACGTGGGCCCAGACGAGTTTGCGGCGCTCGCTCGCGGCTATATCGATGCGTACCCGTCGCGCGACTTTTCGGTTCGCAACTTCGGCTCGCACCTTCCGCAATGGCTCGAATCCCAGCGGCCGACCGAGCCGTGGCTCAGCGAGCTCGCAAGCTTCGAATGGACGTTGGGATGCGTCTTCGATGCGCCCGACGGACCCTCACTCTCGGCCGACACGCTCTCCGGCATCGGAGCACAGGAGTGGCCGGAACTCACGTTTCGTTTTGCATCGCACGTACGGCTTCTTGCGCTCGAGACGAATGCACAGCAGTTGTACGAATGTGCAGCGCGCGGCCAACCAGCGGCAGGACGTCGGGAAACATCGACCATCGAGTGGCTGATCTGGCGTCGTTCGCTGACCACGCATTATCGGTCGTTGGCGCGGTTCGAAGCGATTGCTTTGACGACGCTGCTCGAAGGCCTCCCGTTTGCCGACGCCTGCGAACGTCTGCTCGAGCATTGCTCGGCTGAAGACGTCCCTTTTCGGGCGGCCGCCTGCTTGAAACGTTGGCTCGCCGACGAACTCATCGTCGGACTTGGCCAGACATCGGCAAGAGACGATGATGCACGATCGCCGGCAACTCGATCGGGCTTGCCTGCAACGCATCCACCTTTGAATCGCGAACGCCAACCATGAGCTACGTAATCCCACCGCCTGAAACGCCTTCCGTCGCTGTCAACGGCACGACCGAGCGGTTTCCGGTTCACCGCATCTACTGCGTCGGCCGCAACTATGCAGCTCACGCGCGCGAGATGGGCAAGGATCCCGACCGCGAGCCACCGTTCTTTTTCTCGAAACCGGCGGATGCGATCGTGGCGAATCACGCGAACGTCCCCTATCCCTCGCGCACGGCGAATCTGCATCACGAAGTCGAGTTGGTCGTCGCCATCGGCAAAGGCGGCAAGAAGATTCCCGTCGAGCGGGCGTACGAGCACATCTACGGTTACGCTGTCGGCAACGACTTGACGCGTCGCGATCTGCAATTCGAGGCGCGCGACAAAGGGCGGCCCTGGGACACGGCGAAGGGCTTCGATAACGCCGCGCCCATCACCGCCATTACGCCCGCGGAGACGAGCGGCCACTTGTCTCAGGGTCGCATCTGGCTCGAAGTGAACGGCGAGCTGCGCCAACAAGGCGATCTGCGCGAGATGATCTGGAGCGTGCCGGAAATCGTCGCGGAGCTGTCGACGTTGTATGCGCTCGCACCGGGCGATCTCATCTACACCGGCACGCCTGCCGGCGTCGGGCCGGTCAAACCCGGCGATCGCATCGAAGCTGGCATCGACGGGTTGGACACGCTCGTCACGACGATCGTTGCCCCAACAGGCTGAGGGTCGCGATGAAGCTGTATACGTTGTACCGCAGCTCGGCTGCCTATCGCGTTCGCATCGCACTGAACGTCAAGGGCGTTGCGTTCGAGTCGATTCCGACGGCGCTGATCAAAGACGAGCACCGCCGACCCGAATACCTCGCTCTCAACCCGCAAGGCCTGATACCGGCGCTCGACATCGGCGGCAAAGTGCTGTCGCAGTCCCTGGCGATCATCGAGTATCTGGACGAGACGTATCCGTCGCCTCCTCTGCTGCCCGAAGACCCGATTGCTCGAGCGCACGTACGCTCGATGGCGCTTGCCGTCGCTTGCGACATCCATCCCCTCAACAACTTGCGCGTCCTGAACTATCTCAAGAACGAGCTGAAACAGGATGAAGCAACCGTCGAGAAGTGGTACCGCCATTGGATTGCAGAAGGATTCCGCGGATTGGAAATCCTCGCGCGCGAGCACTCGGCTGCACAACGGCACATGTTTGAGGACAGCCTTTCGCTCGCAGACATCTGCCTCGTTCCGCAGATGTACAACGCGCGGCGCTTCAAGACCGATTTGACGCCGTTCCCGACGCTCGTGGCGATCGCAACGCATCTGGAATCGTTGCCTGCATTTTCTGCTGCGCGGCCGGAGATCCAACCTGACGCCCGCTGAAGTTGCGTCTCCAACGACCATGAGCTCTGCGAGCAATCGCGAGCGTTGAGCGCGCCGACATTGCGTTGACGCGGCGCGCACAACTCAAGTACGGTACCGCGCGGCAAATTCCAATTCATCATTCGCCGTCTTCAGCGGATCGCTCATGCCACGCTCTCGGACTCGATCTGTTCGTGCACGTTCGCGCTCAAGCGCACCGACACCAGCGCGTCCCATCGATTTGGGAATCTTGCCGACGCTGCTCGGGTTCAACATTCGTCGAGCACAAATTGCGCTGTGGCGCGACTTCACACGCAGCGTGGCCGAAGGCGAAGTTCGACCGGGCGTCTTCAGCGTTCTGTCGCTCGCAAGCTCAAACCCCGGCATTGCGCAGATCGACATCGCCAATCAGCTCGACATCGACAAGGCGAGCGTCGTGGCGCTGATCGACTGGTTGGAAAATCAAGGGTGGGTTGCGCGCGAGCGTTCGGCCACCGATCGGCGACGCCACGAAATCTCCGTCACGCGCGCCGGACGGAAGGCCTATCGAACGCTCAAGCGCGAGATGATCGAGCACGAAAAGAAATTCGCTGCGCGCTTCACCGAAGCGGAACGTAAGCAGCTCATCGCGCTATTGCAGAGGTTGCACGGCTGAAGAGGGCGTGGGGCTCGGGCAAGAACAAGTGCGAGAACACCTGTCTCTTGCCCCGAGGTAGAAGCGACGAGAGCCAATGCGTCGCGGCGAAGGGTCAGAAAGAGCGCGCAGCGCGCGCCCTCTTACAGCCTACGGGCTACAGCCCTAGCAAAGCGCGCGAACGCGCGCTCTTCCTTCAGCCTTCAGTCGTCAGTCTTCAGCCTTAGCTGGTCTTCTCGGCCAGCAGCTTCTCCGCCGCCGCGAGCAATACCGACAGCACGACGCCTTCGACGGCGAGCTCCACTTCGTTCACCGGCGGGAAGCTCGGTGCGATACGGATGTTTCTGTCGAGCGGATCGTTCCCGCCCGGATAGGTGGAACCGGCCGGCGTCAGCTCGACGCCCGCTTCCTTCGCCAGCTTCACGACTTGCTTGGCGGTTCCGGGAAGCACATCGAGCGAAATGAAGTAACCGCCCTTCGGCTCCGTCCATTCGGCGACGCCGCTACCGCCCAGGTGCTCTTTGAATGCGGAGAGCACCTTCGCGAATTTCGGCGCCATGATCGCGCGATGTCGGTCCATCAGATCGAAGATGCCGTCGGCGTTCTTGAGCAGCTGCACGTGACGCAACTGATTCACTTTGTCGCCGCCGATCGTGCGCTTTTCCATGCGCTTCAAGTACCACGCGACGTTGTCCTTGGAACCGGCAAAGAACGCAACGCCGCCGCCCGCGAACGTGATCTTCGAGGTGGAACCGAAAATGAATGCACGGTTCGGATGACCGTGCCGCGCGCACGCTTCGTCGATGTTCGCGATCTCGATGCGCTCGCTCGTCAAGTGATGCACGGCGTAAGCATTGTCCCAGAACAGCCGGAAGTCGCGCGCCGCCGTCGGCATTTTCGCCAGCCGCTCGATCGTCTCGTTCGAGTACACGATGCCGCTCGGATTGCTGTACTTCGGCACGCACCACATGCCTTTGATCTGCGGGTCGCTGGCGACCAGCTTCTCGACGACGTCCATGTCGGGACCGGTCTCCAGCAGCGGCACCGGAATCATCTCGATGCCGAATTCCTGGCAGATGAAGAAATGCCGGTCGTAGCCCGGCACCGGGCAGATGAACGCGACGCGCGACTCCTTGGACCACGGCCGCTCGCTGTCGCACGTTCCCTTGAGCAACGAATAGACGACGGCGTCGTGCATCAAGGCGAGACTGGCGTTGTCGCCGATGATCACGCGATCGGGCGTCACGCCGTAGACGGGTGCGAGCAGCGCGCGCAGCTCGGGCAGCCCCTGCAGCTCGCCGTAATTGCGACAATCGATGGCGCCGGAAGTGAAATTGCCCACTCCCGGCATGCTCAGCAGCTCGTTGCAAAGATCGAGCTGTTCGGCGGACGGTTTGCCGCGCGTCAAGTTCAGCTTCACTCCGCGGCGGGCAAACGCTTCATAACGCTCGCGGACCTGCACGTGGTAGCTGCGCAGCTCATCTGCGCTCATCGAGGGTAGATGCGGCATAGGTTCGTTTAAGGCTGCGAGACAAAGGCCGCGCATTATCCACGGGCGGGGCGCGGCAGGCTACGCCCCACGGCAGGCTGCAGGCTGAAGGAAGAGCGCGTTCGCGCGCTTTCTGGCCAGCGCCCAGAGCCCAGTGCCCTTCAAAAAGGCTCCAGGCTGGAGGCATTCGCGCGCCCCTTACTGTCGCCGTAGCCTGTCGCCTATTTCCGATAGTGATCCTGCATCCGATATCCGCGGGCGTACCAGGCGAAAATCAGAGCGGAGACGAGCGCGAAAGCCGCGAAGAAGAACATCAGGAAGGCGGATTCGCTGAGCCCCGTCTCGGCAATCCTTTCGATCACGACGGGATGGCGCACGCTGGCATTCGCCAGCAGGACCCACAGGTTGCCGACCGTAACGGCCAAATACCAGAACGCCATGATCACGCCCTTCATCGAGGCAGGCGCCTGGCTGTACGCGAACTCGAGACCGGTCGCGGAAACCAGCACTTCCCCAAACGTCAGCAGGACATAAGGCAGCACTTGCCAGGTGACAGAGACGGCGCTACCGCCATCGATGGCCAACTGAATCATGCCGGCGGCGATCCAAGCCAGCCCCGAGAACGCGATACCGAAGCCCATGCGCCGCAGCGTCGTGACTTCGATCCCCAGCCGACGCAACGCCGGGTACAGGACCAAGTTGTTGAACGGGATCAGCAGCAGCACGAGGATCGGATTCAGCGCCTGCATCTGCGCTGGATGGAACCAATCGGGCTTGACCATCTGATCCGCCTGCAGCACCCACGTGGAGGCTTTTTGGTCGAATAGCGACCAGAACGGCGTCACCAGCGCGAACACGATCAGGACACGCAACACCGCGCGAACGCCATCGACGGCCTCATCCGGATGCTTGCCGCGCGCGCGTTCGAGCTGCATCGACGCACCGAGACCGCCGAAACCGAGCAGACAGACGAGCGCCAGACATGCGGCGGCGACGAACCCGACTTTCGGAATCATGGCGATCATTGCCACCGCGGCAATCGCACCGAAGACCGCCACCACAAGTCCCGCACGACCCTCGCCCGGATGTGCAGCGACCAGCGCTGTTCGAACCACGCGCAAGAACGAATCCGGATTCGGCGGCGCCGGCGGCACACGGACGTACTTTTTCCGTCCGGCCCACAACACGAGCGTCGCGGTCAGCATCAACAGCCCCGGGATACCGAACGCGACTGACGGGCCGTACTGCCTGAGGAAGATCGGCATCAAGAGCGACGCGAAGAACGAGCCGAAATTGATGCTCCAATAAAAAGCATCGAACACGACCTTGGCGCGATCCTTGTTCGATTGATCGAATTGATCGCCGACGAACGACACGACCAGCGGTTTGATGCCGCCGGAGCCGAACGCGATCAGGAACAATCCCGTGTAGAAACCGGTGCGGTTGTCCTCGAAAACCGCAAGGCAGCCGTGACCGATGCAGTAGAGCACCGAGAACCACATGATGGTCGGGTACTTGCCGAAGAAGCGGTCGGCCAGCCACCCGCCGAGCAACGGGAAGAAATAGACGCCGATGACGAACGAATGGAAGACATCCTTGGCGATGCCGGCCCGATCGGCCTCGGGCGCGTAGAGCAACAGCGTGGAGCTGACCAGAAACGAGGTCAGGATGTTGCGCATCCCATAGAAGCTGAAGCGCTCGCAGATCTCGTTGCCGATGATGTACGGGATCTGCCGCGGCAATTGCTTCCGAGCAGCGGCCGGCGCGGCGGCAATGGCTTCGGTGTTCAACGCATCCTCCCCGTCCCCTCGTTGAGTGCCGGGCATATTACACAGGCTGGCACCCCCTACCGGCCCGCAAAATGCGCGCAATGTCGACTAGGCGATTCACCGGCGGGCCGCGCTCCGCTACATTCCGCCCCGGATCACAACGTATACGAACCGATGGAAACATCCCTGGGAGTGCGGGTGACAGCGGACCCGCCCGTACCGGACTGGACGAACCTCGAGTTGCCTGATGCTTGGCCCGACCAGATGCTCGCCGACCCGCGGCGGGCATGGCGGTTGCTTGCGCGCGTTTTCGGGCAGCGCCGCCGCGTCGAAGTACCGAGCGACATGCCCGGACGCGATCGGCTGCCCAAGTACATCCTCCAGGAATTCCACAACCTCCCGAACGGGAATTACTCGAAACGCCTCACGCACGGCTACATCACGGGCTTCGATCGCCTGATGCTGGGACGGATGCGCCGCGCCCGAGAGCGCATCGCCGTCGCGCTGCGCGACTGCCGGAGCGTACTCGACGTCGGCTGCGCAGGCGGACGCACCGCCGGCGTGCTGAAAGCGAGCGGGATCCCCGAAGTGTGGGGCCTCGATCCGTCGCCCTACCTTCTCCAGCACGCCGCACGGGCGTTCCCCGATGTGCGTTTCGTGCAGGGGATAGCCGAGCAGACCGGCTTTCCCGCAGCCCGCTTCGACGGGATCGCCGTGTGCTTCCTGTTCCACGAAATGCCGCCGACCTACATCGAGCGCGCGCTGCGCGAGTTTCATCGCATCCTGCGTCCTCGAGGGTTGCTCGCGATCTGCGAGCCGTCGCCGCTTCAGCTAAAGCTGTCGCCCTGGCAATTGCTGAAGAAGTACGGGTTCAGCGGACTTTATTTCGGCTGGCTCGCCCGCTTCGTGCACGAGCCGTTCATCCATGCCTGGCACAAGCGGAGCGCGCAGGAAATGTTCGCGGCAGCGGGCTTCGAGCTCGTCGACGACATCGAAGACATGCCGCTCAGGCACCTGCTAGCGCGCAAAGTCGACTGAGCGGCCGTCCGACGCTGCCGATCAGAGCTGCGCCGCCGGCTGAATCGCCGGCATGCTTGCGTAGCGTTCCGCTCGAATCCGCTCGCGCCATTCGCCGATGAAGGCGAGGAAGCTTTCTTTGTCGTAGCCGTTGCGGCCGCGCTCGAGCTTCGCCGTCGACTGCGAGCCCAACACTTCGCGCTGCGGCGAAACGATCCAGAAGTGCGGTGCGCCGTACGCCTCGGGAAGCTGCGAGAAGAACAGCTCGTTGTAATTTTCGGGACCGACGTAGACCTTCATCACGACGAACGTGTCGTGCAGCGCCTGCTCGACGTCTTTGTTGCTCGACACGAAACGATGGAGGATGTGACACCAGCGGCACCAATCGCCGCCGGCGACGATGAGCACGAGCTTGTTGTTCGCAGCCGCTTCTTCGATCGCAGCTCGATATTGCTCGAAAGGATCTGCGCTCGGGTCGTAACCCAAATCCGCCGCCTGAATTGCGGCCGCAAACAACATCGCCAACGCAAAACCCAGGATCTTCTTCATCGCATTCCCAAGCGAGCTTTCCGCATCGCTTGCAGCGTAGCGAGGTTTTAGCTCGTTGGCACTTGTCGCGTTTTCTTACATGTTTATGACAAGCGCGGTTCTCGTCGGCTCAGGGCTTGGGCAGATACTTCGCGTGGCACTGTTCGCAGACTTCGTACATCGCATCGCCCGCAGCACTGATTTGCTCCTCGTCTTTCGCGCGCGCGGCTTCGGCAGCGCGCACGCCTGCTTCGACGAGCGCGAGCGCATATTGCCTCCACTCCTGCTCATCGACCGCACGCGGCGGCACTAGCAGGAGATTGCCGGATTCGGCCACGGCCAGCGCGCTTGCCTCGATGTTCTCCCATGCAGCGTCGTTGGCCGGCGTTTCGGCCGCAGCACCGAACACGGCGTTGGATGCAGGCACCGTGATCCCGAGCATCACTTGCCTTGCGGTTGCGACAGGCTTTACGGATTGCGACGAAGGCTCGGCTGCTTCATTCGCGCTTTGCTTGCTGCACGCAGCCAATGCGCACGAACCAAGCACCGCAACAAGAACGGAAGTCGTTTTCATCTTTCCCCCATCGCATGACGCTGCCGCAGGCCGGCAGCTTGTGCGTTCGGCATTCTCACGAGCGCGCTCGTTCGGATCGAGCGCGGAATCGGCAAATTCACCCGCTGGATTTTCGAGTCAGAGCCGCACGTGCGCCGCGCGGCTCGAAGGCGGCGCGGCGATTCGCACGCGGTTATTCGCTGTTATTTGTTCCAGGCGGCGTATTCTTCTCGGGTGAGGTTGCCGTCCCGGTCTTTGTCCAATTCCTTGAACGCGACGAACAGATCGTCGTTCGCCGTCGCTTCTTGAATGCTGATCAGACCGTCCGAGTTCTTATCGAGCGACTCGAAAGACGGACGACTCTGACCGCAAGCCGTACCGGCGACAAGCAATGCGCCCACCGCGACCGCAACATATCGATTGCATGACATGGAACGTTTCCTCGTTGTCAAAGCTCATTTCAGAATCGCGCCGCGCCTGAATTGTTCCGGATCGGCCGCGCGCGTACAGTGCATCCGATCGCGAGGTCCCAATGACCTATCGACTCCTTGCAGATGCCGTCGTCGTACTGCATCTCGCATTCATCCTGTTCGTCATCTTCGGCGGGCTCGCCGCGCTGCGCTGGCCGCGCCTGGCATGGCTGCACGTCCCAGCCGCCGCTTGGGGCGCACTGATCGAGTTCGGCGGCTGGATCTGTCCACTCACTCCGCTCGAGAATGCGCTGCGCGAACGCGGCGGCGAAGCCGGCTACAGCGGCGGCTTCATCGATCACTATGTTACCGGATTGATCTATCCGCAGGGCCTGACCCGAACGATGCAGTTTGCTGCCGGTGCGCTCGTGCTCGCGATCAACGCCCTAGTGTATTGGCGTTTGTGGTCGCGCCGACAACGCTGAGCCGCCCTCGCCTTGCTCAAGTTCGGCCAATGGCCGACGCCAAGGCCCAGGCGACCTGCGGACCGCAGATGTCGGAGTGATCTGCGATGAACGCATCCGCCACCAGGTTGTGGATCTTGCCTGGCGCGAACTCGTAGGCGGCGTTTGCCGCAAGCAACGTGCCTTTGACCGCTTCAGGCGTCTTCACGGCACCGTTGCGCCCGATGCCGCCATAGACATCGTTCTCGTCGCCGAGCGCCGCCGCATCTTGACCCGCCAAACGCGAGGCCAGCGGATAGGCAATGCCTACGGCTTTGTCGTTCTTCGTGCACGTGACGAGGATCGGGCCGCGGACTTTCTTACCAGCCACGATCTTGCGGAAGAAACCGTCGCGCTTGCCGTCGAACTTCGGCGCAAAACCGTTGTGTGAGAACGCCGCCTGTAAGAGCGTCAGCGAATCGATCTTGTGCTTACCGCCCGCCGCGTCCGCGGCCGCCGTGACGACACGCCCTCCGAAACTATGCCCCACGAGGTGCAGCCGCAATTTCGGCTGCTCTTGGCGCAGCGTCGCAATGAGGTTTGCGACACCATTCTCGCCGACGGCACCGGCACGCGCCTTCATCTGATAGTACGTCGTGAGATTCAAGAACCGGCGCAGTGCCGAGTGGATACTGCTACCGAGGTCGGCCGCACCACCGCTTGCCGTACTCAAAGTGGAAAAGCTTCCCGCTGCGCCGCCCGCACTGACCGACAAAGGCTCGACGATCGGTTGTCGGAGATTCTCGATGAGCTTCCGCTCGTTCATCTTGAACAGCGCGTCGGTGCCGTCTTCCTTGTGCGCTGCCTCCGCCGAGAGCAGCGAGCGCACAGTGCGCACGAACTCTTCCTGTGCCTTCGGATCCGAATCGATGTTCTTGAGCAGCGCCTCGGCTTTCGCGACCTTCTTCTTGCGCGCCGCGCTTGCGGGTTCGGTCTTACCCAAACGCACCGGCTCTTTCGCCAGATCTCTCAGCCGTGCGCGGATCGCAGCGAGCTCTTGCGAATTCAATGCCGCTGCGCCGCCGCCGGGAATCAATTCCTTGTCCGTGAACTTCTTCGAAGGCCACAAAATGGCAGCCGCGGCAAACACGCGAGGTTGTCCGTTCGCTGCGTGCGCAACGAAAGCGCCGAATTCCGTGAAGAATCCCGTGTAGAGCTTGCGCGCATCGGCCAGATCGTTGTTCCAGCCGTGCGAGAACAGGATCACGTCCGTCGCCTGCTTGGCGTGCACATGATCGACGAGCGCTTTCAACTGCTTCGAATCGAACAGCTTGCCCTTCTTGTCGAACTCGACTTCGAATACCGGAATCCCGCCGATAACTTTCATTGCTCGTCCTCGAGTCAGATAGTGAGCGCTACACCGATTGGATGGCGCGCATGAGATCGACCAAGCCGTGACCCTCGAAATAGCGCTCGCGCCCGAGTGGCGTTGCGCTTTCCAGAAAAATCCGTTTGACGTCGTCCGGCCTGCCGATGAATTCGCGGCGAATCGACAGGAACGCCGCAATCGCACCGGAGACGTGCGGCGCCGCCATGCTGGTCCCGCTGTCGTCGAGATAGGCAGCCAACGTCTTGCTCTGTTTGCCTTTCGAGATGGGCAAACTGGCCAGTTTGCGTCCTGCCGCACAAGACGTGATGCGTTCGCCCGGCGCGACGAGATCGGGCTTCAACCGCCCATCGCCCGTCGGCCCTTTGGAGGAGAAGAACGAGACCCCGTAAGTATGCGGTGCGTCGCGATGCGTCGAGCCCACCGTGATCGCCTTCGCGGCGTTGCCGGGGTCGTTGATGCTCGCTTGGAAACCGATACGGGTGACGCGCGCGGCGCTCTGCGCGATGCCCCAACCGGTATTGCCCGCAGCGGCCACCACGACAACGCCGGACTGCACGAGACGATCGACCTCCGTACACAGCGGACTCTGGCCGCAAGCGAACATCTCGGGATCGAACTCATAGCCCAAGCTGAGATTCACGCCGTGGATGCGCATCAGCTTCGGGTTGCGATTTGCGTGATTGCGGATGTACGACAACGCACGAATCACGTTGCTCGTGCGCCCCCTGCCGTCCGCATCGAGCACTTTCAAGCTGACGATGTTGCAGTCCGGCGCAACGCCGCGCAGCTGCACGGGATCGCACTTGCGCTCCTTGAGCGTGACTTGATGATCCGTATCGGATGTTGCAACGAAGACGCGTTCGAACGCTCTTACGCCGCGCTCGGGCGCTCTACCCGCGATGATCCCGGCCACGTGAGTGCCGTGTCCGAACTCGTCGACGAGCGCCGTGCGGGCGCTCGAAAGAGGCGGCGGAGGAGGCTCCTCGGAATCCTGTGTGCCGCCCGGCGCGGGGAGTTGTGTGAAGTCGCGATGTAGATCGGCGACGGCCGGATGTTTCAGCCGATGCCGCGCAGGATCGTCGGGTCCGAAGTGCGGATGATCTGCTTGTACGCCCGAATCGACGACGGCCCACGTGATGCCTGCACCTGAGGCAGCGAACGACCTGTACGCCGCGTCGGCCTTCACCGTCGCGACCGAACAATCCATGAGCGGCTTGACGATGAAATCGGGCCACACGCGGTAGATGCATCTCACCCACGGCTGATTGCCGCGCGTCTTGGAACGATGGCGCCGCGCTTCCCACTCTTCGTCGAGCGCGATGAGCCGGCTCCATTCTTCGACCGTGAGATCGCATCGGTAATAGGCCGAGGTGATCTTGACGGCATCGCGCTTCGGATCGTCGATGACTTGCGCCAGCAGCTCCTTGAATGCCTTCGCGGCAGCGCTCAATCCGCCCGGATAGCGCAAATTCAGCTCGATCATGTACGGATCGGGCTGATCCTCCTCGGCATGAAAACCCCATTCCTTGCGACGCTCGGGATCGAGCATCGCCGGGAGCGCTGCGCTGCGCGCAAGCTCGATGCGACGTTCGCGGCTCGATGCGGATCCGACGGCTGGGCTACCCGCAGGGATCGTGCGCTTTGCCGGTGTCGCACCGGTCTTTCGTTTGCGAGACTTCGCCTTGCGTGCAGCCGTGCGCCGAGTACGAGACTTCTTGGCCATCCGTTACCTGCAATTGTTGTCGGAGCGATCGGGGCGAACGCGCGATCCATGCTAGTCAGCGCATCACCCGACCGCAATGACACGAAAGGCCGCACGCGTGGGATACTGTTGGGATGACGCACGAAAATCTTTCCGTTCTCATCGTCGGCGCCGGCGCGGTCGGCGCACTCTACGGTTCGGCGCTCGCACGCCACGGAGCGCGAGTGAACGTCGTCTGTCGCTCCGATTACGACATCGTCAACCGCGAGGGTTATTCGATACGCAGCTTCAGCTTCGGGGAATACCGCTTCAAGCCCGCCCGCGTCTTTCGCGATGTCGCCGACTGCGACGAAACGCCCGAGTACGTGCTGCTCACGGTGAAAGTCGTACCGGGCACGGATCGCGTCGCACTGCTTCGGCCGGTGGTGCGACCGGGCGTGACGATCGTGTTGATCCAGAACGGCGTCGACATCGAGCAGGAAATTGCGGACGCATTTCCGGAGAACGAGCTCTTGAGCGCGCTTGCGTTCGTCGGCGTCGGTCGCAGCGCGCCCGGCGAGCTCGTGCATCAATCGCACGGATCGCTCGTGCTCGGCACGTACCCCAAAGGGATCAGCGCAAGTGCGGAGAGACTTGCCGCCGCATTCGATGCGAGCGGCATTCCGTGCAAGCTCACGGACAACGTGATCGGCGCGCGCTGGCAGAAGGCAGTCTGGAATGCGCCGCTCAATCCGCTTTCGATTCTGGGCGGCGTGCTCGATACGGCTGCGATGCTGCGGACCGCTGAAGATCGCGCTTTCGTCGCCAAGGCGATGCGGGAGGTCTGCGACGTCGCCGCTGCTGCCGGGTATCCGCAATCGCCCAAGCTGGTGGACGCCATGATCGAATCGACTCTGGCCATGCCCGCCTACAAAACCAGCATGGCGCTCGACTACGAGCAACGTCGCCCGATGGAGATCGAAGCCATTCTCGGCAACGTCGTGCGTACGGCGCAGCGAGTGGGTGTCGCAGCCCCGACGCTCGAAACGCTGTACTCGATCGCGAGAATGGTCGCCGCGGCTCGGCTCGGCAACGCTTGAGCGACGCTCGGAGCGCCGCCGAAACACGACTTACGAAGATGTGTTCTGCGGGGTCTCGCCCTGCGGCGCTTGACCTTGGGGCGCCTGCCCTTGAGCTGCCGGTGCTTGAGACGCGCGCGCTTTCGGCGGCTGGCGCACGGCGAGCAGGACATTCTCGGCAACGCGATTCATCCAACCGCCCGAGTACAGCATCATCTTGAGAGTGTGCAGCAGCACCTTGCCGGGGCCTTCGACGGCAAGCCGGCAGTCCTCTTCGATGCGACAGTTCTGCATCTCGAACAGGTTATTTCCTTCGATCACCAGGTTCGAGTCCTTGAAGTGGCAATCGATGAAGACCTTGCCATCCAGCACAATGCGTTGGCCGACGAAGGATTTGCCTCGGATCGTTTTCATTCGCGCTCTCTGTGATTCACTGATGCTCGGGCGACGCTGGCCCGACTGAGGGGCGCGAGCTTAAGCCATTGAGGCTACAGGCGACAGGCCACAGGCAACAGCAGGGGCTTGGGGCGTGGGCGCTGGGCTCTGGGCGCTGGCAAAAAACTGCTAGCCGCCAAGCCCCAAAGCAACATTCGTGTCCGTGCCCGCCGACTCACGGTTCGCTTTTCCGCGCATAGATGCGCGGACATCCATCACAGCAAATCGCTCCGCCGTCGAGCCGCACACGAGCGCGAGCTAACCAGAGCCCAGAGCCCGATTTGACAGTTCTCATCAGACAAGTCGGGGCAGCGAGGGCAAGTTCGCTCGGGGGGTGCTCGACCGCACGGCATGTGCAATCCTTGCGGCTCGAGGCTGGCGCCTGTTTCCGACAACACTAGAAGACGACGTCCATGCGCAAACTACTTTGGATCCTGGTCGCCATCATCGGCGCATTCGCAGTTGGGGGAATCGCTATCAACCGCGGCGAGACGATCAACGCCATGTGGATCGTCGTGGCCGCCGTGTGCGTGTACGCGCTCGGCTACCGCTTCTACAGCGCGTGGATCGCGGCACGCGTACTGACCGTCGACGCCATGCGCGCGACCCCGGCGATCCGCCTGAACAACGGGCGGGACTTCGTCCCGACCCACAAGTGGATCGTCTTCGGACACCACTTCGCCGCAATTGCGGGCCCGGGACCGCTCATTGGCCCGACGCTCGCCGCACAGTTCGGATATTTGCCCGGCACGCTGTGGATTCTGGTCGGCGCCGTGCTCGGCGGCTGCGTCCAGGACATGACCATTCTGTTCCTGTCGACGCGTCGTAACGGCCGCAGCCTCGGCCAGATGGCGAAGGAAGAGCTCGGACCGATCGGCGGTTACGCCGCCATGATCGGCACGCTCGTGATCATGATCATTCTGATCGCGGTGCTCGGGTTGGTCGTCGTCAACGCCATGCGCCACAGCCCGTGGGCGACCTCGACGGTGTTCGCGACGATTCCGATTGCGATCCTGATCGGGCTGTACCTGAAGAACATCCGTCCGGGCCGGGTCCTCGAGGCGTCGCTGATCGGCGTGGCGTTACTGCTGTTCGCAGTCGCCGGCGGCGGCTGGATCGATGCCAATCCGACGATCCGCGAATGGTTCAACTGGGACGGCCCGTCGCTCGCGTGGTTCGTCATCGGCTACGGCTTCATTGCTGCCGTGTTGCCGGTTTGGCTGCTGCTCGCGCCACGCGATTACCTGTCGACATTCCTCAAGCTGGGCACGGTGTTCCTGCTGGCGATCGCCGTCGTGATCATGAGCCCCGAGATCAAAATGCCGGCGGTGACTCAGTTCATCGACGGCACCGGTCCGATCTTCGGCGGCAAACTGTTCCCGTTCGTGTTCATCACGATCGCCTGCGGCGCGATCTCCGGATTCCACGCGCTCGTCTCGAGCGGCACGACGCCGAAACTCATCAGCAACGAAGCCGACGTCCGGCTGGTCGGCTACGGCAGCATGATGCTCGAGTCCGGCGTCGCCATCATGGCGATGATTGCCGCGACGCTGCTCGATCCCGGCGTGTACTTCGCGATCAACAGCGCGCCGGGCGTAGTCGGCGCGACGGCCGAAGCCGCGGTGGAAACGATCTCGAGCTGGGGCTTCCCCGTCACGGTCCAGCAAATGAACGAGCTGGCGCATGCCATGGGTGAATCCACGTTGTTTGCGCGCACCGGCGGCGCTCCGTCGCTGGCCGTCGGCATGGCGAGCATTTTCTCGTCCGCCTTCGGCGAGGGGATGCTCGCGCTCTGGTATCACTTCGCCATCATGTTCGAGGCCGTCTTCATCCTGACGACGCTCGATGCCGGCACGCGCGTCGGCCGCTTCATGCTGCAAGACTTCTTGGGTCATTTTTGGAAACCGATGGGCGAAACTTCCTGGTACCCGTCGGTGTTGATCGCGAGCGCGCTGATCGTCGCCGGTTGGGGATACTTCCTCTACATCGGCGTCGTCGATCCGAACGGCGGTATCAACATCCTCTGGCCGCTGTTCGGTATCTCGAACCAGCTCCTGGCAGGCCTCGCGCTTTGCATCGCGACCGGCATCTTGGTGAAACAAGGGAAGCTGAAATACGCCTGGGTCACCGGCGCGCCGCTCGCCTGGCTCGCAATCGTCACGACGACTGCGACCTGGGAAAAAGTCGTGTCGCCCGATGTCCGTGTCGGCTTCCTTGCGGCAGCCGATCAGCTCGCAGCAAGGCTGGCGGAAGGTACTTTGCCGCCTGCCCAGGCCGCCGTGGCACCGCAATTGATCTTCAATCAGCGCCTGGATGCGGTGCTCGCCATCATCCTGACCCTCGTGCTCTGGGTCGTGATTGCGGACACCGCACGCGTGTGCTGGCGCGTCATGAAGGGACTACCCGTACTGCCCAACTCGGAAGCGCCTGCAACCGTCGTCACCGTCACGGAAACTCGGATCACCATCACCGAGACGCGATGAAGATCGATCTACGCGAATGGTGGAGCTTCGTCCGTCGCCTCGCGACGGACGACGCCTATGAGCGCTATCTGGAGCACCACCGGCAGCATCATCCGAATGTCCCGCCGCTCGACCGGCGCACGTTCTATCTCCGCGAACAGCAGCGGAAATGGAGCGGAGTCCAGCGATGCTGTTAGGGCCGTGACTCGAGACTCGTGACTTGTGACTCGTGCGCGCACAGCGCGCTTTGGGCTTGGGCGAAGCCCGAGCCAGGCTACAGGCGACAGTCGAGGCTTGGGGCTCGGGGGCTAGTCATCACAGCCCTCCTTCCCTTTTCCCTTTTCCCTTTTCCCTTTTCCCCTCCCTTTCCCCCTTCCTTCCCCCTTACATCAGTATATTGCACCGCAAAATAGGTTGTAGGTCTTATTGATACTTTGGGCGCTCATCCCTACTTTTGCATCGCAAAAAAACGATGCGAAACGGCAAAAGGAGACGTCCATGTTAATCATTGCGGTCGTATTTCTCGTCAGCGCCCTGGCCCTGTGGATCTTGAATGCGATTGAAGGGTAGCCGACAGGCTACGAGCGGCAGGCCAACAGAAGGGCTGCGGATGAGCACACGCGTTCACCGTAGCCCGGGCTGAGGGGCTTAACCCCAGAGCGCATGACACCCAACGTCCAGCCCGAGACCGTCTCCCAACCCACAGGCACCGTTCCATCTGATAGCTAAGAGAACGGCGCGCCCAAACTCCCGTATCCCAAGCGTGACAACAGCCCGTTGACCGTCAACGACAGCGCGCAACGCGCCAACCAGCACCAACTACGAATCACGAGTGACGAATCACGGCGCAGAGCCTTAGCGCTGTCTCCACCAGCCGACAAAAGTGTCGGAATATTTGACAACTTTTGAGCGCGCTGTGTATTCCTGTGCGCCCACTGCTTCACAGGAGATCGCCATGGCGTTTTGGAAAGACCAATACGGTCGCGAGCACGGATCTGCGGACGCCGCTGCGAAGGACACCGACAAGACGGCCGCATCCGTCTCGAGCTTGGAACCCGCTCGTTCGACGCAGCCGCAGACGCAACCGCAACCGCGCGCTGACAGCGCCAAGGAGTCGCTCATTGCGGCGGGCCTGACGATCGAAGGCAAGATCGAAGGCGCGGGCCACATTCGCATCGCGGGAAATTTCAAAGGCGACATTCACGTTCAGGGCAACCTGACGATCGATGCGGGCGCGCGCGTCACGGGCGGCGTGCGTGCGAATACGGTCGTCATCGGGGGCGAGCTCGAGGGCAACATCGATGCCGCTTCGAGAGTGGAGCTGTTGCAAACCGGCGTGCTGAACGGCGATCTGAAAGCCGGTTCGCTCATCGTGGCTGCCGGCTCGCGGATGCGCGGCCGCGCGGAGTTCGGCTGGGACGAGAAGCCGGATAAGACTGCGAAAACCAGCACCGGCACCGCATGAGCGCAGGCCGACTCGCGGGCAGGACGCGCACGTGTCCGCACTGCAAGGCGACCATCCTCGAAAGTGCGAGCATCTGCCCGGCCTGCCAGCATCATCTTCGGTTCGATCCGAAAGCGATCGCCGAGCGACGTCAGCAGGCGACCTTCTCGGCGCTGCGCGTCGAGGGCTCGTTCACGCATCCAAAAGATGCTCCGGCCGCGTGCGAGTACACGATCGTCGTCTCAGTGCGCAACGATCGCGGCGAAGAGATCGAGCGGCGCGTCGTCGGCGTCGGTGCACTGCAGCCGAACGAAGGCCGAACTGTTACTCTTTCGTTCGATGTATTCGCGCCGGACGGCGTGAAGTAAGCCAATAAAAATTTCGAAGCCAGAAATGCCGCCGCGCGCGAGCCGGCGGCCACATTCGCATGCCCACGCTCTATCTCGTTCGACACGCAAAACCGGCGGCCACCTGGGGAGAAGATCCCGATCCGGGGCTGGATGAGACCGGCCACTCGCAAGCACGCACGACCGCTCAAGCTCTGCGCGAGCGGCTCGATCCATTACGCATTCTGACGAGCCCGCTGCGACGCTGCCGCGAAACCGCAACGCCGCTCGAGCAGCTTTGGAATGCTCGAGCCGATGTGTTTCCGGCGGTCGCCGAGATTCCTTCGCCGCCGCTCGGGCTCGCAGAACGCCACGCTTGGTTGAAAGAGGCCATGGCCGGCACCTGGACGCAAATGCAAGCCTCCGCCCCGCCGGGTTCGCCGGATTTTCTCGCGTGGCGCGCCGAGCTGATTGCGGCAGTGAAGGCGTTGAACGAGCCGTCAGTTATCTATACGCATTTCATCGCGATCAACGCGCTCGTCGGCGCGGCACAAGGCTCGGATGATGTCGTGTGCTTCCGTCCGGATCACGCTTCGATCACCGTCATCGAAACCGACTCGAGCGCGATCCGCCTCATCGATCTCGGACGCCAAGCCGTGACGAGCGTGCTGACGCGCAACTGAACGTGAGGCTGGAGGCTGGAGGCTGAAGACTGAAGACTGAAGGCTGAAGGTAGAGAACATCCATTCGATTTCGGAGTTTGCTATGTCCTTCTCTATTTACGACGCTGCAATTCCCACGTTCGTGCACACGCTGACCAGCTTGAAGAACATCCTCCAGAAAGGCGCGGCGTATGCAGAGACGAAGAAATTCGATCCGGCGAATCTATTGAACGCACGCCTGGCACCGGACATGTTCCCTTTGACGCGCCAAGTGCAGATTGCGAGCGATGCGGCGAAAGGCGCCGCCGCACGCCTGAGCGGAAGCGAGCCGCCGAAATTCGAAGACACCGAAAAGACGTTCGACGAGCTGATCGCGCGCGTGAACAAAACGATCGACTACTTGAAGACCTTCACGCCGGCACAGTTCGAAGGTGCGGAGACGCGAACCGTGACGATTCCGACGCCGCGCGGATCGTTCACGTTCGACGGCCAGACGTTCCTGCGCCATTGGGCGCTGCCCAATTTCTTCTTCCATGTCACGACCGCCTACAACCTGCTGCGCCACAACGGCGTCGAGCTCGGCAAGGCGGATTACTTGGGCTCGGTCCAGAAATGAAATCGCTACGCTCGGCGAGCCGTCCTCGCCGAGCGTCCCGCGCCCGCCGCACGCGATTTCCCGGGCTTGCCGCTGCGCAACTCGGCGAGCTGAACCTCCAACCCCTGCAGGCAACGCTCCAACAATCCTTGGAGCTGCGCCACCTCGCGGTCCTCGAACGATTCGAACATCCGCGACCACACCGCTTCGGCAACGACCTGCGCCTTGGCCATGCGCGATTGGCCGGATTTGGTCACATACCAGCTGTCGGCCCGCTGATTGGCAGGGTTCGGCCGCCGTTCGATCGCCCCGTCGCGCTCGAGCCGACGGAGGATCGTGTTCATGGTCTGGGCCGTCACGAATGCACGGCGGGCAAGCTCGGCCCCTGTGACTCCAGGCTCTGAAGACAGCGTGTAAAGCGTGACGAAGTGCGCGAACGACAGATCCACGCGCTCGCGCCGCAGCGAATCCTCCATCGCCTGCCGCAGCGACTGATGCATGTTCTTGAGCAGGCGACCGATGGCAGCTTGCGGGGACTCGCGATCCTGTCCGCCTTTCGCCTTCGGCAGCTTCGAATGTCGTGACACGGTACTCACTGGTGCGATATCAGCTTCCTGATAAGATATCAGTAAGCTGATACGGCGTCAGTCGGCTACTTCGCACTTCTTCGCATTTCCGAGCTCGACTTCATGGATATCGACAACCGCTTGCCGGCCGCGGTCCGCGGAAAAATCGGCTGGATTCTGGGCGGCCTCGCGGTCGCGGTCATCGTGGCGATCATTCTCGTCCGCCGCAGCGGCGACGTTGCGCCGCCTGCCGGCTCGGCACTGACCGTCACGACGACGACACTGACGACGGTGGAAGTGGGCCGCAGCATCACGGCCAACGGATCCATTCATCCCTGGCAGGAAATCATCGTCGGTCCGGAAGTCGGCGGATACCGCGTCGCGGCCGTGAACGTCGACGTCGGCGATCGAGTCAAGCGCGGCCAGGAGCTCGTGCGTCTGCGCGACGATCTATTGAGCGCGGATCTCGCGTCGCGTCGCGCGAACCTGCAGCAGGCGGAAGCCACGCTGGAAAATGCCGCAGCCGCACTACGCCGCGCGCAAACGCTCAGCGAGTCGGGCGTAGTGTCGCAATCCGATTTGGATCGACTGCGCAGCGAAGAGCTCGCAGCGCGCGCCCGCGTCGAAGTCGCCAGGGCCGATCTCGAAGCGGCGGAGCTCAGGCTCAAGTACACGCGCGTGACTGCGCCCGACGACGGCGTGGTTTCCGCACGCAACGTCGCAGTGGGCCAAGTTGCGCAAGTCGGCACGGAAATGCTGCGCATCGTGCGTCAAGGCCGTCTCGAGTGGCGCGCCGAAATTCCCGAATCTCGGTTGCGCGACATCAAAGTCGGTCAGGAAGTGGTGCTGACGACGGCGGACGGCGCGACGATCGAAGGGAAAGTCCGCACCGTGGCTCCGACGGTCGATACCGCCACTCGCTTGGGCTTGGTCTACGTCGACATCCCGTCCGAGAACGCGCGAGCGGGCATGTTCGCGCGCGGTGAAATCTTCGTCGAGCGCGGCGAAGCGGCCATGCTGCCGATCGCAAGCATCGTGATTCAGGACGGCTACAGCTATGTGTTCGTCGTCGGCGAGGACAACATCGTCTCGCGCCGCCACGTGCAAACCGGCCTCGTCAAAGACAAGCTGATCGAGATCGTCTCCGGCGTCGAGCCCGGCGAGCGCGTCGTCGTAAAGGGCGCCGGATTCCTCAAGGACCAGGATCGCGTGAACGTCGTGCACGAAGGCGAGTAACGCATGAACTTCGTCACTTGGTCGATCCGCAATCCCGTTCCCGTCATCGTGCTGTTCGTCGCCTTGACGGTGGCGGGCCTGCTGAGCTTTCCGAAGCTCGGCGTGCAGGACCAGCCGGACGTGGAATTGCCGGCGGTCATCGTCACCGTGCCTTACCCCGGCGTGCCGCCTTCGCAGCTCGAATCGGAAGTGACGCGCAAGATCGAGGATGCGGTGTCCTCCGTCGTCGGCATCGAGCACATCCGTTCGACCGTGAACGAAGGCGTCTCCACGACCTTCATCGAATTTCAATTCGAACGCAACATCATGGAAGCAGTCGACGACGTGCGCGATGCGGTGACTCGCATCCGCTCCGATCTGCCGGCCGACGCTCGAGAGCCGATCATCTCGCGCGTCACCACGGCCGGCCGACCCGTCGTCACGTTCAGCGTCGAATCGGCGAACATGAGCGACACCGAGCTGTCGTGGTTCGTCGATCTCACGGTCATGCGCGAGCTGACGTCCATCAAGGGCGTCGGTGCCGTGCGTCGCGTCGGCGGCGTCGACCGCGAGATTCGCGTCAATCTGGATCCCGATCGCATGGCGGCGCTCGGCGCGACCGCAAGCGACATCTCGCGTCAGCTGAGCCGTATTCAGGCCGAATTCCCGGGCGGCGAAGGACGCGTCGGCGGACTCGAGCAGAGCGTGCGCACGACCGGCACGATCAGCTCCGCACAAGAGCTCGCGGCGCTACCGATCGTCCTGAGCGATGGACGCACCGTGCGCCTCGACACCATTGCCGATGTCCGCGACCAAGCCGCCGAGCAGCGTCAGCTCGCCCTGCTCGACGGCCACCCGGTGATCGGATTCGAAGTCGTGCGCGCATGGGGTGCGAGCGCGCTCGATGTTGCGGAAGAGGCGCGTGCTGCTGTCGAACGGCTCGGCAAGCAGTATCCGAACGTTCGCTTCCAAGAGGTCAGCTCGACCGTCGACTACATTCGCGATTCGTACCTCGCCTCGATGGAGATGTTGTTCGAGGGCGCCTTCCTCGCCGTCGTCGTCGTGTGGGCGTTCTTGCGCGATTGGCGCGCGACCGTGATTTCCGCATCGGCGCTGCCGCTCGCCATCATCCCCACGTTCTGGGCGATGTACTTGCTCGGCTATACGTTGAACATTCTGACGCTGCTGGCGCTTTCGCTGGTCGTCGGCATGCTCGTCGACGATGCGATCGTCGAGGTCGAGAACATCGTGCGGCACTTGCGGCAAGGCAAGAAACCGTACGAAGCAGCCATGGACGCAGCGATCGAGATCGGACTTGCCGTCGTCGCCACGACGCTCACGCTGTGCGCCGTGTTCGTTCCCGTGGCGTTCATGGGCGGCATTCCGGGCGAGTTCTTCCGGCCGTTCGCCTTCACCGCCGCCGTCGCAGTGCTGTTCTCGTTGCTCGTCGCTCGCATGCTGACGCCCATGATGGCGGCGTACATGTTGAAGCCGCACGATGAAGTGGAGACGCCGGGCTGGCTGAAACGCAAGTACCTCGAAGTCGTCGAATGGTGTCTGCATCGCCGCCGCAAGACGCTCGCTATTGCCACCGCGTTGCTCGTCGGTTGTTTCGCGCTGATTCCGTTCATTCCCACGGGTTTTGCACCTGCGGGCGATATCGGATTCGCCGTGTTGTCCGTCGAGCTGCCGCCGGGAGCGACGCTGGAGGAGACGCGCTCCGTCGCCGAAACGATTCGCACGCGCATCAGCAAGATGCCTGAAGTCGAGAGTGTCTACAGCATCATCGGCTCGGCGAGCGGAGGAGGCGGACCGGGCGGCGGCGATTCGGTTGCGAATGTTCGCCAAGCAAGCCTGACGATTCGCTTGGTGCCCGCCGACGAGCGCGACATCACGCAACAGGAATTCCAGATGCTTGCGGCTCGGCAACTGAACGACATTCCGGGCGTGCGCCTGTCGTTCGGCGCGCAAACGGGCAGCAAGCTGCAGATCACGCTGGCCGGCGACGATTCAGAGTTGCTCAATCTTGCCGCTTCGGCCGTGGAACGCGATTTGCGCACCTTGCCCGGTCTCGGCAACGTGACGTCGAGCGCGAGCTTGATGAAACCCGAGATCGTGATCCGGCCGCTGCCCGATCGCGCTGCCGAGCTCGGTGTCACGACCGACACGTTGAGCGCAGTGACCCGAATCGCAACGTCGGGCGATGTCGAGACGAGTCTTGCGAAGCTCAACTTGCCGAGCCGTCAGATTCCGATCCGGGTGCAGCTGCCGGAAGACGCGCGCGGAGACCTCGAGCGCATTCGTTTGATGCCCGTGCCCAGCCGAAACGGCCCGGTGCCGCTCATGAGCGTGGCCGACGTTTCGCTCGGCGCCGGACCGGCCCGTATCACGCGCTACGATCGAGCCCGCAACGTCACGATCGAAGCGGATCTCAACGGCCTGCCGCTCGGCGACATGCTGCAAAAGGCGCGGCAGCTGCCTTCCCTGAAGAATCTTCCTGCAGGCGTGCGTCAAGTCGCTTCGGGCGAAGCGGAATTCATGATCGAGCTGTTCCAGGGTTTCGCACAGGCGATGATCGTCGGCATTCTGTGCGTGTACTTGCTGCTGGTGCTGTTGTTCCGCGAGTTCCTGCAGCCGCTGACCATTCTCTCGGCACTACCGCCCTCTGCCGGCGGCGCGCTGTTGGCCCTGTTCCTGACGAATTATCAGATGTCGGTGCCGTCGCTGATCGGCATGTTGATGCTGATGGGCATCGTGACCAAGAACTCGATTCTGCTCGTCGAATATGCCGTGCGCGCGATGCACGAAGGCAAGCCGCGGTTCGAAGCGATGATGGACGCCTGCGCCAAGCGCGCGCGGCCGATCGTCATGACGACGATCGCGATGGGTGCGGGCATGCTGCCCGTCGCCATGGGATGGTCCGGAGATCCGAGCTTCCGCGCACCGATGGGTGTGGCCGTGATCGGCGGCCTGCTCGCCTCGACTGCGCTCAGCTTGTTCGTCGTACCGGTCCTGTTCACGCTGACGGACGACTTGCAGCGCAAGCTGCGAAAAACGTTTGGCCGCGCAGAACAGAAAACTGCCGACGCTGCGATTGAGGGAGCTTGAGCCTAAGAGACGCTGGGCTTGGTGCGTGGGACTGAGAAGGGAATCAAGACCTGAAAAATCAGAACCGCGAACCAGGCGTTCAGAAGGGCGCGCTCGTGACAACGGGAACAGCGGAACCTTCGGCCCCGAGCCCCAAGCCCCACGCCCTCCTAGACCGCGCGCAGCGCATCCACTACCGGCAGCCGCGCTGCGCGAATTGCCGGGAACAGCCCGCCGATCAAGCCGATCGCACACGCCACCACGATGCCGATGATGACGAGCTCAGCGTTGACCGTCAGCTCGAAAATCAAGTGACCGAACACGCTGGCCGATGTGCTTGCCGTGCGGCCATGGAAGAACAGCCAGGCAGCAAGAGCACCGATACCGCCCCCGATCGCCGCAAGTAGCAGCGCTTCGACCAGCACTGAGATGACCATCGCCGCGGCGCCGAAGCCGAGCGCACGCAGTGTGGCGATTTCGCGCACGCGGGCGCTGACCGCCGAGTACATCGTGTTCAAAGCGCTGAACACGGCGCCGATCGCCATGATGCCGCCGACGACGTAGGCGACTGTCGAAATGATCTGCCCGATTGCCTTCGATTGCTGCGCGTAGTACTCGCTCTCGCGCCAGACATCCACGCTGAGCGCCGGATTCGACGTCAGCGAATCCTTGAATGCCGAGAAAGCTCGCGGCGACTCGAGCTTGACCGTCACGCTTTGATAGCGCGCGCCGCGATTCTCGGCGGAGACCAATGCCTCGATGTCGGCCATCAGCTCGGAATCGTGCGCATCTCCGGTCGAATAAATGCCGACGACTTTCCAATTCGCGCCGCGCGTGCGAATGGTGTCGCCCACATCGAGCCCGCGAAACTGGCGGTGCGCCGACTGCCCGACGATCACTTCCGTGAGCGCAGGCTCGAACATCCGGCCTTCGACGATCTTGAGCTCCGGACGCAGTGTGGTCACTTGCGGGCCGACGCCGCGAACGGCGATGTTCGCTTCCGATCCGTCTTCGCGCTTGTAGACGGTCAGCACGCGAAATGCCTCAGCGGACATGATGGGCTTGCCGTCAGCCGTTCTGCGGACGCCCGCAGCATCGCCGATGGTCCGCACCGCATCCAAGGTGAGCGTGCTGGCCGCTTCGGCCGCGGAACCGTTGCGCAGCACGATGGCCCGATCGTCGCGCCCGGCACTGGTCAACGTTTTCAACATACCGGTCGACATCGCGAGCACGGAGATCAGTACGCCCACGACACCGGCGATACCGATGACGATCACCAGCGACGTGCCGACGCGCTGCGGCAGGCTGCGCAGGTTCATCGCAGTGACAGCAGCAATCTGGCTGAATGTGTTCATCTGCAAAGTTTTGGTTCGTTCAGCGGCTGGCAAGCGCATCCACGATGTTCAAACGCTGCGCCCGAATCGCCGGCGGCAGACCGCTCACGAGCGCAAGCCCGACTGCAAGCGCCACGCCCATGATCACGACGATCGGCGGCATCGGCAGATTGCCCAGAATGACCTTCAATCCCGGAAATGCCGCAGCGGCGATTGCGAGCCCGACGAGCGCCGCAATGATGCACAGAACGCACGCTTCGACCAGCACGAGCACGAGAACTTTGTTATCCGAGAAACCGAGCGTCTTGAGCACGGCAAGCTCGGGAATGCGCTCGCGTATGGATTGCATCATCGTATTGGCGGTGAGGAACAACAGCGTGAAGAAGACCGCGCCGACGATCGCGTTGACGATGAAATTGATGTCGGCGATCTGTTTGATCTGAGTCTGCTGCAGCTGCGATTCCGTCTGCGTGCGCGTCTCGTTCATCGAGTTCTCGAACTGGGTGTCGATCGCCTTGGCGATGCTGACGGCATTGCGCGGATCGTCGATGCGGACGATGTAGTAGTGCACGACGCCCTGGCCGAATGCCTTCGCTTCGTCGTAATAGTCGAAATTGATATAGAACGACGGAAAGCCGCCGCCGAATTCGGAAGCATCGAACGTGCCGACGAGATCGAAGTACCAGGTATTGCTGCCCTCCTTGTTCGTCCAGATCGACGTTCCGAGCGGAATGCGATCGCCGATCTTCCACCCATATTGATCGGCGAGCTGCTCGCTGACGAGCACGCCCGTACGCGTGCGTTCCATCGCATCCAGGTATTCGGGCTTGATCTTGATCTCTCTGTAGATGGCGAACAGCTCACGCGCATCCGTGGCGAACGCTGGTATCGCATTCTTCGCCTCTTTGTAATAGCCGCCGAAAAACGTCCAATGAGAGACGTGCAGCACACCGGGCACCGACTTGATCCGGTCGCGATAAGCGATCGGGATACCGTCGACCATGTTGGACTTCGCCGACGTGTACAGCCGGTCCACGTTGAGGTTGTTCACGACCTCGTTGATGCCTTGATTGACACCCTGGAGCACGCCGAACAAGAAGAAGGCGACCACGATGGACAGCATCGTGAGGATGGTACGGGCCTTCTTGCGCCACAGGCCCGCCCACACGAGGCGGAAATATTTCATGCGTGCGCCACCGCGTCGATGAGTTGACCTTTGTCGAGATGCAACTCGCGCGAAGCGAAGCTCGCTGCCCGGGGATCGTGCGTGACCATCACGATCGTCTTGCCTTGCGTGCGATTGAGCGCTTGCAAGAGCGCCATGATCTCCTCGGCGTTCTGCCGGTCGAGATCGCCGGTCGGCTCGTCGCAGACGAGCAGCGTCGGATCGGCGACGATCGCGCGCGCGATCGCCACACGCTGTTGCTGACCGCCCGAGAGCTCGTTCGGTTTGTGCTTGGCGCGGTCGGCCAGGCCGACGAGCTCGAGGGCGATCTTGACCCGCTGTTTGCGCTCGGCTCGCGACAGCTTCGTGAGCAGCAGAGGCACTTCGACATTGGCCTCGGCGGTCAGCACGGGCAGCAGGTTGTAGAACTGGAAAATGAATCCGATGTGCCGGGCACGCCAGGCGGCGAGCGCACCGCGCGACAGGCTATCGATGCGCTTGCCGGCGACCCTGACCTCGCCCGTGGTCGGCTGATCCAGGCCCGCGATCAGATTGAGCAACGTCGTCTTGCCGGAACCCGACGGCCCCATCAGCGCAAGAAACTCTCCCGCCTCGATGTCGAGATCCACGCCATGCAGCACCTCGACCTTCTGTTTGCCTCGAACGTAGCTCTTCTTGACGTTGCGCAGGGAAACGATGGGGCTCATCGGCACGCTCTCTGAAAACTTGTTGGAAGGATTATTGCGGGCAGTCTACGAGCACGCGCTGCGACTTGGAATGCTTCGACCGGCGAATGGCGGTTTTGGACCGGCCGAAAGGCGTTGTCAGACCGATACGCAGCAATCGGGTCCGACTTGCAGCTCACGATGGCAACCGTCTACATCCTCGTTGCCTCCACAACCTGTTGAGCGAGCGTGTGCAGCTTGCGGCGTAGTTGACGGGGCTTGAGGATCTCGGCCTCGGCGCCGAGGCCGAACAAAACCCGCAATGCCAGATCCTCGCGTTCGAGATCGATCGTGACCGTGGCACGCCGAAATTTTTCGCCGAGCGGCTCGAGGTGTTTGCGGAACCAATTGCCGTAGTTGTCGAGCAAGTGTTTGCGTCCGCGCGGAGTGAGCGAAATCTCCACCGGATACACGGTCGGCGGATTCTTCTCGAACTGCTCGCACCATGCGTGCCAGAACTTGTGCAGATCGAAATTCGGATCGCGGGTGAAGGTTTCGTTGGTCTCCTGGAGCGATTGCACGCGCGATATGCGAAAGACGCGCATTTCGTTCTTCACGCGTCCGATGGCATACCAGGTGTCCACTTTCACGACCAGCGCATACGGCTCCAGGTGATAGTCGCGGACCTCGCCGTTGCTGCGCCGATAGCGGATATCGACGCATTGGTCCTTCCAGATACAGGCACGCATCGCATCGAGATAGGGCGAGGACTCGAGCGAACGGAACCAGGGCTTGGTGTCGAATAGGAGCCGCCCGCGTGCGTGCTGGGCCCGCAATTGATGAATGGACGGCACCGCCGCCGCCAGCTTGTCCAGTGCCGTACGCGTTGGCGTCGCCAAGGAAGACGAGCCGATCGCGGCAGGGCTTGCGACCAATGCGAGTGCCTCGGCCTCGCCGGGAGACAGGCCGGTCAGATCGGAGCTGTACCCCTCGACGAGACGAATGCCGCCGCCGCGCCCCAGCTCGGTGTACACCGGCACGCCCATCGCCGACAGCGCATCGATGTCGCGAAAGATCGTACGAACGGAGACGTTGAGACGCGACGCCAGCTCGCCCGCCGTCATCGTGCGGCCGCGGTGCAGCGCCATGAGGATGGAAATGAGTCGTTCTGCGCGCATGGCCCCGTCGCACTTCGTCAGCGTGTCCGCCTGAGATATGCCGTCATAACCATGACAGCTCTTGGCATATATCACACCGATGATCCAAGTTCGATTCGAAAACGGACAGGCAGTCATGCGGATCAAGGCACTTGGACACGCAGGTATTGCAGTGCGCGATCTGGATGCAAGCCGCGCCTTTTACGCGGGCATTCTCGGAATGCCCGTCGCGAGCGCGGAGTCGCGCCGAGTTGCATTGCGAGCGAGCGAATCGGAGCTGTTGTTGTTGAATCGCACGGACAACGTGCCGCACGCTGCACCGCACGCGAACGGCGTCCATCACATCGCATTCCTCGTCGGCAACACACCCATGACTTTGGACGAAGCGGCGCGCCATCTCGATGCGCACCGGATCCGGTACGAACGCGTCGTTCACGAGGAGCACGAATCGCTTTATTTTCGCGATCCCGACGGGCACTTGGTGGAGCTGTATTACTGGCCCTCGTGGTAAACAGCTCCTCCATACGCCACCCGCGGCCGCTCACGACGGTTTGAGATAGGTCCGGCGGATGAGGCTGCGGCGAGCGTCAGGTCAGCTCGCACCCAACGCAGTCGCGATGCGCACTGGGGTATGCTGTCGAGGTCGTTGGAACCGCCTCGAACCCCATGAGCGATCTGCGCCGTTACATTCGAGATGTCCCGAACTTCCCGAAAGCCGGGATTCTGTTTCGCGACATCATGCCGCTGCTCCGCGAGCATCTTGCCGAAACGATCGATGCGATGAGCGCATTGCTCGCGCCCGAGGAGTGGCAAGGGATCGACGCCGTTGCGGGCATCGAATCGCGGGGATTCATTCTTGCGGCGGGCTTGGCCCTGCGACACGGCAAAGGTTTCGTGGCCATTCGCAAACAAGGCAAGTTGCCGCCCCCCGTCGTGAGCGTTCCGTACGATCTCGAATACGGCACCGGGGTGTTGGAAATGCAGGAAGGCCACGGGCGCATCGTGCTCGTCGACGATGTGCTGGCAACGGGCGGCACGCTCGAAGCCGCAGCAAGTCTCTGCCTCGATGCGGGCTACGAAATTGCGCACGTGATGGTGCTGCTCGACCTGAAGATCGTGCCGGATTTTCGCTGGGAGCAGCGGCGGGTGCTGTCTGTCTTGCAGTACTGACGGACTCGTTTCGGACCGTTTTCTGCAGACGGGTGCCGCACAACGGAAAATTGCGGGATCCTGCAAGGAAAAACCGCGAGATCCACAGGACTTGCCGTCCGAAGACAAAACTTTGCCGTATACCAAGGGGTTCCGCGTAGCCGGCTCGCTTGAACCTGCGCGTTCTACGTCTATGCTCTCGTCGGCTGATTGATTGCAGCGCCGTTGCCAGCGGCGCGGACCGTGAAGCTCGAGGTACCTCATGAATCGCAAATTGCTCTCCGGCTCGTTCGTCGTTCTTTCCGCATCGCTGCTCATGAGCGCGGCGCAAGCCACGATGCCGGGCGAAGTCGTCAAGGACTTCAAGCTGACCGACCACACCGGCAAGACGCACACGCTCTACGAGCCGAATTCGACGAAGCCCATCGTGCTCATGATCCAGGGCAACGGTTGCCCGATCGTGCGTCACGCGATGCACGATCTGAAGCGGATCAGCGAGAAATACGCACCGCAGGGTGTGCGTTTCCTGCTGCTCAATTCGAATCTGCAGGACAACCGCCAATCGATTGCCAAGGAGGCCGAGGAGTTCGGCTACCCGTTCCCGATCCTGATCGACAGCAATCAGGAGATCGGCGAGGCCCTACAAGTCGTGCGCACGGCTGAGGTGTATGTGATCGATCCGCAGACTCGCAAGCTCGTGTATCGCGGCCCCATCGACGATCGTCTGAGCTACGAGCGGCAGCGGCCGCCGCAGAATCATTGGCTGGTCGAGGCGCTCGATGCCGTGCTTGCCGGGCAGCCTGTGAAGGTGGCGTACAACGATGGCGTCGGCTGTCTCGTGAATTTCCCGAATCGCGGCAAGAAGTCGCAGTCGCACACTAATCACCAGATGGACCACGACCATCACGATCATCACGACCACAGCCATCACTGATCGTCGCGGCGATCCGGCGACATCCCATCACGTCGACTGGGTCGCACGCTCCCTCCCTGCTTCGGAAAGCGCCGCCTCCCCTAGCGGCTCGCGGCGCTTGACCTTCAAGCTCTGCTGCCACTCGTAGGCGAAATCTCGATTCGTTCGCGACGCAACCCACGCGGTGACGCTCATCGAGATGAGCGCGCCGAGACTGGCGAGCGCCATGTCCTTGTGCGCATCCCAGACATCTCCTTGCGTCCCCAGATACGCAGCACCCAAATCGCCGCCGAAAACTTCCGCTGCCCCCCACTCGAGCAGCTCGTACAACGCCGAGGTCGACATCGTCAGGTCGAGCGGCAGGAAATAGCCCCAGAACCCTCTCACGCCGGCAATGCGCAAGAAAACTTCGCGGATCGGATACGCGAGTAGCAATCCGTACGCGAAATGCACGACGCGATCGAAGTTGTTGCGCTCCCAGCCGACTAGCTCGTTGAAGGTTCGACCGGTCAACGCCTTGAACCATGCGTCGTAGGGCACTTCCGCATACGTGTAATGCGCCCCAATCGTATGCAGACACAAGAAAATGAAAATCAACGTGTACGAGATGCGCGATAACGGGAACGCTCGATACGTGAGCCCGAGCCCCAGCACCGCGAGCACGAACAACACATTCTCGATGACCCAATCCGCGCGATGCCACGGATCGATCGCCAGCGCGAGCCAGAACACCGCCAAGACGGCAGCGAGCGAGAGGACGTAGGTTTTGTGGGACATGCTCTTGGAACGTGACTCGTGACTGGTGACTCGTTTCGGGTGGTGAGTGGCGAACGGAACTGAGCCCGACAACTCATCGACCGCTTGCCATCACGCGGCGGCCAACCCCCGCCCAAACTCACGACTCACCAACCCGGAATCGTCCTACAGCCTACAGCCTATCGCCTACTACGGTCTGCAGCCGCGGCCAAAGCGGCTGTTGGGTGTCGCCTCTCGCCGACTCCGCGAAGAGTGTCGCAGCTTCGCTATAGTCCGTATTCTGCGGGCGGAGCCCTTCTTGACGATCGACAGCCAACGAGTAGAGACGAGATGCGGAAATTTCTGGTAGTGGTGTTCGCGATGGTGTGTGCCGTCCCCGCGGGTGCGGCGACGATGTACATATCGGACGCGCTGACGGTGCCGATGCGGCGCGGACCATCGACGGGTCACAGAATCATTCACGCGGGGTTGCCGGCGGGCACTGCCCTGGAAGTTCTCGGCGAGGATCGAGAGGCAGGATTCACCCAGGTTCGTACGCCGAACGGCACGGAAGGCTGGGTTCCGACTCAATATCTGACCAAGGAGCCCATTGCGCGCGATCGTCTTGCCGCCGCTAATCGCCGCATCGAACAGCTCGAAGCCGAGCTCAAGTCGCTCAAGGAGAACTACCAAGAAGTCCGTGGGGCGCGTACGAGCGCGGAATCGCGTAATTCGGAGCTGGAGAAGCAAACCAAGCAACTCCAAGCGGAGCTCGCCGAGATCCGCCGAGTGTCGGCAACCTCCATCGCGCACTACGAAGAAAACAAAGCGCTGAAAACCGAGAACGCCGAGCTTCGGGCCAAGACCACCGAACTGACCGCACGGGTACAACAGCTCGAGCGCAGCGAGCTGCTTCGGTTCTTCTTGTACGGCGGCGGCCTCGTGATCGCCGGCCTCATCATCGGCGCCGCGATCAAGTCGCGACCGCGACGCAGCTCGTGGGCGTAGCCCACGAGCTGCAGACTGAAGACTGAAGGCTGAAGACTGAAGGCTGAAGGAAGAGCGCCGGGCGCGTCCGCGCGCCTTCTACGAATCACGAGTCACTAGACTAGAACAGCTCCCCCGCCTCCCCTCCAATCATCTGCGCCCGCACGAGCGGGATCGGCGGGCCGCCGTACGATAAGAATTCATCGTGGAATTGCTTGCGCGTCCTGCCGGGGTTCGCGGCAAGCCAGTCCTCGCGCAGCTTTCTGATCATCAGTTTGCCCATCGTGTAGTTGAGGTATGCGGGATCGTACGTGCCGCGCGCCGCTTGCTGCCGCGCATTGCCCGGATCCTGATAGGCCTTTTCCTTGAACATCTGCTCGCACGCTTCCACAGTCATGCCCTGCGTGTGCAAACCGATTGCGCACATGAAACGGACGTTTCTCAAGAGTGCATTCAGAAGCTGTCCGATCTCGAGCTCGGGTTTGCCGTTCGCCAAGCCCTCTTCGATCATGAGCTCTTCGGTGTAGTGCGCCCACCCTTCCGCGAAGGCATAACCGACGAAGAGCTGGCCGAATCGCCACGGCGAACGGTTCGCATGCAGAAAGTGCAGGAAATGTCCCGGCCACACCTCATGTACGGATGTGAATAACAAGTCCGCCTTGCCCGGCAGATAGGCCTCTTGCTCTTCCTTCGGCCACGCGGGATCCGGCGGTGCGATGTAATACACCGACGGCAAGCCTTTCTCGTACGGACCGGGAATATTGATGTACGCGAAATTCTGCCGTTGATAGGCCGGCGCCTCTTCCACGCGCGCCTCTTCCGTGCCGGGAATCGAAACGATGTCGCGCTCGACGATGAACTGACGCAGCTCGGCCAACTGTGCACGCGCGCCCGCCACCGCGCCGCCTTCCGGTTTGTCTGCGGCCTGCTTGGCGATGCATTTGTCGATCGACGCCTTCGGAAGATAGAGGTCGCAGGCAGCTCGCAGTTTCGCAAGATTGCGTTCCAGATCCGCGCGGCCGACCTCCTCCAATTTTCCGAGCGGCGTCGTGACGCCTTCGGTCATCTGCAGCATGAGCGCAAAGCGCTCGGCGCCCAGCGCAAAGTCATTCGTCGCCTTTGGCCGTTGCTCTTCGAGCCACTTGGCAAGCTCGCTCATGGCCTGCGCCGCCGTTTCGATCGCTTCGCTGAGCTCCTTTTGCAGCGCTGCGTCTTGCACCTCCGCAAATGCCTGCGGCACGTCGCTACGGAAGAATTCCGCAAGTCCGCCGAAACCTGCTACACCGAAATCGATGTATGTGCGAGGCATCGGCGCGCTCGCCAGATTCGTACGGATCTGCTGAGCGGCGATCGGCAGCGCACGCGCATAGCTCACGAATGCCTTCAGGCGCTGTGCGGGCGGCGCGTAGGGCACGGACACGTACGTGCTCGGATCGAGCCCCGTGCCGAAATAGAACGTAGGATTGGTGTAAGGCATTCGCGCATCGCGCAGCCAGAAAAGGTCTTGATCGATCCGGTTCAGCACGTAATCGCGCTGAAAGCGCAGCTCCGGCGTCGGCAGTTGCTCATCGCTGAATTCGAACACTTCGGTGCGCAGTTTCTCGAGCCGCGCGATCTCCGTTTGAATGCCCTCGGCACTCCAATCCGGCAACCGTCCGTCGAACTCGTGCCGGCCGCTCATCACCGCAAAGGCAGGTTGAGCCTGAAAATAATCTTCGATGAATCGATCGACGAACTGCACCCATGCGCCTGAAGCGTTCGCCGTATCCTGGGACGCCGGCACAGGCGCACGATTGCAGGCCGCGAGCAGGACGAATGCGCCGAGCAACGCACCGCGTGCCGACGCTCGCACGCAAGCTAGGTTCGAATGGCGGATAGGCATGAGCAGCTCCCGTAGTCCGCAAGAAATACGGGCAGTCTAACAAGAACGCTAGATGCCGCAGACGCGCTTCAGAAAGTGATGCGCGCCGTCAACCCGTACGTCCGCGGTACATTCGTGAGATACCCCACGCGCGCGCGAGTGCCGCGCTCGCGGTCGATGGACAGCAATGCGCGTTCATCCCAGATGTTGTTCACGAATGCCGCCGCCTCGAATCGCTCGTTGCGTATGCCGAAACGAAGGTTGCCGAGCTGATACTCGGGCAGCTTCGGATCGAAGCGGAATTCGCTGATCGTGGGATCGCCGAACGTGAAGAACCCGACGCCCGGACAGCCGATGCAACCGAACGGCGGTTCCTGATCTGCGAGCTGCGTGTACGAGGAACCCACGTGCTGGACCGTCAAGCTCGCAAATCCCTCGAACCCTGCGATGGGTTGCATGTACGTCACGCTGAGCGCCGCTTGGAATTCCGGCGAGGTCGGCAAGCGATTGCCCTTGCGGATACCGGCGATGGGCGCGTCTCCTGAAAATTGCGATTCCGTGATCTCCGCATTCACATACGTGGCCGACAAGCCGAAGTCCCAGTTCTCGTTCGGTCGCGCAAAGAGCTCGATTTCCGCACCGAGGCTTTCCGCTTGCGCGTTCATGACGATGCGCGACGAGCATGAACCGGCATCAGCGATCACTTGCAGATCGTCGATATCCGAATAGAACACGGCGGCGTTGAACGTGATGCGCCGATCGGCACTTTGCGTTTTGGCGCCGATTTCGTAGTTGAGCACTTTCTCGTCCTTGAACGTGGGCTTGCCGCCGTAAGTGACGAGATCGTCAGCGGAGCACAGCGTGACGTTCAACGGATCGTTGATACCGCCGAGCCTGAAACCGCGCGAAACTTGCGCATTGAACGCAACCGTATCGGATGGCCTGAACTGCACGATCACGCGCGGCGAGAAACCGTCCGAGCTGGTCGACCCCGGTTCGCGCGTATAGCCGACGTCGGCAAAGACACCGGCGAATGTGAGGAAGCGCTCTTCCTCGAAGTCGTAGTAGCGGACACCGGCGATCAGGCTCCACTGATCGTTGAAATGCAGGGTACCCTCGCCGAAGATCGCGAGCTGTTTGAAATCGTAAGGCACTTCCGAGTAATACGGCGTATTCGGCGGTGCATTGAATGCCGGGCTCGTCGGGAATCCCAGCCGCGTGAGCAACGCGTCGTAACCGGGTGTCGGCAAGTTCTGTCCGTAATCCCGATCGATGTTTTGATAGAACGCACCGACCAACCACTCGAATGCGCCGCCGCCGTCGGAAGCGAGACGCACTTCCTGACTGAACGCTTTCAACGTCGTCGTATCGATCAACGGCGAGCTCAACCGCACTTCGGCCGACGTCACCTCGGTGCCTCCCAAGCTCAGCGTCACGCTGCCGGTCAATGAGCTCGCATCGCGTACGACGACGACGTCGCGATCCGTATAGGAAGTGATCGAAGTCAACGTGACCCCGCCGAAACCCACCTCGAGCTTCAAATCGGCGAGCAGGAACTCGTCCTCGAGACCTTCCCTGAGTTGCGTGACCTGTCCGCGCCTGCCTGGATTCACGGGCGGCTCGGTCGTCGTGTACGGATTGCCCAGAATGTTGTACACGTCGATACGCGGAAAACCGTCGGTATCCAGCCTCTGGTACACGATGCGCGGGGTGATCGAGAAGTTCTCGTTGGGCCGAATCAGCATGGCGATACGTCCGCCGGACTTCGTGCCGCCGTTGACGTCTTCGATGACGCCGCGACCCGGATAGTGGGAATCGATGAAGCCCGCAAGCTCGTTGTGATAGCCGACAATGCGCAGCGCGGCGTTGCCGCCGATGGGCAGGTTCACGGCTGCTTTCGTCGACCAGCCGAAATCGGAATCCGTGCCCGAATGCGCAGTGAGATCCACGATGCCCTCGAATGCGTCGAGTTCGGGTTGGCGCGTGATGTAGCGCAGCGTTCCGGCGGCAGAGCCTGCACCGAACAACGTACCTTGCGGCCCGCGCAAGACTTCGAGCCTCGCAAGGTCGAACAGGTCGAGATCGGGCGTGAAGAGCGCTTGCGAGATTGCCGATTCGTCGAGATACACGCCGATCGATTCTTTGACGCCGCCGACCAGATCGCGCACCACTTGACCGGCACTGATCCCGCGAATGGCGACCTGGCTCTGCCCTGGTCCCAAGTCGGTCATGATGAGACCCGACACGTTGCGCGAAAGCTCGATGACGTTTCCTGCTCCCGAATTGCGAATCTGCTGTTCGTTCGTGGCAGAGACGGAGAACGGCACTTCCTGAAGATCCGCCTCTCGTTTCGTGGCCGTGACGATGATGCGTTCGAGAGGCTGATCCGGTTGGTCGGCCGCAAGAACCGTCACTGGAACGACGAGAGCAGGCGCAATACAACCGAGCAAGGCAACTGATCGACGCATGACTTCTCCTTTGCATGCAAGTCGTTATTGGCCGTGCATGGCCGAAGTCGAGATCCGGCACGCGAGACGCGGCCAGAGGCTGCCAGAAAGCCGATCGGAAGTGTTCTCGCCCTTCGCTTTCCCGCAAATACGGATTACACGCAAGGGCGTGAGTGTTGCGCGGTCAACTTCATAGGAAGGGAAAAGGGAAAGGGGAAAAAGGGAAAGGGGAAAGGGGAAAAGGGAAATGATTACGCGCCGACGCTTGCAGAGACTACAGCTTGTAGTCGACGCTCGCATGCCTTGGGAATCCCGCCCGCAAATAAAGTGAAGCCCCGTCGCGAGAGGCGGGGCTTCGTCGCCTGAATCGTTCGCTTCGTCTGAACACTAGAGTCAGGATCGAAACGGATCCAAGCACGGAAGTGCTCCGTTCCAGTCTACAGCCGGTAGTCCGAGATTCGGACTTGCGGCTTTCGAGCTGATAACTTTGCTCCTTCCGTTGCAACGACGCTTCGCAGGCGCTCTCGGTTCCTCGCGTTCGAAAAACTCGCGCGGGCCGAGATGTCGGACGGTCGCTTACGTGGCGTGACTCGTGACTCAAGGATCGTGAGTGGCGAGAGGTGAGTTGTAAAGGCCCACAGCCCTTTAAAACAGATTTCGCAGCAAGTTCCCGTACGCCTGCGGCGCAAGCAGCGCGACGAACGCCAACCCGGTCAACGCACCGCCCAAGTGAGCATCGTGATTGATGCGGCCGTGCGGTTGCTTCGATGCCCAGTAGGTGTATGCAAGGTATCCGACGGCGAACAGCGGCGCCGGAATCGGGACCGGAATCGGAATGATGAATAACCTCTGCTCGGGATAGAACACGATCGAAGCGAACAGCACTGCTGAAATCGCGCCGGAGGCACCGAGACAGGCGTAATTCGGATCGCGTTTGTGTTTGTAATACGTCCCTAGGTGGCTCACCAGCAATCCGGCCGCGTAGAGCACGGCGAACCAGAACGTGCCGATGAAGCGCTCCAGGCCGAAGGCGAAGAAATAGAACGTCAGCATGTTGAACAGCAGGTGCATGAGGTCCCCGTGCACCAGGCCGCTCGTGACGATCGTGTGGTATTCCTTGCGCCGTAAGAACCAGAACGGGCGAAAGAGGCATGCGTCGAGCAGTTTCGGCGAGCCGTAAAGCGCCAGCAGGCTCGTAGCAATCGTGACGACGAAAATGATCAGGGCAGCGGAAATCTGCAAATTCACGTTTCGAAATCCCGGCAGCGATCTGTCGACAAGGTGCGCAAGTATGCCTCAGCAGGACGGTCGTGATTCGTGATCCGCGATTCGTAGCCCCGACGGCGGTACGTCGTCGCGGCCGCTCTTGCCGTAGCTATCGGATCGACACCTGGACGGTCTGCATTTTGGATTGACCTCGGCCGTCGTTCGCAATGACGGGTCAGATGCAGGTCCGCCCGACCGTGTCCGCAGTCCCTGCGGAAATTCGTTCATCCGCCCCACGGAACAGCCTACCCCCGACGGATCACGAATCACGGATCACGATTCACGACTCCTTTTCCCCCTTCCCTCACCTCCCCCCGCCGGCCGTACCATACGCACATGGGATCACTCGCCGCATTACCGAAGTATTTCGTCGTTCTCCTCTTCGTCCTGTCGGGCGTGTACGTGCACTTCCGCGGGCGCGTTCGCCACAGCATCGGACGCCAACTGACGGATCACTCCACGTTCATGGCGCCGTACAACTCGCTGATGTATCTGTTCTCCGCAGTTCCCGCGCGGCCGTTCATCGACGTCTCGCATTTCCCCGAGCTGAAGGAATTGCAGGAGAAGTGGCAGATGATTCGCGACGAAGGCCTCAAGCTGTTCGACGAGGGGTACATTCGCGCGGCTGCCAAGTACAACGACCTCGGCTTCAACTCGTTCTTCAAGAGCGGTTGGAAGCGGTTCTATCTGAAGTGGTACGACGACTTCCTTCCTTCAGCCCGCGCCCTGTGTCCGCAGACGACGGCGCTCTTGGAAAAAATACCGTCGGTGCATGCCGCGATGTTCGCGGTGCTGCCGCCGGGCGCCCGATTGCCGTCGCATCGCGATCCGTTCGCCGGCTCGCTCCGTTACCACCTGGGCCTCGCAACACCGAACTCCGAGCAATGCCGGATCTTCGTCGACGGCGAGCTCTATTATTGGAAAGACGGCGAGGCGGTCGTCTTCGACGAGACCTATATCCATCGCGCCGAAAACTATACCGATAAGACACGGCTGATCCTGTTCTGCGACATCGAGCGCCCGCTGTCGAATCCGATCGCGCGGCTGATCAATAGGTACATCGGCCAGCCGTTTGCGCGCGCCGCCGCAACTCAGAACATGGAAGGGGAGAAGGTCGGCATCCTGAACAAGCTGTTCGGCTACGTGTATCGAGTCCGCCTGCTCGCGAAGCGGCTGAAAACCTGGAACAAGACGGTGTACTACCTGATCAAGTGGTCGCTGCTCGGCGGATTGCTGCTGTGGATTCTGCTTTAGCAGGCCACAAGGCGACACGCTACGGGCGACAGCTGAGCGCGCAGATGCGCGCTTCTTCCTTCAGCCTTCCTCCTCAACGCCTTGCCCTCGAAACAGCGTCCTGACCGTCTCCATCGTATCGGCCTCTGCAGCGGATTTGTCGGTGCGATAACGCTTGACGCGCGCGAGCCGTAATGCGAGACCGCCCGGGTATCGAGGGCTTGCCTGCAGATCGCTGAAAGCTATTTCCACGACGATTTCCGGCCGCACGTACACGGTCCATTTGTCGCGGTGCAACTCGCGGGCAAGAAACTCCTGCGTCTGCCATTCGAGCATTGCATCGGTCAGACCTTTGAACGTCTTGCCGAGCATCACGTATTGCCCGGTCGCAGGATCGAGTGCGCCGAGATGCAGGTTCGATAACTTACCTGCACGCCGGCCATGCCCCCATTCGGCGGCGAGCACCACGAGATCGAGCGTATGCACGCGTTTGATCTTGAGCCAGCTCGCGCCGCGATTGCCTGCCTCGTACGGCGCATCGAGCGATTTGGCCATGACGCCTTCGTGGCCTTGTGCGAGCGCGCTCTCGTAAAAGGCGCGTGCCTCGTCGACGGATCGCGTCGTGCACCGAGGCATGAGCTGCCGGGGCGGAACGACTGCTGTCAATGCCTCGTAGCGCTCGCGTGTCGGACGATCGGCGATACTGCGTTCGTTGAGCCGCAAACAATCGAAATAAAAGGCCTGCATCGGCAGCTCGGCACGAAGCTGCTCGACATCGAGCTTGCGACCGAACCGGCGCATCGTCGTTTGAAACGGGTGCGGCCGGCCGCTTGCAGTCAAGCAGATGGCTTCTCCGTCGAGCACGATCTCGTCGGCGGGCAATGCACGCGCCGCCTCCACGATTTCCGGAACCGCCGAGGTCACTTCGTTCAAGCTGCGCGTGAATACGCGCACCTCGCTCCCCTGTTTGTGAAGCTGGATACGCGCGCCGTCCAGCTTCCATTCGAATGCGACGTCCCCGGCGATGGCTTCCAGTGCTTCTTCCACATCGACCGCGGTCTGCGCCAGCATCGGCGCGATCGGGGACATGAGCTGCAACTGAAATCGCTGTAACCCGGCCGCACCCTCTTCGACCGCAACGCGCGCCACCGCGCCCAGATTGCTTTCGTACATCGCGGCACGGCGTAGGTCGGCGAGCGGCAACTGCGCTACGGCGGCAATCGCCTCGATCATCAGGCCGGCAAGCGCACCCTGACGCAGCTCCCCCATCAACAATCGCAGCAGGAAGTCCTGCTCCTCGGCGACTGCACGACCGAACAGCTCGCGGAGCAGCGCTGCGCGCCGTGCGGTGGAGCCAGCCCCGCGCACCGAGGCAATGTCGTCGAGACAGCGATCGACTTCGCGCAACTGAAGCGTGGCGTCTGCGGCGGCCCCGGCGACACTGGCGCTCAGCGTCGAGTAGCCGATGCCCATGCGGCCCTGCCGAGTTTCGCCCGAAAGGTATCGCACACCGATCTCGAGCTCATCGGGCTCGAGCTGGCGTAAACACCCGGCCAATACTTTGATCTTCGCGGAACGCGCAGAAGTGGCCGCCACGCGCTTACTCGTCTCGACCAACGTTGCAAGTCGCGTCATGCGGTCGTCCTCACTGCTCGCCGCTCCTTTTCAACGGAACACGCTCGCATTGGCGGTCCGAATCGAATAGCTTTTGAGGCCGTGCCAAGCTTTCGCCGCATCCATCGACCTCGATTGTTCCTCTCGCCTCGGCGCAAGGCCGAGGCCGAATCCGCGCCGATCGAAACGGTTCGCTCGCGACTGTTCGCGTCGATCGACGCACGCGTGCGACTGCATCCAGGCCAGTCCGGCGTCGTCGAGCTGCGCGACGCCCGAGACGCCTTTGCGGCACGCGCACACCTCGCCGATGCCGCCGAATACACGCTCGACATCCAATACTACATCTGGCGCAACGACATGTCGGGCATGCTGCTGTTCGAAGCGATCCATCGCGCTGCCGACCGCGGCGTGCGCGTGCGCCTGTTGATCGACGACAACAATACGAACCGCGAGCTGGACGAGATCCTCGGTGCCCTCGATGCGCATCCGAACATCGAGGTGCGGCTGTTCAACCCCTTTCTGATGCGCCGGTTCCGGACGCTCAACATTTACGATTTCTCGCGGCTCAACCGCCGCATGCACAACAAGTCGTTCACGGCGGACCATTTGGTCACGATCGTCGGCGGCAGAAACATCGGCGACGAATACTTCGATGCGCACAACGAAATCGCATTCGTCGACTTGGATGTGATGGCCATCGGCCCGGTCGTGGACCAGGTGACGAAGGACTTCGAGCGCTATTGGCGCAGCGAGTCGGCCTATCCTCTCAAGTCGATTCTGCGCCGGCCGACTCGCGCCACGGCCGCTGAGATCACGAAAGCCGCGCAAGCCGTGACGCAGGAGCCGGCTGCCCGCGCCTACGTGCGCGCGCTCGAGAACTCTCGATTCGTGCAAGACCTCATCGCCGGCACGCTCCACTACCATTGGTCCGCCGTGCGGATCCTGAGCGACGATCCTTCGAAAGTGCTCGGACGTGCAGCACCCCATGAAATGATCTCGGAGCGGTTGCTCGGAGCGCTCGGTCAGCCGACGCGAGAGCTGCAGATCATCAGTGCGTATTTCGTACCGACGCGAGCGGGAACCGAAATGCTCGCGGACCTGGCACGCAGCGGCGTGAAAATCACCGTGCTCACGAATGCGCTGGAAGCCACCGACGTGGCAGTCGTACATGCCGGATATGCGAAGCGTCGCAAGCAGCTACTGAAAGCGGGGATCGAGATCTACGAGCTCAAACGTATGTCGGAGCTCACTTCGGGACGCGACCGCAAGCTCACCGGTAACTCCGGATCGAGCTTGCACGCGAAGACATTCGTCGTGGATCGCGAACGTCTGTTCGTCGGCTCGTTCAATTTCGATCCGCGCTCGGCCCGGCTCAACACAGAGCTCGGTTTCTTGATCGAAAGCCCAGCGATGGCAACCGAGGTTGCCAAGACGTTCGAATCCGAGATTCCGGCGACGAGTTATCAAGTTCGGCTTGCCCGCCACGGCTTGCTGCAATGGGTCGAACGACGCGGCAAAGAGACGATCGTGCACAAGCGCGAGCCGGGTGCGACACCGCTGAAGCGGCTCATGCTCTACTTGATGTCGAAGCTACCGATCGAATGGCTGCTCTGAGATCGGATCCGTCTCACGTCAACTATGCTCATTCGTGCGGCGACGTAAACGTCGTCATGATCGATGTGACGACCAGAACCGCTCCGATCAAACCGAGCTCGACTTCGATTGCGCGCGCTAGTCTCGTAATTGCCGTTGCATCGCCGGCCTCGATGTCCCGCGTGAGCACGAACCGGTTGTAGGCCGCAAGACCGAGCACGATCGCGACGATTGCAAGCTTGGCGGCGAGGTTGCGCACATAAGGCGTAAAGCCTTCCGTAAAGTCGATCAGCGTCAGAACCAGGATGACACCGGCTGCGACGAGCGCACCGATTGCGCCGAGCGCAAGCTTGCTGAATCGCCGCAAAAGCGTGCGAACATCGTCGCCGAGAGCGCATGCGCGACGCAGCACCAAGAGCGCCCCCACCCACCAAGCGATGACCGCAACATGCACCGCCGCGAGCATTCCCGACCACAAGCCTTCGACGGCCGCGTGGCCGCTGAATGCAAAGGAACCCGCGATCAAAGCGGCAGCGCTCAGCTGCATTCCGCGACCGAATGCATCCTCGTCATCGCTGGGCGTCGCGAGCAGTAAACACGCTCCGGTCAGCCGTAAAGCGGCTGCACCTCCGACGTTCGAGGCGAGCACGACACCTAGAATTTCGACATCGAATTCATTGCCGAGACGCAGCATGAGCACGACGAGCGCAGCCGCAGTGGCGCCGATCGTTGCGAGCGCACCCGTACGCGTCACGCGCAATAGGAGCCGTGTAGCTTCGCCTTGCGGACGCAGGCTCGCGCGCGCGAACACGCCGCCTGCCGCGAGCACGACGGCAAGATAGGTCAGCGCTTGTGCGAGCGCTGCGAGCCGCTCGAGCATCAGACGGAGTCGTCAGAGGCCTTGATCGTGATCTCGATCGTTCCTTTGATCACGTGTCCGTCGGCCGAAAGCGCCGTCCATCGCACTTCGTTTCTACCGGGCTGGAGCATCGGGTTGTCGATTGTGAACGTCTTTGCGCTCGTACTGGGCGAGAACGACAGCTTGCGTTCGGGCTCGCCAGCTCGATGCACGACGACGGCCGTGAGCCGCGCGGCGTCTTTGAATGTGATTTCGATCGCCGGCGGCGATTCGTTCAAGACGGATCCCGATTTCGGCGTCGTGCTCGTCGCAGTCGTGTGTGCCGAGGCCAGCGCTGCGACCAGCAACAACACACATCCTGCGGCGACGTTCGCAAGCTTCGAAGCCATGGCATTCACTCCAACCAAGTCGAGGCTGTCATGATTACAGGAAGCGCGCGCCGTGGAAACGGCTTCACCGCAGCCGACCTAGCCGCCGCGCGCGCACAGCCGCAAGTCCCGCAAGGCCGATGACCGCCCAGAACCCGAACGCACCTCCGCCGCCCTCCCTCGAATGAGACGCCCCGCCACCGCCGGGCGTCGGCGCACTCGGCGCACGATCGCGCGAGCGGTCTTCGAGGGGTAGCTGCGCGAGCTCCGGCCGCTCGCTGCCGGCGGATGCGATCAAGGCATCCGTTGCGGAATCGAACAGGTCGATCTGTACGTCGTAATAAGAGGTCGGATAACCGCTGATCCATTCGATGTCGAGAACGTACGCATCGCGCGTGCCGCTCGTCTCGACGAGCCAATCCTCCGAGACGAATTCCTCGATCCAGTCGCCGCCGCGAGGACGGACCCAGATGCGCGCATAGGCCCAGCGATTCTCGAAATCCGCATCGGGATCGAAGGTGATCCGAAACCGCGAATAGAACCCGTCGCGGTCCTCATCCACGATGAGGTCGGTATAAACCTCGCCGATGCTGAAGCCGGGCATCTCGATCGGCACGTCCAAGCCGACCTCCTCGAGCGGCAAGAAACCCAACTCGCCGGTGTCGAGCGGCCCGAGCGTCGCAACGATGCCTGGCACACCCACTTCATACAGATCGATGAGTACGTCGTATTCGGCTGTTGGAAATCCGGCGTCGAGCGTTGTCGTCACGAAGTACTCATCGCTGCCCGACTGCCCGTAGATCCAGAAATCGTCGGTTTCGTGATAGAGAAACCAGTCGCGCTCGCCGAGCCGGCGCAGGTAGAGACGCGCATACACGAGTGCACTGCCGACGCGCACGTCTGCGTCGAACCGGATCCTAAACTCGCTGTGATAGCCGTCGCCGTCGCGGTCGCGCCGCAACGTGCTTCGGGCATCGTAGATATAGAAGAGATCTGCGCGCGCAGACTTGGTCACCGCTCCGCGCGCCGGCTTCTGTGCCGAAGCGCTTGCCTTGGCGAAAGCATGCCGCTTGGCTTGCTTCGCGGTCGTGGCGCTGCCTGCCAACGCTTGCTCAGGATCGACAGGGGAGCGCGAATAGCTCGCGCTGCGGGTCGGTTCCGGTACGGCCGTCGCCTCGGACACCTTGCCTTCCGCAGCGAACGCCAGCGTATTTGCGAAAAGGAACGAGCTTGCAATCAAAGCTGCGGTCGTCGAGCGCTTCATGGCCGTTCTCCCCAAGTGACGGCCACATCAAAGCTCACGCGCACTTAATCGCTCATGAATGCGAGCATTCAGCTCGCGGTCAGTTTCGCAGCTTGCAGGCGGCATCGACGGCACGTCGCCGCGACGATCATTCCGAATTGCACCGCCGCGCTTCGGAGCTACACTCGCAGCATGGACACGAACTTCTGGCTGGAGCGTTGGGCAAAGCACGAGATCGGCTTCCACCAGCCTCGGGTCAACCCGTACCTCGTTCGGCACTGGTCGGCACTGGACATCCCGCAGGGCACAACGGTGTTCGTGCCGTTGTGCGGCAAGAGCCTCGATATGCGTTGGCTGCGTGAGCGCGGACACGAAGTTCTCGGCGTCGAGATCGCACGTACCGCGTGCAGCGAGTTTTTCGAGGAATGGGGCATGACGCCGCAGATCGAGCGGCGCGGCGCCTTCGAATATTCCACGGCGGGAGGAATCACCTTGCTGTGCGGCGACTTTTTCAATCTCCAGCGCGCCGACCTCGCGAGCGTGCACGCCGTGTTCGACCGAGCCGCCTTGAATGCCCTTCCGCCCGGGATGCGCGAGGCCTACGCCGCCAAGCTCGAGGTCGTGCTACCTCCGCGGGCATCGATCCTCCTCGTCACGACCGATTACGACCAACGCGAAATGTCAGGTCCGCCGTTCTCGGTCGGCGATCCCGAAGTACAACGACTGTTCGCGCATTGGCGCATCGAGCCGCTCGCAACCGCCGACGTCACCGATTTGCCCGAAGCCGCACGCTTCCGGCAGCGCGGACTCACGAGATTGCTGGAGCGCGTCTACTCCATCCGCAGAGATGGTTCGAACCGCGGCGCGCCCCCGCAAGACTGATCCCACCGACTTCCTTCGGACATTGCGCACCTCCGTGTCCGGAGTATGATTTGAATAATATTATTGACGTCATAAGAAGCGTCCGGATGCGCTACGAACCCGACCGCAAACAACGCACGCACGAGAAAATTCTCAAGGCGGCCGCCAAGGCGATTCGAGCCCAAGGTCCGCACCGCGTGGGCGTGGCGCAAGTGATGGGCAAGGTCGGCCTCACGCACGGCGGGTTCTATGCGCATTTCCGATCGAAGGATGCGCTCATCGCCGCAGCGATCGGGCAGATGTTCGAGGAAGCGCTCGACACTTGGGATCAGTACACCCTCGGTAAGAGTCCGGCAGAGTCGCTGAGCACATATGTCGATTTCTATTTGTCGCCGGCACACCGCGACAGCGTCTCTGCCGGTTGTCCGATTCCCACGCTCGCACCCGAGCTCAGACGATTGACGAAGTCCTGCCGCGACGCATTTGCAAGCGGCGTTGCAGCCCTGACAGAGCGCATTCGTTCCGAGCTCGAACGGCTCGGCGTCGAGCATGCCGACGAAGAAGCAAGCTCGATGCTTGCGGAAATGGTCGGTGCGCTGGCATTGGCGCGCGCCGAACCGAACGCTGCACGCTCGGATGCGATCCTCGACGCATCGAAACGGCGCATCAAAGCGCGCATTGCTGCACACAGCGTAGGCTAATTCGCGTAGCGACTGCCGCACTCACGCGGCTTCAGTGGAACTCCGCAGGAACAAGCGCTCTTCGCCGTGGTTTGCATTGAGGCCGGACCCATACTGAACGGTGCCCCATGCTGCGCACGCACGAAATTCATCCCTCGATCGTCCATTTTCCGCTGACACTGGTGCCGACCGCGCTGGCACTGGATGCGATCGGCGAGGCAACCGACAACCGCGCCTTGATGAACGCAGGCAAGGTCTTGATGCCGATTGCTGCCGCGAGTGCCGCGGTCGCCGGCGCTGCGGGCTTCATCTCGCAGGGCGCAGTGAAAGCCGAAGGCGAAGCGCACGAAATGCTCGTCACGCATCGCAATCTCAATGCGATGCTCGTGTGTACGACGACGGCGATGGCAATTTATCGACAGACGCGCGAACGGCCTGGAATCGCGTACTTGCTTGCCGGCGCCGCTGGTTTGCTCGCAATGAGCTACACCGCGTATCTCGGCGGCAAGATGGTGTACGCGCACGGCGTCGGCGTCGAGCCGCAAGGTGTAGACATCGCCAAGTCACCCGAGCTTCGAGCCGGCGAACTTGGCCGGGCAGCACGCGAGTCGGCGCGACACATCGTCGAGCAGACACGAATCGCAGCTCAGGAAGCCGCAGCAGGCGAGATCGCCCCCGCAGCGCGCACGCTCGTAGGCGGAGCCGCACGCGGCAACGGAGCGGCCGAGGAAATGCTCACATCGGGTCTGTGATCGCGCGGCTCAGCTCAACGTTGGCAGCACGCCACGATCGGAGTCGACCGACTACGCCCGATAAAAATAGGGATCGAGCACCTGCACTTCGTGGATGCTGTCGATCGGTAACTGATTGCGCTCCGCGACTTTTCGAATCGCCTCGGGAGAAGGACCGTCGTAGATGCACCAGGTCTTGCGGTGATCTCCGCTCACGTAGGAATGCACCCAGGTGACGCCTTCTTCGGCGTTCTTATTGACGACTCCGAGACAGGCAGCAGCTCCTTCAGCATTCACGGGAATCTTGAGCCCGTCCGGAAATGTACGCTCGACGACATATCGTGGCATGGCGATCTCCTATGCTGATCGAGAGCGGGGGAAACGCGGAATGCCCATCGCGGCTGAACGTGCACGCTACGGATCCGCGTCGAGATTCTCTTACACCCGCTCCGTTGCTAAAGCAACCTATCGGTAAGACAGCAGCCCTTTCGGGCGATCAGCATTCGCTCGCGATGATCCTGGCCAGGCGAGCGATGCCTTCTTCGATCTTGTCCGTCGGCACGGTCACGAACGACAGGCGCAACGTATTGGTCTGCGGTTCGTTCGCATAGAACGGCGCACCAGGAACGAACGCAACGTTCTCGGCGATCGCCTTGTCGAGCAACTTCAAAGTATCGATCTGCGGCGGCAGTTTCACCCAAATGAACATGCCGCCCGCAGGCTCGTTCCATGACACGCTTCGAGGAAAATGTCTTGCCAAGGCATCGAGCATGGCCCGGCATTGCGAAGCATACAGAGCGCGAATCGTCGGAATGTGCTCATCGAGAAACCCGTCCTTGATCACCTCGTGCACGACGCGTTGATTGAAGCTCGGCGTGTGCAGATCCGCAGCTTGTTTCGCTTGCACGAGCTTTCGGTGCAAGGCCTTCGGCGCCAGCAAGTAGCCGACGCGTAAACCGGGCGCCAGCACTTTCGAGAACGAACCCAGGTGCACGACGCCTTCGGGATACATCGAGTGCAGTGTCGGCAAACGTTCGCCGCTGTACGAGAGCTCGCCGTAGGGATCGTCTTCGATCAACAACAAACCGGCGTCGGCTGCGAGCCGCGTCAACGCTTCGCGGCGAGCGACAGGCAATCTTCGTCCGGTCGGATTCTGAAAATTCGGTAGACAATAAAAGAACCGCGCAAGGCGTGCGAGCTCGGGCGTGAGCGCTTCCGGCACGATCCCATCGTCATCCGAAGGCACGGACACGAACTGCGGCTCGCTCAGCGAGAATGCCTGTAGTGCGCCCAGATACGTGGGCGTTTCGACGAGCACACGGCTGCCGACATCGATCAACACCTTGCCCAACAAATCCAATCCTTGCTGGGAACCTGTCGTGATGAGCACGTTGTCGACATCGACGCCGTGACGAGCCGCCACCCATTCGCGCAACGGCAGATAACCTTCCGTGGGTCCGTATTGGAGCGCCGCCGAAGGCGCTTTGGCGAGCACCTCCTGGCAAGCTGTGCGCAAACGTTCGACCGGAAATGTCACCGGAGACGGCAAACCGCCGGCAAAGGAGATGACTTCCGGCCGCTCGGTCACCTTGAGGATCTCCCGAATCGCCGAGCTCGTCAGCTTCTGCGCACGTTGCGACAACGTCCAAGTCATAAGACCGCTCCACGACAGAGAGCCCAGTGTACGGCCCGCCCGACTTCCGGGGCATAGGCAGCAGGATGACGCCGTTGCCGATACAGTTGACGTCGCGTGACGTCGCGCCGAACCAGACAATAGATCCTGATCCTGCGCCGCCGATCGCTCTCGACTCTCAAGTGCCCAAGACACGGTCCATGGGACTTTGAACCCACCAGCTCGGCGCACGTCGCCACTGCCGCGGCGCGAGACGCTTCGCCTCTTCAGGCTCCTTGAGGTGCGGCGGCGGCCATACTCGACGTTGGCGATGCGCTCCGACCGATTCGACGACACGCACGATCTGTAACATGACTCGGCTCCTCCGATGGGCGTGTCGATAGTTCAGTTCGGAAGACGGACAATCGGCTTGCTGCCGCAGGACACGGCGCTGACCAAACATGGCAAATCGTGGCAGCGCCGACATTTGCTTGCCTCGCGCGTATGGCAACGAAGAGCGGCCTGCGGCACACTCCCCCGCCTCATTTCGGTCCCAGACAATGAAGCTCCGTACGCATGTGAATCTGATCGTCGCGAGTCTGAGCGCGGCGTTCATCGTCATGCTCCTCTGGATCGAAGTCGATCGCACGCGTCGGGCCGTGCACGAAGAGATTGCGGCGGCAAACATCGTCGCGACGCGACTACTCAGCCGAGTCGCCGAAACCTACGGCGAAGGAGGCGACCGCAATGTGCACGAGTTCCTCGAGGAGCTCGGTCGCGTACGCGCCAATGAAATCACGTTGCTCAGCAGCGGCGGCGAGGTGCTCTATCGGTCCCCGGAGGCGACCTATAAGGCAGGGCGTAAAGCGCCTGCGTGGTTCGAGCGTTGGTTGCTGCCCCCCACTTCTCCGCACGTCGTCGAGCTCCGAGACGGCTCGCGCCTGATCGTCGAAGCGAACGCATCGCGCGCCATCCTCGACGGTTGGGACGACGGCGTTCAATTGTTGTGGGCTGGCGGCATTGCATTCATCGTCATCAATGCGCTCGTATTCTGGCTCGTCGGGCGCGCCGTCGCGCCGCTGCCTGTCATCGTCGACGGTTTGAGACGGATCGAAGACGGCGAGCTGGACTATCGCTTGCCGTCGCTACGGGGCCAGGAAGCCGCGGCGATCGGTGCCGCCTTCAATCGGATGGCGGAGTCCGTTCAGGAGCGCTGGCGTGCCGAGCGCAAGGTGCGCGAAGCCGAAGCACGACTTCAGGAACGCCGCGAGCTCGACCGTTTGATCGAGGAGCGCCTCAACGAAGAACGCCAACTCATCGCGCGCGAGTTGCACGATGAGTTCGCACAATCCGTCACGGCGATCCGTACGCTGGCCGTGGTCGTCGCAGGACGAGAGCCGAGCGACAGCCGCGCGGGCGAAGCAGCGCGCCTGATCTCGGCGGAAGCCGGCCGCCTGTACGATGCGATGCACGGGCTGATTCCGCGCCTTGCGCCGCTCGCACTCGATACGTTGAGCCTTGCCGAAACGCTCGAGGGCTTCGTCAATGAGTGGCGGCGTCGCCATGGCTCGGTCGAGTTTCAGCTTCGTCACGAGCTTCCGGTGCAACTCAATGCGAGCGTCAGCTTGGCGATTTATCGCATCGTGCAGGAAGGCGTCACGAATGCGGTTCGGCACGCACAGCCGAACCAGATCGATATAGAGGTTCGCGTGGAATCGGAGCGAGTCCATGTTCGGGTCGAAGACGATGGCGTCGGACTGGCCGACGACTGGGCCAGTCGCGGCCGGTTCGGATTGCGCGGTCTCAAAGAGCGAGTTGCGAAGCTCGACGGAGAGTTCTCGGTGCGCAACCGTCCGGGCGGCGGCGTCGAGCTGAGCGCTGCAATTCCTCTGGATACGCCATCATGATTCGTGTGCTCTTGGCCGACGATCACGCGGTCGTGAGAACAGGCTTTCGATTGCTGCTCGAGAGCACCGGCGAAGTGCAGGTCGTCGGCGAAGCGGATTCCGGGGAAGCGTGTATCGCCAGATTCGATGAGCTTGCGCCCGATGTCGTCGTGCTCGACTTGTCGATGCCGGGCATGGGCGGACTCGAAGCGCTGCGCCGGCTGCGCGCACGCTCCGATCGGGCACGCGTGCTGGCTTTGTCCGCGCACGACGATTCGATGCATGCGCGGCGCGCTTTACGACAAGGGGCGCTCGGATTTCTATCGAAACGCACTGCCCCGGAAACGCTATTGGAAGGCGTTCGCGCGGTTGCCGCGGGCAATCGTTACCTCGATCCCAGTCTCGCTCAGGATGTGACGCTCGCGGCCATCGACTCGGAGCCCTCGCCCCTCGAACAACTCTCCGAACGCGAGTTCGAAGTCTTCATCCGACTTGCACGCGGCGAAGCCGTGCAACGCATCGCTCAAGAGCTCAATGTCTCCGCCTCCACCGTCGGCACTCACCTCTACAACATCAAACAAAAGCTACGCGCAACCAATCAGGCCGAATTGACCCTCATTGCGCTGCGAGCTGGGTTGTTGCTGGAAAGCAAGGAATAGGGAAGGGAAAGAGGGAAGAAGGGAAAGGGGAAAGGGGAAAAGGGAAAAGGGAAAGCAACGCAGTTGCCGACCATTCACTACTCACCACTTACGACTCACCGCTCACCTTCGCACCGCGAATCACGAATCACGGAGCACGGAGCACGATCACCATCATCCCCTCGGCAGCGCCCTCACACTCCGTTCTGCCTCCTGAGTCGTCTGGAACCGTGCTCGTTCTTCCAAGAACTCTCGGGCTTCGCGCGTGCGCTCGACCTCTTCGGCCTTGGTCGTACAGACCGTTCTCAAGACAAGCGAGCCGGTTGGTCTGACGCGCCGGCACGTGACTCTCTCCTCCTCAGCGAAGCGGGTGCTCAGCGGGACAAGTGCCGTGGAGCACGCGATGAGCAAGAGGCTAGCAACACCCAGCGCGATGAAGGTTTTCACGGGAGCACCCTGAGTGAAACTCGGACGCGAATCGCCGTTGCTTTTGCAACAGCAGACGCACCCGAGCCCCCAGGGAACGCCCGGCCGATTCCGCGGTTCCTGCCCAAAAGGGTCGCTTCAGCGCTCCTCGCCTTTGACCGCGTCGCGGAAGGCACGGCCGCCCTCTTTGGCCGCCTCGCCGATCGTTTTGCCGACCTTCTTGGCTCCTTGACCCACTTCGCGCACCGCTGAGCCGACGGCCTGGCCGACTTCGCGCGCGCTTTCTTGCAATGTGGGCGGCTTCTCTTCGTTCGCAGCGCAGCCGGCCATGCAGAGCGCAAGGCAGGCCGCGACCAGTCGGATCGTGCTCATGATCTGTGCCTCGTGCCAGAGACAATCTCCTCCCAATGTAACGGGACAACGTGAACGGTCAATGGCTTAGCGTCGACGAGGCAATCGGCCAGCACATATATATGTACCCGTTCGATGGACGCGACAGGCGCGAACGGCCCCATCTGGGCACGAATTTCTCGAATCGGGCGCGAAATCCCATAAACAACCGGCCGAATTCCACGAACTTCCAGTAGAATCCGCGCCCACGTTCGCTGGGCGCCCCCGCTCCTAGGGACATTTGCACCTAACCCCTCGTTTCTAATGGAAGTTCGCTATGCCTCGTACCATCCCTCTTTCCGAGATCCGGAACATCGGCATCATCGCCCATGTCGACGCCGGAAAGACCACCACAACCGAACGCATCCTGTATTTCACGGGGCGTAAGCACACGTTCGTCGATGTCCATGAGACGAAGGACCTGAAGTCCTCTACGACCACGGACTACATGGAGCAGGAGCAGAAGCGCGGCATCACGATTCAGAGCGCCGCGGTCTCGGCGTTCTGGAAGAAGAAAAAGATCAACGTCATCGATACTCCGGGTCACGTCGACTTCACGATCGAGGTCAACCGCTCGCTCCGCGTGCTCGACGGCGCCGTCGTCGTCTTCGACGGCGTGGCTGGCGTGGAACCGCAATCGGAAACGAACTGGCGTCTGGCGGACAACTATCAGGTGCCGCGTATCTGCTACGTCAACAAGATGGACCGCAGCGGCGCGAACTTCCTGCGTTGCGTCGACATGATCAAGAAGCGCCTCGGCGCCCGCCCGCTGCCGGTCCAACTGCCGATCGGCTCCGAAGACAACTTCAAGGGCATGATCGACCTCGTCGAAATGAAGGCCTATGTGTACGTGTCGGACGATCGCGACACGCCCTGGGAAGTGCACGAGGTCACGCCGGACATCGCCGACAAGCTCGGCATCCAGGTCCCGAGCGATCGCGCGATCCTTGCTGCTTACGAGCAGTACCGCAATGAGCTCGTCGACACCTGCCTCGAGCAGGACGATGAGGCCATGGAGGCCTATTTGAACGACGGCACGATCCCGTCCGCCGACGTGCTGCGCAAATGCCTGCGCAAGGGCACGATCAACGGCGCGTTCAATCCGGTACTGTGCGGCTCGTCGTACAAGAACAAGGGCGTACACCAGTTGCTCGACGCCATCGTCGATTATCTGCCCGCCCCGACGGACGTGCCTGCGATCAAGACCGTCGACGCCGACGGTAATCCGATCGGCGAGCGTGTCTGCTCGGACGACGAGCCGTTCGCCGGCCTCGCTTTCAAGGTGATCAACGACGCCTACGGCACGCTCACGTTCGTGCGCGTGTATTCGGGCGTGCTGACCAAGGGCATGTCGATCATGAACTCCACGCGCGGCAAGCGCGAAAAGATCGGACGCATGGTCGAAATGTTCGCCAACCAAGCCAATCCGATCGAAGAAGCGCGCGCCGGCGATATCATCGCGCTGGTCTCGCTCCAGGAAACCGACACCGGCGACACGCTGTGCGACTCTGCGGCGCCCGTCGTGCTCGAGCGCATGCGCTTCCCGGATCCGGTGATCAGCGTCTCGGTCAAGCCGAAGAACAAGGCCGACCAGGAGAAGTTCAGCGCGGCGCTCGGCAAGATGGTCCGCGCCGATCCTTCGCTGTATCTCGAAACCGACCGCGAAACGGGCCAGACGATTCTGCGCGGCATGGGCGAGCTGCATCTCGAAGTGACGCTCGACCGTATCCGCACGGAGTTCAACGTCGAAGGCGTGATGGGTCAGCCGCAGGTGGCCTACCGCGAAACCATCACGAAGCCGGTCGAAGAGCGGTACACGCACAAGAAGCAGACCGGCGGTGCGGGTCAGTTCGCCGAAGTGTGGATCACCTTCGAACCACTGGAGCGCGGCGAAGGCATCCAATTCGTCGACGAGACGGTCGGCGGTTCGGTGCCGAAGGAGTACGTGCCTTCCGTCGAAAAGGGTCTGCGCATGCAGGCCGAACAGGGCGTGCTGGCCGGCTATCAGACGGTCGATTTCCGGGCGCGTCTCACCGGGGGCAGCTACCACGACGTCGACTCGAACGCGCTGACGTTCGAAATCGCGGCGAAGGCCTGCTTCCGCGAAGCGATGCGTAAGGCAAACCCGATCCTGCTCGAGCCCGTCATGAAGGTGGAGACGGTGACGCCGAACGACTATCTCGGCGACGTCATCGGCGACATCAACCGCCGCCGCGGTATGATCCAAGAGCAGCTCGAGCGCGGTGCGAACATCGCCGTCGTGTCGCTCGTGCCGCTCTCGGAGATGTTCGGTTACATCGGACATCTACGCGGCATGACGAGCGGTCGTGCGTCGTACACGATGGAGTTCTCGCACTACGAGCCGGTACCGCGCCAAGTTGCCGATGCAGTCATTGCCGAGGCGGCGAAGGCGAAGGAAGCTCAGCGCGCATGACGCAAAGGGGATGAGGGAAAGGGGGCGCTGCGCGCCCCCTTTTCTTTTCCCTTTCCCCTTTCCCTTTTCCCTTTCCCAACCAGCGGACTCAATGCGGCGACTGATCTCTGAGTCGCACGTTCGCCACCTTGTCTCGATAGTCCTGCCTCACGTTCGAACCGAGCAACATCTTCATGCCGGTGAAGAGCTGGTTCTCGTTGAGCCAGATCTGCGCGCGTTCCGCATCGAAGCGGATGAGCTGCAAGTTGGGATCGTCTTTGCCGCCTTCGAACCAGGCGGCGACGAATCGATTCCATAGCCGGTCGATTCGGTCACGGTCGTTGTCGAGACTGAGCTCGCCATGGATGGACGCGAACAGATCATGGCCTTTGGATACGAAATGGGCAGTGGCGCGATGGCTGTCCCCCATCGAACGCACGAGATCGGTGTCTTTCGCCGTGAAGAACCAGATCGGCCCTTCCGCAAGCTCGTTGTCGAACTGCGCCGTCATCGGCTGGCTGTGACCTTCTTCGACTCCCGCAAGTCCGAGCATTACGGTCATGTCGCTGCGCAACGACTTCCAGAATTTCGCCTCGATCTGCTCTTCGTTCGACATGGCAACACCTCCGTTGAGTACATGTCGAACGAGAGCTCGGCGCTTTTGTTCCGCACGCGAAACCGTCAAGGCGCGTGCATGCCGCGGCTACGCATCTGCTCTTCCAGCATCTCGATCTCGTCGCGCTGTTGTTGTTGAGCTTCTGCGAGCGCTTCCTTGGCCTCTGCAGCCTCCTCGGCGCTTGCAGCAGCGGTCGTACAGACGCGCTTCGGCAGGAGCGATCCGGTCGGCACGACATCCATGCACACCACCTGTCTCGCTTTGGCGAGCTCGCCCGGCTCCTGCACGAGCGCAGGCGAGCACGCGATGAGAAGTAAGCACAGAGATGACAGGACGAGGTTTCCGGCGTACATGAGTCCGCGCCTCAGTAGTGGCGTCGTAACGAGCCGGCATGCGCGCTCAGTTCCTTACCAAGCGCGAATCTTTCAGGGTGCGCGCGCTGCAGCAATCAGGATCGCGGGCGGAATGCGAGCAGGACGTTGCCCGGTGCTTGCCCGAAGCGCGAGTAACCGGAGACGACGAACAAGGTGCCATTCGCGGCCACGTACGGCACCGAATCGAGCGATCCGCCATGGCCCGGGACGCCGTTCACCGTCTCGAACGTCTGCGTCGTGTCGTAGCTCCAAAGCGTGGCGCCGGTCGCTGCATCGAAAACGCGCAAGATTCCGTCGACCGACCCTTGAATCACCGCACCGTCGACGACCAACGGCGCCGGTGAATATCCCAGCCGCGTCTCGCACGCCGGGAAACGTTCCTTACGATCGCCGCTGCAATCCGGTTCGGCCTTGCGGCTCCACAGGACTTCGCCGGTCTCCAGATCGAGCGCGTGCAATCCGGGACCCGCAAGCGGCAATTCCTCCGTCGGTTCGCCGCGATCGTTGATCGGTGCGAACACACGCACGCCATCGGTGGCTGTGCCCCAATGAATTCCGCCGTTCGCTCCGCCGCGGCTGATCTTGCGCGACCACACGAGCTTGCCGTTGTTGTCGGGATCGAGCGCCCAGATCGTCCCGGACTTCTGACCGACCACGAGCAGATCGCGACCGTCCCTCAGGGGCACGATCATCACCGAGCCGCCGAAATCATGATCGAGCACAACGGCCTCGTCGCCGAAGTCGCAGTTTGCGCCGCGTCGACACGCGTAGTTCCAAGCATCGCGCGCCGTCGCCTGGAACACCCACTTGCGCTCGCCCGTGTCCAGATCGAACGCGATGATGGCATCCGACGTTTCTGTCACGGGCAGCGAGTTGTTCTCTCCGGTACCCACGTACAGCACGTTGCGCTTCGCATCGATCGCAGGCGTGCTCCAGATCGGCGCGCCGGACGGCCCCCAAAGCTGCGCTCCTGCGCGATTGAGTTTCTGTTTCGTCGCCTCCGGCATCGTGCGACCGGTCCACAGCTTCTGTCCGGTCTTGAGGTCCAGCGCGACCACTGCGCCCTGCGCTCTGCAGCATTCGTACAGGTCGTCGCGCGCATGGTTGATTTCGACCGAAGACAGCGGCGCGAACACGCGACCGCCATGGACGACCGGCGTACCCGTAATCCTGTTCGCTTCGTGCAAGCGCACATCCGTCCGCCAAAGCTGCTTGCCGGTCAGCGCATCCACCGCGAGCACGGCACCGAGCGCGTCGCCGGTGACGACGACCGGCTTACCTGGCTCGATCTCCGTGTAAGTCAACGACGAGCGCAGCGGAGCGGGCGCATCGAAGTGCCACATCACGCAGCCGGTTTGCGTGCTCAATGCGAACAGGCGTCCCGCATCGGTGGAGGCAACGAAAATCGTGTCGCCGGCCACGACGGGCTGCGACCGCATCGTCGGCGTCTGTGGGAAGGCGAACGCCCATGCGAGCTCGAGCTTCCCGAAATCAGCTGTTCGCAAGCCGGCCTCGGCCGCACTCTGCCGGCGCAGATTGCGGTGCCCGAACCCGAACGTCGAAACGATGGGACGGGCCGCAGGATCGATGCGCGCGGCGTCTGCCTTGCACTTGACCTGTTCGATCCACGCGGTTTGATTCGTCTGGCCGAGCGCGAGCCAATCGAGCAGTTGAGCGCGTTCGGTTGCATTCAGGGCCTTCGCTTGTATGCGCATGTAACCGATCGTGATCGCGTACTCGACCGTGGATCGGTTCATCGTTTGCAAGCTGGCAAGCGACGGGGCGCGCGTCGCCTCGGGATTGTTGTGACAGGCGCCGCAGTGACGTTCGTAAACTGCACGTCCCGGATGAGATATCGAATTCGAGTCACCGGACGGGTCGGCACCGTTCTGGGCAAGCGAATGCGCAGCAATCAGGAGCGCAGATAGACATCCGCCGATGAGCCACGAGCGCAAGCGGTAATCCCCCCTGGTGGTCGCAAGTCAGCGGGATGCTGGCAACCACCCTGGGCGGGGTCAAGAAAGTAACGGTCAAGGAAAGTTCAGCAATCGCGAACGGCTGCCATGGCGTGCGATCGAATCTGCGGGCACGACGAAATTCGGTCGTGCTTGCGCAGAGCCTCACCGTGCGGCGCACGTGCGCCGACAGCTTCGCATGCTCGCCGGTCGGTCGCCGCAACTCGCCGATGCGTTGCAGACAGCCGCGATCCCTCTTTCTACATTGACACCCATACCAGCGCCGCATGTCGCGGATGCAGGAACGAAAGAGGAGATCGCCATGATTGCTCTCACCGAAATCAGCCGCACCACTCAGCGTGTCGTGTGCATGGTTCTGTCCGCGGTCATCGTGACCGCCAGCCTTTCGGCCGGAGCATTGATGGTCGAGTCCGCGGCAACCGTCGACTACAGCGTGACGGTCACGCAGCTGTCGTAATGCGCTCGTCTATCCCGCCCCCTGCCGGCGGCCGGTTTCGTCCCGGCGCCGGCAGCCTGGCCCTCGATTAAATCGTCGTCATTCACCTGCCCGGGCGCATCCTCTCGCGACGCGCTTGCCTGCCGAGTCATCCCACTCTCCTTTGCCAAATCGAAGCCGATCCGCTGCATTTGGGCCGGCTTGCTGCTCGGCGTCATGAGCGATCTCGCGCACGAAACAGCCCTTGCAAGTGGGCGAAATCGGCTCGGGAAAACCCTTTTCGAACGCTCGCCGGTTCGCAGCCGCAACTCACCGGTCAGACGCAGAACGCAGCAACCGTTCTCGGTACCGTTGCATCTAACGAAACAAATGCCGCAGCTGTCGCGGCTCACCGGAAACCGAAGAGGAGAATCGCCATGTTTACGCTCACCGAAGTCAGCCGCACGACCCAACAGATCGTTTGCATGCTCTTGTCGGTCTTGATCGTCGCCGGCAGCCTGTCGCTCGGAGCTTACGGCGCCCATGCCGCTTCAGACGTCGGCTACTCGGTCACGATCACTCAACTGTAGCCCAAGGCTCGACTCGCAACACCCGACCCCCCTCTCCGGCGCCGACCCCTACCTCCTGCATCGGCGCCGGTGTTTTTTGCTGCTCGAACGGCGTGAGTGGTGAATGGTGAGTAGTGAATGATCGGCAACTGCGTTGCTTTCCCTTTTCCCCTTTCCCTTTTCCCTTTTCCCTTTGTTTGGGTAGGTCACCCGCAGGCACCCTTCCCTTCTTCCCTTCTTCCCTCCCACCCACCCGCGTCAGCTTTCTCCCTGCAA
>CALEKY010000079.1 GCA_937902995.1 uncultured Sinobacteraceae bacterium
ATATCGGTATGATTCAGCGCCGCGGCGGCGCCGGTGCGAATGCCGTGAATTTCCGTACCGAATCGGTGAAGCTCGTCTACGAGGCACTGCAGAAGTAACGACCCGTTCGTCCCTCCCTCGCAGTGGGAGGGAGGACTTTCACGTTGATTTCTCTGTATCGACGGGCCGTCGATCGATCCTGATCGAAGTCACGTCGTCCTGACGCTCGCATCGTTGCGGTACGATCGCAGCCAACGGCTGCGATACCAGGATCGTACGTGTCCATCACCCGCCGAGATTTCTTGAACGGTGTTGCGCTGACGGTCGGTGCAGCGTTGAGTCCGACGCTACGTGCGCAGGCGGAGCGACGCTACCCGCCTGAATGGCTCGGCTTACGCGGCAGCACCGACGAATCGGCCGTCGCCGCACATGCCCTACGCGATGGACGGCGTTTCGATATTTCCCGGCTGCCGGTCGAAGGCGAGGTCGACGCGCTCGTAGTCGGTGCGGGGATCAGCGGTTTGGCCGCTGCGTATTTCATTCGTCAGCGCGATTTCAAAGCACGCATCCTGATTCTCGACAATCACGACGATTTCGGCGGTCATGCGCGGCGCTGCGAAATGCGGGTCGGCGGCCGGCTGCTCCTGAGCTACGGCGGCAGCGAATCGATTCAGTCGCCTAGCGCGCTCTGGAGCGAGACGGCGCTCGGATTGCTCCGCGACCTGGGCGTCGACCTGCAACGTTTCGAGACTGCGTTCCATCGCACGCTGTATCCGGATCTCGGTCTGTCCCGAGGACTCTTGTTCACGCGCGAAGCGTTCGGCGTCGACCGGCTCGTTATCGGCGATCCGACACCCATGGTCGCCGACGACATTCCGCCGGATCGACTGAACGCGCGCTCGGTGCGCGAGTTCATCGGCGACTTTCCGCTCGATGCACGCGGCCGCGAGGCGCTCGTCGCGCTGTACACGCAGCCGCGAGATTTCTGGCCGGGAAAATCCGTTGCGGAGAAGATGGCGCTGCTCGGCTCGACGAGCTATCGCCGGTTCTTGCTCGAGCATTGGCGATTGCCGCGCAAGGCCGTCGACACATTCCAGAAGCGTTCGCACGATTTCTTTGCCGTCGGCATCGACTTGCTACCCGCCGTCGAAGCGGCTGCGACCGGCTATCCAGGCTTTTCCGGTCTCGACCTGCCGACGCATCCGAGCGATGCAGCAAAGCTGGAAGAACCGTACATCTATCATTTCCCGGACGGTAACGCATCGATCGCGCGCTTGCTCGTGCGGCGCTTGATTCCGGGTGTCGCGCCCGGCAACACCATGGAAGACATCGTCACGGCGCCATTCGACTATTCGCGCCTCGATGCGTCCGACGCGGCTACACGGCTACGGCTCAATAGCACCGTCGTATCGCTTGCGAACCGCGATGGCGGGGTGGATGTCGGTTACGTGCACGAAGGCGAGCTCAAGCGCGTGCGTGCGCGGCATGTCGTTTACGCCGGCTACAACATGATGCTGCGCCACGTGATGCAGGAACTGCCGGAGGCGCAACGCTCTGCATTGGCCGCTAGAGTCAAAGCGCCGTTGGTTTACGTGAAGATCGCCGTTCGCAACTGGCGGCCCTGGGTGAATGCCGGTGTGCACGAAGTGACGAATGCGATGGGTTTCTATGCACGCATCAAGCTCGATTACCCGGTGAGCTTGGGCGACTATCGTTTCGCGAAAACGCCGCAAGAGCCGATCGTGCTGCATCTCGTTCACGTACCCATTCCGAACGATGCGCCCGATCAACGCGAGGCCTGGCGGGCAGGCCGAAGGGCGTTGCTCGAAACGAGCTTTGCGCAGTTCGAATCGAACGCGTTCGATGAGCTTCGCCGTTTTCTCGGACCGTCGTTCGATCCGAAACGCGATGTGGCCGCCGTGACCGTGTATCGCTGGGCGCACGGCTATGCGTACGGGTTCAACAGTTTGTTCGATGAGGAAGCGGAGCCTTCGCCGGCAGCCGTTGTCAGCCAACCCGTCGGGCGGGTGACGATCGCGAATTCGGACGCGGCCATGAGCGCCTACGCGCACGCGGCGATCAACGAAGCCGCGCGCGCGGTGAGAGAGCTCGGTCTGACTTGAAGGGTGGGCTAGAACTCTTCGGTATCGATTTCTTTCTGGGTTTCAGCCGGATAACGCGGTCCGCTCACCGTGCGCTCGTTGATGAGCGCTTCCAGCTTGCCGACAGTCTCGGGCGAGAGCGCGACGCGCGCGGCGCCGAGATCCTCTTCCAGGTGCGCAATGCTCGTCGTGCCGATGATCGGGACGATGAACGGCTTCTTTTGCAGGAGCCAGGCGAGCGCAACCTGTGCCGGCGTTGCGCCGACTTCGGCCGCGATCGCACGCAGCTCCGCGAGCAAGCGCTGATTCTCGGAGAAATGCGGCTCTTGGAAGCGCGGCATGCCGCGGCGGATGTCTTTCGGCTGGAACGTCGATGGATCTTTGATGCCGTCGGCCAAGAAGCCGCGCCCAAGGGGGGAGAAAGCGACGAACGCAATGCCGAGCTCTTCGCAGGCATCGAGGAGCGCGATCTCGGGATTGCGCGTCCAGAGCGAATATTCGCTCTGAACCGCTGTGATCGGATGAACGGCGTGCGCCTTGCGCAGCGTTGCTGCCGAGACCTCGGACAAACCGATCGTGCGTACCTTGCCTGCTTTCACGAGCTCGGACAGTGCACCGATGCTGTCTTCGATCGGCACCTTCTTGTCCCAGCGATGCAAGTAATACAGATCGATCACATCCGTGCGTAGGCGCTTCAATGCCTCATCGCACGTCCGCAGCAACGTTTCGGGCCGGCCGTCGATGACGCGTTTGCCGTCGACGCCGGTCATGCCGCATTTGCTTGCAAGCACGATGCGCTGGCGATGCGGCTCGAGCGTCTCGCCGACGAGCGATTCGTTCGCGCCGAAACCGTAGAGCGCTGCGGTATCGAAATGGGTGACGCCGAGCTCGAGCGCCCGCAGGAGGACTTTCTTCGCCTCGTCCGCCGGCGGCGGTGCTGCATACGCATGGCTCAGGTTCATGCAGCCGAGTCCGATCTCGGCGACTTCGAAAGGTCCGATTCGACGAGTTTTCATTGGGCGATGGGCACTGGGCTGTGGATGCTCGGCCGCGACAGATTCCGCGGCCGAGCGCTCGAGGCTACATCAAGGCTGGCTTTGGAGCTTCTGTTCGAGCTCGTGCAGGACGCGATAGCAGGGCAGCACCTTCGCGACGCTCGCGTTCGGCTCGCGGCCTTCGCGAATGGCGGCAAAGAATTCGCGATCCTGCAGCTCGATGCCGTTCATCGACACGTCCACCTTCGAAACGTCGATCTTGTTCTCCTTGCCGTCGATGAGATCGTCGTAGCGCGCGATGTACGTGCCGTTGTCGCAGATGTAGCGGAAGAACGTGCCGAGCGGGCCGTCGTTGTTGAACGACAGCGACAGCGTGCAGATCGCGCCGCCCTTCGACTTGAGCTGGATCGACATGTCCATCGCGATTCCGAGCTCGGGATGCTTCGGACCCTGGATGGCATTGGCGGTGATGACTTCCTCGCCGGTCTGGTACTGGAACAGATCGACGGTGTGCGCGGCGTGGTGCCACAACAGGTGATCCGTCCAGGAACGCGGCTGACCGAGCGCATTCATGTTCGTGCGGCGGAAGAAATAGGTCTGTACGTCCATCTGCTGGATCTTCAGCTCGCCCGCCTTGATGCGCTTGTGAATCCATTGATGCGACGGATTGAAGCGGCGCGTGTGGCCGACCATGCACACGAGGCCCGTCTCTTTCTGCACGCGGTTCACTTCTTCCGCGTCCTTCCAGCTGTCGGCGAGCGGAATCTCCACCTGCACGTGCTTGCCGGCCTTCATGCATTGGATGGCCTGCGAGGCATGGAGCTGCGTCGGCGTGCAGAGGATCGCCGCTTCGACGCCCGGTTGCGCGAGTGCCTCGGCGAGGTCGGTCGTGACATGCTTGATGCCGTACTTGTCGGCAACCTGCTTCGTCGGCTCGAGCTGACGGCCGACGAGCGACACGACCTCGATGCCGTCGATTTGCTTGATGGCGTCCAGATGTTTTTGGCCGAACGCTCCGGCCCCGGCGAGGATGACTTTCATGTTTCTACCCTGTCGAAATTTGTAGAACGAGGCGATCCGTCGATCACCGTGGGTTTTCGAGAATCAAATGCCCGACCGCCGTATTGGAAGCGGGCACGTGATAGAACCGATGCACGAGGTTCACTTTGGGATCGAGCGCGCCGCGCATGATCAGCCACATGACGAGCTCGATGCCTTCCGAGCCGGCTTCGCGCACGTACTCGATGTGCGGCATCTTCGCGAGCTCATCGGGCTCTTCGATCAGCCGGTCCAGGAAGCGGTTGTCCCACTCCTTGTTGATCAGTCCGGCGCGCGGTCCCTGCAATTGATGGCTCATACCGCCGGTTCCCCAGATCTGCACGTTGAGATCCTGGTCGAACGATTCGACTGCGCGGCGGATAGCCTTGCCGAGCTGATAGCAGCGCATGCCCGACGGCGGCGGATACAGCACGACGTTCACGGCGAACGGAATGACACGGCACGGCCATTCCTGCGGCTGACCGAACATCAGCGAGAGCGGCACGGTCAGGCCGTGATCGACGTCCATCTTGTTGATGATCGTCAGATCGAAATCGCTCTGAATCACCGATTGCGCGATGTGCGCCGCAAGCTCCGGATGACCTTTCACGGTCGGCACCGGGCGCCGGCCCCAACCTTCGTCGGCTGGCTGAAATTCCTCCGCGCAGCCGATCGCGAACGTCGGCACGAAGTTCAAGTCGAACGCCGTCGCGTGATCGTTGTAAACGAGGAAGATGACGTCCGGCGTGTTCTCCTTCATCCATTGTTTGGAGAACTCATAGCCCTTGAATAGGGGTGCCCAGTACGGTTCTTGCGTCTTGCCGAGATCGATCGCCGCACCGATCGCCGGTACGTGCGACGTGGATACGCCTGCAGTGATCCTAGCCATTCGACTTCTCCCCGATGTAACGATTGCCTTCCGGAGAGCGGCCGCCGTTCAGCATCATCTGGGCGTACTCTTCTTGAGACATGCCCGTCATCAATGCGGCGGCGTACTGGAAGCTCTTGCCGTCGGTCGCGAAGATCTTCGCGAGGAAATAAATGTTGCCGCCGAGCGCGATCATGCGGTTGTAATCGCGTGCGAGCACGGCTTGTTTCTGTTCCTCGGTCATCTTCCATTCGTCGAGGTACGCGCGCTCGTTCGCTTTGAACCGCTCGCGGTTCTCGGCCTTCATGAGCGACATCGCGAATTGATTCAACCAATACCCGCGACGCGCCTGATCCGCATCGAAGATCGTGGTGCCGGGAATGTCGGCGTAAGGTTTGTCCAGTGCCATGTTCGCTCAGTTGATAGTTGAGAGTTGATATTTGACAGCGAAAAGCAATGCAGCTCCTCGCGCCGGTGATGTCGTGTTCAGAACAATCTAATCGTCGACCCCTTTGATGTCGGTTGCAGTTGACGGTCGGTACAGCGTTCCTCGCTGTCAACTGTCCACTATCAACTCAACTACCCCAGTACAGTCTCATCGGATTGTCCACCAAGAGCTTGCGCTGCAACTCCGGAGTGGTCGCAACCTTGCCCGCGTAATCCACGAGCAGGCCGTCGTCCGGCATGTGCGACTTCATGTTCGGATGCGGCCAGTCGGTACCGAACAACACGCGGTCGGGGAAGGTTTCCACCAGCCGACGTGCGAATGGGATGACATCCTCGTAGTGCGGCGGTCCGACTTTCGACAAGCGCTCGGGGCAGCTCACCTTCGACCAGAAATTCTCGTGCTCGCGCATGAGCTTCACGAACAGCTCGAACTCCGGACCGTCGACGGGTTTGGTGACGTCCGGTCGGCCCATGTGGTCGACGACCACGACCGTCGGCAGCGACGTGAAGAAGTCGTACAGCTCGGGCAGCTCTTGCGCTTCGAAGTAGATGACGATGTGCCAGCCGAGAGGCTTGATGCGGTTGGCGATCGACATCAGCACGTCGCGCGGCGGCGTATCGACGAGCCGCTTGACGAAATTGAACCGCACGCCGCGGACGCCCGCCTCGTGCAGCTCCTTGAGCTCGGCGTCCGTCACATTGGGTCCGACGGACGCTACGCCCCGTGCGCGATCGTTCGAAGACTTGAGCGCACCGACGAGCGCGCGATTGTCGGTGCCGTGGCAGGTGGCCTGCACGATGACATTGCGCTCGAAGCCCAGGAAATCGCGCAGCTCCCAGAGCTTTTCCTTGGGCGCATCGCACGGCGTGTACTTGCGCTCGGGCGCATACGGGAACACGTCGCCCGGACCGAAGACGTGGCAATGTGCATCCACCGCACCCGGCGGCAGCTTGAATTTCGGCTTGCTCGGATTCGGATGAAAGCAGAGCCAATCCGGATCCATTTGGAACTTGCTCATAGACCTCTCGCCTTCAGGATCTTGTCCAAGCGCGGATAGACACGACGTGCGTTGAGCTCGTAGATGCGACGCTTGTCTTCGTCGGAAATCGCGAGCTTGTCGATGTAGCGCTTCGTGTCGTCGAAATAATGACCCGTCTCCGGATCGATGCCGCGCACGGCGCCGATCATCTCGGAGCCGAACAGGATGTTGTCGATGTCGATGACGTTCACCAGTAGGTCGATGCCCGGCTGATGATAGACGCACGTGTCGAAGAACACGTTCTTCATCACGTGCTCCTTGAGCGGCGGACGTTTCAGCATGTCCGCAAGGCCGCGGTAACGGCCCCAGTGATACGGCACCGCGCCGCCGCCGTGCGGGATGATGAACCGCAGCGTCGGGAAGTCCTTGAACAGATCGCCTTGGATGAACTGCATGAAGGCGGTCGTGTCCGCATTGATGTAATGCGCGCCGGTTGCATGGAAGTTCGGATTGCACGAGGCCGACACGTGAATCATGGCCGGCACGTCGAGCTCGACCATCTTCTCGTAGAACGGATACCAGTACTTGTCGGTGAGCGGCGGCGAGTTCCAGTGTCCGCCCGACGGATCCGGATTCAAGTTGCAGCCGACGAAGCCGAGCTCGTTGACGCAGCGCTCGAGCTCGCGAATCGAGTTTTCGAGCGACACGCCCGGCGACTGCGGCAGCTGACACACGCCGACGAAGTTGTCGGGAAACAGATCGACGACGCGCTTGATCAGATCGTTGCAGGCAACCGTCCAGGCGATCGAGGTCTTCTCGTCGCCGATGTGATGGCCCATGGCCGAAGCGCGCGGCGAGAACAGTGTGAGGTCGTAACCGCGCTCGCGCTGCAAGCGAAGCTGGTTCTTCTCGACGCTCTCGCGGATCTCGTCGTCGCTGATGTGCGGCCGCTGCGGGTCGGGCAGCGACGAATCCTTGGTCTTCGCGACTTGGGCATCGCGAAACTTCGTATGCGCATCGGGCGCAGTCGTGTAATGGCCGTGGCAGTCGATGATCAGCATGGCAGTAGCCTTATGCGTAATAAATGGGTTCGGGGCGCGGGGCTCGAGGCTCGGGCCAGAAGAGAGCGGCACTCATGCTCGACCCACGCCCCGAGCCCCGAGTCCCGGGCCCTCCAACAAAATCGCATCCAACATCTCTTCCAGCGTTGCCGCATCCGCTGCGCTGCGAAACTTCGAGGCCCAGTCCTGGCGTTCGGCGCAGGCCGCGCTCATGTGAGGCGTCAGGCCTGCCTGCTCCACAGTGCGTGCAACTTCGCGCATTTCTTCGGCGCGGCGTTTGCCGTGGATCAGCGAGCGCGAAATCATGTATTGCGCAAGCTTGTGCCAATCGGGGCCGGGGAACAGGTCGTGCAGCGAATCAAGCACGGTCTGCTCGACGCCGTATTTGCGGGCGGCGAGCATGGATTCGGTCAGCAGCGCTTCGATGCCTTTCACCATGACCGAGCGGCACATCTTCGCCGCCGAGGCACGGCCGACTTCGGCAGCGAACACGCTCGTACCGGTAAAGCCGAGCTGCTGGGCGAGCGGCAGAAAATCTTCTGCATGCGGACCGCCGAGCAGGATCGGGCTCGCGATGCGCTTGGGTCCGATCGGCGACATGACCGCGCCTTCGACATAGCGTGCACCGGTGCTTTCGACGATCGCGGCAACTTCGCGCTTCGTGCCGGGCGAGACGGAGTTCAAGTCCAAATAGAACGTGCCCGGTGTCAGGCCCGGCGCAACCGAGCGCGCTGCATTGACATCTTGCGCCGCTGTCACGGCGCTCACGACGAGCTGCACTTCGCGCACCGCGCTCGGTGCATCGGCGGCGGCTTGCACGCGCGTGCCTTGCAAGCCTCGGCTCGGGATGCTCTCGGGATTCGGGAACAGAATGTCCCAAGCAACGAGACGTTCCACACCTGCGCGCGTGAGGTCGGCGGCGAGCGTTTGGCCGACCTCGCCGAACCCGAGCAAGCACACACTGACGGCTTGCGTCATGCGCGTCTCCAAATACTTCCGGAGATGAACACTTCGCCCTTCATCAGCTTGCGCGCGGTGCGCAGCAACGCCGAACGACGGATGTTCAACTGACCGTTCTCGGACGATACGTCCATCTCCACGGTGAAAAATCCGGTCGGATGCTCGACGTCGAGCCGCATCGGACTGTGCGGCGTGTCGATGCCGGCGACCTTCGCTGCGACCGAGCCCGGCAGCACGCAGGCCGTTGCGACGCTCACTGCGCCGAGCACGCCGATTGCTTCGTGTACCCGATGCGGAATGAAGGTACGCGTCGAAATGACTCCGCCGTGCATTGCCGGCGAGACGAGCGTCATCTTCGGTACGGTCTTTTTCGCGACGTCGCCGAGATTCATACGCGGACCGAGCGCCAGTCGGATTTTCTCGACGCGCGCCTTGAGCTCGGGGTCCGCCTCCAGCACTTCCGGCGGTTCATCGCCGCGCTTACCGAAGTCCGAGGCGCGCATGATGACGACCGGCATGCCGTTGTCGATGCAGGTCACTTCGACGCCTTCGACGACATCGATCACATTGCCCGTCGGCAGAAGAGCGCCGCAGCTGGAGCCGGCCACATCCACGAAATCGATGGGAATCGGCGCGGCCGTACCCGGCACGCCGTCGATACGCGCATCGCCCTCGTATTCCACGACGCCGCCCGGTGTCGGAACGTGCGCGATGGCGATGGCGCCCGTGTTCAGCATGCCGATGCGCACGGACGTCACGCCGTCCTGCGCCTTCACGTAGCCGTTCTCGATCGCCCACGGACCCACACCCGCGAGGATGTTGCCGCAGTTCTGACTGTCGCTGACTTCGGCTTTGTCGACGGCGACTTGCAAGAACAAGTAATCGATATCCGTATCGCCGTTTTTCGGCGGGCTCAACACGGCCACTTTGCTCGTCAACGGATGCGCGCCGCCGACGCCGTCGATCTGGCGCACGTCAGGCGAGCCCATCGCAGCGAGCAACACACGGTCGCGCGTTTCGCGATCGGCAGGCAGATCTCTTGCGTCGAAGTACAACCCCTTCGACGTACCGCCGCGCATGAGAGTGCAAGGGATGGCAGTGAGCATGGCTGTCTAGAGACTCGGGGCGTGGGGCGTAAGGCGTGGGGAGAGGGCTCGGGGCTTGGGGCTTGGGGCTTGGGCAAGAGGTGCATCGCACGGTTCAAACAGCTCATCCCAGCGCGCAACGCTTGGTTGAACTTTGCATGAACGCATGCTGTTCACGTTGCTTGCTGCGGTTTCCGGCCCCACGCCCCGAGCCCCATGCCGTCATTCCTCATCTGGCTGATCGACGTACTTCAACCCTTTCTCCGCGAGCCGCCCGCGCATCTTGTAAATGTCGAGGCCGAGCTCGCCGGCTTTCAGACGTTCGCGGGTCTTCGCTTCCTTCTCCTCGCGCGCGGCGGAAGCTTTGAGCACGGTCTCGGCTTGTTTGCGCGGCACGACGCACACGCCGTCGTCGTCGGCAACGATCAAGTCGCCCGGATGAATAAGAGCGCCGGCACACACGACGGGCACGTTCACGCTGCCGAGCGTTTCTTTCACCGTGCCTTGCGCCGAGACGCACTTCGACCACACGGGGAAGCCCATTTGGGTGAGGTCCCGAACATCGCGCACGCCGGCGTCGATGACGAGGCCGCGCACGCCGCGTGCGACGAGCGAGCAGGCAAGCAGCTCGCCGAAATAACCGGCATCGGAATACGAGGTCGGTGCCACGACGAGAATGTCCCCTTCGCGGCATTGCTCGACGGCGACATGGATCATCCAGTTGTCGCAGGGCGGCAGGCTGACCGTGACTGCTGTGCCGGCGATGTGCGCGCCGGGATAGATCGGGCGCATGTATGGCGCCAGCAATCCGGTTCGGCCTTGCGCTTCGTGCACGGTGGCGACGCCGAATTTCTGGAAAGCATCGACGATTTGCCGGTCGACACGGCGGATGTTCTGGACGACGACGGACATAGCAGGCTACGGGCGACAGGTGACGGTTAGAGGGCTACGCGTTACGGCTCACGGCCGGAAGCGCCACGCATGAATTGTCATCGCAAGGTGCCGACAGCGCCAATTGAAAAAGGATTCAGGGTATAAGAGATTGCTAATTCATCATCCAACTGGTCCTGCCCTGTGGAAGCCAATCTCCGTCATTTGCGTGTGGCGCGCGAAGTCGCCCGGCTCGGCTCGATCAGTGCTGCAGCGCGCTCTGTAGCGCTTTCGCAGCCCGCGATAACGCAGGCGATTGCAGCGCTCGAGCGGCTGTACGGGGTGTCGCTATTCAATCGGACTAATGCCGGTGTTACCCCTACCGAGGCCGGGGAGCTGCTCGCAGAACGCGTCGAACGGGCGTTTGTTCATTTGCGCGAGGCGCTCGGCGACCTTGCTCGCGCCGTGCCGAGAGAGGTTTCGGCACAAAGACGCGCTGAGCGGGCAATGACGACGGCGCAGCTCAATGCGCTGATCGCCGTCGTCGAGCAGGGCAGCTTCAGCCAGGCGGCGCGCGCGTTGGGTATCGCGCAGCCCACGGTGCATCGAGCCGCGCGGGAGCTGGAGGACTTGCTCGGTTTACCGCTGTTCGAGCGTACGAGCTTCGGCGTACAGCCGACACGCGAGGCGCAGCGGCTTGCACGCGGTGCCAAGCTTGCGTTTGCCGAGCTCGATCAGGCGCGCGCCGAGCTCGGCGCCTTGAGCGGCGGCGAAACGGGGCGCACTGTGATCGGCGCGATGCCGCTAGCGCGAAGTTTTTTGTTGCCTCGCGCGTTGATCGAATTTTCGAGCGCTCATCCGCGTCACAGCGTCGTGATTCTCGAAGGCGCGTACGACAGTCTGTTGTCGAACTTGCGCCACGGGTCGGCGGACTTCCTCATCGGCGCCGCGCGCGAGCGACTGCCGTACAAGGATGTCGTACAGGAACACCTGTTCGACGATGAGTTGGCGATCATCATGCGCGCCGGCCATCCGCTCGCGCAGCAAAAGCGCGCGAGCCCGCGCACGCTTGCGAAGTATCCGTGGATCGCTCCGCGCAGCGAGTCGCCGCTGCACGAGCATTTCGACAAGTTGTTCAAGGCTGCAGGTATTCCGCCGCCGCGCTCCACGATCGAATGCAACTCGCTCGTCGCCGCCCGCTCGTTGCTCATCGAAAGCGACCGGCTGATGCTGCTCTCCGTCCATCAGATTCATTACGACCTGCAAGCAGGCCTGCTCGCCGCGCTGCCTCACCCGATGGGCCGCGTCACTCGCTCGATTGCCTTGACGACACGCGCGGGGTGGAAGCCGACGAGGGCGCAGCAGCAGCTGTTGGGGATTTTGCGCGAGCGTTCTAAGGGAATAAGGGAATAGGGAATGAGGGACGAAGGGGAGCGGGGATAGTGAGTCGTGAGCAGTGAGTAGTGTCGCGCGAATGCGCGACCTTCCCTTATTCCCTTCTTCCCTCCTTCCCCTTTCTCCCTATCTGTACCCCTTCGCCTGCAACATGAACAAATGCGCATAGTGCCCGCCGAGCTTCATGAGCTCCTCGTGGGAGCCGTGCTCGACGATGCGACCGTTTTGTAGCACGGCGATTTGGTCGGCCATGCGCACGGTCGAGAAACGGTGCGAGATCAGGATGGCGATGCGGCCTTTGGTGAGCGTGCGGAAGTGCTCGAAGATCTGCGCTTCCGCTGCGGCATCCATGGCGGCGGTCGGTTCATCGAGCACGAGAATGTCGGCACGCGAGCGCATGAAGGCGCGCGACAGTGCAATCTTCTGCCACTGTCCGCCCGAGAGCTCGCGTCCTTCGTTGAACCATTTGCCGAGCGGCGTGCGGTAACCGAGCGGCAGATCTTCGATGATCGGCGCCGCCATGCCTTTGTCGCTCGCCTCGCGCCAGCGCATCTCGTCTTCGAAATAGCGGACATCGCCTGCGCCGATGTTCTCGCCGACCATGAGCTGATAGCGCGTGAAGTCCTGAAAGATGACGCCGATGCGGTCGCGCAGCGCGGTTTCGTCCCAATCGCGCAAGTCCTGTCCGTCGAGCAGGATGCGGCCCGAGGTCGGTTGATAGAGCCGCGTGAGCAGCTTGATGAGCGTCGTCTTACCTGAACCGTTCTCGCCGACGAGCGCCAGCGATTCCCCGGGACGGATGTGGAGATTCACGTCTTCGAGCGTCGGGCGCTCTGCATCCGGATACGTGAACGACACGTGCTCGAATCGAATGCCGTCTTCCGGCTGCGGACCGCGCACGATCGTCCCGGTGTTCGGTATCACCGGCGTTTCGAGATAGTCGTACAGCGTCGACAGATACAAGTTGTCCTCGTACATGCCGCCGATGGCCGACAGAATCGAAGACACTGCCGACTGGCCTTGCCGGAACAGCAGCAAGTACATGGTCATCTGGCCGATCGTGATCCGTGTTGCGATCGCCGAGAGCGCAATCCATGCATAGGCGCCGTACAGCGTTGCCGTCGCAACGAGCCCCAGCGCGAATCCCCACGTATCGCGCCGGATCGTCAGATCGCGGTCTTCCTTGTACAGCTTGCGGAAGATGTTGCGATAGCGCTCGAGAAACAGCGGTCCGAGCCCGAACAGCTTCACTTCCTTCGCATGGTCTTCACGTGCGAGCACTGTTTCGAGATACATCTGCATGCGCGTTTCCGGCGAGCGCCAGAGGAACAGCCGGAACTTGTCGCCGGAGAACTTCGCTTCGGCGAGGAAGGCCGGTAAGCCTGCCACGATCAACAGCACGACTGCCCACGGCGAGAACTTGACGAGCAGCGCGCCGTAGCTCACGAGCGAGACGGCATTCTGTGCGAGGCCGAACGTGCGCATGACCAGCGACAATGGGCGGCTCGAAGCCTCGCGGCGTGCGCGCGTCAGCTTGTCGTAGAACTCCGAGTTCTCGAAATGCGTGAGATCGAGCGTCAGCGCCTTTTCCAGAATCATGACGTTCACGCGCTGACCCAGCTGTGCACGCAGCAGCGATTGGCACAGCGAGATGCCGCGTTGTGCGCCGGCAAGTGCGGCAACGAGCAGGCCTTCGATCACGACGAGGAGCAGCGCGTGAGAGGTCGCTGCATCGCGCGCTGGCTCCGGGGTATTGATTGCCGCCACGACCGCATCGACGATCAAGGCGCCGACGTAAGCAATGGCGGCCGGAAAGGCGCCGGCGAGAAGCGTCAGCGCGCCGAACGCGAAGCTCAGCGGACGACTCGTCGTCCACACCAATTCGATCGCGCGGCGGCTGTAGGCAAAAACACCCGCGAACCCTCGTGCGAGATCGGGGTTGGATACGACGGCTTGGCGTTTACGCGGATTCAAAGCGACGCTCGGCCTAGAAGCGACATTGCGACAACTTTCATTGAACGAGAGAATACCAGCGGCTGACGTGTGCGCTGCACACGCAGGTGCACACGAATCGATGGCCACCTCCTGCGTGGCCATGCAGGGGGAGACGGGACGCCATGGCGAACGATCCTGAAGACCCGAAGCGCGGTGCTTCCGCGGATTCAGCGGATGCCGAGCGCCCCGCCGAGGAACGCAAGCGGACCGGACGCGTGACGTTCGATTCGCGCGGTAACTCGATCTGGGAATGGCAGCTCGAGACCGGCGTGTACACGCGCGATGTGAGTACGCAAAAGCTCAGAAAGCTCGATCTCGGCGAGCTTTCGCTCGTGGACACCGCCATTCAGAAGAGTCCGCTGGCAGCAGATTCCAACAAGCCCGCACCGGGCGGCGGCTTCAATCCTTACGACAAGGGTCCGCCCGCGCGAGGCTTCAATCCATACGACAATGCGCGCGCGTCCGGGACGCGTCTGAAGGAGCCTTCAGTGCCGCCGCCTCGCGCTCGCACGCCCGCCGACATGCGCAAGCTCGACGAGTGGATCAAGACGAAAAAGAAGCTGGAGGCTCAGAAGAAGAACGAGAAGGGCGACTAGGACTGTCGCATGTAGCTTGTAGCCAGCGACGTGCCGGCGGACCCGAAGGCCGCCGGCACATAACGATCAGAACGAATACCGCAACGTGATGCCGTAGGTTCGCGGATCGCCGAGCTGGGCGCCGTAATGGCCTGCACCTTGTCCCGCGGGCGCGGCCTGCAACAGCTCGAAGTATTCCTTGTCGAATGCGTTACGGACCCAGAGATAGGTCGTCCACCCCGAATCCGAGCGGAATCCCACGCGCGCATTCGCGAGCGCATAGCCTGGGATGTTCAGATATCGAGAAGGCGTCGCGCTCGACGAGAACTCGTCGCGGTAGAACACGTCCAAGGCCGTGAAGATCTCGCCGTCGCTTCCGAGGAAGCTCGCCGGACGGTGATATTCGCCGCCCGCGGAGCCGGACCACTTCGAGATGCCGGGCAGACGGCCGCCCGTTGCGTCGACGTACGGTGTGGCTGCGCCGGTCAGCTCGAGCGGCAGCGGTGCGTTGGGGAACGCGGTGTACTCGCCGTCGGTATAGGCGATCGCTGCATACAGCGAGAACGCATCGCCTTGATACGTGCCGTCGAGCTCGACGCCGCGTACGCGGACTTCCTCGGCGCTCGCGATCACCGGACGTGGATTGCCCGGAACGAGCACCTGCGTCTGGAAGTCCTTCGTGACCGTGTTGAACAAGGCCAAGTTCGCAGTCGAGCGTGCGGTCGGATTGCTCTTCAAACCGATTTCGAAATGGCGCACGTCTTCCGGCGGAATTTCGATGGCCGGACCGCCGCCGAGGTTGACGCCGATCGACTTGAACGCGGTCGCAAACGTCGCGTAGTAATTGATCTGCGCCGACTGCTTGAACGCCAGCGTGAGCTGACCGGAGATGTTCGTGTCCTTGTCGCCGCGCACTGCCGTCGAGGCGCTGTACGCGGGCGCCGGCGGTGTCGGCGAGTCCGGCGGCAGCTCGGGGATGTTGAAGACGCGTTGCGCGAAGTTCGCCTCTTTCTTGTCGTAGTTGAAGCGCAGGCCCGGCAGCAGATGCAGGCGGTCCGTGATGGCCCAGTCGATCTGGGCGAAGATCGCCGCGCTCTCGGTGTCGAGCTGCGAGTTGATCTCGCTTCGCTGGCCGGCAAAGTAGTTGTCGACGACCGATCCGCCCGGACCCCACAGCGACCAATCGGGTGTGCCGTTCGGTCCGCCCGATGGATTCCAAACGAAACGGAAGTAGTCTTCGCCCACTTCTTCGGTGTGGACGGGATCGGTCTTGAGCCGCTGCTTGAATGCGTACACGCCGAATACGCCGGAGATCTTCGACGTTAGATCGCCAGCCCAGCGGATTTCCTGCGTCCACTGGTCGTGCACGGAGGGCGCTTGCGAAAGCGTTCCCACCCGAAGCGCCAGATAGTCGCGATCGTTCGACGGATCCCAGATCCAGTGACGCCAAGCCGTCGTCGAAGTCAGCGTGCCGCCCCACAGCGCGGTGTCGATGTTGAGCGAGACGCCGTAAAGCGTATTACCGGAGCGCCACGGCGTGCCGGTGTCGATCACACGATCGAACGGACGAATCGTGCGCGTAGCGGGATCGGCATTCGGCGGCACGTAGTTCAAATCCTCGATGATCTGCCAGAACTGCCGCTCCGGTGCGCGTTGTGTGGGCACGGCGCCCGCGAGCACCTGCGCATAACCTTCCGGCCGCTGACGCGTGTAATCGAAGGCCAACAAGACGTCGGTACCCTCGACCGGCGTGTACAGCAATTGGCCGCGCAAGCCGAGATTGTTGAGGTCATTGACGTGCTTCTGAGTGTTCACGTTGTAGATCGTGCCGTCGCGCTGCGTGCTCGCGAACGACAAGCGGCCGGCGATCTTTTCGCTGAGCGGGCCGGTGAGCGAGACCTTGGCCTGCGCGTAGTTGTAGTCGCCGTACGAGAGCTCGGCGTCGAAGCCTGTTTGGAAACTCGGCTTGCGCGTGGTCACGAGAATCGCGCCCGCCGTCGTGTTCTTGCCGAACAACGTACCTTGCGGACCGCGCAATACTTCGACGCGCTCGACGTCGATGAAGTCCATCGTGGTCGACGCGGGACGCGCATACAGCACGCCGTCCACGTAGAAACCGACGCCCGGTTCGATGCCGTCGTTCGTCAAACCGAAAGGCTGGCCGAGGCCGCGGATGTTCACGAACGTGTTGCGCGGGTTGCTCGAGTAGAACTGCACCGTCGGCACGATGTTCTGCAGACGGCCGACGTTGAACGCGCCGGCATCGCTGAGCAGTCCGCCGTCGATCACCGAAATCGCAATAGGCACATCTTGCGCCGCTTCCTCGCGGCGGCGTGCCGCGCTGACCACGACTTCGCCCAGCAACTGCGACCGCGCCGATTGGCCGCCTGCGGTTTGCGTCTCAGCGGATTCCTCGGCAAAGGAGGGCAATGCCAGCACGATGGCTGCCGTGCCCAGAACCGCTTTGATGTGTGACGAAACGAGACTCCTCATGGGGTACTGCTCCCTAGCATCGACTGTCTGGCCTGGATTTCTTGTTCGATGCCTGCGGGCCATGAACGCAGATCGATCGTAGGCGCGAGATGCTAGAGAGCGCGGGTTATGGGGTCAGTCGATCCCCGGTGACAAAGCGGTCGCACTGCCGTTTTATCGATGCAATCTCGTTATGCCGATATGAAAAAGCGTGAAAATTCCGTCTCGTAGGCCGGACTTTCCGTACAGAGCGTCCGCTTCCCTTGACTCTCGCTTCGTGGGCCGTCGATACTCCCGCACCATGTATACGGTCACGGCTTCCCTTCATCGCTGGTGGTGGTACCTCTCATAAGGAGAGGGCCCTGGAGCCTCTGCTGGGCGCTTAAAGACCGCAACCGAAGAATCCAGAAAACCCATCTCCGTGCACTGGTCCGGGGATGGGTTTTTTTATGGCGTAAGCAAAACCAATGAAGCCACCGTTCGACATCGCTGCCGATCTGGATACGCCGGTCTCGGCGTATCTGAAGTTGAAGCCGTTCCGTCCGCGATTCTTATTGGAGAGCGTCGAAGGCGGCGAACGCCTGGCCCGCTATTCGTTCATCGGGTTCGGCGACTGCCTCGAGCTGCGGCTCGACGAGCAAGGTCTGACGGTCGGTGGGCAGACGAGACCCGTTCCGGCCTCGCAACAAGAGCTGCTCGATGCATTTCGAGCGGCACTCGCACAGGCACCGCAACCGCAGCCGCGTATTCCGGGCGTGCCGCTGCTCGGCGGTCTGGTGGGGGCGGCCGGTTACGACTTGGTGCGGCGATTCGAACGCTTGCCGGCCCGCGCGCGGGTGGTCGATCCCACGCCGGAAGCTCATTATGTCGCTCCGCGCTCGCTGCTCGTGTTCGATCACTTGACCCGCGGGGTCGCCTTGCTTCACGACGGTTCCGAAGCCGAGCGCGCTTCGCTGCGCAAAGAAGTCATTGCCGCATTGCGCGGCGGAATTCCCTCGAACGGCAAGCGCATTCGGTACTCGCCCGCGGTCGGCAGTCTCAGCGAAGCGGAGTTCCTGCAAGGCGTGCAGCGTACGAAGGAGTACATCGCGGCGGGCGATGTGTATCAGCTCGTACTCTCGGTGCGGTTCGCCGGCCAATGCGAGATCGAGCCGTTCGAGGCCTATCGCGCTTTGCGGCTGCTCAATCCCTCGCCCTACATGTATTACTGCGAGCTCGGCGAGAACACGATCGTCGGCTCCTCGCCCGAAGCGCTCGTGAAGCTTGCGAACGGTCACGCGCAAACGCGGCCGATCGCCGGAACGCGCCCGCGCGGCCGCGATCCCGAGCACGATGCGCAGCTCGAACGCGAGCTCCTCGCCGATCCGAAAGAAAATGCCGAGCACGTCATGCTCGTGGATCTCGCGCGCAACGATCTCGGCCGCGTCGCCAAGGCAGGCAGCGTGCATGTGCGGCCTTACCGGAAGATCGAGCGCTACAGCCACGTGATGCACATCGTGAGCGGCGTGCACGGCGAAATGGCGCCCGGCCGCGATGCGTTCGATCTGTTTGCCGCAACGTTTCCCGCCGGCACGTTGGTCGGCGCGCCGAAAGTGCGGGCGATGGAAATCATCGACGAGCTCGAGCCGGTGCGGCGCGGCTTTTATGGCGGGACCGTCGGCTACTTCGGCCACGGCGGCGACATGGATCAGGCGATCACGATTCGCACGATGGTGTTTCGCGGCGATACGTACAGTTTCCAGGCGGGCGCGGGCATCGTCGCCGACAGCGTGCCGGCCATGGAATATCAAGAAGTACTGGCGAAGAGCGCCATCGTGCGCAATGCGCTCGCGCTCGCGCAGGAGGGCTTATGAGCGCCCCGCGTTTGTTACTGATCGATAACTACGATTCGTTTACCTACAACCTCGTGCAGGCGTTCATGGTACTCGGCGCGGACGTGCTCGTGCATCGCAACGATCAGATCACCATCGACGAGGCGCGCGCGCTCGAGCCGACGCATCTGTGCATCTCGCCGGGTCCGGGCACGCCGTACGATGCGGGCGTCTCGATGAAAATGATCGAAGCGTTTGCGGGCCGCATTCCCATCCTCGGCGTGTGTCTCGGTCATCAATCCATCGTGGAAGTGTTCGGCGGCAAAGTCGTGCGTGCGCCGCGGCTGATGCACGGCAAGACCTCGCTCGTCGAGCACGACGACCAATCGATTCTCAAAGGGATGCCGCAGCCGTTTCAGGCCGGCCGCTATCACTCGCTGATCGCGCAGCCCGAGAGCCTGCCGCGCGAGCTCGAAGTGACGGCGCGGACGCAGGGAGGCGAAATCATGGGCGTGCGGCATCGCTCGATTGCCGTCGAAGGCGTGCAATTTCATCCCGAAAGCGTACTGACGCCGGAGGGTCCGATTCTCATGGGTAATTTCCTCAAACAAACAGGTGGCGCCCGAGGGGGGACGGCATGATCACCTTGCGCGAAGCTCTGGAGCGGTTGCTCGAACGCGAGCACTTGAGCGAAGAGGAAGCGGCGGCGACGCTGCGGGCATTGACCGACGAGACGACTTCGCCGGCGATGGCGGGCGCGGTGCTGGCGGCAATGCGCTCCAAAGGCGTCGTCGCCTCGGAATTGCGCGGTTTTGCGAAAACCATGCGCGAGCTCGCACGTCGACCGCAACTGGCGCCAGGCTCGCCGCTCGTCGACATGGTCGGTACCGGCGGCGACGGATCGCACAGTTTCAATTTGTCGACGGCGGCTGCATTGCTCGTTGCGGCGATGGGCATTCGCGTTGCGAAGCACGGCTCGACGGCCGTGTCGAGCCGCAGCGGCAGCGCAGACGTGATCCGCGCGCTCGGCTTGCCGCTGCCGCTCGATGAAGTGGAATCCGGCAAGTGTCTGGAGGCGACGAGCTTTACGTTCTTTTTCGCGCCCCACTATCACCCGGCGATGAAGGCCATCATGCCGGTGCGCCAAGCGCTCGGGGTACGCACGGTGTTCAACATTCTCGGGCCGCTCTTGAATCCGGCCGAGCCGCCGTATCACCTGATCGGCGCCTATCGGCTCGATGTTGCAGAGCTCATGGCGGAGGCGCTGTCCGGCATGGCGATCGAGCGCGCGTATGTCGTACACGGCGAACCGGGTTGGGACGAGGCGACGCCTGTGGGGCCGTTCCACGTATTCGACGTGAGACCAGGAAAAATCGCACATTCCATCCGTAATGCCGAGGAATTCGGTCTCGAGCCGTGCACGGCCGACGAGCTGCGCGGCGGCGACGTGGCGTACAACACGGAGCATCTGCGCGCGGTGCTCGAAGGCCGCGATCGGTCGGCGCACCGCCGCGCGGTCGTGCTGCAGGCGGCACTCGTGCTCGAGCTACTTGGCAAAGCGGCATCGCCGCGCGAAGCTGCGCGTAGAGCGGAGGATGCGCTCGATTCCGGCGCCGGCAAGGCGCTCTTGGAGAAGCTCGCAGAGTTCGGTCGCAGCTTGGCGGCTGCGCGATAACAAACGCGCGATGGACGTTTGCGCATCTCTCACGCTCGGTTTCTCTCGGGTCTAGGACGCAGTCAGTCATGTCCGGTTTGCTCACACAGATGTGCCAGTCGAGCCTCGCAAGGCTCGAGGCGGCACGCGCACAGGAATCCGAGCAACAGCTTTGGACGCGAGCCTCCGATGCACCGCCCGCTCCGAAGTTGAAACTCTCGGTGGAAGGGTTCGATGTCATTGCCGAATGCAAACTGGCTTCGCCGTCTGCAGGCGATTTGTCGCAGCACACGAGCGACGTCACGGAGCGTGTGAAGGCATACGCATACGGCGGCGCGTGCGCCGTGTCGGTGCTGACGGAGCCGACGCGTTTCGGCGGCTCGCTCGATCACTTGCGTTTGGCCGCTGCCGCGCTCGAGCCGCTGAAAGTGCCGGTCATGCGCAAGGACTTTCTCGTCGATCCGTATCAGGTGATGGAAGCACGTGCGGCCGGCGCCGGCGGCGTGCTCGTCATCATCCGCATGCTCGAGCGCAGTCACATCACCGAGCTGCTCGATTGCGCAGCGATGCTCAAGATGTTCGTGCTGCTCGAAGCGTTCGATGCGCAGGACCTCGCGGTCGCCAACGAAATCCTGGCGCAGCGCAAACGTCACGACGAACAAGTGCTGGTCGGATTGAATTGCCGCGATCTGGAAACGCTGACGGTGGATCTGTCGCGGCTCGAGGATCTCGCGGATCAATTGCCGTCCGGCTATCCGACGGTTGCCGAGAGCGGCGTGAGCTCGCTGGACGATGTGCGGCGCGTCGTAGAGGTGGGCTATCGCGTCGCGCTGGTCGGCACGACGCTGATGAATTCGACGCAACCGAAAGAGCTGCTCGGTGAAATGCTCGCGACCGGGCGCGAACGCGCCATGGCCCTGCGCACGCGCAAGCTCAAGATCGCGACGGGCGAGACGCCCGATGAATAGCCGCATGTGGATCAAGATCTGCGGCCTGACGACCGAGGCAGGCGTTGAAGCCGCCGTGCGCGCGCAAGTCGATGCGATCGGCTTCGTATTCGCCGCGTCGAAGCGGCGCGTCACCGCGCAACGCGCCGCCGAGCTCGCGCGCAACGTGCCGCCTGCGATCGCGCGCGTCGCCGTGTTCTTGCACCCCCGGCAGCACGAAATCGATGAAGTGTGTGACGTGCTCGCACCGGATTACGTGCAGACCGATTTCGAGGATCTGGCAACGCTCCGTATTCCGGAGAACGTGCGCGTGAATGCCGTCGTGCGCGCCGGTCGCGTGCCCGCAACGCTACCGCGCCGAATCGTGTTCGAAGGACCGGTGAGTGGCACCGGCGAGACGACGGATTGGACCGAAGCGGAGCGGCTTGCGAGACGCACGCAATTGATCCTCGCGGGCGGGCTCAATCCGGACAACGTCGCTGCGGCTATTCGTAGCGTGCACCCGTTTGGCGTCGATGTGAGCAGCGGTGTCGAAGCGTCGCCAGGCATCAAGGATCCAGCTTTGATCCTGCGATTCGTTTCGGCGGCGCGCGAGGCGCAAGATGTGCTCGTCGTTTGATGACGCGCCAGCCGATGCTGCGCGCGTAGCGGAGATATAGATGAGAACCGAATTACCCCACGCCGACACGAAGGCGCTGTTCGAGAACGTGTTGAAGGACGCGTATCCCGATGCGCGCGGCCGATTCGGTCCGTTCGGCGGCCGCTATGTGCCGGAAACGCTCGTTCCTGCGCTCGATCGCTTGCAAGCGGGCGTCGATCGCTATTTGCGCGATCCGGAATTCCTCGCCGATTTTCATGCAGAGCTGAAGACGTGGGTCGGACGGCCGACGCCGCTCACGCATGCGCGCGGGTTGTCGAAGCTGTGGAACGCAGAGGTGTGGTTGAAGCGCGAAGATCTCGCGCACACCGGCGCGCACAAGATCAACAATTCGATCGGCCAAGTGTTGTTGGCGAAAAAGCTCGGTGCCAAGCGTGTGATCGCGGAGACCGGTGCCGGTCAGCATGGTGTGGCAACAGCGGCAGCATGCGCGCGCTTGGGCATGCCGTGCACCGTGTACATGGGTGCCATCGACATGGAGCGTCAAGCGCCTAACGTCGGCCGCATGAAGTTGCTGGGCGCGACGGTCGTGCCGGTGACGAGCGGCGACAAAACGCTGCGCGCCGCCGTCGATGAGGCCTTGCGCGATTGGGTGACCGATCCGAACGGCACGTATTACTGCCTCGGCTCGGCGATCGGTCCGCATCCGTATCCGTACATCGTGCGCGAGCTGCAGTCCGTGATCGGTCGCGAGGCGCGCGAGCAGATCCTGGCGACCGCGGGCACGTTGCCGGATCTCGTCGTTGCTTGTGTCGGCGGCGGCTCGAATGCCATCGGGCTCTTCCATCCGTTCGTCAAAGACGAACAAGTGCGCATGCTGGGCATCGAAGCCGGCGGCATGGGCAGCGGTCTCGGTCAGAACGCTGCATCGCTCGCGTACGGAACGCCCGGTGTGCTGCAAGGCACGTATTCGCTGCTGCTGCAAGACGAGCACGGTCAAATCCAAGAAACGCATTCCGTGTCCGCGGGTCTCGACTATCCAGGCGTCGGTCCGGAGCATGCCTTGCTGCAATTGATCGGCCGCGTGAAATACGAAGCGGTGAACGACGACGAGGCGCTCGCTGCGCTCGCCGAATGCTGTGCAGCCGAAGGCATTCTCCCGGCCATCGAGTCGTCGCATGCGTTGGCAGGCGCGAAACGCTATGCGCAAGCCAATCCAGGAAAGCGCATCTTGATCGGACTTTCAGGTCGCGGCGACAAAGACATGCCGACACTCCAACGCACGATTCTGAAGGGGCAGATCTGATGACGCCGCGCGATTCCATTTCTCGAGCGATCCGCACGGCCAAGGAAAAGAACGGCGCGGCGCTCATCGCCTACATCACGGCCGGATTTCCGACGAAGCAGGCATTTCGCGAGATTCTCGCCAACGTCGGCAAGGAGGCCGATGTGATCGAGGTCGGGGTGCCGTTTACGGATCCCATGGCCGACGGTACGACGATTCAGCGTTCGAGCCGCGTCGCGCTCGAGCAAGGCACGTCGTTGGCGTGGATTCTCGAAGAGCTCGCCGGAATTCCGCGTGAGTCGCGTCCGCCGGTGTTGCTCATGAGCTATCTCAATCCGTTGCTCGCTTTCGGTTTCGATCGGTTGCCGAAAGCGGCTGCGGAAGCGGGCGTTGCCGGATTCATCGTGCCCGATCTGCCGATGGAAGAATGCGACGACATGCGGCGCGCGCTCGATGCGGAAGGTCTTGCGCTCGTGCAGTTCGTCACGCCGGTCACGCCCGAGTCGCGCATGAAGCTGTTGTGCGAAGGCACGAGCGGTTTCGTGTATGCCGTCACGATGACGGGTACCACCGGCAAGAACGTGGCGGTGCCGCAGGAAGTGCTCGATTACTTCGCTCGCGTGAAGGCGATCTCGCCGCATCCGGTGTGCGCAGGTTTCGGTATTCGCAGCCGCGAGCAAGTCGCAGCGCTCGCCCCGTACGTCGACGGCGTGATCGTCGGCTCTGCGCTCGTCGAAGTGATCGAGCGCGGCGAGGATCCGGCGGCGTTCCTGCGCGGGCTCAAGGGCTGACTGCACCGCAGGCTTCGCAAGCCGGGTTTGTAAAACTTTCACGCCCGCCGTAGGAGGAACATTCGCGTCCGTCGGCTCTTAACCCGCCTGAACCCAACTCGAGCAAGTCGCTCGACAACATGGGCGAAGGCGGGCGATGGCGAAAAATACCTCCGGCGGATGGTTCAGCAGGCTGTTTCGGTCCAAGGCCGTGCAGCCGCAGCGCGCTCGAGCTGCCAATCCCTGGCACGCTGTATCCATCATTCCCGGCGAGCATGCATGTGCGGCTGCATACCGCTTCGCCGGCCAGCGGTTTCTGGCGAGTCAGGCACCGCGGCTGCCGCTGCCGACGTGCGATGTCGCCTACTGTACCTGTCGCTTCAAGCACCACAACGATCGGCGCGCGGGTCCGCGTCGCCACAGCGATATGGGCGCGATATCGCCTCACTATGCGGGTGAGGAGCGGCGCCGCACTCGCGGACGCCGATCGACGGATCAGTAAGCGAGATCGAGCTGCTACGGTGCCAAGCGCGTTAGAGCGAGCCGATCGCTTGGCGAATGTTCGGTCAGTTATTGCTCGGTTGGGGAGCGAACGCCGATAGACGGCTTTGAGTTTTCAGCATGTCGGCTTCGGTCAGCTCCGGCATCTCGGCTTGCAGGCGGGTGATGAGCGTAACGAACTCATTGGCCGGTACGGCGGGGCTGCAGTAGTAGCCTTGATATTGATCGCAACCCAGCTCGCGCAGGAATTCGAATTGTTGATGCGTCTCCACGCCTTCGGCGACGACTCGCAATCTCAGGCTGTGCGCGAGCGAGATGATCGCGCGGACGATGGATGCATCGTCCGAGCTCGTCAGCAGATCGCGAATGAAGCTGCGGTCGATCTTGAGCTTGTCGAGCGGGAACCGGCGCAGGTAGCTCAGGCTCGAGTAGCCGGTGCCGAAATCGTCGATCGAAATGTGTACGCCCATCGCGCTCAGCGACTCCAGCGTGCGCGCAGACTCCTCCGGGTTGCTCATGAGGACGCTTTCCGTCAGCTCGAGCTCGAGGTAGCCGGGTTGCAGCTGCGCTTCTTCCAGAGCCGAACGCACGACGTCGACCAGATCGGCATCGTGGAACTGTTTCGCGGATAGATTGACCGCAATGCGTACGGGCGACATCCCGCCGTCGAGCCATTCGCGCATGTGTCGGCACGCCTGGCGCAACACCCATTCGCCGAGCGGCAGGATCAAACCGGTTTCCTCGGCCACCGGGATGAATACGTTCGGCGGCACCATGCCGCGCGTCGGATGGCGCCAGCGGAGCAGTGCTTCGGCGCTGCGGACACGCCCGGTGGCGATATCGACTTTCGGCTGGAAGTGCAGCTCGAGCTCGTTGCGCTCGAGTGCCTCGCGCAAATCGGTCTCGAGCGCGAGCTGATCGTCGTTGATGCGGCTCATCTCGGCCGCGTAGAAGCGGTAAGTGCCGCGCGCCGTCGATTTGGCGTAACGCATCGCCGTGTTCGCCCGGCTCAGCAGTTTCGGAAACGAATCGCCGTCGAGCGGGAACATGCTGATACCGATCGTCATCGAAGGGCGCACATTGAGCGTTCCGGCTTGAAACGCGTGCCGCTGCAGCGAGTCGAGAATCTTCGCGGCAACCGCTTCGGCGTCTTGCGCGCTGCGCAGATCGGTTGCGAGCACGGTGAATTCATCGCTGGCCAGGCGCGCAAGCATGTCGCTCCTGCGCAGCACCCGACGCAAGCAGCGGGAGATGTCGAGCAGCAGCTCATCGCCGATGTGGTGGCCGAGCGAATCGTTGATGGCTCGCAAGCGATCGACGTTCAGTACCAAGACGGCCACTTGTCTGGAGCGGCGCTGCGCTTCGGCGATCGCGTCCTTGGCTTGCTCGGCAACGGCAACCCGATTCGGAAGACCGGTTAAAGCATCGACGCGCTGAGCGTAGGCAGCTGGATACGCCGCGGTCGTATATCGACTCGATGCATTCGTCGTTCGCCAGCGCTGCAATGCCGCCACGGCGATCGCGCCTTCGAGCACGCCGAGCGCAAAGGCGACGATGTGTCCGACCTCCAACGTTATCTGCCAACCTACGAGGCGTGCCAATGCCAGGCACATCAGCCAAAACGCGATGCCGAGCAGCACCGCTTGCCCGGTCGTGGCGGCCAGGGATCTCGGACGCGCGGACCTCTCCGGTGCGACGAATCTGAGCAACGCATACGACGCCAGGATTGCGAGCGCAATCGAGCCGTTGACGATCCAAGTCTCGTAAGTGCCTTGCATGTGATGTAAGAAGCCGAGCCCGACCGGGACTCGATCAAGTTCGCTATCGGGCGGCCTGGGGCACGCTTGAGACGCCTGGGCAAACGTTGCCCGTGTCGGGCGACGTCGATTCGTAAAACTGAGGCCTGCGTCTCAATCGAGCGCTCGGGTATCCGCAAAGCGCACCGTTCACATAAGGTGGCAGAATTGCGCCATGCGGAAATTGTGTCTCTTCTGTGGCTCGAAACCCGGAATCGGCGAACGCTATGTCGCCATGGCCCGCGAGGTCGGTCGATTGATTGCCGAACGGAGCGTCGCGATCGTGTACGGCGGCGGTCGCGTCGGCTTGATGGGTGCGTTGGCCGACGGGGCGCTCGCGGCGGGCGGCCGAGTGATCGGCGTGATCCCTCAGATGCTGATCTCTCGCGAGATCGGCCACACGGCGCTCGGCGAGCTGCACGTCGTGCGCACGATGGCCGAGCGCAAGGAACTCATGATCAAGTTGTCGGACGGCTTTCTCGCCTTGCCAGGCGGTACCGGGACGATGGATGAGCTGTTCGAGGCCTGGACCTGGACGCAACTCGGGTTGCACGACAAGCCGTGCGCGCTGCTCAACTTCGAGGGCTACTACGATCCGCTCATTGCCTTCGTCGATCGTGCGGTGAGCGAGGGATTCCTCGATGCACGCAATCGCGCGAATCTCTGGGTGGACGACGATCCGGTGCGCCTGATCGAGCGTTTATGCGCCGCGACGGACGACGAATGAACGTGCCCTTGACACCCCAGGGACCGCCCTGCAGCCTTGCTGGCCCCCTGTGCCCCATTCAGTCAGGAGTCTTCGAACACCCATGCTCCGTACCATGCTTCAAGCCAAGCTGCATCGCGTCCGTGTGACGGAAGCCGACCTCGATTACGAGGGCTCCTGCGGAATCGATGAAGCGCTGTTGGAGATCTCCGGCTTGCGCGAGAACCAATACATCGAGATCTACAATATTTCGAACGGTGAGCGTTTCAGCACGTACATCATCAAGGCACCGCGCGGCTCGGGCACGATCTCTCTCAACGGCGCCGCGGCACGCAAGGCGATGGTCGGCGATAAGCTGATCATTGCCGCGTACTCGCAGTACAGCGAAGAAGAGCTCGAGAACTATGCACCCGTCGTCGTGCTCGTCGACGAGCACAACCGGCCGCGGCTCAAGCCGGTAACGCAGGCGAGCACGAGTTGATCTCGGCGCGCAACAATCGCGCCATTGCAGCATTCATTGGAACCGCATGGAATTCATCGCCTGGCTGATCGATTTCATATTGCACATCGACCAGCACCTCGAGGAGCTCGTCGCGCAATATCATCTCTGGATCTACGCGATCCTGTTCTTGATCGTGTTCTGCGAAACCGGCCTCGTCGTCACGCCGTTCCTGCCCGGCGATTCCTTGTTGTTTGCAGTGGGCATGCTCGCGGCTGCGGATCCCAGCGGCACGCTCGACGCCACGATCATTTGGCTGTTGCTGATTGCCGCGGCCATTCTCGGCAATGAAACGAATTTTCGGATCGGTCGCATGATCGGCCCGCGCGCATTCAGCGGGAACATTCGGTGGTTGAAGCGCGAGTACTTGCTGCGGACGCAAGAGTTCTATGAGAAGCACGGCGGCAAGACCATCGTCTTGTCGCGTTTCGTACCGATCATCCGCACGTTCGCGCCGTTCGTGGCGGGCGTGGGGCAGATGGAGCGTCGACGCTTCGCCGCATACAACTTCGCCGGCGGCTTCGCGTGGGTGACGATTTTCATCTGGGCCGGCTACTTGTTCGGCAACGTGCCGATCATCAAGGACAACTTCGGGCTGGTGACGATCTGCATCATCGTCGTGTCCTTGCTGCCGGTGGTTTGGGGATTGCTCAAGCCCGCGCCAGCGGCCAAGTCGTCCGGCTGATATCGAGGCTCACATGACGGCCATCACGATCGCGCGACGTTTCAACGGCCCGCCCAATTCGGGTAACGGCGGCTATAGTGCAGGACTGATCGCAACGACCATCGGCGAAAGCGTTGCGGTGCGCTTGCATGCGCCGGTCCCGCTCGATCGCGAGCTGATCGTGGGCGAGCGGCGCGACGATACGTGGGAAATTCGCGCCGGCGACGAGCTGATCGCTAGCGCGCGTCCTGTGCGAGTCGAAGCGGAGATCCCTGCGCCGCCGAGCTACGCCGATGCGCTGGCTGCATCGAAGCGTTATCCAGGCTTTCAGCAGCATACGTTTCCGACGTGTTTCGTATGCGGTCCCGCGCGGAAGCGGCACGACGGTTTGTGCGTGTTTCCGGGCGCGGTAACCGGAACGCGTTTGTTCGCAGCGCCCTGGATTCCCGATGAGACGCTGGACAACGGCTCAGGGAAAGTGCGTCCCGAATTCATCTGGGCAGCGCTCGACTGTCCGGGCTATTTCGCCTCGGCCTATCCGACGCACGCCGTTCTCGGCGAGCTCGCCGTACACATCGACCGCCTCGTACACGTCGACGAACCTTGCGTCGTCATCGGCTGGCCCATCGACAGCGCAGGCCGCAAGCACCGCGCAGGCACCGCGCTGTTCGATGAAGACGGCGAGCGCTGTGCGGTTGGGGTGGCGACGTGGGTGGAGCTGAAGAAATAGGGCGCGGGGCTTGGGGCTCGGGGCCGAGGCGCGGCCGCGGTTCTAAGCGGCGACAGGCTACAGGCGTCGGGCGACTGTTGGGCGCGCGGGTGAGGGGTCGTGCGCAAACACGCACTTGAGAAAGGGAGCGCGAAGCGCGCTGCCTACAGCCTGCAGTCTCCAGCCTACAGCCTGTTATTTTCTCGCGTACCAATAGCTCATCGCACTCACTGCGACGAGCACGAAGCCCGGCCATGCCGGATCGCGGTCGACGGCGAGCCACACGATGCCGCCGAGCAAGCCCACGGCCGAAATCAACACGCGATCGCGCCGCCGAGATTCTTCGCGTAGCTGGGCGCGCATCAGGCTGGCGCTTTGTTCGGCGATGGGCAGTGTCAGTCGGCGATCGGAGGCCCGCTGCACGAAGAGCTGTGTCAGGTGCGGGAGCTTGCGAACCGCATCGATGAACACCGGTAACTGTTCGCGCGCTTCCTTCCAGACGCCTTTCAGGCTGTAGCGCTCGCGCATCCATTGCTTGAGCAGCGGCTGTGCCGTCTGCCACAGATCGAGATCGGGATAGAGCTGCCGTCCGACGCCTTCGATCTGCAACAGGGTTTTCTGCAACAACAACAGCTGCGGCTGCATCTGTGCATCGAAGCGCTGTGCCGTTTCGAACAAATTGATGAGCAGATGGCCGAACGAGATTTCCTTGAGCGGCTTGTTCGCAATCGGCTCGCAGACGGTGCGCACGGCGGCTTCGAGCTCGTCGACGCGCACGTGTGCAGGCACCCATTCGGATTCGATGAAGAGCTCGGCGATGCGCCGGTAGTCGTGCTCGAAGAACGCGAGGAATTTTTCCGCCAGGTAGTGCTGATCGCGCGGATCGAGACTGCCGACGATGCCGAAATCGACGGCCGCGTAGCGCGGATGCTCGGGATCGTCGAGCAACACGAAAATGTTGCCCGGGTGCATGTCGGCATGAAAGAAATTGTGGCGAAACGCCTGCGTGAAAAAGATCTCGACGCCGTTTTCCGCGAGCCGCTTGATGTTCGCGTTGCGACGTTTGAGCTCGGGAATGTCGTTGATCAGCACGCCGCGCACGCGCTCCATGACCAGAACGTTCTTGCGGCAGTAATCCCAGTAGATCTCGGGTACGTACAAGAGGTGCGATCCGGCGAAGTTGCGTTTGAGCTGTGCGGCATTCGCCGCCTCGCGCATGAGATCGAGCTCATCGAGAATGGTCTTCTCGTACTCTTTCACGAGCTCGACCGGCCGCAGCCGTTCGGCCTGAGACCAATAGCGATTCGCGAGATCGGCGAGCGCGTGCATCACCTCGAGGTCGCGCTCGATCAGACGGCGAATGCCCGGACGCACGACCTTGACGACGACCTCCTTGCCGTCTTTGAGCGTTGCTGCATGCACTTGCGCAATCGTTGCGGCAGCGAGCGGTTGCTCGTCGAAGCTCGCAAACGCTTCGCTGACGGGGCGGCCGTACGCTTCTTCGATGATGCGTTTGGCCTCGGCTCCGCTGAACGGAGGAACGCGGTCCTGAAGCTTCTCGAGCTCGTCTGCGATATCGCGCGGCAACAGATCGCGGCGCGTCGAGAGCATCTGGCCGAATTTCATGAAAATCGGTCCGAGCTCTTCGAGCGCGAGGCGCAGGCGTTCGCCGCGCGAGCCGGCACGTTCGCGGTGGAACCACGTGGCGGGCGAGAGATAGAACGCGAAGCGCAGCGGCCGGAACAGATGCGTCGCGAGAATGATGTCGTCCAACCCGTGTCTGACGAGCACGCGTTGGATCTGCAGGAGCCGCGAGAGAACGCGAACGTGCATGCGTCGCGTCAGTGCCGGGTATGTTGTTGCTGCAAGCGCGCGATGCGCGCTTCGAGTCGCGCGACGTCGTCGCGCAGCCGATCCACCTCGGAAAAGAGCTCGTCGGCTTCCGTTCGTGTGGGCAGGTCGCGGCTCTCTTCGGTCAGGAATTCGGCGAGATTCTGCGTGAACGTATCGAGCGCACGGCGGCCGAAGCCGATCGCCGTGCGTGCGGCATTGCCGATCTGATGTGCGGCGACGTCGCCGACGATGCGGGACAGCTCTTCTTCGAGATCGGGTTGCGCGGCTTTGAGCAGCTCGCTGAAGGCTTGCGCGACTTCCGCGTCGCCTTGCACGTGGAGGGCGCCGCCGCGCACGACATTCTCGGGCGCCGAGCCGACGAGCCGCAGAAACGCAAGCGGTGTCCCACGCAACGACGCTGCCGGCGGATCTGAGTCGGTCGTATCGATGCTCATGCGCTCGCCGTCGGAGCGAAAATAGAGGTCCAACGGCAATCCGGTCATGTGCAACGCGAGCACCTTGCCTTCGAGCTGCTTGCAGAGTCTTCGGGCGACTGCCGAGCCCGCGATGTTGCGGTTCAGGACCGATTCGAAGGGGGAGAGACGCATAGCGATCGATTACGGTTCAACGGCAGTGGCCATGCAGAGGTGACTCATAGCTTCCAACCTCGATGCACGGCAACGATGCCGCCCGTGAGGTTGTGATAGCGGCATTGATCGAATCCCGCCTGACGCATCATCGCAAGAAGCTCTTCCTGCTTGGGGAACTTGCGAATCGATTCGGCGAGATAGCGGTAGCTTGCGGCGTCCTTGGCGACGACCTGTCCGAGCCAGGGCAGCACCGTGAACGAGTAGGCGTCGTAAATCGGCTTGAGACCCGGCGCAACCGGATGCGAGAACTCGAGAACGAGCAATTGTCCGCCCGGCTTGAGCACGCGGTACATCGAGCGCAGCGCCGCATCCTTGTCGGTGACGTTGCGCAGCCCGAAACCGATCGTCACGCAATCGAAGCTCGCGTCCGGAAAGGGCAGACACTCGGCATTCGCGATCGAGAACCGGATGTTGCCGACGAGCCCGCGGTCGATCATGGCGTCGCGACCTCGGGAAAGCATTGCGTAGTTGATGTCCGTGAGCACGACGAGCCCGGACGAACCGACTTGTTCGGCCATGCCTGCAGCCAGATCGCCCGTGCCGCCGGCAACGTCGAGAGCCCGCTGGCCCGGCCTTAACCCGGTTTGCGACAACGTGAAGCGTTTCCAGATCCGATGAATGCCTGCCGACATGAGGTCGTTCATCAGATCGTAGTTGCCGGCGACCGATTCGAATACGGCGCGCACGCGCGCTGCCTTCTCAGCCACGGGCACTTGCTGGAAACCGAAATCGGTCGTGCGGGCCGCGTTGTCGTCGTTCGTGCTCATGGCCGGCGCATTGTACAGCTATAGGCTGAAGGCTGAAGGCCGAAGACTGAAGGTCTCGGCCGGCGCCCGCGCCGGGGGAAATGCGATCGACAAATTGTTAGCGCCGCGGCGGTACGGGTGTGGGGTAGGGGATGCCGAGCTCTTTCAGTCGCGCGAGGTAGCGTTGCCAGTTCTGTTCGCGCTGTTCGCCCAACTCGCGCAAGTAGCTCCAGGAATAAAGCCCCGTGTCGTGGCCGTCGTCGAACACGAGCTTGATGGCGTAATTGCCGACGGGCTCGACGCGCACGATGCCCACTTCGTGCTTACCGACCTGCAGGGTCTCTTGCCCCGGACCGTGCCCCCGCACCTCCGCCGAAGGCGAATACACGCGCAAGTACTCGAACGGCAGCTCGAACTGCGCACCGTCGTCGAACGCAATCTCGAGCACCCGAGATTGCGTGCGGAGTTTGATGGAGGTGGGGGTGGGCATGGCGGCGATTCTGACTGGTGACTCGTGACTAGTGACCTCGAAGTTTCCCCTCACCGGCACGCTTCGCTCTGCCCGCCTTTCCCCAAGGGGAGGCAGAGGCGCGCGACTCGTCCGCAAGCGACGCCGCGAGTCACGAGTCACCAGTCGCGAGTCACGCGTATGGCGCTACAAAATGTATCTCGACAAATCCTCGTCCTTCACCAGCTCGCCAAGGTGCTCGTCGACGTAGGCGGCGTCGATCGTGACCTTCGTTCCGGAACGGTCGGCGGCTTCGTACGAGATCGTTTCGAGCAGGCGCTCGAGCACGGTGTGCAGGCGACGAGCACCGATGTTCTCGGTGCGTTCGTTCACCTGGTAGGCCACCTCGGCGATGCGACGAACGCCGCTCTCGTCGAACTCGAGCTCGACGCCTTCGGTGGCGAGCAACGCTTTGTACTGCGTGCAGAGCGAAGCGTCGGGTTCGGTGAGAATGCGGATGAAATCCTCGACCTTGAGCGCATCGAGCTCGACGCGGATCGGAAAGCGGCCTTGCAGCTCGGGAATCAAATCCGACGGCTTCGACATGTGGAAAGCGCCGGAGGCGATGAACAGGATGTGGTCCGTCTTCACGACGCCGTACTTCGTATTCACGGTGCTGCCTTCGACGAGCGGCAGCAGGTCGCGTTGTACGCCTTCGCGGGAGACGTCGGCGCCATGTGCTTCCTGACGGCGTGCAATCTTGTCGATCTCGTCGATGAAGACGATGCCGTTCTGCTCGGCGTTGCGCAACGCGGCTGCTTTCAGCTCCTCTTCATTGATCATCTTCGCGGCTTCCTCTTCGGTGAGGAGCTTGAGCGCTTCGCGCACCTTCACTTTGCGCGTGCGTGTGCGGTTGCCGCCGAGATTGGCGAACATGTTCTGTAGCTGCTGCGTCAGATCTTCCATACCTGCCGGCGCCATGATCTCCACGCCGAACGGAATGGCGCGCACTTCGATCTCGATCTCGCGATCGTCCAATTGACCTTCGCGCAGCATCTTGCGGAATTTTTGGCGGGTATCCTGATCGCGCGGCTGCGTATCGGGTTCTTGCAGAAAACCCACGGATCGGGGACGCGGCAGCAAGGCATCCAAGACGCGCTCTTCGGCCGCATCCATTGCGCGATGACGGACTTTTTCCATTTCCTGCTCGCGCGTCATTTTCACGGCGATGTCCATGAGGTCCTTGATGATCGAGTCGACTTCGCGGCCGACGTAACCGACCTCGGTGAACTTCGTCGCTTCGACCTTGATGAACGGCGCATTGGCGAGCTTGGCGAGTCGCCGCGCGATCTCGGTCTTGCCGACGCCCGTCGGACCGATCATGAGAATGTTCTTCGGCGTGATCTCGGCGCGCAGGCGCTCGTCGACCTGCATACGCCGCCAACGGTTGCGCAAAGCGATGGCGACCGCGCGTTTGGCGGCCGTTTGCCCGACGATGTGCTTGTCGAGCTCCTGAACGATTTCGCGTGGGGTCATTGAGGTCATAACCGGTTGGGCAACTGGGTAGTGGGCTCTGGGCGCCGGGCTCTGGGCCCTGGTCAGCAAGTTCGTGAGCAGAGCTCGCTCTCAAACTCCGACTGAGAGTCGAGCGGATCGTTCAAGCGCGCAGTTCCTCGATCGTCAGATTGCGGTTCGTGTAGATACAGATATCTGCGGCGATGTTCAGCGATTTCTCGACGATCGAGCGCGCGTCGAGCTCGGTGCTCTGACTCAAAGCACGGGCGGCTGCCAGCGCATACGCACCGCCAGAGCCGATGGCCATGATCTCGTCCTCGGGCTCGATGACATCGCCGTTGCCGGAGACGATCAGCGACGTTTTCGCATCGGCCACGCACAACAATGCTTCGAGACGTCGAAGGCTCCGGTCGGTGCGCCAGTCTTTCGCCAGCTCGATGGCCGCGCGCGTGAGATTGCCGTATTGCTGCAATTTCGCTTCGAAACGCTCGAAGAGCGTGAATGCATCCGCAGTGCCTCCGGCGAAGCCTGCCAGGACTTTGCCGTCGTACAGGCGCCGGACCTTGCGGGCGTTGGCCTTCATGACCGTGTTGCCGAGCGACACTTGGCCGTCTCCGCCGAGCGCAACGACGCCATTGCGCCGGACCGAGAGAATCGTCGTACCGTGAAAATCTGTCATGTGCTTGAGGTCGAGGCAGGAAGAGATCGAATGTTAGCCTGCACGTCCCCGCGATTCATGGCCCTTTGCGCGATGGGCGCTTGCGCCGTGCTCGAGGGTGCGAAGCGTCGTAGATTTTGGCGAGGTGCTGAAAATCAAGGTGCGTATACACCTGCGTCGTGGAAATGTTCGCGTGACCGAGCAGCTCCTGCACGCCGCGCAGGTCCTGACTCGATTCCAGCAGGTGCGTTGCGAACGAATGACGGAACATGTGCGGGTGAACGTGAACGCCGATGCCCTGACGTTTCGCCCATTGCGCGATGCGTACCTGAATCGCGCGCGGCCCCAAGCGCTGACCTGTATGCGCCACGAACAGCGCAGGCTCGCCGGTGCCCGCGAGCCCCGTGCGTTCGCGTAACCATTTGGACAAGGCTTCGACCGCGTATCGGCCGATCGGCACGATGCGCGTCTTGTTGCCTTTGCCGGTGACTCGCACGGTGCGGTCGCGCAAGTCGATGTCGGTGAGGTTCAAGCCGGTCAGCTCGGCCAGGCGCAGCCCTGACGAATAAAAGAGCTCCATGATCGCCTTGTCCCGTACGCTGAGCTCGTCGTCCGTACGAAAGCTCAGGAGCTTGTTCATCTGATCGACATCGAGCGTTTCCGGCAAACGCTTCTTCGCGCGCGGTGCCTGGACGTCCACTGCGGGATTGGACTTGAGTACTGCTTCGCGTAGCAGGAATTTGAAGAAGCTGCGTATCGCCGATAAGCGCCGTTGGATCGTGCGCGGCGATTGTCCCCGCCGAAACTCCTGCGCGGCGAACATGCGCACGTGCTGGCTATCGACGCCGGTCCACTCCGTCACGCCCTGCTTGGCGCAGTACTCGATGAACAGCTCGAGATCGTGGCGATAGCTCGTATCCGTATGCGCGGATAGCCGACGCTCGGCCGTCAGGTGCGACAGAAAACGCGGGAGCCACGCGCGGGCGGACGGAGACATGGGCAGCTTCGCGGTTGCAACTCACGCCGCAGCCCCGGGCATGAACAGCCCTAGGCCGGCGATTTCAGAGGCTGGCGAGCGCTTCGCTCACCAACTCGCCGATGCGTGCGAGGAACTCGGTGCTCATCGTCGGATGGAAACGTTCGCTGTCCGGGCTGCCGATCGCGAGCAGTCCGCTCACCGGTTGCGACCCGAGCGGCACGAGCGCAGCGGAGCCGATCTCGATCGTACCTTCGCCGAACAAATAGTCGCGCTGGCTGTCGCGGATCTGACCACAGCGAGGTCTGCCCGACTCGAACAGTGTTTCGAACATTTTGAGCTCGGGTGCTGCTGCATCGATCAGGCGCAAGTGACGGCTCGAAATCGTGCGAAATTCCGGCTGAGGCGCCTGCCACAGCAGCATGATCCACTCGGAGGCGCCGAAGTCCTCGCGCAACGAGACTTCGAGCGCATCGATGAAGGCCGTGGGTGTGCGGCTGCGCAGCAATCGGCATGCGAGCCGATGGATCTTGGCGGCGAGCACGTCGTTGTCGCGCGCCACATCGATCAATTCGCGCAGTTTCGCTTCGAGCTTGTCGTTCTTGTCCCGCAGCACAGCGACTTGGCGTTCGATGAGCGAAACCGCTGCCGTGCCGCGGCTGTGCGGCAATCTGAGCTTCGCGAGGAGCTGGGCGTGTCGTTCGAAGAAGTCGGGATTCTGCTGCAGATAGTCGGCAATGGCGGTTTCGGGAGGAACGCTGGAATCGACGCCGCGAACCGGATTGTTGCTCATAGTGCCTCGTTGTGTAGCGTCGCGTCCGGGCTCCGTTTGAGGAGCATCAGTGGGCCGGGCGCAACTTGTCCAAATCGATCGTCCCCTCGAACACGCTGACCGCAGGGCCGGTCATCCAGAGCGTTTTCCCGGGTCCTTCCCAACGGACGCTCATCTGCCCGCCACGCGCGTCGACCAGAACTTCTTCGTCGAGAAGTCCCCATCGGCGACCGACCGCGACCGCGGCGCACGCTCCGGTGCCGCACGCTTGAGTCTCCCCGGCACCGCGTTCCCAAACCCGCAGGCGAATGTGCTTGCGATCGACGACTTCCATGAAGCCGACGTTCGTACGCTCGGGGAAGCGCGAGTGATTCTCCACTTGAGGACCGATCGTGTCCACGGGCGCATTGGCTACGGAGGCCACTTGAATCACCGCATGCGGATTGCCCATCGATACGGCGCCGATGCGCAGCTCGCTTTCGCCGACACGCAACGGATAGATGTCCGCCTCGCGAATCGCATCGAACGGCAGTGCAGCAGGATCGAAATTCGGCATGCCCATGTCCACGGTTACCTGACCGTCGCCGCGCACGATGGCGCGGACGACGCCGCCCGGACAGTCCATCGTGACCGACGGCCGTTCGAGCTTGCGGGCGACGAGCGAACCGATGCAACGCGCACCGTTGCCGCACTGCTGCACTTCCGAGCCGTCGCTATTGAAGATGCGATAGAAGACGTCGGTGCCTTGCTTGCGGGGAGGAAGCAGCACGAGCGCCTGATCGAAACCGATGCCCGTGCGCCGGTCGCTTAGGGCACGGAGCTGGTCGGCGCTCGGCACGGCACCGTCGTCGGGGGCCTCGAACACGATGAAATCGTTGCCGAGGCCGTGCATTTTCGTGAAGGGCAGGAGCATGCGGCGAGGATATACGTCTGCTTGCGGCGACGTAAACGCGAATCCTCGAGGCCGGCAGCGCGCGCCGGCCGAAGCCCGCGTTCGCGTGGACATTTCAAGCGCACACCCGTAACTTACATGGCGGATCGAGTCCGCACGCGCAAGGAAAGCGGACGCAACGGGCGCGTGGGACGCTTGCCGCCCAGCCGTACTCGATCGGGCGAACGATAACAGTCTGGCTCAGCGGCAATTCCTTGGGACACTCCCACGAGAGAGGAAGGCATGCGCCACGTTATGGTGATGAACGCCAAGGGTGGGTGCGGCAAGAGTACCTTGGCAACGAATATCGCCTGTTACTTTGCCGGCGAAGGCTACAAGGTCGCGCTAGCCGACTACGATCCGCAGCGTTCCAGTCTCGATTGGCTCGAGATACGCCCGGAAGACCTACCGAAGATCGTCGGCGTTCCCGCTTACGACGAGGGTTTGCGCAGCGTGCCGCGCGACACCGAAGTGCTCGTCATCGATGCGCCGGCCCGCACGCATGGCACCGAAATGAACGAGCTCGTCCGGCGCGCGGAAACCATCATCGTGCCGGTTTTGCCTTCGCCGATCGATCTGAAGGCGTGCGGTCACTTCATGGCCGAGGTGCTCGAAATCGGCAAAGTGCAGCGCCAACAGGCACGCCTGGCCGTCGTTGCCAATCGCGTCCGCGAGAACACGCTGATGTTCGAGGAGCTCGACAAGTATCTCGGCAAGCTCAAAGTGCCGTATCTGTCGGCGCTTCGGCAATCGACGAACTATTTGCGCGCTTTCCAACGCGGCATGGGCATCTTCGAGCTCCCCGAATACCTCGCCTGGCCCGACTGGGAGCAATGGAAACCGATCACGAAGTGGTTGGGGAGCAAAAGGAGCCAACCGGGTTGAGGGAATAGGGAACAGGGAAGAAGGGAAGAAGGGAAGAAGGGAAGAAGGGAAGAAGGGAAGAAGGGGCGTTGCGCGCCCTACTACTCACCACT
>CALEKY010000080.1 GCA_937902995.1 uncultured Sinobacteraceae bacterium
AAGAGGCACGCACATGAAACTCTCGTTCACCCGAGACAACATCGTTCGTCTCTCGAGCAAGGTCAAAACGGCATCGCCCGATGCCTTGCAAGCGTTGGAACAGGCTTGGGTCCGGCGCCAGCAGGAATTGGCGGGCTGGAAACCTTCGCGCGGCTGGTTGATCGAGCCGAAGCTCGGACGATCCGTAACGAACAGCTGAATCCTGACGCGCGTAGCGCTCGGTTACAGGCTCCAGCCTACAGCCCTGTCTACGCCGCTCTCGTCTCCGCACCGAACGCGCGCTCGAGATACTCCGTCGTCTCATCGACGAGCGCGCGCAGCGCCACGAACCGCTCCGCAAGCGCTTCGTCGGTCGCTTCTCGCGCCGCTTCCTCCAGACGCGCGGCAGCTTGCGCAAGCTCGTGCGCATGAATGTTCGCTGCCGCTCCCTTCAAGCGATGCGCGCCTCGCGACAGGCGTGTTCGATCTCGCGCCGCGAGACCCAGTGTGAGCTCGGTCAGGGTTTCCTTCGCGCTCGTGTTGAATGCCTTCACGAGCTCGGCCGTGAACTCCGGATCGCCGCCCGTCAATTCGTTGAGCTTCAGGAGATCCACCGGTGAACGCTCTGCCGGCGCCGTCTCCGCAGTCTGCACGTTCGCGGACGGTTCCCTGATCGATCCCCGTGCATCCGACAGCCCGAATCCGTTCAAGTACTCGCACAACCGTTCCACGTTCAACGGCTTCGTCAGAAAGCCGTCCATGCCGACCGTCATGCATCGGTCGTACTCGCCCGCCATGGCATTCGCTGTCAGCGCGACGATGGGCGTACGCCGCCGACCGAGCTCGCGCTGCCGGATGAGCGTCGTAGCCGTCAGACCATCCATGACCGGCATCTGCATGTCCATGAGTACGAGATCGAATGTTTCCGTCTCCCATCGTTCGAGCGCCTGAGCGCCATTGTCCGCAAGCGTCACGCGACAACCGAGCCGTTCGAGGATGCGTTGCGCGACCTTCTGGTTCACCGGATTGTCCTCGACGACCAGAATGTGTCCCTTGAAGCGTCGATCGAACGCCTCCCCCGCCATTCGATCTGTGCGCAGAGTATCGGTGTCGCAATCGTTCTCCGTGGCCGGAATCTCGACGAACGGAAGCTCGAACCAGAACGTCGAGCCCTCGCCGACGCTGCTGCTCACGCCGACATGGCCGTCCATCATTTCGACGAAGCGCTTAACGATCGACAAGCCGAGCCCCGTGCCGCCGAAGTTGCGCGTCGTCGACGAGTCTGCCTGTACGAACGGTTCGAAAAGACGCTGCTGAACCTCGGGCTCGATACCGATACCGGTATCGCGAACTTCGAAACGCGTCAGCGCCACACCGTCTCGCGCGGCTCGCCGAGTCACGCGAATCGTCACCGAGCCTGTATGGGTGAACTTGATCGCGTTGCCGACCAGATTGATGAGACATTGCCGCAGACGCTGCGGGTCGCCCATCGTGCGTACCGGCACGTCCGGATCCACGTGCACCTTGAGGTCGAGCCGCTTTTCCGACGCCTGATACGACATGAGCGCCCGCACCTCTTCGACGACGCGTGACGGATCGGTCGGCACCGACTCCACCACCATGCGGCCGGCCTCGATCTTCGAGAAGTCCAGAATGTCGTCGATGACCCTGAGCAGCGAGTTGGCGCTGTCGCGAATGGTCGTCGCATATTCGCGATAGGGCTCCGGGAGCGACCGGTCGAGCAACAGATTGCTCATGCCGATGATGCCGTTCATCGGTGTGCGGATCTCGTGGCTCACGTTCGCCAGCAACGCAGTTTTTGCGCGACTTGCGGCTTGCGCAGCTTCGGCCGCATCCATCAAGGCTTGCGCTGCGTTGACCTCCTCCGTTACGTCCCACGCGACGCCGATGATGCGCACGGGTCTGCCGCGCTCCCGAAAGACGCGGCGGTAGATCTGAACGTGCCTGATCGCGCCATCCGTCTCGCGAACGATACGAAAGCGATCTATCAGAATGGCTGGGACGTTGGGATCCGTCAGGATCGCCTCGCGCACGCTCAAAATGCGCGGCAGGTCCTCCGGATGAATCACCCGTTTCACGTCTTCGAATCCTCGTTCGGCGTGCCGCAACCCGAACACCCTTGCAAAGTTGTCGTCGAGATAGACGGTGTCGGCGAGGAGGTCGCGATCCCAAACGGCAAGTCCTGCAATCTGAGTGGCAAGGTTGAGGCGCTCGAGCAGCGTTCGCTGCTCTTCGGTCAGTTTCACGACCGCTGCATGAGAGGCGAGAACTTCTGCGCTGACCGTGCGGGCACGGGTTGCTTGCAGCACTTCTTGCTGACGACGCGCAATCAGTGCGGTAGGTACGAGTGCGACCATCCAGACAAGAGTCACGGACAGCAACGCCGAAACGACTGCATCCGACAAGCCGAGGCTGAGCTGGCCTTTCGCCGCGAGGCCGGCAACGATGAGGGACGAGGCAAGTATCGCGATTGCGACCGCCAAGCGCGCGTTCTGCGGACGCAATGCGAACAACGCCACGCCGGAATACGCGACCGTTACGAACAGCGTCGGTGGGCTCAGCAGATCGGCGATGAAGATCGCCGCGCTCGCAAGCAGGAGCACCGACAGATCCCTGATCAAGGCGTTACGTCCATTCACGTCCTATCCCTCTCGAGCGACGCACTCGGTCGCGCAACGGAGGCCGACCACATCACAGGAGCGCTTTCCGAACGATGACGTACCCGACGCAGGCACGCGATCGACCGAAGGTCGTGCGCAAATTGCGCAAACACCTGAAGCTGCATTAAGGAAATTTCGTACACCGTCAACCAACCCGTCGATTGACCGGATCAATCATCCGCATCGAGAACGTGAGTTGCTCCTGCCGACTCTCTGCGTCGAACATGCGCCATTCCCTCTCAATTGCAGGAGCTGCGATGACCCGTGAAACCAAGATCCTGGCTGTCACCGATGCAACGTTCGAGGAACGTGTGCTCAAAGCCGAGCGGCCGGTGCTCGTGAAATTCGAGGCCGAATGGTGCGGACCCTGCCAGGCGATGAAGCCTGCAATCGCTGAGCTCGCCGACGAGTACGGCGACAAGGTGACCATTGCCACGATCGACATCGACACGAATGCCCAAACGCCCCATCGCTACGGCGTCCGCGGCATTCCCACGGTTCTCTTGTTCCGCAACGGCACTGTCGTCGGTCAGAAAGTGGGACTCGCACGCAAGGCCGAACTGGTCGCGATGATCGACCAACAGGTGGCCTGAGACGGCGGGTCACGCTTCCGCGTCAGCGAACGCGAGCGCGAGCACGCCGATGACGATGCAAGCCGCGCCGGCGATGCGTGCTGGTGCGGCCTGCTCTTTGAGCAATCGTGCCCCGAAATAGGTGCCGATCAGGGTCGCAAGCTCGCGGGCTGGCGCAATGTGACTGATCGGCGCCATCTGCATGGCAAACAAGACCAAGATATAGCCTAGCGGACCGAGCACGCTGACGATTCCGGCAGGTTTCCAGTATTCGCGGACTTCTTGCACAACACGCGTTCGATCGCATAGCGCACTCGGCGCGAGCACGATCACCCGAAACAAATTGCCGCAGTAATCGACGAGAAACGGCGAGAGCAGCAGGACCTTCACTGCCCAGCCATCGTTGACCGTATAGGCCGCAATGAACACGCCGGTCGCCAAGCCATAGGCGATTCCGGCGCGCGGCGCCTTGTGCGGCTCGCGCGTGAGGCCGGCAACGAGCAGGATGCCCGATACCACCAACACAACGCCGAGCACGGACAGTCCCGTGACCCGTTCGCCCAACAAGACCACGGCGGCAATGAACGACAAGAGCGGACCGGAGCCTCGCGCAAGGGGATAGACCAACGAGAGATCGGAAGCCCGATAACCGGCTTGCAGAATGAGCGAATATCCGAGATGCAGCACACCCGTCGCGAGCAATGCAAGTCCGTGTATCCACTCGAAGTGCGGGCGCTCGCGAACCAGAATCCACAACACCGCCGGCGTGTAAACGATCACCGATCCGACGGAGTACAGCCAAACGAAATGACGCGAGCCGGCTGCACGCTTGGCAGCAAGGTTCCAAGTGGCATGAGTGAAGGCAGCCAGCAAGACGGCCGCCAGCGCAATCAACGGCATGAGCGCGCGCTCGTTACGCGAGTTCAGCGAACGATGGGTGCAAGCTTAACGGGCCTGCACGTGCGCGCCCAGTCATGCACCGAGCGTTGCGGACCGTAGCGCCGGCCCGCACGCTGCTCTCTTCTCATCGCAACTTTCCCGAACGGCGGGACGCTACGGCGTGAATAGGCGTCGCGCCGCAGTCTCCGCTAGAAATCGATGCTCAACTCCGCGACGTACGAGCGCTGCGGGTACGGATGGAAGGCCCAGTACCGGTCGTTCGTCAGGTTGTCGATACCCAACGAAGCGACACACTGCGGTGTGATTCGATAGCGAACGCGGGCATCGACGACGAAGAAGTTACTCATCCCCATGTAAGCCGTTCCGTTCGTATCCGAATTATCGAGCTGGTTGTATTGAGTGCCGCTATATCGGGCACCGAGCGAGGCGACCCATTTATCGCCGATCTCGTAGGTGGCTAGCGCGTTCGCACGCCAACGCGGGACGCGCGGCTGCCGTTTGCCGACGCTTGCCGGGAAAGCGTCGTTGCGCACGATCTCGGAGTGTGCGTACGTGAGGCTGGTGCTCAGCGTGAGACCGGGAACCAAGAAATCGCTCGCGCGATAGGCCACCTCGACACCGCGCGTTTCGATCTTCTCGACGTTCTGGATGGTCTGCACCGTACCGCCGATCGCAGCATTGATCTGCGAGTACAGCGCATCGCGCGTGTCCTCCGCGAACAGCGTGGCTCGAAGCGAGCCGCCAACGACTTCGCGCTGCGCACTGAGCTCCAGCGTCCAGGATCTCTCGGGCTCGAGATTCGGATCGTTGTTCACGATCTGACCGGCCACGAGCGAGCCTTGATAGAGCTCGGACACCGTCGGCGTACGAACGGCCTTGCCGAGCGACGCTTGCAAGGTCCAATCGTCGGTGAGTTGATAAGCGATGGCCGCCTTCGGCGAGAAGTAAGTCTCGTCGCGCTCGCCGAAGCGCTCTGCGTCTTCGGCGTTTGCAATCAACCCGTCGTGCGCCCGCCAACGTTCGGCACGGAGGCCGAGCGTCGTGCGCCAACGCTCCGCAATACGCCACGTGTCCTGCAAATAGACACCGTGCAGCTCGGTTTCGCCCTCGAACGCCGAGACGCGCGAACCTGCTGCGCCGTCGATCCAATCCGACGTTTCGAACACACGCGTGCGCAGTCGGCTTGCGAGACGCTGATAACCGGCCTCGACCAAGTGTGCACCGTGCAAACCATCGGGACGCCACGTCGCACGCAGCGACAGTGTGTTCCATCCGGTGCCTTCTTGATCGGCAATTCGTCCGGCCCCGTGCATCGATGCACTGGACACCGCAACGCTCGGCGAACGGATCTCGTCGCGTCCGTAGTCGTACAGACTCGCAGCGATCTCCCAAGCGAAGACGTCCGCATCGGCTTTCAGCGTCAGCCCATGCATGAAATGCTCGAGTCGGGCGCGGTTCGGCGCGAAGTCGCTCGGCAATATCGTGTAGCGCATCCCATCGATATTGACGGCCAACGGCGCAGCGGATCCGAGCTCGCCGTAGACCGGCCGACCGTCCGCATCGCGCAAGTACGATTCGACGTGTCGGACACCGTCGTTGAACCACGAGCCGAACGTGTAGCTCGCCCGCATCGAGGGCCCGAAGTCGTAGGCCACTTTGATCTTCGCGTGGTCCTGTACGACCTCGTTCCGATTCGTCGCACCGAGCAGCCACCAGTTCTGATTGCGCGGATTCTTCCCGGCGATGGCACCCGTCACGACGGGCTCGTCCGTGGCCGGAGTCGTGCTGAAGACCTTGTTGGCAAAGCTGAGCGGATGACTGTCGCTTTCGAGACGGTTGTAGTTGAGCCACCAAGACCAATTGTCGTGGCGCGCGCCGATGGATGCGCTCGCCTGATACCCTCGGTAAGTGTCCTCTCGACCGTACATGGAGAACGGCTGAGCGAAGGTCGCGACTCGCACATGCCCCTCGAATTCGCTCGGCATGCGAGTCACGTAATCGACGACCGCGCCGACCGAGTTGCCCGGATAGGCCGCCGAAAACGGTCCATACAAGACATCGACTCGCTCGATCTCTTCCGGTGTCACCATGCCCCAGCGCGGCGTGAACGTGATGCCGTTGCCGAGCAGGTTCGACAACAGAATGCCGTCGGCGTAGACGAGCGAACGTGCGCTGTTCCCGGTCCCTGAAGCACGGCTGGCCAGTACAGCGTGATCGTAATCGCCGATGTAACGCTTACGGACGAGCAGGCTCGGTAGGTATTTCAACGCGTCTTCCGCGTCGGTTGCGTTGATGGCATCGGCGATGTCTTGCGCATCGATGCCCTCGATCGTCGTTGGGATTTGCGTCGGCAATGAGGTCGGCCGCGTGCCGATGACGGTCACTGTCCCCAATGTGCGCAGCGGCGCCTCCTCCGCAGCCGCGCACGCTGCGGCTGCCGAAATCAACGCGGCCGGCAGCCAAGTATGTGTTCTCATGATCGGAACTCCGGTGCAGCCTCGGCTGCACGTCGAATGCTCACGGACACGCAGGTCCGTGCAAATCGGACGGCTCCAATGCAATGCGCATCGCGAGCGCACGGCGCTCGCAAGCTCGTTGGAACGGTCCAGCCTGAGGAGTTACGCGAGAATCGAGGGCGGTCCGCGGATGCGGATGCGCGCAACGGGAGAAGCAGGAAGGAGTAGCGGCTCGTTTGCGTCGAGCAAACCGACTTGCACGAGCGCGACCGCCACGAGCACCGGTGTCGGCGTGCCGGCAACCGCCGTCCGCGACAATGCGAACGGGCAAGAATTCGACGTGGTCGCCGCGTCGTCGCTCTGCGCGCCTACATCATGAGCGTGTTGTCCTGCATGCGCCGCACCATGATGGGCATGCGAGTCCGCACGCGAGAACAGCTCCACGATACGCGCGGACTGCACCGGGCAGAAATCGACGGTGATCCCATCCGCACGGGCGGCATACATGAACCCGACCGGCACGAACGCCTGCGCCACCAGGAACGGCAGCACCCAGAGCAGGCAGCGTTTGAAGAACCGTCGGGCCATTGGACTTGGAACGGTGGTTAGAACCGACCTTGGGAGCGAACCATGAGACGTCGCGCCGCCGAAGTCAATTCGGTTGCTCTAGCTTTTCAATTCTAGATTCTTCGTGCCAATCCCGGCGTCCGGACCCAACTCCCCTTCCCATTTGGCAACGACGGCAGTGGAGATACTGTTGCCCACCACGTTCGTCGCCGAGCGCCCCATATCGAAGAACTGATCCACGCCGATCAGCAACAGCAGTCCGGCCTCGGGAATACCGAATTGAGGCAGCGTCGCAGCGATCACGACCAACGAAGCGCGAGGAACGCCGGCGATCCCTTTCGAGGTGAGCATGAGGATGGCCACCATCAAAATCTGCTGCGTAATGGTCAGCTCGATGCCGTAGACCTGCGCGATGAACATGATCGCGAACGTGCAATACATCATCGAGCCGTCGAGATTGAACGAATAGCCCGTCGGCAGCACGAAGCTCGCAACACGATTACTGATCCCGAACCGTTCGAGCTCTTCCAGCGTCTTCGGATAGGCCGCCTCCGAGCTTGCAGTCGAAAAAGCCAGCAACACCGGCTCGCGAATCCGCCGCACGAGCCGCAAGATCGAGGGGCCGACGATGAACCAGCCGAGCAGCACGAGCACGATCCAAAGGATGGCAAGCGCGAGATAGAACTCGCCGATGAACAGTCCGTAGACCCAGACGATGCCGAGCCCTTGCTTTGCAATCGTGCCGGCCAACGCGCCGAACACGGCGAGCGGTGCGGCCATCATCACGTAGCCGGTGACTTTGAGCATGATGTGCGCGACCGCATCGAGCGCATCCAGCACGATCTTGCCCCGCTCGCCGAGCGCGGCGGTCGCCGTGCCGAAGAACACCGAGAACACGACGATTTGCAGGATCTCGTTGCGCGCCATCGCATCGATGATGCTCGTCGGAATCGTGTGCGCAATGAAGCCTTGCAGCGACAAGGCCGAGGCTTCGACGTTCGCGACCGCACTCTCGTCAGGCAACGGCAAGCGCATGACGGCGCCGGGCGCGAATACCTGCACGAGCACGAGTCCGAACGTCAGGGAGATGAGCGAGGCGAAAATGAACCAACCGAGCGACTTCGCGCCGACTCGCCCAAGCATCGCGAGATCGCTCATCTTGCCGATGCCGACGACGAGCGTTGCGAACACGAGCGGCGCGATGATCATCTTGATCAAGCGCAGAAATGCCGTCGGCAGCAGCTCGACGATCTCGGCGAAACGAGCGCTCGAATCGCCGAACTGCGTGTTGACGATATAGCCGCTGGCGATGCCCAGCAGCAGCGCCACCACGATCCACATCGTCAGGCGATTCGAGCGCATCGTCGTCACTCGTTCCTACGCGCCACGGCCTTCATACGAATGCGATCAACAGACCGCCGAGCACGATCCGATACCACGCGAACACCGTGAACTGATGCGTCTGCACATAACGCAGCAGCCATTTCACGGCGATGAAGGCGACGATGGCGCTCACGATGAAACCGACGGCCAGCTCGCCCCACGGCTCGTCGGCCGCCTGTCCGTCGGCATACAGATCGTAGGCCTCGTACGCCGTTGCGGCGAACATCGTGGGAATTCCGACCAAGAACGAAAACTCCGCTGCAGCCGGACGCGATGTCATGCCTGCGAGCATGGCGGCGAAAATCGTCGCCGCCGAACGCGACGTCCCGGGAAACACGGCGGCGAGAATCTGCCCGATACCGACCCAGAATGCGACATTCCAAGTGAGCTCTTCGCGCGGCGGTTGACGTGCCGCATACCTTTCCACGGCGAAGATGACGAAGCCGCCGATGATGAGCGCCAGTGCCACTGGAGCCACCGTTTCGGGCAGCTCGAGGCCAAGCTGTTTGGCGACCAAGCCGCCGACGACGGTGATGCCGAACGCGAGCAGGAGCTTCAACAGGTAGTCCCGGTTCTCGGGGCGCGACAAGTGCACCGTCATATCCCAAAGCCGGCGCCAGTAAATCACGACGACAGCGAGAATCGCCCCGGCCTGGATTGCGACGTTGAACAGGTCCGAACGCCGATCGAGCCAGTGCTGCGCGATGAGCAAATGACCCGTACTCGAAATGGGGAGGAATTCCGTGATGCCCTCGATGATGCCGAGAAGGATGACCTGCAGTAGATCGTTCACTCGCGCGTGCCTTCTTGTCGTCTAAAGGGCGAATCATACGGGGTCGAGAGATCGCAGAGTACCTGACTTCCGTTGCAGTCTAGGACGCTAGGCCCGAGCGGTCGCTGAGCGGGGGCCGCATCCCGAGCTGACCCTGCCCATACCATTTGCACGCAACCGCAGGCACACGAAGCCGATACCCGTACGAGCAGTCCGCTACACTTCCGGCCCACGTTCGAAGCGGAGTGCCTTGCTCGATGGCCGCGAACAGATCGATTCCGACAGGATTGGCATTGCTCTTCTGCTGCCTGTCCGCGGCGCTCTATTTCCTCACGTTCCTCGATTTCGGCCTGTATCCGCTGATTTGGTTTTGTTTCGTACCGGTGTTGATTGCGATACGGCACACAACAGCCGCTCGAGCGCTCTGGTACGGAACGATTTTCGGCACGCTCACGAATGCCGGCGGCTATTACTGGGTCATCCACACGATCGAGACCTTCGGCAACATGCCTTGGCCGGTCGCCTTCCTCGGCTACCTCCTGCTGTGCGCGTATCAGGGTTTCCTGATCGCACTGTCGATCTGGTTGGTTCGCGGCGCGGAGCTGCGTCTCGGCGTGTCTCCCGTTTGGAGCCTGCCCGTCACCTTCACCGCGCTCGAGCTTGCGTATCCCCTGCTCTTCCCGAGCTACATCGGCAACTCACAGTTCGAATTCACGACCTTGACGCAGATCGCTGACGTCACCGGCATGTCCGGACTTACGTTTCTGATCGGGCTCGTGAACGGCGCTCTGTACGAGCTGATCTGCGCGCGCATCGCATCGCGGCGTCCGCACTGGCCGCGTATTGCGCTGCCAGCGACGGCCTTCGTCGCTGCGCTCGTTTACGGCGCCGTGCGTCTGCCGCAGATCGATGCGATGACAGATAGTGCGCCGAAAATCACGGTCGGGCTCGTGCAGACGAACATCGGCGCACAAGACAAGGCTGCCGATCCCGAGGAATTCGTGCTGCGACATCGCTCGATGTCGCAAGCGCTCGTCGATGAGCACCCTGACGTCGAGCTCGTCATCTGGCCCGAGTCCGCCTACAACCAACTGCTTTGGCGCTCGGACCGCAACATCGCAGATGACGTCATTGCCGGCCTCGGCAAGCCGCTATTGTTCGGCGCATTGACGATCGAGGCAGCGGGCAATCCCAGCGACCGTCGCATTTACAACAGCCTGCTGCTCGCGTCCGCTTCGGGCGAAGTGCTGTCCGTCTACGACAAGATCGAGCTGCTCGTTTTCGGCGAGACCTACCCGTTCTCCGCAACCTTGCCGGCACTCGATCGCATCTTCGGCACGAACTGGTTTACACGCGGCACGTCGCTCGATCATTTACGACTCGGCGACCACTCGTTCCTACCGCTGATTTGCTACGAAGACATCCTGCCGGCGTTCGTCCGGCGTGTGTGGCGCAAAGCAGGGCCGGCGGACGCGCTCGTCAACGGAACGAACGATTCCTGGTACGGAGATACCGCGCAGCCGATGATTCACCTTGCGCTCGCGAGCTTCCGCTCCATCGAAACCCGCCGCGCGCTGATCCGCTCCACCAACACCGGTATCAGCGCCATCGTCGATCCTGCAGGCCGTATCACCCACCGCACTGGCCAATGGACACAGGAAACCCTCGTCGCCGATGTGCCCCTGATCAAGGACGGATCTTCGACGGTCTACATGACGATCGGGGATGTACTTGGATGGACCTGTGTCGTGCTCACAGCCTTTGGCGTTTGGCGAGGATGGCGGAAGCGCACCAGGGAATGAGGGAAGGAGGGAAAAGGGAAAAGGGAAAGGGGAAAGGGGAAAAGGGAAAGGAGGTGAAGCAGCGCCAGCTACCACTCACTACTCACCTCTTCCACGAGCCACTAGTCACGAGTCACGAACGAATCACGGATCACGAACCTACACTTCCTCTTCCTTCGGCTCGATATCGTGCGGCGTGATCACGCGCAGCGTTTCGAGCCGTCTTCGATCCGCGCGCAGCACTCTGAAATCCAGGCCGCCGAGCGTGAAGCTTTCGCCTCGACGAGGCAATCTGCCGAGCAGATTGATGGCCAGTCCGCCGATCGTATCGAACTCGTCGTCGCTGAACTGCGTACCGAAGTAGGCATTGAAATCCTCGATCGGCGTTTGCGCCCGAACGGTGAACTGACATTCGCCTTCCTTGCGGATATCGAGCTCGTCGTCGACGTCGTATTCATCGCCGATGTCGCCGACGATCTGTTCGAGCACGTCCTCGATCGTGACGAGGCCGGACACGCCGCCGTACTCGTCGACCACGATGGCCATGTGATGGTGGCTGACTCGGAATTCCTTGAGCAGCACGTTCAAGCGCTTGCTTTCCGGAATGAAGACGACGGGCCGCAGCACTTCTTTGATGTCGAAATGCTCGCCGCCGCCTTCGGCAAAATAGCGCAGCAGGTCTTTGGCGAGGAGAATGCCGACGACTTGGTCGCGGTCATCGCCGATGACCGGGAAGCGCGAGTGCCCCGATTCGATCACGACGGGCAGAATGGCTTCAGGACGATCGTCGCGGTTGACGACGACCATTTGCGAGCGCGGCACCATGATGTCGCGCACCTGCATCTCGCTCACTTCCAGCACGCCTTCGAGCATTTCGTGAGCGTCGGGATTGATGATGCCCCGATCTCGCGCCTGCTGCAGGACCTCGACGAGCCCTTCCATGTCTCGCGGCTCGCTGCTGAAGGTATCCGTAATGCGCCGCAGCCACCTACCGGTGCCGCCGTTGCGTTCAGCCATAGGGGTTCGCATAACCGAATTGAGACAGAATCTTGATTTCGCGGGCTTCCATGACCTCGGCATCGCGATCGTTCTCGTGATCGTATCCCAACAGATGCAACACACCGTGAACGACCATGTGCGCCCAATGCGCACGCACATCCTTGCCTTGCTCTCGCGCCTCGCGCGCAACGACCGGCGCGCAGATGGCCAAATCGCCGAGCTCCGCTGGGGCGTGGGGCGTGAGGCGTAGGTCTTGCGCAAAACCGAGAACGCGTCCACCTCGTGCCTTCCCCGAGCCACGAGCACCGAGCCCCAAGCCCTCGTACGGAAACGACAGCACATTCGTCGGCTTGTCCTTACCGCGGAACGTGCGATTGAGCGCGCGGCTCTCCGCCGCGCCGACGATGCGGATCGTGAGCGGCAAAGGCGGAACGCTCGGTTTCGCTGCAGCTTGAAACGCGAGATTCGCCCAACGCGCGAGCGAGCGAGCATGAGGCACGCCGACACGTCGGGTCGCGTATTGGACCGTGACAGGGAGACGTGGCGGACGACTGTGGGATGACATTTTCGAGTTCGAGCGCCTCAACGATCGCGGTCGCCGCCTCCGGAGTCAGGTTCGCTCTGGCGCGCTTCGTACGCTTCGACGATGCGCTGCACGAGCGGATGGCGCACCACGTCTCGCGATGTGAAGTACGTGAAGGCGACGCCCTGCACGCCCGGAAGCACGTTCATCACGTGACGTAGCCCGGACATCTGGTGTTTCGGCAAGTCCGTTTGCGTCACATCGCCGGTGACGACGGCCTTCGAACCGAAACCCATGCGCGTCAGGAACATCTTCATCTGCTCGACCGTCGTGTTCTGCGCCTCATCGAGAATGATGAACGCATCGTTCAAAGAACGTCCGCGCATGAATGCGAGCGGCGCAATCTCGATCACCTGCCGCTCGATCGCGCGCGCCACTCGATCGAAACCCATCATGTCGTAGAGCGCGTCGTACATCGGGCGCAAGTACGGATCCACCTTTTGCGCCATATCGCCCGGCAAGAAGCCGAGGCGCTCTCCTGCTTCGACGGCAGGTCGCACGAGCACGATGCGCCGCACGCGATCGGTCTGCAAAGCTTCGACGGCGCATGCCACGGCGAGATAGGTCTTGCCCGTGCCCGCCGGTCCAATGCCGAAGATCAGATCGTGGGTGCGGATGTTGTGCAGGTATTGGCGCTGATTGGGTCCGCGTCCGCGGATGCCGCCGCGATGCGTTTGAATCGTGATTTCATCCGGCGCACGCGCAACGACGACAGGCGTGGGCGACTCCATGCGAACCTCCTGAAGCGCAAGATGCACGCGTTCCGGCGTCAGCGCTTCGCTCGCCGATAACTCGAACAGTCGGCGCAGCACGCGTTCGGCCTGAGCGGCCGCTTCCTCCGGTCCCGACACTTCGACCCAACCGCCGCGGCGGCGCACGTGCACGCCGAGACGCTCCTCCACGTGCCGAAGGTTCTCGTCCATCGGGCCGACGAAATTCGCCAGCCGATTGTTATCGACGGGATCGAACGCTAGATCGCGCGTGGCGACGGAGGTACTCATCAGAATTTTCGGCCGCAGCTTGCGGACCAGAGGACGACTCGGAAGCTCGCGCGCTGCGCATCGGCCGAAACGGTCTTCGGCGACGGCAACGGCAGACGATCTGTTCGTGACATCTCTTTGTGGGCTCTAGATTCCGCCCATGGCCAACTTGGGAGGGACTGCCGTATCGACCAGCCGCCCGCGCAACGAATTCGGCAACGCTTCGGTGATGAGCACGTCGGCGAACTGATTGATCAGGCTCGGCGGGCCGTCGAAGTTCACCCACCGCATGTTCTCGGTTCGGCCCGCGAGCTGCCGCGAATCCTTCTTCGACGGACGCTCGACGAGCACGCGCTGCACGGTGCCTACCATGCGCCTGCTGATTTCCATCGCCTGCGCGTTGATGCGCGCCTGCAAAATGGACAAGCGGCGCTGCTTTTCTTCGTAAGGCACATCGTCGGGCAGCGACGCGGCGGGCGTGCCCGGACGGCGGCTATAAATGAAGCTGAAGGACTGATCGAAACCGACGTCCTCGATCAGTTTCATCGTGGCCTCGAAGTCGCGCTCGGTCTCGCCGGGGAAACCGACGATGAAGTCCGACGAGATGCTGATGTCCGGACGGACGGCACGGAGCTTGCGGATCTTTTGCTTGTATTCGAGCGAGGTATAGCCGCGCTTCATCGCCATCAGGATGCGATCGGAACCCGACTGCACCGGCAGATGCAGGTAGTTCGCGAGCTTCGGCACATCGCGATAGGCCTCGATCAACGAATCCTTGAACTCGACCGGATGCGAGGTAGTGAAACGGATCCGCTCGATGCCGTCGATCTCGGCCACGTAGTAGATGAGCGTCGCCAGGTCGCAAAGCGTGCCGTCCTCCATCGGACCGTTGTACGCGTTGACGTTCTGGCCGAGCAGATTCACTTCGCGAACGCCTTGATCGGCGAGGCTCCGGATCTCGGCCATGACCGATTCGAACGGTCGGCTGACTTCCTCACCGCGCGTGTACGGCACGACGCAGAAGCTGCAGTACTTGCTGCAGCCTTCCATGATCGAGACGAATGCGGTCGCGCCTTCCGCGCGAGGCTCGGGCAACGCATCGAACTTTTCGATTTCGGGGAAGCTCACGTCCACGACCGACCGGCCATGAGTCTTGAGTTCGGCGATCATTTCCGGCAGCCGATGCAGCGTCTGAGGCCCGAACACCAGATCCACATACGGCGCGCGCTTGGTGATGCCCTCGCCTTCCTGGCTCGCGACGCAGCCGCCGACGCCGATGATGAGCCCGGGCTTGGCCTCCTTGAGCCGGCGCCAGCCGCCGAGCTGGGAGAAAACCTTCTCCTGAGCCTTTTCCCGGATCGAGCAGGTATTGAGCAGGAGCAGGTCCGCCTTCTCGGGGTCGTCGGTGACCTCGTAGCCGCCGGCCTCGCGCAGCACGTCCACCATCTTGGCGGAATCGTACTCGTTCATCTGGCAGCCGAAGGTGCGGATGTGGACGAAAGGCATTGGGCGAGCTTACGCGGGGTCAGATAACGGTTCGAAGGGGGCGGAAGGATACTCCCGAACGCCGGCTTTGCCAGCGGTCGAATCCGATTTTGAGAACCCGAACAGGCACTTACGACAAAGCAACCCTTGGAGCCCTGAACTTACGTCAGAACGGGATATCGTCATCGAAACCGCCGTCATCCGCCGGAGTCGAGCCGACGGCCCGATCCTCCTGGCGCGGCGCACGGCTCTCGCCGCCCATGCCGCCACCGCCGGCGGCTCCGCCTCGACCGCCGAGCATCTGCATGTCTCGGGCGACGATTTCGGTCGTGTACCGGTCCTTGCCGTCCTTGTCCTGCCACTTACGGGTCCGCAGGCTCCCTTCGATGTACACCTGCGAACCTTTACGCAGGTATTCAGCGGCGATCTCCGCCAGTTTCTCGAACATCACGATGTTGTGCCATTCCGTGCGCTCCTGTTTGTCGCCGGTCTGGCGATCGGTCCATGTCTCGGAGGTGGCGATGCTGAAGCTCGTCACCGGCTTGCCGTTGGGCATGTAGCGGGTTTCCGGATCCTTGCCCAGATTGCCGATGAGAATGACCTTGTTGACTCCGCGAGCCATAGCAACTCCTGACACCTCGAGAAGAGACGGATTGTAGACGGGTACGAGTAGAGCGGCAGCAGATTAATTGGCGTACAGCGCTGGAAATGGACGCTGCGCTGCGGGCGCTGGGCTTGGGGCTCGAGGCTCGGGGCTTGAGGCTCCAGGAAGATGACGGCGATTCATCATCGCCACGGGTTCTCAGCGCGGGTTGCATCCGCGAACATTCGCATCCACGTTTGATATTCAGAGCGATACGCCCCCACGCCCCAGCCCCAAGCCCATGTCTTCCTCCTCCATCGTCATCCGCGGCGCCCGCACCCACAATCTGCGAAACATCGATCTCGAGCTGCCGCGGGACAAACTGATCGTTTTCACGGGCCTGTCGGGATCCGGCAAGTCGTCGCTCGCCTTCGACACGATCTACGCCGAGGGTCAGCGGCGCTACGTCGAGTCGCTGTCGGCGTATGCACGGCAGTTTCTGTCGGTAATGGAGAAACCGGACGTCGACTCGATCGAAGGCTTGTCGCCGGCGATCGCGATCGAGCAGAAGTCCACCTCCCACAATCCGCGATCGACGGTCGGCACGGTTACGGAAATCTACGATCACCTGCGATTACTGTTCGCGCGTGTCGGCACGCCGCGCTGTCCGGATCACGGCATCGACCTTGCGGCGCAGACGATCAGCCAGATGGTCGATCAGGTGCTGCGCATCCCCGAGGGAACGCCGCTTTTGCTGCTCGCACCGCTCGTCGACGATCGCAAAGGCGAGCACGCGCAGATCATCGAGGAGCTGCGGGGACAAGGCTTCGTTCGCGCCCGAATCGATGGACACGTCGTGGAGCTCGATGCTCCGCCGAAACTCGACCCGAAACGCAAACACACGATCGAAGCGGTCGTCGACCGCGTCAAAGTGCGGCCCGACATCGCGCAGCGGCTGGCCGAGTCGTTCGAGACGGCCTTGCGGCTGTCGAACGGCACGGCGCGCGTTGCGTTCATGGACGATCCGCAGCGCGAAGAGCTCGTGTTCTCGGATCGCTTCGCTTGCAGGATTTGCGGCTACAGTCTTGCCGAGCTCGAGCCCCGCCTCTTTTCGTTCAACAACCCGGCCGGCGCCTGTACGAAGTGCTCCGGGCTCGGTGTGCAGCAGTTCTTCGATCCCGCGCGGGTCGTCCATCATGCCCACTTGTCGCTGGCCGATGGCGCGATTCGCGGCTGGGACCGGCGCAATCTGTACTACTTCCAGCTCATTCAATCCCTCGCCAAGGCGTACAAGATCGACATCGAAGCGCCTTGGAGCTCGCTGACCGCAAAACAGAAGAAGATCGTCCTGTACGGCAGCGGCGACGAGCGCATCGAATTCAAGTACACGGATGCCAAGGGCAATACCTCGAAACGCTCGCATCGCTGGGAAGGCATCATTCCGAACCTCGAGCGGCGTTATCGCGAAACCGAATCGATGGCCGTACGCGAGGAGCTGGCGAAATATTTGAGCAACCAGCCCTGCCCGGAATGCAACGGCACACGCTTGAATCGCGCTGCACGCAACGTGTTCGTCGCCAATCGCAGCCTGCCGGAAATCACGAGCATGGCCGTAGGCGATGCGCTCGCATTCTGCAACCAATTGCAGCTCGAAGGCTGGCGCGGCGAGATCGCAGCGAAGATCGTCAAGGAGACCGCCGATCGTCTGCGGTTTCTGTGCGACGTCGGGCTCGAATATCTGACGCTCGATCGCAGCGCCGAGACTCTCTCGGGCGGCGAAGCTCAACGCATTCGGCTGGCGAGCCAGATCGGCTCGGGCCTCGTCGGCGTCATGTACATCCTCGATGAGCCCTCGATCGGATTGCATCAACGCGACAACGAACGCCTGCTGCGCACGCTCGATCGTCTTCGCGATCTCGGCAATACGGTGATCGTCGTCGAGCACGATGAAGACGCGATCAAACACGCGGATCACATCGTGGATCTCGGCCCCGGCGCCGGCATTCACGGCGGACAGGTCGTTGCGCAAGGCACGCCGCAGGAAATCGCTGCCAATCCCAAGTCGATCACCGGCCAGTACCTGTCAGGTGCGCGCGAGATCCGCGTGCCGCCGATGCGCACGCCGATCCAAGAGGGCCGCTCTCTCAAGATCCTCAATGCGCGCGGCAACAATTTGCGCAATGTCACGGTGGAAATCCCGCTCGGGGTCATGACGTGCGTCACCGGCGTATCGGGTTCCGGCAAGTCGACGTTGGTCAACGATACGCTCTACCAATATGTCGCCCGTCACTTGAACGATGCTTCGACGGATCCGGCACCGAGCGACGGCATCGAAGGCTTGGACGCCATCGATCGCGTCATCGACATCGATCAAAGTCCCATCGGACGCACGCCGCGTTCGAATCCTGCGACCTACACCGGCTTGTTCACGCCGATTCGCGAGATTTTCGCGGCGGTCCCCGAAGCGCGTTCGCGCGGCTATGAGCCCGGACGGTTCAGCTTCAACGTGAAAGGCGGCCGTTGCGAAGCGTGCCAGGGCGACGGCGTCATCATGGTGGAGATGCACTTTCTGCCCGACGCCTATGTCACGTGCGACGTCTGCAAAGGCAAGCGCTACAACCGCGAGACGCTGGAGATCCGCTACAAGGGCAAGAACATCAGCGAAGTGCTGGACATGACGGTCGAGGACGCGTTGGAGTTCTTTCGCAACGTCCCGACCATCGCGTCGAAGCTCCAGACGCTCGCCGATGTCGGGTTGTCCTATATCCGGCTCGGCCAGAACGCGACGACGTTATCCGGCGGCGAAGCTCAACGCGTGAAGCTCGCGAAGGAGCTTTCGAAACGGTCGACCGGTCGCACGCTCTACATTCTCGATGAACCCACGACGGGCTTGCACTTCTTCGACATCGAGCAGCTGCTGGGAGTCCTGCACAGATTGCGCGACGAGGGCAACACGATCGTCGTGATCGAGCACAACCTGGACGTCATCAAGACCGCCGATTGGATCATCGATCTCGGCCCCGAGGGCGGCAGCGGCGGCGGCACCGTCGTCGCGGTCGGCACCCCGGAAGACATCGCACGACACCCGACTTCGCATACGGGGCGCTTTCTCGCGCCTGTGCTGGAGCGAGCCAAGGAATACGCCCGTAAACGGGCGTAGTCGTGATTCGTGGGCAGGTATCTATTCGTGGGCTTGAGGCTTGAGGCTTGAGACTTGGGGCTCGCGACCCGAATCACGGATCACGAATCACGTCCCAGCTCATCTCCGCCTCGCCGAGAACACTTGCCGCACTTCGCCGTGCGATTGCGATTCGGTGTAACGACCTTGCGTGTATTCGGCGACGACGTTTCGCCAGAACGCGACCGCGGGTTTGTTGTACTTGAACTCGCTGATTTCCCACGTACCGCCGAAACGGCTGAAGATGAGCTTGGCGGCATCCCTTCCGACACCGAGTCTGCGAGCCTTCGAAGCCACGAAAAACTCGGCCATGCGAAAATCCACTGCGTTGCGCTGGTTGCGCGGCGGACGGCTTACGAGCGCAAAACCGACGGGTCGGTTGTCCTTGAGAATGATGAGAGGATGAGAGCTGTCGTCTGCAAACCATCGAGCCATCAACTCGGGCTCGCGATCGCCGAACTCTCCGGAGATCGGAAAGACGCCCGTGTTCGAGCTCAAGCGAGTCAATTCGTCAAGGTATTCCGCGTAGGTCTCGCGGATGAATTCGCGATCCTGTGGAGAGTGCAGCGCGTCTCGAATGCTGACCGGCACGACAGTCGTCTGTCACTCCATGAGGAGGAACTTCAAGTTGAACTGGGGCGATTATGGGTCGGGCGGTTCGTGCGCGAACCGCCCGACCCTCGATCTTACTGCTGCGGAGCCTCAGCAGGTGCGGCCTCACCCTCGGCCGGAGCGGCAGCTTCTTCGCCTTCGGCAGCAGCCTCAGCAGCAGGAGCTTCCTCCGCGGGAGCAGCTTCTTCAACCGGCGCAGCGGCTTCGGGAGCAGGAGCCTCTTCCTGCTTCGCGCAACCGGCGATCGAGAGGGACAACGCGAGAGCGGCGAGGATCATTTTTGTGTTCATGTGAGATAACACCCCGATGTTGATAGACAACGAACGATCTGCAGAGATCTGCGGCACGCCGGGAGCTTCTGGCTCCGCGAGCGATTGCGCGCGGAATTCTAGTTCGTTTAGAAGTGCAATGAAACCTTTTCGCGCGCGCGCAAACCCCTTTATTTCCAGGCTTTCGCGCACACGAGCATTTTTGTCGCCAATGAGCAGCAATGCAGCCCGCGTTATTGACGAAACATTGACAAATTCGCAGCGGAGATCGCGCGAGAGAAACGTCGCGAGCGTTCGATGCCTCGCTTACGTTTCGTCGAGCGAAGCGATGCGCATGCGTCGCGAACGGCACAAGCTCGAATACACTGCGCGCGGATGACCGTAGAGGTACCCATCATGTCCGCCCTACTCGCCGCACTCTTCGACGATCACATCCGCGTGCAGCGCGAGCGCACCGATGCAGCTTTGCAGGCCTGCGGCTTCGAGTCGCTGGCGATCTTCGCCGGGCGACCGCCGATGCAATTCTTGGACGACCGGCCGTATTCGTTCGCGCCGAATCCGCACTTCAAGCTCTGGGTTCCGCTGGAGGCTTGCGCGGAATGCTGGCTCATCTACAAACCGCACGCTCCGCTCCAGCTCGTGTTCTTTCAGCCGGTCGATTTTTGGTACAAGCCGCCGGCGCTACCGTCCGGTTATTGGACGAAGCATTTCGCCATTGAAGTGATTCGCGAGGCGAGCGATGCGCGCCAGTTTCTTGCCGGCTTGAAGAACTGCGCTTTCATCGGCGAACGGCAGCCGGAATTCGACGCGTGGGGCTTTGCGGCGTTCAATCCGCAGGCGTTGATCGATTACTTGCATTACGACCGAGCACGAAAGACCTCATACGAGGTGGAATGCATGCGTCGTGCCTCGCAACGCGGCGCACGAGGACACTTGGCTGCCGAGCGGGCATTTCGCTCCGGTGCCAGCGAATTCGAAATCCATTTGGAGTACTTGCGCGCGACGCAACACACGGAAGCCGAGCTGCCGTACGACAACATCATTGCGCTGAACGAGAATGCGGCCGTGCTGCACTATCAGCACCAGGATCGCTCGCTGCCGTCGCATCGTTTTTCGCTATTGATCGACGCGGGCGCAACCTTCGCCGGCTACGCGTGCGACATCACGCGCACGCACCCTGTCGAACAGGACGACTTCGCGGCGCTGGTCTCGGACATGGACAAAGTGCAGCAGGCGCTATGCGCCAAGGTACGACCGGGCGTCGATTACACGGACATCCACTTGGAGGCTCATCTGCGAATCGCGACCGTGCTTCGGACGCACGGCATCATTCGCACGGAACCGGAAAACGCAGTCGCGAGCGGTCTGTCGAGCGTGTTCTTTCCGCATGGCGTGGGACACTTGCTTGGACTGCAGGTCCACGACGTCGCCGGTCTTGCGATCGATCGCCAGGGAACCCAAAAGCCTAGGCCGCCGGGCCATCCTTACTTGCGACTGACGCGCACGCTCGAGCCGGGCTTCGTCGTGACCATCGAGCCGGGCCTCTATTTCATAGAAACGCTGCTCGATCAGGCACGCGCCTCCAAGCACGCATCGAGCATCGATTGGCAGCGGGTGGATGCGCTGAAGCGCTATGGGGGCATCCGCATCGAGGACGACGTGGTGTGCACGGACGGGGAGCCGGAAAACCTCACCCGCCCGGCATTTGCTCAAGCCGCAGCGGAATGAACCGCTGCGGCGCGCCCATTACTTGTTCTTGAGCAGATCGCGGATTTCTTCGAGAAGCACTTCCTGACGCGGAGGAGCCGGCGGAGGCGGAGGAGCCGCCTGCGCAGCGGCCTCCTTACGCTTCAGGCGATTGATGGCCTTGATCGCCAGGAAGATCGCGAACGCAACGATGAGGAAATCGAACACGTTCTGCAGGAAAGCGCCATATCGGATCGTGACGTCTTCCTTGCCGTCCTGCAGGGCCGGAAGCGTCACGGCCAGGTCGGTGAAATCGACGCCGCCGATCAGATAACCGAGCGGTGGCGTGACCACGTCGTTGACGAACGAATTGACGATGTTGCCGAATGCGGCACCGATGATGATACCGACGGCCATGTCGACAACGTTGCCTTTGACGGCAAACTCGCGAAATTCCTGGATAAAGCTCATTGGGACCTCCAGTCAGGCGTTAGGCTTGAGACCGTAGGCTATAGCCAGAAGAAAGAAGTTGCCGCAGCAGCCACTCCTGCATCCCTCCGGTTTCGAACTCGACCGGCGAGTGCTCGACGACACGACAGCGCTTTGCCACGCTTTTTTTCTGTCTCGACCTACAGGCTACAGCCTACAGCCTAAAGCCTGATCACGTCAGCCTGTTAATACCGTTATAGGCCGCCACGCGATAGGCCTCCGCCATGGTGGGATAGTTGAAGGTGGTCTTCGTGAAGTAGCGGATGTCGTTGAGGTCCTTGCTCGCCATGACGGTCTGACCGATGTGGACGATCTCGGAAGCGCGGTCGCCGAAGCAGTGAACGCCCAGCACTTGGTACGTCTCGGCATGGAAAATGATCTTCAGCATGCCCACGCGCTCGTCGCTCATCTGCGCCCGGGCCAGGTTCTTGAACGCACAGTGACCCACCTCGTAAGGAACCTTCGCTTCCTGCAGCTCACGCTCGGTGCGTCCGACCGACGAGATCTCCGGGATCGTGTAGATGCCGCTCGGAATGGATTCGAGGCGATGCGGGGGCGTCGATGGATCGAGGATGTGCTGAACGGCGTGTGACCCTTGCACGTAAGCGGCACTCGCCAACGCGGGCGGTCCAGCGATATCGCCCACGGCATAGATATTCGGTACGGCCGTCTGGTAGTGGTCGTTGACCTCGAGCTGTCCGCGCGAGTTGCTCGTCAAACCCACGGCTTCGAGCCGCAGTTTGTCCGAGTTGCCCGTGCGGCCGTTCGCCCAGAGCAGGATGTCCGACTTGATCTTGCGTCCCGATTCGAGGTGCAAGACCACGTCGCGCTCGCGCGCCTCGAGCGCCTTGAACTGTTCGTTGTGCCGGATCACGCATCCCTGCTCTCTCAGGTGATAGGAGAGCGCTTCGGCAATCTCGTCATCCAGGAACGACAGCAAGCGATCGTGGGTATTGACGAGCGTCACCTTCACGCCGAGGTTGACGAAGATCGATGCGTACTCGCAGCCGATCACACCCGCACCGTAAATCGTGACGGAGAACGGATGCGTCGAATAGCGAAGGATCGAATCGCTGTCGCAAACGCGCGGATGGCCGAAATCCACTTCCGGCGGGTGATACGGACGCGAGCCTGCTGCAATCACGATGTACTTCGCCGTCAGCACCTGCGGCTTGCCCGTAGCCGGCTGAACTTCCACGGTGTTCGCATCGATGAAACGGGCCTCGCCGAAATAGATCGGCACGCGATTTCGCTCGTAGAACCGCCGGCGGTTGGCGACCTGCGTTTCCACGACTCGGTTGGCTGTCGCAAGCAGTTGCGGATAGGTGAACTGCGGAGGCCGGTAATCCTTGAGCAGCGGGTTGCGCCGCAGATCGTGAAGGAGCATTGCGGCATGGCGCAGCGCCTTGCTGGGAATCGTGCCCCAGTGCGTACAACCGCCCCCAACCTCGAAGAAGCGCTCGACGATGGCTACTCGCAGGTGGTTCTTGGCCGCCATCATGGCAGCGCCCTCTCCAGCAGGTCCGCTTCCGATTACGAGAACATCGAATTGCACTGACGGCCTCTCAGCACCTTTTTTACCTTGTGGGGCGGTTGCGACAGTCCGATTCCGCGGCCGTAACCGCATTGCGAAACTGTACTTCATCGGCCTTCATAGACCAACCGAATCGCCGGGTTTTGCGAATGGTTCGCTGCGGCAAGAAAAGAGCACTCGCCCGCTTACGTTGTTGCATACACGCAAAGGCGCTTCCGATCCCGCGATAAAGTCAGTAACCTTCGCCGTGTCTACATACGGGTGCGCGCCCCATAGGAAAGCGCGTACTCGGCGTTGTTAGTTTTTTCACCGCCGATAAGACAAGGGGGATCGATGAATAACCGAAGCGCAACACTGCGCCGAGCAATCATTGTCACGTTGGCGTTCGCCGCCGCTCCCGCGATGGCCCAACAGACCGGGCAATCGGAAGAAGGCCGAACGATCGAGCACATCATCGTCACCGCGCAGAAGCGCGAACAGAGCTTGCAAGACGTACCGATCGTCGTGACCGCAGTCTCCGAGCAGCTGCTCCAGGACACGGGCGTCAAAGACATCAAGGATCTCACGGTCCTCACCCCGGGCATGACCGTCACGTCCACTTCCAGCGAAGCCAGCACAACCGCGCGTATCCGCGGTATCGGTACTGTGGGCGACAACCCAGGCCTCGAATCCTCCGTGGGCGTCGTGATCGACGGCGTGTATCGTCCTCGCAACGGCGTCGGCTTCGGCGATCTCGGCGAGCTCGAGCGCATCGAGGTATTGAAGGGCCCGCAAGGCACGCTGTTCGGAAAGAACACTTCCGCAGGCGTGATCAACGTCGTGACCAAGAAACCCTCGTTCGATTTCGGCTCTCAGGTCGAAGTGACGGCCGGCAACTACGGCATCCTCGAAGGATCCGCATCGATCACCGGTCCGATCAATGAAAAGGTCGCTGGACGGCTCTTCGTCGCCGCCCGGGAGCGTGACGGCTACCTCGACGTGAACCGCGGCAACGGCCCTCGCACCCAGAGAGAAGACATGGATCGCGACGTCGTGACGGTGCGCGGACAGATGCTGTTCAACGTCACGGATGACTTCAATATCCGTCTGGTGGGCGACTACAGCGAGCGCGACGAGTCGTGCTGCGGCGGTGTGCAGACGGTCAATGGCCCTGCAGCCGCTGCGGTCAATGCGCTCGCCGGCGGACGCGGCGTGAATCCTCAGGAGACCGCATTCGATCGCGTGGTGTTCCTGAACCGCGGAGACGAGCAAAAGCTCGAAGACAAGGGCGGCTCAGCCGAGATCAACTACGACTTCGGCCCTGCGACGCTCACGTCGGTCAGTGCTTATCGAGTGTGGGAGAGCGTCAACGGCCAGGATCCCGACTTCACCACGGTCGACATTTGGTACCGCGACTTCGACGGCAATCATGCGACGGAATTCCGGCAGATCAGCCAGGAGTTGAGAATCGCCGGCGAAACCGATCGGATATCGTGGCTCGTCGGCGCTTTCTATGCGAACGAAAAGCTCGATTCGAAACAGCAGCTGCAATTCGGCTCGCAGTTCCGCAACTACATTGCCGCAGTGACCGGCGCGACGGCCTCGCCGTTCTTGCCGTACCTCTTCGGCGCCACAGCTGACGAGCAAATCGCACTCGCCGCCGCCTATCAGACTGGCCTCGGTCAACGCGATCTGCACGAGCAAGAGTCCGAATCCTGGGCGATCTTCACTAACAACAGCTTCCGCATCACCGATGCGTTGGAGCTCACGGTCGGCGTCCGGTACACGAACGAAGCGAAGGACTTGGACACCCAATACCGCAATACGCACAACGGCCTCGGCTGCCAAACGCTGCGTAACGCCATCGGCACGCTCGGAGGCTTGCCGGAAGCTCTCTTGAGGGCTGGTTACGGCATCGGCTGCGCAGCGTTCGCCGATCCGATCTACAACAACCTCGACAACTCGCAATCGATCGACGAGAGCGAATGGAGCGGCACGTTCAAGGTTGCGTATCGATTCACGGATCAAGTGATGACCTACGCTTCGTATGCGCGCGGCTACAAGGCCGGCGGCTTCAACCTCGACCGTGTGCGCACGGGCAGCGCAGCATTGAATCCGGGCTTGCCGGGCGGTATCAGCCCGAATCTAGATACCAGCTTCGACAAGGAGCTCGTCGATTCCTACGAGTTGGGCATGAAGACGCAGTGGCTCAACAACTCGCTGCTGTTGAATGCGTCCGTGTTCTACCAGGACTACGACAACTTCCAGCTCAACACTTTCGATGGCGTGCAGTTCGTCGTCACTTCGGTGGACCGCGTCACCTCGCAGGGCGTGGATATCGACATGCTGTGGTTCACTCCGCTCGAGCAACTCACGATTCAGGGCGGCGTGACCTACACGGATACGGAAATCAAGGATCCGGTGGCACTCGCGAATCCGGGACTGTTCGCGCAGAACCGCAAGGACAATCAGATGTCGTTCGCGCCCGAATGGTCCGCCAGCCTGTCGGTCACGTTCGAGCAACCGATCGGCTCGGATCTGGTGTGGCGTACGAACGTGGGCGCCAAGTACACGTCCGAGTACAACACGGGATCCAACCTGGCTCCGGAGAAGATGCAGGATGCCTTCACGCTCGTGAACGCACGCACCGGCATCGGAGCCGCAGACGACTCGTGGGGGATCGAGATCTGGGCTCAGAACCTGACCGACGAGGAGTACTACCAAGTCGTGTTCGACGCACCGCTGCAGACCGGCAGCTACAACGCGTTCCTCGGAGCGCCTCGTACTTACGGTGTGACGGCGCGGTTCAAGTTCTAAGAAAAGCTTGAATCGGCGCAGGGATGCGCATCTCTCGCGGAGCGGCTCGATCATCGGGCCGCTCTTTTTATTTGGGCAGAGTTACCATGTGCGCATGAAGCTGCGTCGAACGATTTTCCTGCTCGCCCTGTTCCTGTTCGCCTCGGTCGGCCGGGCCGAATGGCTCGAGCACATCGAGGACGGGATCATGGGCACGCGCATCACGGTCGAACTCTGGAGCGACGACCGCGAGGCCGGCAAGGCCGCCATCGAAGCCGTGCTGTCCGAGATGCGGCGCATCGATGCGGCAATGAGCACGTACAAGCCATCGAGCGAAGTGTCGCAGCTCAACCGTCTCGCCGCTAAGGAACCCGTGAAGACGAGCCCGGAGCTCTTCGAGTTGCTCGCAAAAGCGCTTCAGTACTCCCGCGATACGGACGGCGCTTTCGACATCACGTATGCGAGCGTGGGCTACATGTACGACTTTCGACAGCGTCGCCGGCCGGATGAAACCAGCATCCAACGCGCGCTCGCCGCCGTCGACTATCGTCACATCGTCCTCGACCGTACGACCAGAACGGTTCGCTTCACGCATCCGGACGTGCGCATCGACCTCGGCGGCATCGGCAAAGGCCACGCCGTCGACCAAGCCATTGCCGCGTTGCAAGCGCGGGGCATCACGCGAGCATTGGTCACTGCCGGCGGCGATAGCCGAATCATCGGCGATCGGTTCGGTCACCCGTGGGTGATCGGTATTCGCCACCCGGACCGCAAGGACGAGGTCATCCTGCGCATCCCGCTCGAGGATGCCGCCTTCTCTACTTCAGGAGATTACGAACGCTACTTCGACGAAGACGGCGTGCGCTATCACCACATCATCGATCCGCGGACCGGTCATTCCGCGAGCAAGGTGCGCAGCGCGACGATCATCGGTCCGACGGCAACGCGTACCGACGGACTGTCGAAGACCGCATTCGTACTCGGACCGGAACGGGCGCTGGAAATCTACAATCGGCTGGACGACATCGACGCCATCATTGTGACGCTCGACGGTCGCGTGCTGTACACGAAGGGATTGGAAGCCCCGCAGTAGCTGCGCCGGTATCGATACGCTTTCGGCGCGCCAAGAAGAAAACCGGGCGGAAGCCCGGTTTTCTTCGATTGCAGAGGTTATTTCGTCTTCTTCTTCGCTGCCGCCTTCTTCTTCGGAGCGGCAGCCTTCTTTTGAGCTTTCTCTTCGGCCTTCTTGGCAGCCTTGGCCGCCTTTTCCTCGGCCTTCGCCTTCTTCGCCGCCTTCTCCTCTTCCGTCTTCACGGCCTTCTTTTTCGGCGACTTCTTCTTTGCGGCAGCCTTCTTCGGCGCGGCCTTCTTCTCGGCTTCACCTTCGGCCGGCGCAGCCTCTTCAGATGCCGACTCGGGCTGATCGAGCAACTGCATCAACGCCATCGGCGCCGCATCGCCAGGGCGCGGATCCATGCGCAGGATGCGCGTATAGCCGCCGGGACGCGTCTTGAAGCGCGGACCGAGCTCCTCGAACAGCTTCACAACGACTTCTGCGTCGCGCAGCTGCGCAAATGCACGTCGGCGGTTGGCATCCGTATCCTCTTTGCCAAGCGTGATCAAAGGTTCGACGACGCGCCGCAGCTCCTTCGCCTTCGGAACCGTCGTACGAATCGTCTCGTGACGAAGCAGCGACGCCGCCATATTGCGGAGCATCGCAGCGCGATGGGACGAATTGCGGCTGAGCTGCCGACCGGAAAGTTGGTGACGCATTTTCTGAGGGCTCTGGGTTCTGGGCTATGGGCTCTGGGCCGGAACGCGTGCACCGACTCCTTCAGTCAGTGCCCAGCGCCCAGTACCCAGCGCCCGTCGTTCAAATCACATCCCGATCGTCGTCGCGCTTGAGGCTGACGGGCGGCCAATTGTCGAGCCGCATGCCGAGCGACAAGCCGTGACTCTCGAGGACTTCCTTGATTTCGGTAAGGGACTTCTTGCCGAGATTCGGCGTACGCAACAGCTCGACTTCCGTACGCTGCACGAGATCGCCGATGTAGTGAATGTTCTCGGCTTTCAAGCAGTTCGCGCTGCGGACAGTGAGCTCGAGCTCGTCGACCGGACGCAGCAGGATCGGATCGAACTGCTGTTCGGCAGCCTTGGCGGCACCTTCGTCCTGACCCTGCAGGTCAACGAACACCGAAAGCTGGTCTTTCAAAATCGAACCGGCGCGGCGGATGGCCTCCTCGGCATCGATCGTACCGTTCGTCTCGATGTCGAGAATGAGCTTGTCGAGGTCCGTGCGTTGCTCCACACGCGCACTTTCGACGGTGTAGGTCACGCGACGAATCGGGCTGAAGGAAGCGTCGAGCTGCAAGCGTCCGATCGGTCGGCTCGCCTCTTCGAATGTCGCACGCTGAATCGCCGGCCGGTAACCGCGGCCGCGCTCGACCTTGAGCAGCATGTTGAGCTCGCCCGCCTTCGTGAGATTGGCAATCACGAGGTCGGGGTTGATCACCTCGACATCGTGGTCGAGCTGAATGTCGCCAGCTGTGACAGGACCCGGCCCCTTCTTGTGCAGCCGCAGCTCCGCCTCATCGCGCGCATTGAGACGAATAGCAACCTGCTTGAGGTTGAGCAGAATGTCGACGACGTCCTCTTGAACGCCTTCGATGCTCGTGTACTCGTGGAGTACCCCGTCGATCTCCGCTTCGGTGATCGCACAGCCCGGCATGGAGGAAAGCAACACGCGGCGCAGAGCATTGCCGAGAGTATGGCCAAAGCCTCTCTCGAAAGGCTCGATCACGACTTTCGCCTGACGGGCGTTGGTCGGCGTGACCTTGACGACGCGTGGCTTCAGGAATTCGCCAACGGATGCCTGCATGGACCCTTCACCTGCTTGTGTGCCGTTACGGCATGCGCACTCGCAACGAGTGCAACCCTTACTGAATTACCCAAGTCGACCGAAATGCGAGGACGGGTTCGAAGCCCTATCGGTTCGAACCCGCCGCAAGGCATTACTTCGAATACAACTCGACGACGAGGTTCTCGTTGATGTCCGGCAGGATGTCCTCCCGGTCAGGCAGTTGCTTGAGCGTTCCCGAGAACTTCTTTTCGTCGACTTCGACCCACTCCGGGAAACCGACCTGCGATTTGATCTGCAGCGCCGTCTGAATGCGCAGCTGCTTCTGAGCCTTCTCGCGCACGGCAATCACATCGCCAGGCTTGCACTGGTACGACGGGATGTTCACGACCTCGCCGTTCACCGTAATCGCCTTGTGGCTCACGAGCTGGCGAGCTTCGCTGCGCGTTGAGGCAAAGCCCATACGATAGACGACGTTATCGAGCCGCCCTTCGAGCAGCTGCAGCAGCGTCGAGCCGGTCGCACCCGGACGGCCGGTTGCTTTGACGTAGTAGTTGCGGAACTGCCGCTCGAGCACGCCGTACATGCGGCGCAGCTTCTGCTTCTCGCGCAACTGCAGACCGTAGTCCGACAAACGAGCCTTGCGCTCGCCCTTCACACCGCCAGGAGGAACCTCGAACTTGCACTTCGACTCGAGCGGTTTCACGCCGCTTTTCAGAAACAAGTCTGTCCCTTCGCGACGCGACAGCTTGCACTTTGGACCTAGATAACGAGCCATGTAACTCTCTTCCTGCCCGATGCGCGGGCACAGGCAAATCGAAAACGTTAGACGCGACGCTTCTTCGGCGGACGGCAGCCGTTGTGCGGAATCGGCGTGACGTCAGAGATGTTCGTGATCTTCAGGCCGCAGGCGTTCAATGCACGCACAGCGGACTCACGGCCGGGTCCCGGGCCCTTCACGCGCACTTCTACGGTCTTGACCCCATGCTCCTGCGCGGCCACGCCTGCCTTCTCGGCAGCAACCTGCGCGGCAAAGGGTGTGCTCTTGCGCGAGCCGCGGAATCCGCAACCGCCCGAAGTCGCCCACGACAGCGTATTGCCTTGCCGGTCGGTGATCGTGACGATCGTGTTGTTGAAGGAAGCGTGCACGTGAGCGATCGCATCGGTCACATGCTTCTTGACCTTCTTGCGCCCTTTACCCGCGGCTTGACCCTGTCTCTGCTCAGCCATGTGTTCTCTCTAACGAAGCAACGCGTCGCTCATGCGACGCATCGAAAAAGTTCAGCCTTACCCGCCGCTAGCCGATCAGCCCTTGCCCGGAGGCGCGTTCATCTTCACGGCCGCCTTACGCGGTCCTTTGCGGGTACGCGCGTTCGTACGCGTGCGCTGACCGCGCACCGGCAAGCCGCGGCGATGACGGATTCCGCGATAGCAGCCGAGATCCATCAAACGCTTGATGTTCATCGAGACCTCGCGCCGCAAATCGCCTTCGACAGTGAGTTTGGCAATTTGTGCACGCAGGGCTGCGACCTCGGCATCGGTGAGATCCTTCACCAGCGTGGTCGGGCTCACGCCCGCGCCAGCGCACGCCTTCATAGCCTGCGTTCTGCCCACGCCATAGATGGAGGTGAGCCCCACCCAGACGTGTTTGTTCATCGGAATGTTGATGCCGGCGATGCGGGCCATTGCAGTCTCCCCCGCGACGAAAAGCGCGGAACTTTAACCCAAAAAACTCAGTAACTCAATGCCTTAACCGCGTAATCAGCCTTGCCGCTGCTTGTGGCGCGCGTCGGAGCAGATGACGTACACGACCCGACGACGGCGCACGATCTTGCAGTTCTTGCAAATCTTCTTTACGGAAGCACGAACCTTCATACAAACCCTCTCATGCGACCTGCGATCGCTCGTCACTCCGGCCGCAAACTGGCAGCTGATTCGGGAGATTCCCTCTCTCACCCAGCCTTCGGTCTACGGCGCTCTCAAGCCTTCAACTCTGCCCCGGACGTCCATAGCCGCGGAGGTTGGCCTTCTTCATCAGACCCTCGTATTGCCGCGACATGAGGTGCGCAGCGACCTGCGCCTGAAAATCCATGATGACGACGACCATGATCAGGAGCGAGGTGCCACCGAAGTAGAACGGGACGCTGAAGCGAGCGATCAGGAACTCCGGAAGCAAGCAGACGAGCGTCACATACAGGGCGCCCCACACCGTCAGCCGCGTCAAAACCTTGTCGATGTACTCGGCGGTCTGCTGGCCTGGCCGAATGCCGGGAATGAACGCACCCGACTTCTTCAGGTTCTCCGCCGTTTCGCGCGAGTTGAACACCAGCGCGGTATAGAAGAAGCAAAAGAAGATGATCAGGCCGCCGTAAAGCAGCATGTGCGCCGGCTGGCCCGGGGTCAGCGCCGCCGAAATGTTCTGCAGCCACCCCAAACCCTCGCTGGTACCGGACCAGCTCGCGATCGTGGCCGGGAACAGCAAGAGGCTCGATGCGAAGATCGGCGGGATGACGCCCGACATGTTGAGCTTGAAAGGCAAGTGCGTGCTCTGCCCCGCCATCAAGCGCCGACCCTGCTGCCGCTTGGCGTAGTTCACTTGGATGCGGCGTTGGCCGCGCTCGACGAAGACGACGAAGGCGGTCACGGCAACCACCATTCCCATCAGCGCGAGCCCCAAAAAGGCATTCATCTCGCCGGTACGAACGAGCTCGAGCGAACCGCCGATCGCTGCGGGCAACCCGGCGACGATGCCCGCGAGAATGATCATCGAAATGCCGTTACCCAGACCGCGCTCGGTAATCTGCTCGCCCAGCCACATCAGGAACATCGACCCCGCGACCAGGGTGATGGTGGCAATGAAGACGAATTGCGCACCCGGAGAGATCACGACCCCTTGATTCTGGAAGGCGATCGCGGCTGACGCGCCCTGCACCGCAGCCAATCCCACCGTACCATAGCGCGTGTACTGCATGAGCTTACGCCGGCCGGATTCCCCTTCCTTCTTGATGGCTGCCAATTGGGGAACGACGACAGCCATCATTTGCACGATGATGGAGGACGAGATGTAGGGCATCACGCCGAGCGCGAAAATGGACAAGCGCTCGAAGGCACCACCCGAGAACATGTTGAACATGTCGAGGATCGTGCCCTGCTGCGATTCGAACAGACGCGCAAGAGCAATCGGGTCGATGCCAGGCACCGGAATGAAGGTACCGATGCGGTAGACGACCAATGCGCCCAGCAAGAAGAACAGCCGCTGTCGCAACTCTGCGAAGCGTGTGATCTCGCCGAGCGCGGCGAGCGGTGGAGCTGAGGTCTTCGTTGCCAAAGTGATGGATTCCGTATTGATCGAGCGCCGGATTAAGCGGCCTCGACCTTGCCGCCGGCAGCCTCGATTGCCGCGCGCGCACCCTTCGTTACATGCACACCCTTGACCGTCACGGCCTTTCCGATCTCACCCGAGGCGACGATGCGGGCGCGAAGTGCCTGCGCCGGCACCAACTTCGCAGCCTTGAGCGCGGCCAAGTCCACGACGTCTCCAGAGACCTTCTTCAGCTCCGAAAGCCGCACTTCCGCGACGGTCGGTGCCACCTTTGAGCGGAAACCTGTCTTGGGAAGTCGACGCTGCAAAGGCATCTGACCACCCTCGAACCCGACTTTGTGGTAGCCGCCCTTACGCGCTCTCTGACCCTTGATGCCGCGACCGCAAGTCTTGCCTTGACCGGCCGACAGACCACGGCCGACGCGAAGACGCGGCTTCTTGCTACCTGGGGCCGGAGCGAGAGTGTTTAAACGCATAACTGTTACTCGTATGGTTTCGCGATTCGAGATTCGCGCTCCGTCGGAATCGTCCAAACGGGTTGCGGACCTCGCGCTTGTCGTCCTTAAGCCTCTTCAACCTTGAGCAAGTGGCTCGAGGCGCGAATCATGCCGCGAATTTCCGGTGTGTCGGGGAGCACGCGCGAATCGCGGATGCGCCTGAGGCCAAGCCCCCGCACCGTTGCACGATGGCGCTCGAGCTGTCCGTGGACGCTCCTCACCAGCGTGACTTTGATGGTCTTTCCGTTCGCGTTCGCCATGATCTAACCTCGTCTCGGGTGCGCATTAGGCGCCCAGCAACTCCTCGACACGCTTGCCGCGCTTCGCAGCGATCTCTTCCGGCGCCTGAATCTTCATCAGCGCATTCATTGTCGCGCGCACGACATTGATCGGATTACGCGAGCCGTGACTCTTCGCGAGCACGTTGCGCACACCGGCGCACTCGAACACGGCGCGCATTCCGCCGCCGGCGATCAAGCCAGTACCGTCGGCCGCCGGCTGCATGTACACGCGCGTCGTACCATGCTTGCCATGAACCGGGTAGTAGAGCGTTGCGTTGTTCAACGCCACCGTCACCAAGTTCTTACGCGCCTGTTGCATGGCCTTCTGGATCGCAATCGGCACTTCGCGCGCCTTGCCGTATCCGAATCCGACCTTGCCGCGGCCATCGCCCACGACCGTGAGCGCCGTGAATCCGAACTGGCGGCCGCCCTTGACGACTTTCGCCACGCGGTTCACCGCCACGAGCTTCTCGATGTACTCGTCGGCTGCAGCAGCTTTTTCAACTCTGGCCATTGATGTGTTTCCTCGAAGGAACCTGTAAGTCGTAATTCCAGCGCCTACCGCGACTAGAACTCGAGCCCGTTTTCGCGCGCAGCGTCAGCCAACGCCTTGATGCGCCCGTGATACTTGAAGCCGGAACGATCGAACGCAACGCGCGTGATGCCAGCGGCCTTCGCCCTCTCGGCGATCGCCTTGCCCACTGCGGCAGCAGCCTCGATGTTACCGGTGCCCTTCAAGCCCTGGCGCACCTCCTTTTGCAGCGTCGACGCAGCGGCGAGAACCTTCGAATTCGGATCGAAGATCTGTGCGTAGATATGCCGCGGCGTGCGATGCACTGACAGCCGCAAAGCCTTCAGCTCCCGAATCTTCGCACGGGTACGTGCCGCTCTCCGGAGCCGTTGTGCGTTCTTGTTCATCGATCTCTACTCTTCAAAGTGAATCGTGAGTGGGAGTGGTGAGTTGCCCGAGTGTGCAGCGCGCGTCTTTCGATTCACGGCTCACTACTCACAACTCACGCCCTTAGATCACTTCTTCTTCGCTTCCTTCAGTTCGATCTTCTCGCCCGCGTAGCGCACACCCTTGCCCTTGTACGGCTCGGGCGGGCGGAACGCACGAATATCCGCGGCAACTTGGCCGACCTGCTGCAGGTCGGCACCTTTGATCACGATTTCCGTCTGCGACGGCGTCTCGATCGTGATGCCTTCGGGCGCCACATAAGTGACCGGATGCGAAAAACCCAGCGTCAGGTTCAGGTTCTTGCCCTGCGCCTGGGCGCGGTAGCCCACGCCGACGAGCTCGAGCTTGCGCTCGTAACCCTTGCTCACACCTTCCACGATGTTCGCAAGGTGCGCGCGCGTCGAGCCGGCGACCATGTTCGCTTCCCGCGCACCGTTTACCTTCTCGACCTTCAACAGATTGCCGTCTTGGACGACTTTCACGTGCCTGCTGTTGATACGAAGGCTCAACGTGCCCTTGCTGCCCTTGATCGTCACTTGATCGGCAGAAATGGTTGCCGTCACACCTTGCGGGATGGCAACCGGCTGCTTTGCTACTCGAGACATGTCAGTCTTTTCCGTTGTGGCGTTCTGTCGCTAGACACTACTGCACTCGCATCGCACCGCTTTACGCGACGATGCAGAGCACCTCGCCGCCGTGACCAGCCGCACGCGCTTGGCGGTCAGTCATCACGCCTTTCGATGTCGATACAATGGCAACTCCAAAACCACCCAAAACGGAGGGCAGCTCGTCTTTGCCTTTGTACACGCGCAAACCGGGACGGCTGACGCGCTCCAGGCGGTCGATCACCGGACGACCCTGGAAGTACTTCAACTGCACCGTCAACGTCGCCTTACCGTCATTCACGGTGGACGAGTAGTCCTCGATGTAGCCCTCTTCCTTCAGAACCTTCGCAATCGCCACCTTCAGCTTCGATGACGGCACGACAACCTCGGTCTTGCCCGAGGTTTGGCCGTTGCGAATGCGGGTCAGGAAGTCGGCAATGGGATCCGTCATGCTCATGTCGTGCTCCAGTGGTTCCAGCTGTTACCAGCTGGCCTTTCCGAGGCCCGGAATCTCGCCGCGCATCGTTGCTTCGCGCAGCTTCGTGCGACCGAGACCGAACTTGCGGTAGTACCCGCGCGGACGGCCCGTGATCTGACAGCGGTTACGCAGGCGAACCTTGCTCGAGTCGCGCGGCAGCGCCTGCAGCTGCGCCATCGCGGCCTCGCGTTCCGCGGGACTCGTCGTCGGCTTGCGAATGAGCTCCTTCAGCCGCGCGCGCTTCGCTGCGTACCGCTGTACCAGCTTTGCACGCTTCAGTTCCCGATTGACCATCGATTTCTTGGCCATAAGCCTCGCCCTGTCCTCTTGCCTGATTAGAGGCAGTTACTTGCGGAACGGAAAATTGAACGCTTCGAGCAGCGCACGACCCGCTTTGTCGTCCTGCGCCGTCGTCGTGATCGTGATGTCCATACCCCGGATCGCATCGATCTGGTCGTACGCGATCTCCGGGAAAATGATCTGTTCCTTGACGCCGAAGTTGTAATTGCCACGGCCGTCGAAGGAACGCGGACTGACACCGCGGAAGTCGCGGATACGCGGCATCGCAATGTTCACGAGTCGATCGAGGAACTCGTACATGCGCGCCCCGCGCAACGTCACCTTGCACCCGATCGGAAGGCCCTGACGAATCTTGAATGTCGCCACCGACTTGCGGGCACGCGTGACGAGCGGCTTCTGGCCCGTGATCTTGGCCAAGTCCGCAGCCGCGTTGTCGATGACCTTCTTGTCGGCTACCGCCTCGCCAACACCCATGTTGACCGTGATCTTCTCGATCTTCGGCACCTGCATGGGGTTCTTCAGTCCCAGAGTCTTCATCAACTCGGGAACGACCTTCTCGCGGTAGTACTGTTGAAGCCTTGCCATATGAATCTCTCAGCAGTCGAAAACGGCAGACGCGCCGCCCGTCGTTCCTAGACCCTCACGCATCCACGACTTCGTTGTTCGACTTGAAGTAGCGCACCTTGCGGCCATCGGCGAGCGTGCGAAAGCCGACGCGATCGCCCTTCTTCGTCACCGGATTCCAAAGCATCACGTTAGACACGTCGATCGGCGCTTCTTTCTCCACGATGCCGCCTGGGACGTTCCGTGCAGGATTTGGCCTGGTGTGACGCTTCACCACGTTTATGTTCTCGACGATCACCTTGCCGTCGAGCACTTTGACGACAGTGCCGCGCCGGCCCTTATCGCGGCCAGCGATCACGACGACTTCGTCACCTTTGCGAATCTTCTTCATAGCAACCTCAGGCTACGGGCTACGGGCTACGGGCTACGGCCAGAAAACTCTGGCGTTCGCCTTCTTGCCTCTTGCCTGTTGTCCTTACAGCACCTCGGGTGCGAGCGAAATGATCTTCATGAACTGCGCGGTACGCAGCTCACGAGTCACTGGCCCGAAAATACGCGTGCCGATCGGCTCAAGCTTGTTCGTGAGCAGCACGGCCGCATTGCCGTCGAAGCGGATCAAGGAGCCGTCCGGACGACGTACGCCGAACTTCGTGCGGACGACGACGGCGTCGTACACCTCGCCCTTCTTGACTTTGCCGCGCGGAATGGCGTCGCGGATGCTGACCTTGATGATGTCGCCGACGGTCGCATAGCGGCGCTTTGAACCGCCGAGCACCTTGATGCACATCAGACTACGTGCACCGCTGTTGTCCGCAGCGCTCAACAATGTGCGCATCTGAATCATGGCGTCGCTCCATCCGTTTGTTGCGCGCGCGTCTGCGGCGCGCGGCTGACGATCTTCACCAGGCGCCAGCTCTTACGACGTGAAAGCGGCCGGCACTCCTGAATCGCGACAATGTCGCCTTCACGGCTTTCATTGTTCTCGTCGTGAGCGAGCAGCTTCGTCGTACGACGCATGTACTTGCCGTACTGCGGATGCGGCACGTAGCGCTCGACGGCAACTGCAATCGTCTTCTGCATCTTGTTGCTGACGACCTTGCCCGTCAGGGTCTTGCCCTTGTTCGCCTCGGGCGCACTGGCCTCGGCAGGCTTAGCTTCGTTACTCATGCTCACTCACCCTTCTGTGCAGCGCGCCGCTGCTCGGCCATCACCGTCTTCACACGAGCGATGTTCCGACGAACCTTCGTGAACTGATCCGGCTTGGCACCTTGGCCAGTCGCCAGCGCCATACGCAGGTTGAACTGTTCGCGACGCAGAGCGAGCAGTTCCTTTTGCAAGTCGGCCGGCGACTTCTGTCTGAGTTCTTTCACGTTCATCGATTAACCTGCCCTGACTTGGCGAACGACGAATTGCGTGTCGACTGACAGCTTGGACGCCGCAAGACGGAACGCTTCGCGCGCAACCGCTTCGCTCACGCCTTCCATCTCGAACAGAATCTTCCCAGGCTTCACTTTCGCAACGTAGTACTCGACGTTGCCCTTGCCGCTGCCCATACGCACTTCGAGCGGCTTCTTCGTCACCGGAACGTCCGGGAACACGCGCACCCAGATCTGTCCGCCGCGCTTGACGTAGCGAGTCATGGCACGGCGTGCAGCCTCGAGCTCGCGCGCAGTCATGCGAGCACGGCTCGTCGCTTTCAGTCCGTAATCGCCGAAAGCAACGTAATTGCCGCTCTGCGCGAGACCGGTGAGGCGGCCCTTGAACTGCTTGCGGTACTTCGTCCGCTTCGGTTGCAACATGGACATGGTCGTTTCTCTCTGGCTACGGGCTACAGGCTGGGGTTACGGCCAGAGGCCCTACCCACCTGCCATCACCTCAGGCCGTGGCCTCCGTCGGTGCTGCCGGCTGCTGGGTCTCCGCCGATTCCGCAGGCTGTTCCTGCTGCGCGAAGACCTCCCCTTTGAAGATCCACACTTTTACGCCGATGACGCCGTACGTGGTCTTCGCTTCGGCAAAGCCGTAATCGATATCCGCGCGGAACGTGTGCAGCGGAATGCGGCCTTCGCGATACCACTCCGTACGTGCGATCTCGGCACCGTTCAGACGGCCGGACACGCGAACCTTGATGCCGAGCGCGCCGATGCGCATCGTGTTCGTCACTGCGCGCTTCATGGCGCGACGGAACATCACGCGACGCTCGAGCTGCTGAGCGATGCCTTCAGCGACGAGCTGCGCGTCGAGCTCCGGCTTGCGAATCTCTGCGATGTTGATGCGCACATTCGTCACGGGCATCTTCATCATCGTCGCCACTTGCGCGCGCAACTTCTCGATGTCCTCGCCCTTCTTGCCGATCACAATGCCGGGCCGGGCGGTGTGAATCGTGATGTTCACCTTGCTCGCCGCACGGTCGATCTGAATACGGCTCACGGAAGCTTCCGCCAGCTTCTTCTTCAAGAAGTCGCGGACGAGAAAATCCGTGTAGACGTACGTCGGAAAATTCTTCGACGAGGCATACCACTTCGAGCTCCAGTCCCGAGTGATGCCGAGGCGAATTCCGATCGGATTGACTTTCTGACCCATGATGGTTACTCGCTCTTGCCGTCGCCGACCGTCACGACGATGTGGCTGTTGCGTTTCCAGATACGGGTGCCGCGACCCTTGGCCCGCGCATGAAAACGCTTGAGCACCGGTGCTGCATCCACGGTGATCTTCTCGACCTTCAGCTCGTCCACATCAGCGCTCAGGTTGTTCTCGGCATTGGCGATCGCCGACTCAAGCACTTTGCGGACGATCTTGGCGCCCTTCTTCGGCGTGTAGCGCAACGTATTCAGCGCCAAGCCCACAGGCTTGCCGCGCACCATGTCGGCAATGAGCCGGCACTTCTGCGGAGAGATGCGTGCGTAACGCAATTTAGCCGCGACTTGCATGGTGTTACTGCGCTCCCTTCTTATCGCCCGAGTGCGCCTTGAACGTACGCGTCGGCGCGAACTCACCCAACTTGTGACCGACCATGTTCTCCGAGATCAGCACGGGCACGTGCTGACGTCCGTTGTGCACGGCGATCGTCAACCCGACCATGTCGGGGAGGATCATGGACCGGCGCGACCAGGTTTTGATCGGCCGACGATCGTTCTTTTCGACAGCGAGGCGCACCTTCTTTGCGAGGTGCAGATCGACGAACGGGCCTTTCTTTACTGAACGAGGCACAGCATCTTCCTCAATTAGTTACGGCGACGAACGATCATGTTCGCCGTGCGCTTGTTACGACGCGTCTTCTTACCCTTGGTATTCCAGCCCCACGGGCTCACCGGGTGCGGATTACCTTGGCCGGACTTACCTTCACCACCGCCGTGCGGGTGATCGACCGGGTTCATGACGACGCCGCGCACCGTCGGGCGAATGCCGCGCCAACGGATGGCGCCGGCCTTGCCGTAGCTACGCAGGTTGTGCTCGTCGTTGCCGACCTCGCCGATCGTTGCGCGGCAGTCGATGTGGACCTTGCGCATTTCGTTCGAACGCAGGCGGATCGTGGCGTACAAACCTTCTCGAGCGGCAAGCTGCGCGGAGCAGCCGGCAGCGCGGGCGAGCTGACCGCCCTTACCCGGCTTCATCTCCACGTTGTGAATCGTCGTACCGATCGGGATGTGGCGAAGCTGCATCGCATTGCCGACCTTGATCGGCGCTTCCGGACCGGACATCACCGTGTCGCCCGGATTCAAACCTTTCGGCGCGAGGATGTAGCGACGCTCGCCGTCCTTGTACAGCACGAGCGCGAGGTGCGCCGACCGATTCGGGTCGTACTCGATACGCTCGACCTTGCCGGGAACGCCATCCTTGTCACGCAGGAAGTCGACGATGCGATACTTCTGCTTGTGTCCGCCGCCTTGGTGACGAACCGTCAGACGGCCGAAATGATTGCGCGCGCCGGTCGAGTTCTTGTGAACGACGAGCGACGGCTCCGGACCACCCTTGTGCAGGTGCGCCCGCGAAATCTTCACCTGGAAGCGCCGGCCCGGCGAAGTCGGTTTGGACTTGATCAATGCCATGACTCTACTTCCTCACTCGATCAGGCTTCGGTGCCGGACAGATCGATGCTCTGTCCCGGAGCAAGGCGGACATACGCCTTCTTGAAGTCCTGACGACGACCGACTCGTTGACCGAATCGCTTCTGCTTGCCGCGAACGTTCACGATGTTCACGTCCGAGACCTTGACTTCGAACATCAGCTCGACGGCCGCCTTGACGTCCTGCTTCCTCGCGTCGCGGCGCACACGGAAGACGAATTGATTCGCCCCTTCCGAGATCCGGGCGCTCTTTTCGGAGACGTGCGGACCGATCAGCACGTTCATCAATTTTTCCTGACTCATGCGAGCCTCTCTTCGAGCATGCGCACGGCACCGACCGTGGCAACCACTTTTTCGTGCCGCGCGAGACTGACCGGATTCAGCGCAGCGACCGGCAGTACATCGACGTAGGGCAAGTTGCGAGCTGCAAGCTCGAGCTTCTCGTCGTGACCCTCGATCAGAACGAGGACGTTCTCGCCGAGATTGAGCTCGCCGAGCTTCTTGACGAGCAGCTTCGTCTTCGGCGCCTCGAGTTCGATGCCGTTGACCACGAGGAGCCGATCCTGGCGCGCGAGCTCCGACAACATGGCCTGGATCGCCGCGCGATACATCTTGCGGTTCACCTTCTGGGTGAACTTGCGCGGCTTGGCCGCGAACGCGCGACCGCCGCCGACCCAAATCGGGCTGCGGATAGAGCCGACGCGCGCATGACCGGTACCCTTCTGGCGCCACGGCTTGATGCCACCGCCGCTCACTTCGGCCTTAGTCTTCTGCGCCTTCGTTCCCGCACGCGCAGCGGCCATGTAAGCCGTGACGACCTGGTGAACGAGTGGTTCGTTGTAGGCACGCGCGAACGTTGCGTCCGACACTTGGACTTCTTCGGTTTGCGCGCCGTTGGTGATGACTTTCAACTTCATGGCGGCTTACTTCTTGGTCGGAGCGACGGTCTTCTTACGAGCCTTCGCTGCAGCTTTCACGGAAGGACGCACGATCACTTGGCCACCCGGGGCACCCGGCACGGCACCGCGGATCAAAAGCAGGTTGCGTTCTGCATCGACGCGCACGACTTGAAGGTTCTCGATCGTGCGGCGCTGGACACCCATATGGCCCGACATACGCTTGCCTTTGAACACACGACCCGGCGTCTGACGTTGGCCGATGGAACCGGGAGCACGGTGCACGACCGAGGCACCGTGCGACGCGTAGCCGCCAGCAAAGTTGTGGCGCTTCATCGTGCCGGCGAACCCTTTACCGATGGTCGTGCCGGTCACGTCCACGATCTGCCCGGCGCTGAAGAGGTCCACCTTGATTTCGCTGCCCGGGGCGAGGTCCTTGCCTTCTTCGTCGCTCAGTCGGAACTCGACGAGAGATTGGCCGGGAGCCACTTTGGCCTTTGCGTAGTGACCCGTGAGCGGCTTGTTGAGGCGCGACGGCTTGCGCTCGCCGAATGCCACTTGCACGGCGCGATAGCCGTCATTCTCCACCGTGCGCACCTGAGTGACGCGATTCGGCAGTGCTTCGATGACGGTCACCGGGATGGTTTCGCCCGTCTCTGTGAAGACGCGCGTCATTCCCGCCTTACGACCGACCAGACCAAGGGTCTTGGCAGCGCTCATCGTATGTCCTCTTATTCCTCAACGACGCAGCGGCTACGATTGGCTGCTGCGGATAACGAAAACCTATTGCGAATCGTCGGCGCCACCCAAGGACGCCGAATCAATCGATTCGAAGCCGGGCAATCGGGCGGTTAGCGAGAATCCGAAGAGAGGCCGACCGAACGATCAGATGAGGGGTTCGGTCATGCCGCTCGAGCGGTACCCCGTCAGGGCCAGGCCTCGGCGCAAAGAGGCGCGAATTATAGTCAGGTCGACCCGCTTTGCAAGCGGCTCGACAGGGGACTGAGCTATGGGCTCTGGATTCTGGTCAGAAAACCCCTTCTACCAGCAGCCCAGGGCCCAGTACTCAGCGCCCCAATGATCAGTTCAGCTTGATCTGGACATCCACACCGGCCGGAAGCTCGAGCTTCATCAGCGCATCGACGGTCTTGTCCGTCGGATTCAGGATGTCCATCAGACGCTTGTGCGTACGGATCTCGTACTGGTCGCGTGCATCCTTATCGGCGTGCGGCGAGATCAGCACCGTGAAGCGCTCCTTCTTCGTCGGCAACGGAACAGGGCCTCGGACAGTCGCGCCGGTACGCTTTGCCGTCTCGACGATCTCACGCGCCGAATTGTCGATCAGGCGGTGATCGAAAGCCTTGAGGCTGATGCGGATGTTTTGATTCGTTGCCATGGTTGCTTACTCGGTTGCGATTCGTGGCTCGCACTTCGCTGCTGCGAGCCACGAACCCACATTCATCACTGCAAGATCTTGGAGACGACGCCTGCGCCGACGGTCTTGCCGCCCTCGCGGATCGCAAAGC